>CADECY010000017.1 GCA_902825945.1 uncultured Acidobacteriota bacterium
GACCCGACGAGCGTTTTAGCCTGAGCCGGAGCTTGAGGGAGAGATCAGCGAATAACTTGCCGTTCAGTTCGCGAATCAAGTCGCAGCCGCTCAGACGGAGGGGGTCGAGGCCGAGCGCGCCGGGCTCGATAAACTGGATCACGGAACTGACTCGCTGCAAGCCATCGATGAGTTCGATCACCCCGTCGGATTGCTCCATGACGAAGATTTGTGGGATCGGAAGTTCTAGGAGAATGGACTCGATCAACCTCGAGCGCTGGTCGTTGGACCAGCGAAAGAGGCGTTGATATTCCGGCTGAATGATCAACTCCTTGGAGGAGTAGAGATTGACGATCTCTCCGAAACTCAGATCGAGTGCTTCCGTCCGCACCCCGCCAATCCTCGAGTCGATCGCTTCTTCGATTGCCAGAGCCATGCGTTCACCTTTCTTCTCGATTATCGCGCAGGCAAGCGCCGGTGGCTGCTGGGCTCAACCGGCTGCCTATCAATGGATAATATGGATGGGTCTCGTCGATGTCGAAAGTCGTGGAACTGCGGCGGCTGACGGGGCGCGGACTCTCAGTCTGGCTCGTGGCGCCGAAACCCCGATGCCGACTCCACTCCTTCGAAGTGAGGCCGCGGAACCCCACTGAACGTCAACGGAATCAACCCCGGAGATGGTTCTTGAAATGGTCGAGCGTCCGCTTCCAGGCCAACTTCGCCGCCGCCTCGTCATAACGAGGCGTGGTGTCGTTGTGGAAGCCGTGATTGGCGCCCTCGTACATGTGCGCGGCGTAGCTCACATGATTCGCCTTCAACGCCTCTTCGTAGGCGGGCCAGCCGCCATTGATGCGGGTATCGAGCGAAGCGTAGTGCAGCAGAATCGCAGCCTTGATTTTCGGAACGTCAGCCGCTTGCGGCTGACTCCCGTAGAACGGAACCGCCGCGGCGAGATCGGCGCCCAGCCGGACGGCGAGCATGTTGCAGATGCCACCGCCAAAGCAGAATCCCACAGCGCCAAGCTTGCCCGAAGAATCCTTGCGTGCCTTCAGCCAACGGGCCGCGGCCACGAAGTCCTCGGCCATCTTGGCGCGATCCACTTTCGCGAAGAGCTTGCCACCCTGTTCGTTGTCACCCGGAAATCCGCCCACGCTCGTGAGCCCGTCCGGAGCAAACGCGATGAAGTTCTCGGTAGCCAAGCGGCGGGCGACATCCTCGATGTAGGGATTCAGTCCGCGATTCTCATGAACCACGAGCACCACCGGAAGCTTGCCCTTCGCCTTGGCGGGACGTGCAAGATAGCCCCTGATCGAGCCGTTGCCTTGCGGCGAATCGACAGTGGCGGCTTCGGTCTTGATGCGCTTGTCATCCTTGGGAACCTGCTGCGCCCAGGCATAGTTGGGCCGCAGCGCCTCGAGCAGGCCCGCCGCGGTGAGTCCACCCACGGCGAATTTCTTCGCGCCCTCGAGAAAGTCCCTGCGTTCGATGTCGCCATGGACGTAGAGGTCGAAAAGTGTCAGGAGTTCCTGCGGAAAATCGGCGGCGGTTTTGCGTTCCATACGAGTGGTCCCTTCTGGCGGAGGATAACACAGCACACCGGCCGGATCTTTGACTCCGCTCCGCGAATGTTGTATCAACGATCCATGCAACGACTCGCTTTGTTGGCCGGCCCCTGCCTGATCGCGGCCGTGCTCTTCTCCCAGTCGATCACAGGCTCGATCGAAGGAGCGGTGAGCGATCCCACGGGCCTGCCCATGCAGAACATCTCCGTTCGTCTCACGCAGACCGCGACAGGAGCCGCGCGCGAAGCCTCTACAGGCGAGCGCGGCTCTTTCCTGTTCGGAAGCGTGCCTCCGGGCGAGTATTCGCTGCGGGTTTCCGCATCCGGGTTCAAGCAACTCGAGCGGCCGGGAATCCACTTGACGGCGTCGGAGAAACTCGCGGTCGGCACGTTGACGCTCGAGATCGGACAGACCACCGAACAGGTGGTCGTTCAGGACCAGATCGTGGCGGTGCAGACGGCGAGCGCCGAGCGGTCCGGCGTGCTGACGGGCGCGCAGGTGGAGAACATCGCAATCCGCGGACGCAATGTGATGAACCTGCTACGGCTGCTTCCGGGTGTCGTGGATCTGAGCGAGCCCGAAGCGATCTCGCGCAACTGGAACGTCAACGTGAACGGAATGCGCGCTTCCACCAACGCGGTCATGCTCGATGGCATGACTGTCAACGCGATCGGCAACAACAACGTCAACACCGTGAGTATCAGTCTCGACGCGGTGGCGGAAGTGAAGGTACTGCTCAGCAACTATCAGGCCGAGTTCGGGCGCCTTTCCGGCGCGAACGTACAGATCATCACCAAGTCCGGCACGCGCGACTATCACGGCCTCGTTTCGTACTTCAAGCGGCATGAGCAATTCAACGCCAACAACTTTTTCAATAATTTCCTGGGCCAAGCCAAGCCTCGATACCGCTTCAATACCTGGAACTACAATGTGGGCGGGCCCGTGCCTGTTCCTGGGGGCTTCAACCGCAGGCGCGACAAGCTGTTCTTCTTCTGGTCACAGGAGTTCTGGCCGCTGATCGTCAATCAGCCGATCTCGCAGCGGACTTCGCCGACGGCCGCCGAGCGGGGCGGCGATTTCTCGCAGTCGCTCGACGTGAACAACCGGCTCATCGTCGTACGCGATCCGTCGACGCGGCAGCCCGTCCCGGGGAACCGGATTCCCACGAGCCAGCTCGATCCGAACGGGCGCGCTCTGCTGAGCGTGTTTCCGCAACCGAACTTTTTCGACCGCACCGTTTCCGCGGGCCGCTACAACTATGTCTTCCAGGGACAGAACCGGACGCCGCTCCGCACGCACACCGGCAAGGTGGACTTCAACGCGAATCCGCGAAACTCGATCGCGTTCAGCTTCACACTTTCTTCCGACATCAACGAAGGCGGGCTCGGACTGCCAGGAACGAACCGCCCCAACTGGGAGCAGATGATCCAGAGCGCATCACGCCCGGGCCGGATCGTCGTGGGTCGATACACGCGCGTCTTCAGCCCGGTGCTGCTCAACGAACTGAATATCGGATTCAGCAAGAGGCCCGAACTCGACTCGACACCGGATGCCGAGTTAAGGCGTAATCAGCGCGAGACGATCGGCTTCCGCGCGCCGCAGTTTTCGCCGGCGAGCAATCCGCTGGGAGTGATCCCGAACGCGACCTTCGCCGGAATTTCGCAGCCGCTCGATCTGCGCATCGAGGGCCGGTTTCCGCACAGCGCCTCGCACGACACGCTCAGCATCACGGACAACATCACGAAGTCGCTCTCCGGCCACACTCTCAAGGCGGGCTTCTACTTCGACACGATCTGGCGCGGCTCCTACAATCCACTCAATTTCAACGGACTCTACGATTTCGGCACCAGCGCCAACAATCCGCTCGACACGGCACATCCTTACGCCAACACGCTCTACGGAGTCTTCAACACTTACACTGAGGCGTCGGCGCGGCCCTATACCAACTACATCACCCGCAACATCGAATGGTTTGCGCAGGACACCTGGAAGGTGAACAGCCACCTGACGCTCGACTTCGGCATGCGCTTCCAGTGGATACCGCCGTTCGACGTTCGGAACGACACGCTGAGCGCGTTCCTCGAATCCCGGTTCGATCGAGCGAAGGCTCCGCAACTAATCGGGCCAGCTTCGGTCAACGGCGCCCGAGTGGGCGTTCATCCCGTGACGGGTGCGGTGTTTCCGGCGGCGGCGATCGGTGCGTTCGCGCCGGGAACCGGAGATCCGCTGAACGGGCTGGTGGTCGCGGAGCGCGATTCCACGGTGATCCTCAACGATCGCGGTGTCCACTTCGCGCCGCGCATCGGCTTCGCATACGATCCATTTGGAACCGGCAAGACCGCGATCCGCGGCGGACTAGGGCTGTTCTACAACCGTGAGTCCGCCGGATTTCTGACGAACGCGCTCACCCAGGCGCCGCTCGTCGATTCGCCCACCGTGTTTTACGGCACATTCGCCAATCTCGCGGGCGCGCGCGCACTGAGCTTCCCGCAGGATCTGACCGCGATCGATCCGGTGGCGAAGCTGCCCGGCGCCATCAACTACAGCCTCGCGGTGCAACGCAACGTGGGGTTCAGCACGGTGCTGGATGTCGCCTACGTCGCCTCGCTCGGCCGGCACCTGCAGTGGCGCCGCAACCTGAACGCGATTCCGTTTGGGACCAATTTCCGCCCGGAAAACGCGGACCCCGCCAATACACGCGTGCCGCTTCCGCAGAACTTCCTGCGGCCCTACGGGGGCTTCGGAAACATTCCGAATGTCGAGTTCGCTAGTTCCTCGAACTATCATTCGCTCCAGATCTCGGCGGACCGGCGCTTCTCGCGCGGACTTCAGTACGGAGTTGCCTACACGTGGTCGAAGTCGATGGACTACAACAGCGCGGAGGGCGAAGCGGTCAGCAACTTCGTGGCGCGCCGCGTTTGGAACTATGGTCCTTCGTCGTTCGACCGGATGCACGTGCTGCGGGTGAACTGGCTGTACGATCTCCCGAATCCGGGCGCGGTGCCGAAGGGGCTGCGGCACGCTCTCCACAACTGGCAGCTCTCCGGAATCTACGGCATCACTTCCGGACAGCCGCTGGCGATCGGGCTTTCGACCACGACGCCGATCGATATCACGGGTTCGCCCACCGATGGCGCACGAGTCGTGTTGACGGGGAATCCGAACCTGCCACGCGGCGACCGGACGTTCCGGCGCAACTTCGATACGAGCACGGTGCGGCTCCCGGCGGTGGGCACGATCGGCAACTCCGAGCGCTTCCCGATCCGCGGACCCTGGGCTGACAACTGGGACCTAACGCTGTTCAAGAACATCCCCATCCGAGAGCGGATGCGCGTGCAGTTCCGCTGGGAACTCTACAACGCGCTGAACCACACGCAGTTCACAGCCGTCGACACCGGCGCGCGGTTCGACGCGCAGGGCAATCAAGCGAACGCGCGGTTGGGTGAGTTCACCGCCGCGCGGAACGCGCGAGTCATGCAGTTTGCGCTGCGGTTCTACTTCTGATCGCGATTCGTCGAGCGCCGCAGCTCGACCAACAGAGAGGCTTCGACGCGGTGGCAGGCATCGATCACGGGCGGTCGAATTGTTTCTTCATATTCGGCCATCCGAAGGTCCCTTCCGCGAACGCGGCGGCGGACCAAAGGTTCCTCACTTCACCGATGGGCATGTCATCCATTTCGCTGACCACCCCGACGAATGTGAGGAGGCTCTCCTCGGCCGGTTCCCAGCTCAGTATTGGCCAGGAAAGCGCGGCAATCGCGTCACATCCTTCGAGCATCGGAATGTGGCCCGCCCTGACACTTCGCACCAAGCCGAGCAAGGCAACCCTCAAGGTGCGTTCCCTCATGGTTCGCAGTTCGGGATCGAGGCCTTGCAGCATTGGTGACGGCGGAACCTCTCCGTGACTCGGGCTCCGCACGTACTTGAGCGCATCGAGTTCCGACGCGCCGAATTCGACGAAGTTTCCCCGCGCTTCATCGAGGGCGACTCGATTGGCGCCGCCCGTGAAACCAGAGTCCTCGTTCTGAACCGGATCGTCCTCCCAGAAACAGACCGGGCAGATTTCGTAGCCGCCCGGATCGGAGAGCGTCAGGAATCCACAGCAGCGGCATGGATACGTTCTGGTCACCGCTGGTCGAACAAATCCTGCCGGTCGATCCGCTCGCCTTTCAACAGCACCGATGAGATCCGCTCGGTCGCCGCGATGTCGGTGAGCGGATTTCCATCGACGATCAGCAGTGACGCCTCGTAGCCGGGCTTGATCATTCCGATCCGGTTCTCCGCGCCGATGATCTTCGCGGCGTTGGACGTCGCGGCCTGCAATGCGACGGAAGGCGGAACGCCCGCCTGAACCCAAAGCTGCAGTTCGCGGTGAATCGCCGGGCCGTGGAACGTCAGCGGATTCCCGGCGTCGGTCCCGGCTACGAGCTTGACTCCCGCTTGCCAGGCGCGCTTCAGGTTATCCAGTTGCTGCTCGACGTTCGCCGGATACGGGAACGCCGCTCCCTTTCCGCTTTCGATCACCGCGCGTGTTTGGCGCAGGAAATCGGGGCTCGGTGCTACTTGCTGCACGAGGCTGCGGGATAGCAGGTCCGTCTTGCGTTGCTGAAGGTGCGTCACCGCTTCCACCACGGAAAGTGCCGGATCGTAGGCGGCGCCCTGTTGCCTCATGAGGGCGAATAGTGAATCGGGGATCTTCTCGCGGGCCCCGTGCTCGATGGTCGAAGCTCCGGCGGCAGCCGCGTCGGCGATATCGGCGGCATCGCCCGTGTGCACGGCGAGCGGCAGCCCTTCCGCCTTCGCTTGCCGCGCGATCGCCGTGAAGATCGCACGATCCATTCTCTGGAACGGCATCCCCGCGAAGCCCGAATCGAGTACGGCCTTGATCGCCTGCGCGCCCTGCTTCTTCAACTCGCTCACCATTCTGGCCGCTTGCTCGGGCGACTCGGGCAAACGCACGAACTCGCGATCGGCCTGCTCACGCACCTGAGGCGGCGCGTTCTTCAGGATCTCGGTGCCGTGTCCGCCACGCGCGGTGAACAGCGGACCCGCCGCGAACAATTCGGCGCCCTGCCAGATTCCGCGATCCATGTCGCGCTTCAATGCCAGTGCGGCCGTCGTGAAGTCGCCTACCGAACGGACCGCGATCACACCGCAGAACAATTGCGCGGCAAGCGAGCGGCGCTGGGTCTTGGCGAGATCGAACGGCGCACCGGATTCCATCGATCCGCCCGTGGCGCCGAGGTGGACATGCAGATCGATCAGGCCCGGCATGATCGTCTTGCCCGCGGCTTCGATGGCATCCGCCCGCAGCGATTCCGGACTCGGCGGGGTGTCCCTGTATACCGCCGCGATCTTGCCTTCCTTGATCAGAACCGCGCCGTTCGGAATTACCGTGCCGTCGCCCACGAAGATCATCGCGTTGCGAATCAGGCGGGTGTGGTTGCGGCGGACCTCGCGGTCGAGCTTGCGCGCCTCATAGATGTGATCCTTCGACCAAGCCTGATAAATACCGAGCACCAAAAACGGAGCGAGCACAGCAAGCACCCAAGCCTTGGCCTTGCGAGGTAGCTTCTCTTCCTTTTCCCACCGGAACAGCTTGGTGGCGACAAAGGTGCCCACGATGGCCGAAAGCACGAGACCCGCGACCGACTGCCAGTTGGCGGCAATGCCTTCCGACCGCAGCATCACGTGTTGAATGCCGGTATTGAGGTACGAAGCCGGCAGAAACTGCGAAACGATCTGCGCGCCCGAGGGCAGCATGCTAACCGGAATCGTGGCTCCGCTGAGGAACAACATCGGCATGTAGAGAATCTGGATGAGCACGTTGCTCTCTGCCGCCGAGTTCGCCACCGCGGCCACGATCAGGCCGATGGCACGGAAAGCCAAACAGGCGACTGTGACCAGCGCGAACAGCGAGAATGGGCGCTCCGGCAGCGGCATTCCGTGAAGGAAATGGCTGAGCAGAATGATCATGACCGCCGACGGCAGATAGAGCAGCCAGCCGGTGACCATCGATGCGACGAGCAGCGGCGCGGGCGAGATCGGCGTGACCTTGTATCGGCGCAGAATTCCGGCCTCGCGTTCGACGACCGCGCGAATGCCCGCGCCGAAGAGTCCGCTGCCGAGGATACCGATCACGATCACCATCGGCACGATGCGCAGCATCGCACCCGCGCCCGCGTTGCCATCGCCCATGAACTGGCCGAAGGCGAAGAAGAAGATCAGCGGGAAAACGTAGTTGAAGAACAGCACCGATCGCTCGCGGAAGGCGAGCCGCAGATTCAACCGGATCAGCGCCAGATATGCGTTCACGCTACTCGCGGAGCCTCCTTCCGGTGAGTTCGATGAAGACGTCTTCGAGCGTGGGCCGTTTCAGGTGGATATCTTCGAGCTCGACTCCGCACTGGTCGATCCATTTGACGAGATCGGCCAGCGTGCGAGCCGGTCGATCCGACGTGGCGACAATGGTCCGGCGGTCCTCGCTCAGCGAGATGCGTTCACAGGCAAAGTCCGGCACGTCCGGCAAGGGCGCGGCGGCTCTTACTTCCACGCGCGAATGGCCGAGTGTCTGCGCCTGGATCTCGCGCGGAGTACCGAGCGCGATCACCTTGCCTTGGTCCACGATCGCCACGCGATCGCAGAGACGCTCGGCCTCCTCGATGTAGTGCGTGGTGATCAGGATCGTGCGCTTCTCCTCGCGCAGTTCCGTGATCAGCTTGTGGATCTCCAGCCGGACTTGCGGATCGAGGCCTGTCGTGGGCTCGTCGAGAAATACCAGTTGCGGCTCGTTGATCAGGGCGAGCGCCAGCGCGAGGCGCTGCTTCTGGCCGCCGGAAAGCGTGGAGTAGAACGCGTTGCGCTTGTCGGCGAGTTGGAGCCGCTTCAGTACCATCATCGAATCGACACGCCGCGTGTAGAATGACGCGAACAGATCAAGCGCTTCGATTACCGTGCACTTGTCGGGCAGATTCGTGGCCTGCAGGCAGACGCCGATCCGGTCCTTGATGCGATTCACCGCCTGATCGGGATCGAAGCCCAGCACGCGGACTTCGCCCGACGTGCGCTGACGGATACCTTCCAGAATCTCGATCGTCGTTGTCTTTCCGGCACCGTTTGGGCCGAGCAATCCGAAGACTTCGCCCTGCTGGACCTCGAAGTCGATGCCGCGCACCGCTTCGAGATCCCCGTAGTTCTTGCGGAGCCCGCGAACGAAGATCGCCGGATCGGCCATCGTCAGCGGCTGGCCATCCACTTCAGGTACGCGGCCACCGAGTCGAGATCGGCGTCTGTGTACTTGGTGACGGCTTTCGAATGCCGCCACTCGGCGCCGCTCGAAAAGCTGACCTCACCCTTGGCGAACGTGCGCAGCACGGGCAGCGGCAAGGCGAGATCGTAGACCACGGTTTCGTTCGGACGCTGTTCCACGAGGAGCGCCGAAAATGTTTCGGAGCCCGCTTTTGCGAGCCGCACCGCAGAAGGCTTTCCGTTGCGCAGCGTGTCGTGATCGAAGGCACTGCTCGACAGCAGGTTCGGCCCGATTGCGATTCCCATCTCGTCGAGCGCGTGGCAAGTGGAGCATCGGCCCTCTCCGCGCACGGCGTCGAAGAACAGTTGCTTGCCGCGCTTTGCGTCCGCCGGAATGGCCGGACCCGATTCTCCGGCGCTGCCGGCGAGTTTCGGGTCGAGCTTGCCACCGGAAATCTTCACCACGTAGGCGATCACCGCCTCGAGTTCGGAGGCGTTGAGGCGCTCCTTCCAGCCCGGCATGCCCGTGTTCGGAATACCGTCTCGCGTCACTTTCCATACGAACTGGTGTTCGTAGTTCCGCCCGAGCAGCTTCGGCGCGCGCCCGGCGGTTCCGCCCGAACCGTGGCAGTAGCCCACCGCGCAGCTCTTATTGAATACCGCCGGCCCCATGTCCTGGGCCAGAGCTGCTCCCATCGCGGCCATCAAACAAATGATCCGCTTCATGCTACTTGCCCTCCGGAAGCGCGAAGACCCACAGCGTGGAGCCGGAGCGAAACTTCTCCGCTTCTGGCCAAAGCTGCGTCATCAACCCCGCGACGGCCGAGCCCCAGCCCGAGGGTGTGGCCAGGTATTGCTTGCCCTTGACCGAATAGGTGATCGAGCTGCCGCGATGTCCGGACCCGGTCTGCACGTTCCACAGCTTCTTGCCGGACTTGGCGTCGAGCGCGAAGAAATAGCCCTCCGGATCGCCCGTGAACACCACGTCGCCCGCGGTGCTCAGCACAGAGGCGAGCAGCGGATACTTGGCGCGATAGCTCCACTTCTTCTGTCCAGTGACGGGATCGATCGCGTCGAGGTGGCTATACGCCTCTTCACCCTTCGGGTGTTTGGGAACGAAGGTGCCGCCGAAGAAGACCTTGCCTTCGCTCGGATCTTCCGGCTGCGAAACCACGTCTTCGCACCATTCGATGGCCGTTGTGTAGAGCAGCCCGGTGCGCGGCGAGAACGATGCCTGATTCCAGCTTCGTCCGCCGCCGATGGCTGGACAAATGAATGTAGACTCGCCGGCCTTGGGTTCATTCCGGCCGGTGAGATTGCCTTTCGCGTCGGTACCGGTGATCCAGTTGATGTGCTTCACGATTGGGTATCCGGAGACGAACTCACCGGTCGTCCGATCGTTCACGAACACGTACCCGCCCTTGTTCACGTTGAGCAGGAGCTTGCGTTGCATGCCCTTCACCTGGAGGTCGAGCAGGATGTTTTCGTACGCCGTATCGAAGTCCCAAACGTCGTGCGGAACCTGCTGGAAGTGCCATTTCAACTGGCCGGAATCGGCGTCGAGCGCGACCACCGAGTCCGTGTAGAGGTTGTCACCCTTGCGCGATCCACCATAGAAGTCCGCCGCGGGATTCCCGATCGACCAATAGACCAAGTTCAGATCGGCATCATAGGATCCGGTCATCCACGAAGACCCGCCGCCGTACTTCCACGAATCGCCGGACCAGGAATCGTTGCCCTTCTCGCCGGGCGCGGGAATTGTCCAGAAGCGCCACGCCTGGCGTCCGGTCTTCGCGTCGAACGCGACGACGTATCCGCGATGCGCCGAATCGCCACCCGTGGTTCCCACCACCACCTTGTCCTTGACGATCAACGGTGCGCCGGTGATATTGCAGCCGCACTGATTCACGTCCTCGACATTGGTTTTCCAGAGTTCCTTGCCGGTCTTTTGATCGACGGCGACGACGTAGTTGTCGAGCGTTCCGATGTAGACGCGACCGTGTCCAACAGCCACGCCGCGATTGAACGTTCCATAAAAGACAGTGAAGCCCTTCGGAAGCTGGTAGGTGTACTTCCAAATCTCCTTGCCCGTCGCCGCGTCGAGCGCGAAGATGTGATTCCGCGACGTGGAGACGTACATGACGCCATCCACGACGATGGGCGTCGCCTGGAATCCGCCCTCGTAGTCGCCGGTTTGGAACGCCCACGCCACACCGAGCTTCGAGACGTTCTTGGCGTTGATCTGGTTGAGCGACGAGTACCGCCAGGAGCGCTGGGTGCCGCCATAGTGCGGCCAATCGGCCGATGTGGTTCCGTCATCGGCGGCGAACAACGCGGCAGCCGCCAGAAAGGTGATAGCCGGAGTCTTCATGCGTTACCTCGAAAGGACGTCCAAACAGGCCTTCATGAACGCGGGCAGATCCTCGGGCTTGCGCGATGTGACGAGATTGCCGTCGACCACCACTTCCGCGTCGATCCATTCGGCGCCGGCGTTGACCATGTCGTCTTTGATCGCGAAGAACGAGGTCGCCTTGCGGCCCGTCAGCATTCCATGCGCGGAACAGAGCATCCAGCCGGCGTGGCAGATCGCCGCGACAAGCTTGCCCTGCGCGTTGACATCGGCGACCAACTTCTTCGCGGCGGCGTGGCGCCGCATGTGATCGGGCGCGAATCCGCCCGGAATGATCATTCCCGCGAAATCGTCCGCCGATACTTGGTCGTACGACTTCTGCGCGGTACACGGATAGCCGAGCTTGCTCGTGTAGGTCTGACCGGCGGCGGCACCCACCGTGATCACTTCCGCCCCTGCCTCTTGCAGGCGATAGAGCGGATACCAGAGCTCCATCTCCTGATAGACGTTGTCGACCAAAATGGCCACTTTCTTGCCTGCGAGACTCATAGCTCTCCATGATAGCGCCGCGCCGGCTCGCTATACTGCGAGTTGATGCGCCGCTGGATTCTCGCTGGAGTGGCTTTAGCCGCGTATGCATTCGCGCAAGGTGTTGCTTCGCGGTCGGTGAAGGCGACGCCCCGCGGAAAGCCTTCTGGCATCCCGTTTCTCGCCAAATTCACCGACATCGCCGCCTCCGCCGGACTCACGGCGCCGGTCATATACGGCCAGTCCGATCGCAAGACCTATATCGTCGAAACAATCGGCTGCGGCGTGGCGTTCCTCGATTTCGACAACGACGGCTGGCTCGACATTTTCCTGTTGAGTGGGACGCTTCTCGAAGGCGCGCCGAAGGAAGCGGCCAACCGGCTCTACCGCAACACGCGCGATGGCAAGTTCGTGGATGTGACGGACAAGGCCGGACTGCGTCACGCGGGATGGGCGAATTCGGTCACCGCTGCGGATTACGACAACGACGGCCATATCGATCTGTTCATCACCGAATTCGGCCGGAATTTCCTCTACCGAAACAACGGCGACAGCACGTTCACGGAAGTGACCGGAAAAGCAGGCCTGCTCGAAAAGGGCACGCGCTGGGGCGCGGGCGCGGCGTTCTTCGACTACGACCGCGACGGCGATCTCGACCTGTTCATTTCTAACTACATCGCCTTCGACATGGCGCGCACGCCGAAGCCAGGCGAGGCAGGCAACTGCAACTGGAAGGGCGTACCGGTGAATTGCGGGCCACGCGGACTCCCGCCCGGCAAGCACTCGCTTTATCGCAACAACGCCAACGGTACGTTCACCGATGTGAGCGCGGCGTCAGGCATCGGCAAGATCGGCGGATCGTACGGGATGACGGTCACATCAGGCGACTTCGACAATGACGGCTGGGCCGACATCTATGTCGCGGCCGATTCGACGCCGAGCTTCTTCTTCCGGAACAACCACAACGGCACGTTCACCGAGTCGGGCCTCGAACGCGGCGTGGCGCTCAACGAAGACGGAATGGAGCAGGCGGGCATGGGCCTCGGGAGCGGCGACTTCAATCTCGTTGGCCACCTCGACGTGTTCAAGACGCATTTCGCCGACGACACCAATATCCTGTACCGGAACGATGGCAAGGGCAATTTCGACGATGTGACGCTGGCGAGCGGACTCGGCGTTGAAACGCGCTTCATCGGCTGGGGCGCCGCGATCACCGATCTCGATAACGACGGGTTGCCCGATCTCTTCTACGTCACCGGCAACGTCTATCCGGAGATCGAGAAGACGCTCGCCTCGTATCCGTGGAAGACGCCGCGCGTGGTTTTTCGAAACCTCGGCGCGGGCAAGTTCGAGGAGTTGATCGACGACGCGGGTCCGGGAGTGGCGGCGCCACATTCCTCGCGCGGCGCGGCGTTCGGCGATTTCGATAACGATGGCGATGTCGATGCCGTGATCGTGAACCTGGGCGAAGTGCCGTCATTGCTGCGGAACGATCTGAAGGCTCCCGGCCGGCACTGGCTGCAGTTCAAGGCGGAGGGCACCAAGTCGAACCGGAGCGCGATCGGCACGCGCGTCACCGTTCGCTACGGGGGCAAGGTCCAGGCGCAGGAAGTGGCGAGCCAGTCGAGCTTCTACTCGGTGAACGATCCGAGGCTGCATTTTGGGCTCGGCACGGCGGAAGTGGCCGATGTCGAGATCCGGTGGCCGGATGGAACGGTGAAGAAGCTTGCCGGGGTGAAGGCGGATCAGGTATTGAAGGTGAAAGAGTAGCTCCGGATGCGCCCGATCCGATGGATCGCGATGCTCGCCGGCTCGATAGCGCTGGCGGCGGAGAGCGACGCCTGGGTTTCGGCGCACGTAATGGCGCCGGATGGTGCGATCATTCCGGCCGTCTCGGTGATCGCGCGGCGGTCCGATGGGCGTGTGTTCCGGCTGGAGCAACGCGATGTGGCGCCTGCGGGGTGCGACTGCCGGCCGGTGTCTACGAGTTCACGATGGCGCCAGTCGGCGGCTGGGTGCCGTTCCAGCGTGCGCGGGTCAGGCTGTCACCGGGCGAACGGGTGACGCTTCCGTTGATCACACATGAAGTGTCGATCATTTGCGACCTGGGCATCAGCCCCGCTTCGCCAGCCGTGCAGGCTCCCGTCCGCTACGAGGAATGGTTCGCGGACGGGAAGACTGCGATGATCGTCTTCGCCCGCAAGTGGGGAAACGAGTACACAGGGCATCCCGCGGTACTGACGTTCGATCGCGTGACCGTGGTCGCGGATTCGATCCGGGTTCTTCCGGACCAGCGCCACATCGAAGCGCGAGGGAACGTGTTCGTACATCGGGCAAACACGCTGATGGAATCCTCGGAGATCGATCTCGACCTATCCGCCCTGGCTCGGCAGCCGCCGCACTGAGTTAGACTCGACGGCGAGGAGCCCAGCCGCCAAGGCCGCCCCCTGACCGAACTCCAGCCGCGCTACTTCACATTCTCATGCGCATCCGGCTGGACCCGCGCCACCGCCTCCACCAGCCCCACTATGTCGCCCAGGCTGTTCCGCACTGGCGCCAGCGCCGAGACGATTCCCGGTTTGTCCTTCACCGTTACCCGCTGCCCGGATTCGAGCACCTTCTTCATAGGCGCGGGAAGCTCCTGATGCAGCGCGCCCCAAGGCCAGAACTGGCTCGTCTCGTTCACGCCGCGGATCACGATGTGGATCCGGTCCGCCTTGCCCGGAATCGGCATCCACAGATTCACGTCGGCCGGAAACGGCGCGAGGCGGGCCAATCGGGCGAGCGTCTTCTTCGTCTGGATGAAGGGTTCGTGATTCACGTCGTAGTTGTCGGCGGAAAGCCAGCGGTCGCGCGGATTGGTATCGAGGATCGAGTCCATCGCGCGCTTCGTTACGATGCGCTGGCAGACGTCCCCATCGATCATCACTGTGGCGATCCGTGCGACGGAGTCGAGTTCGCGGTCCACCACGACGGGCGTCTGGGCCGCGCAGACCGCGGCGGTCAGCAATAGCCATCTCATCGCGATTTCTCCTCTGCTTTCCGCATCACGGCCTCTCGCACCCGATACCATGACGCAGCGTCCGCCTTCTTCCGGCGGGATTCGGCGGGCGCGAGCGCATCGTCGATTTCGTTGTTCGTCCACTCTTCCGGTGCTCGATCGGCGCGTTCAGGCCGCGGTGTCCACCAGTCCTCAGGCTTGCTTTCGTTGAATCGCTGCGAGATCTCCGCTTCGAGTCCGCCGAGCGATTTCGCCAGCGCGAGATCCTGGAGCGCGTTCCGCTGCAGTTTCAACCGAACGCTCGGAATGGGTGCCTCGATCCCGAACTTTTCGCCCGGATAAACGAGCGCGGTGCCGCCGCCATCGAACTGGAACCACGGATCGCGGCCGGCGCTCACGGTGAGCCAATGCACGAATCCATGGATGCCCCAGAGGAAGGTGCGCAGCGCGAGTCCGGTGATTTCGGCCGAGGGCTTGGACGCTTCGGGTGGACTGCCATACGACCAGACGATGTCGCCACGGTCGAGCACGCGCCGTACGGCATCGCGATTCCAGCTCAGCATCCCGCTCGAGCAGATCCAGAAATCGGTGACGCCGGCCAATTCCTGGAACTGCTGTTCCATCGCCCAACTGGCATCATTGCGGAAGACGAACCTCACGGGCGTATCCGCGGGTACGGCCTTGCGCATCAGGCGTGCGTATTCCTTGAAGTAGCGATTGTCGCCCAGAAAACGCACCTCGTCTCCGTCCCACGGAAACGCCTTGTAGCGCTTCTTGTGGTTGAAGAAGAGCTCGAAGCGCGTGCGCGTCCAGCCCTTTTCGCGGAAGTGGCGCTCCATCGCGCTCACCACGTTGACGAACTCGGTTTCGTAGCCCGGCTCGCCCCACCAGAGAAAAGACGCCGGCCATTCGGGATTGATCGGCAGGTAGACGAACGAGATCGGACCCGAGCCCAGGCGCGCTCCGCCGAACGCCGACCCGTCGAGCAGCGGACCATAGTGCCGGTCGAATAGATCCCAATCAGCGATCCGCTTGTCGCGGCCGGAGCCAGCGAGCGCGGGCGCGAATTCCGGCGCCACCTTTCCGCCATGGCCGTAGCCCAGTTGATGAAACACGCCGCGATGCTCGCGAAAGATCCGATGATAGGCGTGGATCAGTTGGAAAAACCTGTCGCTGGTATCCCACTTGGCTCCATACCGCGCGGCGAGCGCCGGATACTGCTCGCCGAGGAAAGAACTGCCGTAGGAGTTGTGATCCATCGTCACTGCGTCCTCGGCGGGGATCACAGCGGACAGTACCCGGACCATGACCGTCTTCGCTGCGGACTGCCCGCCGGCGCTCACGGTCACCGTGACGCGATACCCGCCCGGCCGAGTATCCGCCGGAATCCAGACGTCGATCCAGAACGCTTGGGCGGTTTGCCCGGGAATCCGATTGGCGGGCTCCGGCAGCGAAGACCGGTACGGCGCTTTCACCGGAATTAGCGCGTCGGGTACGTGGCCTTTGGTCGTTCGGCTCGAGTGGAACCACTCGCGGTAGAGGTCCACCGCCAGCGGACTCGCCACCGCGACTTCGTACGGCCCGGGCGAGTCCGTTTTCGCGACCGCGTGGAACGAGACGTATCCGCCTCGCGCCGCCGCGATCTCGGTGACTGGCTCTGGGCTTCCGCGATCCGGCTCCGCGATCGCCCCGAACGGATCGGGACGCCGGTGCTCGGGAAGCAGGTCGAGAACGGGAAGAAGGAGCGCGAGCGGAAGCGCGCAGGCAAGCATGAGTCCAGGGTATCGCCGATCGGATGACCAGCGCGAAATCGATCGAGGAACAGGCGCGGCTACGCGGCCGACTTTCTATTCGGCCAGCGCGCGAGTTCCGGAAACCGATCGGGTCCAGAACCCGGACGAATCGTTTCTCGAGCCAGAGGGCAAACGGAACCGGGCGACCGAACCGCGCAATTGCGTCACGAGACTGGACAGTTCCTGAATCGAATTCGCGGCCGACTCGACACTGGTACCCGTGTAGCGGGTCACGTCCGAGATTCCGCCCATCGACTTGGCGATCGATTCCGAACTGACGCTTTGCTGACGGCACGACGCCAGGATCGATTCGACAACACCAGCCAGTTGCGTCGAGACCCGTTCGATTTCCGAGAGGCGCGCCGAAGCTTCCAGGGCGACTTCCTCGCCGCTTTCCACCTGCCGTGTCGCGCCCTCGAGCGCTTCGTTCACCCGGCCCGTGGAGGCCTGAATGGACTTGTTGAGCGTGGCGACGCGGCGCGCGGCTTCCGAAGACCGCGACGCCAGTTCCTCGACCTGCTCGGCGACTACCGCGAATCCCTTTCCGGCTTCGCCGGCCACCGCCGCCTGAATCGACGCGTTGAGCGCGAGAATCGAGGTGCGTTTCGAAATGTCGGCGATCAACTGCGTGATCTCGCCGATCTGCAGCGAACTTTCGCCGAGTTCCTGCACGAATGAACCCATGTCCTGTACCTGCCGCCGGACGTCGCCCATGCCTCCGATCGTGAGCCGCACCGACTGAACGCCGGCCTGCGCGTTCTTCAACGCCGCCTGCGCGATGTGCGCGGCCGTCGCCGCCTGCGATGTCACCTGGCGAACCGATTGGTTCATCTGATCCACCGCCGTGGTGACGGTGACGATCTGTTCGGCCTGCGACAAACTGCCGGTGGCGAGATGGGCCGTGGCCTGTTCGGCGCGCGCCGCCGCGGCGTTCACCGCGGAAGTTGATTCCTGTACGCGATTGATCAGGCCGCGCAGTTCGACGAGCATGGCGTTGAAGGCGCGCGCGATCTCGCGTGTTGCCTCGCCGCTGGCGTCTGCTTCCTTGGTCAGGTCGCCTTTGGCCACCACCTCCATTTCCTCGAGCAGCTTGTGGATGTTGGCCTGGATCGTGTCGCGCTCCTCGCGCGACTGGATGAGGGCGATCGAATTGTCGAGCACCTGGTTCAGCGATCGGGCGAATGAGCCGAATTCGTCCCGGACCACTACTTCGGCCCGGGCGTCGAGGTCGCCCTCCCGAATGCGCGCGAACACCCCGCCCAGCGACTGCACCTGTTGGCGGATCGCGCCGGCGATCAGGTAGCCGAGCAGCAGCGCCAATCCGGTGAGCGTCAAGACCGCGAACAGTTCGAGATTTCGCTCGAACCGCAGTCTCTCGATCGAAGCGGCTAGTTCAGATTCGAGTGAACCGGCGAGAAGCGAATGCAGATTGCGGAACGTGTCAGTGGCCTGTGCGGCTTGCGCACGCAGTGCCCCCGCGTCCGCCCGGAAGGCGTCACGGCGCACCGCCGCGTCCTGCACCATTTCGAGGAGCCCATCGGCCGCGGCCACCGCCTGGCGGGCGGCGTTGCGGGCGGGGACATCCGCGCGCGCCATCTTCTCGGTCCGGATCAACTCCGCGCGCAGATCATCGACGGAGCCGCGAGCCTCCTGCGTCTGGCCCATCAACTGATCCCATTGTTCCTGCGAGGGCGAACCCTGCCGGGCGCACACCAGCGCGAAGGTGCCGAGACGGGCAAGGCGCTCGAGGCTGCCTGGGAGCGAGAAGACGAGTGAGCGGTCGATTCCGTTGGCGCCATTCTCCGCCGAGATCTCGGAACTGGCGCCCCGGCTGACTCGCCGGGTTACGTCGGCGATCTGCGCGAGCAGCAGCGCGTGCATGTCAGCCGACAGCGATGGATTGGAAGAGTTCCAGTTCGGTTTGACGGTCGAACTCCACGATTCGGCCGCCTCGCTGAGCAATGCCTGTGTTCCGAAACGGTTGCCAGAGGCCTCTTGCGCGGCCAACGCCGCCTTCAAGGTCTGATCGGCTTCGAGACCAGCCTGGCGGACCTGCGAGGTTCCGCCCATTCCGGTCAATGCCAGAACGGCGGCTTGGCCGTGGGCCGCCATCTTCAACTGCAGTTCGACCAGCGGCCGCAGGAATCGCAGCCCCTCGAGCCTTCGCAGGTAGGCCTCTTCCTGCACGTGTTGAGAGGCCACGAACATCGCGCCGAGTACCACCACCGGTACGATCAGCAATCCGGCCATCAGGCCGAGCTTCCGCGACAGCGGCAGGCGTCCGATCACTTCACTGAAACGGTTCAACATGAGAACAGACCTCGAGCCGGCTTTCGCGGCTAGCGCTTGATGACGACCATCATCTTCATCTTCGGGTGAATGGCACAGCGCACCTCGACTTCACCCTCGGTCCAGAATGTGACTCCCGTGGAGCCCCCTGGACGCTGAACGTTGATATTGAACTCGTTCCCTTTGGTGGGCGAGTAGATATTGTGGGTGAAATCGTCGTGATTCTGGAAGATCACTTTGTCCCCGGGCCGGATCACCACCTTGTCTACCTGGAACTGCTTGTCTTTCTGAATGACGATGTAGCCGCGGCCCCAGGCGAGCGCGGCAACGATGCCGAGGCAGGCCGCGATGAGGGCAATGCGTAGCTTGAACATGTGAATACTCTCCGGGAATCAGTTGGGCAAGACGGGTAGCGAAATCGGCTCGTCCGCGCCGGTTAGCGTCTTCATGAACTCCACCAGATCGCGCTTTTCCCGAGGCGTTAGGTCGAGCTTGCGCATCTCTTCGGCGAGGCTGGGCCGGTTCCGCCAGGGCCCTTTGTCGTAGTGCACGATCACTTCCTCGAGCGACCGGACCGAACCGTCGTGGAAGTATGGCGCGCGCTGGGCGATGTTGCGCAACGTCGATGTCTTGAAGGCGAATTGCGCAGCTTCGATTTGCGGCAGCAGCTTGCCGCGCCCGCGATCATCGGTGTCGAAGCCGAGGTCGTGGAAGCTGTTGTCGGTAAAGTTCCAACCCGAATGGCACTTGCCGCAGAGCGCTTTCGTGTTGAAAAGGTCGAACCCGCGCATGGCGGATTCATTGATCGCCGAGTCATCGCCCATGACCCACTCGTCGAACGGCGCGATGCCGGAAACGACCGTCCGTTCGAAAGTCGCGATCGCCTTGCCGACGGTTTCTCCCGCGATCGGCTCGTTCGGATAGGCTCTGTCGAACAGCGGCTTGTAACCGGGAATCGCCGAGATCAACTGGATCGCCTTCTCGAGGGGCATGTTCATTTCGACGTCGGCCTGAATCGGGCCGAGCGCCTGTTCCTCGAGCGTCGCCGCGCGGCCGTCCCAGAAGAGTGAATCCGCCCATGCCATGTTGAGAATCGTGGGAGACCGGCGCTTCAGCGGCATTCCGGGCGCGCCAACGGATGTGGGCGCGGAATCACTCCAGGCAAACTGCGGACGGTGACAGGACGCGCACGAGATCTGCCCGGTAGCCGACAGCCGCGGATCGAAGAACAGCGTCTTCCCGAGTTCGGCGCGGGCTCGGGTGTACTTGTTGTTTTCCGGGAACGGAACCGTGGCTGGCCGCATGTACTCGGATTTGGCCTGCTCGCGATTGTATCCACCGCCCTCGCGGGCGGGCGGAGGCGCCGCGGCAAGCCCCAGCGCAAGGACAGAGATGAGCGATGCGTACTTCATGGATCAGTTCCTCGTGTCCGCGCGCGCCGGATCGAATTCTACGTTCACCTCGGTCAATACTTCGACGGCTTCCTCGTCGAGCAGCGTCGGCCGGTAGGCGTTCTGAAGAACGGCTTGCATCGCTGCGTCATGGAACATGTCGTCTCCGCGCAGGACACGCGCGCGGCGGACCCGCCCGTCGCGGCCGATCAGTGCTTCGACCACGACTCGGCCCGGGATCCGCGCACGAAGCGCCATTTGCGGATACTCGATTTCACCTTTGCGAAGCAGTTTGCGGAGCTGTGTCGCCGCATCCACGCGAATCGGCTTGGGGCCGCGCTCGGCCGGCGCGTCGCCAGAGCGAACCGGAGCGGCCGTTGGCTCGGCTTCAGCCGGCTCCGGTGCGGGTTTTCCAGAGGGTTCGAAATCCAGCCGGCGGAGCGCCACCAGCGCCAGCAGGCTCTTGTCGCCGCCGGCTTCGAGGATCTGCGCCTCGAGCGGCGGATTGAGGTCGAAGCCCGCTCCGCGAGTCTTCAGCGCGGCGGTAGCGGTAGCGGGACTCCCGTGGAATAGCTTCAGGATCAGTTCGATCGGAGCCAGCGGCCGGCCATCGCTGCGCACTCTGGCGCTGACGCGAGAGGCTCGCACCGCTTCGAGCAGTTCCGCGCTGGCTCCCTGCGATATGAGCGTCTTTTCGTCTGCTGGCGTCAGGGTAAATCCGGCGCCCGCGGATTTCACGATCGCGGCGAGTTCGGCGCTGCTCATTCCGCCGCGCTGCAGCGCGGAAGAAAGGGCTTCGCGGCTGATGGGCCTCGCCGCCTGGGCATCCCGGGGCAGCCCCAGCGCGAACGCGAGCACTGAGACGGGAAAGATTGCTTTTCGAAGAAACATGCTCGCCTCCTAGTAGCGGTAGCCATCCTCGTCGGGCAGCTTGCCATCGATCCGAATGGCTTTGGCTCCAGCCACCGTCATGTCGGGCTCGCCCTCGAGTACGGTGATGGCGCCCGGTGTCTGTGTCAGGTACCGCAGAACGAGATCGGTGGTCGGCAGCAGGCGCGGCCGGACCAGTTCCTGGCCTTGATAGCGCTTCACGGTAAAGTAGTTGTCGTAGTCGTCGCGAGTCATCTTCAGAATGCGCTTGAGCGCATTCGTCATGGACTTGTCGTCGGCGAATACCACCGAAACAGCCCGCCCGTTCGACCAGGAGGGGACTTCCCCGAGCAGCACGTCGCGCAACTGGCCCGAACTCATCTTGTTGACGGGTGTCGAGCGGTTGGCGAATACGATCAGTTTTTGCGGCGCCGCGGTTTGACTGCCGGCCGGCGGAGGAGCCAGCACCATCAGTCCCGCGAAGAGAATTGCGAAGGATTTCATTCCGGCTCCCGAGGTTAGAACGCGAACGCGAGTTGGACCTTGGCATGCGTTTCGGAAACGCCGTTGCGCCACAGCCGGTCGAACTGGAACTTGAGCGCGGAGAACGAAGACAGGTCGTAGAAGAATCCGCTCGAGACTTCGCGCCGGAGCCCCGCCTCCGAACCATAGGCCGAGCGGGCGATCGGGTTCGAAGCGGGAGCGTTGACCCAGTCGAACCGGACATAGGGCACGACCTTGCGGATGCGGTAGCCCACTTGGCTGTAAGCGCCCGAGATCGACGAGCGGCGGCCGAGCGGCCCCAGGGTTCCGGGGGACGCAACAGCCTTGTTGTCGACTGGCGACGCGAGGGCAGCGGCCGGGCCGGTTCCCACGAGTTGCTGATGGCGCAAATGGACGGCTTCGTTGATGATCTGCCAGTTCCGGCGCTGATAGACGACGTGGAACGACATGATCTTCTCGTTCCAGTCCGGCGCGTTGCCCGGACGAAGGCGATCGCGATAGATGCTTCCACCGATCTGGAGTCCGGCGATCTTGGCGGGCTTGATGGTCAGACCGAAGTTGGTTGCCTTGTTGGCGTCGGTGTCGTTGCCGGACTGCACCGTCGAGAATCCATTCGCGAATCCGCGGCCGTTGGATACTTCGAAGAAGTAGTTGATCGGCATTGACTCGGGCGACGGCAGCGCGCCGCTCACTTGCAGGCCGACTGCGCGTGAGGGCAGGATGCCCTCCTGGCCTTCCCAATGGGCGATATAGGGGCGCTCGGCCGTGGTCTCGAACCAGCTTCCGCGGTGGAAGGTCGAGTTGTAGTAGCTGAGGTTGGAGTGGAAACGGCCCATGTCGAAGCGGAGGTGGCGGTTGTGGGAATAGCGGAGCACCGCGCGCTCGAGGTCGAAGCCGTACTGATTCCCCACGCGTTCGAACAGCGCTTCCGCCAGGACGCTGACCTTGTCGTTCAGCTTGGAGGAGACGAACAGGTCGAACAGGCCGATGTTGAATCCGTTCTGGAATTCCTCACCCTGCTTCCGTCCTGCCTCGAACCCAGCGTCGGCGAAGATGCGCAGGTCGAGGCGGGGCAGCGCCACCACGCTCGGCGCGCGGAGCAGAGTGTCTTCGCTCGACCGTGAGTCGTTATCTTCGACCACCTGCGGCGGCTGCTGCTTGGGTGCCGGTACGGGAGCTTCCTCCTCGACTACCGGCGCGCCCGGTTTGGCGGGTCTCACCGGCGCCTCTTCTTCCACAACGGGTGCTCCTGGCTTGACGGGCCGGACGGGCGCTTCCTCTTCGACCACCGGGGCTCCGGGTTTCGGTGGCCGTCCGGGGGCTTCTTCCTCCACGACCGGTGCGGCTGACTTGGCCGGGGTCACAGGCGTTTCCTCTTCCACCACAGGTGCGCGCTGGGGCTTGGGCGGCTCCGCTGGCACTTGTCCATAGAGTGCGGGAGCCATTAGGCCCACCATCGCCAGCCAGATCCAAGCGGTCTTCGTTCGCGGTTGATTCGCCATGTAAATTCGATATCCTCATTCCCAGCCTGAGGGGCACACTTCGCCCACGGAGGGATGTCAAAGTGATAGGCCTATCCCTCTTTTTGTGAGCGGGACATGGCGCACAAGCGTATATCGGAATGCGTACTACGGAACTTTAGCGGGGGGTAGCCATGCAGTCCTACGGGTGAATCGCCGAAAGATTCTCTAGCGGGTCGCCGTACTCGCGATTCTTTCTTCGGAGAAAACTACGAATGAAGCCGTCTCGCTATGTGATGACCCTGCTGGCCATGTCTGCCCTCACCGGGTCTTCCCTGGCGCAATCGACCGGTGGGAGTGTCGTCGGAAAGATTACCGACCCCGCGGGCGCCATGATCCACGAAGCCCTGATCACACTGAAGAATGTGGAAACGCAGGATATGCAGGAGGCCCAGCCCTACGTCGGCGGCCTGTACAAGATCACGGATGTGGCACCCGGCAGCTATGAAGTCTCCGTCCGGGCATCCAATTTCCAACCTCTCACGCTGCCGCGGATCAAAGTAGACCTCGACCAGACCGTCCGCGCCGACGCTGTTTTGCAGCCTTTGACCCCGGCTCGACCGGGGCGCGAGGTCTCCCAAGGCGGCAGTCAGGACTCGAAGTCGCGCCGCCAGGCGATGTTCGAGGAACTTCCGGTGGTGGAGGCGGCGACGTTGCACGCCCAGACACTCGCCGATGTTCCCGCTAACGTGAGTGTCATCACGGCCGCCGATATCCAGAGGTTTGGCTACCGCACGCTCGGCGAGGCGCTCTCCTATGTTCGCGGTTTCTACATGACGAACGACCGCATCTACAACTACGCGGGCGCGCGCGGCCTGAGCATCCCGGGTGACTACAACTCCCGTTTCAATGTCATGATCAACGGCCACCAGATGGCGGAGAACATCTACAACTCGAACGGATTCTTCGGCCAGGATTTCGGCCTCGACATGGATCTGGTGCAGCGCATCGAGATCGTGCGCGGACCCTCTTCCGCCGTGTACGGATCGAACGGCGTTCTCACCACGATCAACATCGTGACGAAGGCGCCGGCCGACTTCGACAAGCTGCGGGTCTCGAGCGAAACGGCGAGCTATAACGACGGAAAGATCTTGCTCTCGGGGGCCCGGAGTCTCGGAAAGGGCGTCAACCTGCTGTTTTCGGGGTCGGCCTTTCACGGCGGGGGGCGCAGTTTGCTCGTTCCCGGATACGGATTCACTTCGAACGCGGACTTGCAGCGTGGATACCACTCTTTCGCGCAGTTGACCGCCGGAGCCTGGAAGCTCACCTCCTACTTCAACCAGCGAGAGAAGCAACCGCCCATCGGATGGGGCGACTCGATCTTCGACACCCGGGGAAACCGTGTCCGCGACGGGCGCAACTTCGTGGACCTCACTTACGGCAAGACGCTCGACGACGGATCGACCGTCCGTTGGCAGATCTTCTACGACAATTACCGGTACATGGACCGCTTCTACTTCGACAACGAGGGCACCCCGGAGGATTCGCGGACCTATCAGTGGGGCGATTGGGTGGGTTCCCGCGCCTCCTACAGCGTTCCAGTGAATAAGGTGGGTGTGCTCTCGGTCGGCATCGACGGACGTTTCGAGATCCGTGCGCTTCACCAGTACGTGACGGCCACGCCAGTCTGGCAGGAGACGGCTCGTGTCTCGCGGCCAGACCGCTCGGGCGGCGCGTTTGCCCAGCAGGAAGTGGGCATCTCGGGCCGCACCAAGGCATACCTCGGCCTTCGTTACGACTCCTCGTACAACTTCGGCAACTTCGTGTCGCCGCAATTGGCCCTCGTCCACAAGCAGGACGAATCGACCACCTTCAAGTTCGTCTACGGGCGTCCCTTCCGGAACCCGAGTTCGTTCGAGCAGTACTTCGAGGACGGGCAGCAGTATCTCGCCAGCAACGGTCTCCGGCAGGAGAGCGCCCAGGCGTTCGAAGGCTCGGTGGAGCGCAAGATCACCTCGAAGGTTTCGGCGATCGTCAACGGCTATCACTACCAGCTGAACAACCTGATCCAGGCCGCGTTCCTCGAGGATGTGGGACTACAGCAATATCAGAACACCGGTGCCTACAAATCGACCGGTGTCGAGTTCGAAGTGGCGGCCCGAACGGGACGCTTTCTCGCCGATGCGAGCGTGGCGCTCCAGAAGGCGCGCGAAGCCAGTAGCAGCATCTGGTTGAGCAACTCACCCCGCGCCATTGGCAAGGGCCGCCTTTCGACCCCTGTTTACAAGAACGTCCTCCACTTCGCAACCGGATTCCAGTACCTGAGCAAGAGAGCCACGCGGGACCGCGATTTCACACGCCCGGTCGCCCTGGTCGACGTCACGATGCACACGAACAAGCTCGCGAAGAACTTCGATCTGGTAGGCGGCATCCGCAACGCGGGCAACTATCGCTACGACGATCCGATCGATCTCGTACAGGGCCGCATGGCGCAGAACGGCCGTACGTTCTTCGTGAAGCTGATCTACCGGTTGGGCGAATAGTGACCCGGTCAGGAGAAGCGCTCATGAGACTTCCATTGATCGGGATCTTGTTTGCGACGTTGGCGCCCGGCGCCAACGTCGAAGTGGGCCGGATCGTTGTCGTCACCGAAAAGGACGTCGAGGCCTATCGCGACGCCGTGACGGGGTTGAAGCAAGGGCTGGGCGACCTCGCCGGTTCCACCACCGAAACTGCTCCAGAAGGTGTCGCCTCCGTCCTTGGAAAGGGACAGGTGAAGATGGTCGTCGCGATCGGAGCGGAAGCGAGGGCGGCGGTCGCCAAGGCAAATCCGAAGCTTCCTGTGATTTCCACCATGCTGACACTTGCCGACGTGTCGAGCGAACCGGCTCCGCTGGCTAAACCGGCTGGCGCCGTCTACCTTGATGTCGATTTCGGCCAAGTCGTGCGGGAAGTCAACAAGCTGTTCCCGAGCCGGAAGCGGTTTGGCGTGATCGTTACCTCGCGCAAGGCCGGTCCCAACCGCTTTGCGTTGAGCAAGCTCGAGAAGGAGGGCTTTATGGTCCACGTAGCCGTGAGTCCCAACCGGGCCGGTCTGCTCGGCGCGTTGCATGAGCTCAAAGGCAAAGTGGATATGGTGATCTGCCTCCCGGAAACCGGGCTGTTCGACAGCCGTACGATCCCATCGCTCCTGCGTGTGTCGCTCGAAAACCAACTGCCCGTCGTCGGATTCTCGCAGAGCTTCGTGAAGGCCGGCGCGGTGGCTGGCGTCTTCCCGGACTATTCAGACGTCGGACAGCAAACCGCGGAACTCGTCCGCCGGGCGCTCGCCAAGCCGTCGGCCGACGCGGGCGAGGAGACTCCGCGCAAGGTCATGGCGGTGGCCAACCCCACTGTCCTCAAGCTCCTCGGATGGAAGCAGGGCGAGTAAACCAGCCATCGAGTTGATCTCGCAGCTTCCGCTGCCGGTCCGCGTGCGGCCCCGAGCGCGCTAAGTTTCGCATCTCGTGCGGATCACCGCGGAGATCGTACAACTCCTCGTGGCCGCTGTGATCGTAGTAGCTGTACTTCCACTCGCGCGTCCGGATGGTCCGGATCGGATTCACCCACTTTTGCTTCGAGAAGTACTCCAGCAGGACCCGGTCTGGAGACGGACCGCCCATCGCGAGGTCCCGTCCATCGACAGGCCCCGGCCACTCGGCACCCGCTAGCGAGGCGAGCGTTGGCGCAAGATCGGTCTGCCGCGCGAAATCGGAACGGTTTCCGCGCTTCATTCCCGGACCAGCGATCGTGAACGGAATCCGCAAGAGTTCGTCGTACATGAACGGGCCCTTGTAGGGAAGCCCGTGTTCGCCCATCTGATCTCCATGATCGGTGGTGTAGGCCACCACCGTCTGATCGAGATCGCCCGCCGCGTCGAGCACGGTGCCAAGCAGTGCGTCGGTCTTCTCGACGAGACCGAGGTAGTAGGATCGGTACCGCAGCCAATCATCGGTGGTGAACTCGCGCGTGGCACGGCCTTGATCCTTGTCAATGAACTCGCGCTGTTCGGCGGGCTTGCCGGTCAGGTTCTCGAGTCCGGAACGCGGCGGGCGCACTCCGGGCCGGATCTCGACAGACTTCGGCGCACGGCCCCTCGGAATGTCGTAGACGTGGTGCGGATCGAACACCGACACCCAGCATAGCCACGGCTCATCGGACTTGCGCGAACGCATCCACTCCGCCGCCGCGCGCACTGTTTCCGGATCGTTCTCGCCGGAATGGAAGTGGCGGAAGCCACCCTTCTCGGGTCCGAGATGCCACTTGCCGAAGTATCCGGTCGAATAGCCGGCCCGAGTGAAGACGTCACCGATCGCGGGCGTGTCCGGGCGGAGCGCCTTGCCGAGCGAATTGCCGTCGATGTTGGTCATGACGCCGGCGCGATGTGGTTCGAGTCCGGTGATCAGCGACACGCGCGCTGGCGAGCACTGCGGCGTGTTGCAGTAGGCATGGGTGAAATTGGCTCCGCGCGAAAGAATGCGCCCGCGATGCGGCAGCCTCGCCGGACCCGGCAACAGCGCCGTTTCCTGGTCCGTCATGAACACGAGAACGTTCGGCCGGCGCGTTCCACGCGCCAGACCCGCCGAGGCGGCCGCGCCGAGGAACGCCCGCCGGTTCACTGCGCTTCGTTCGGATTGGCGACCGGAATGGTGACGATGTTCGAGACGTAGACATCCTGCGCGATCGTCACCTGCGTTCGCGGATCGGTGGGAATGTCGGAGTTCAGCTCGAGGATGACTTCGTAGATACCGATCGCGCCCGGCTTCATGTTGGCCGAGAGGACGTTGGCCGTTTTGCCGCCCGCGAGTGACGACACGAATTCACGTGGGGTATTGTTCGAGTCGCCCCGAAAGGCGCGGCCGGTATCCTGCAACTGCCGCTGCTCATCTGGGGTGACCAGGCCGAGTCCAGTAGCGTTCAGAATAATCGTCTGGCCAGGCAACGCCGGGTTCGCTTCCGTGATCGGACCCTCGTTGGCGCAGCAAAGCGCCGGCGTGGTGGCCGTCAGAATCACCTGTCCACCATCGTTGACTCGGCCTGAGTAGCGAAGGCCATCGCCTTCGGGTCCGCGCTTGCGTGCTCGAAGCCGGATACGGGTAAAGGCGGCGGCAGGCGAAGCCTGCACTTCCGGATCTTCGTTGATTTTCTCGATCAACCGGTCTCGAATCGTGGCGAGCGTATCGTCAGTCACGACGGTGTATTCGTATGCGCGGTCGGAGATGAACACGGTCGCTTTGTCCCCGGCTTGCACCGAACCATCGACCGAAACAGTGCCCGTCGCGAAGGCGCTGCCGTGGAACGCAATCGCGGGCCTCGGATCGGGAACGTTCTCGCCTTCCAACGCGAACACGCCTGGATTTTGTAGGATGATCGGGACGGAGACCGCGCTCGTAACCGAGATCGACCCATCAGCGCGCTGTGTTCGCACGAAGGCATTGAGGCTTTGTGAGTTCAGGATTTCGAAGGGCACCTGCGCGCGGATTTCCTGGGGCGAGACGCTGAACAAGGGCGCGCGCAAACCGTCGAAGTAGACCTGGACCCCACCCAGCGTCGTTGGCAGGACGGCCGCACCGGCCGGAGCCGAGGCGGTACCCTCGGAGAGATCGTCGCCGAAGATTGAAACAATCGTTCCGGGGGCGATCAGGGCGGCATCGCCGCCTCCAGCAAGCTTGGCGCCACTGGTGGTGGCCTGAATGGTAGCGCTTTCCGACGCCGATGCCGCGAGTTCGATGTCGTTGCCGGGCGCGCCCGCGATCTTCGCACTGAGGATGACCGCCAAGCGAGGCAGGTTCGGCGTCGCCAGCACGAGAGCATCGCCGCCGACCTCGGTCGTGTTGATCGCGTTGACAAGGGACTGAACCACCGTCTCGAACTTGTCGTCCTTCTTCTGCTTGTACTTGTATTCCTTCTTGTAGCTAAGCGCCTCGTTTTCGGAGTTGGGCAACGAGATCGTGATCGTGACCTCGTCATTCTCCTTGGGCGTTCCCGCAAAGCTCACCGAGCCAACCGCGAACACCGTTCGCGAGGCCGAATTACGCACCCCGGTATTCGGAACCTTCCGTTCTCCCAGCGTGAAGACCTGCACCCGGCGGTTGAAGGGATCGGAGGCATAGAGGTTCCGGCCATCCCACGCGAGTCCCAACGGAGTGCGGACCGCGCTCGACGCGGCCACGCCGCGGGGATCGGCGCTGTCGGAAATCAGGTTGAACGCAGGGGTGATCTGCCCGAGCACCGCGTCGGCCTTGGCGCCGCTCTGCGTAGGCAGGCGGTTGTAGACCAGGATGCGATCGTTGCCGCCGTCGGCGATGAATAGGTAACGTCCATCGGAAAGCACGAAGCGCGGGAACTCCATCGTCGCTTCGCAGGACTGGGGAAAAAAGTCCGCGCCAGCGGCGTCCTTGCCGCTGGCGTCGCACAACTCCTTCGAATTGTTCGGTACGGCGGTGGTGAACGTCTTTTGTCCCAGCACGAGATCGGCTGGCTGCTGATTGCGAGAAGGAATCGAGTTCCACATCAGCACGCGATTGTGGCCGAGGTCGGCGACGAAAAACCGCTGGCCGTCGCTGGACACCGACACTGGCGTCAGCAGCGTGTTGTCCTTGGCGTCGAGTTCGGCCTTGGTCAGATCCACCTGGACGAAGGTCTCGAAGTTCGGCGCTCCCAGCACGACATCGGCGTTCTGATGATTGTTGCGCGGGATCGAGTTCCAGATCAGCACGCGGTTGTTGTTGGTGTCGGCGACGAACAGGCGGCCATTCTGGATCCACACACCTTGCGGGCCGCGCATGGAGTTCGCCGTGGGGATGTTGCCCCGGCCGTTGTTCACGAGATTGCGGGTGAAGTCAGGCTGGCCCAGCACGACATCGGCGGGCGTGTTGTTCGATTGCGGAATCGTGAACCAGATCAGTACGCGATTATTGTCGGTATCGGCGATAGCGAGAGCGGTACCGTCGGTGGCGATTCCCGTCGGGGTGCGCAGAGACTCGCGGGCGGGCGCGCGGAAGTCACCCTTGACGAAGTCGGTTTGGCCGAGGACGCTCGTGGCCTTCCCGCCGCAAACGTAGCAGATGCGGATGTCGTCCACTGTCTGCGGCCCCAACTCCGCCTCGGGCGCTGGCAATTGGCTCGACAGATTCCGGTAGACCATCACGCGGTGGTTCACCGGCGTGGCGCCGAGCTTGTTCGAATCCACGACAAAAAGCGTGTCGTTCGCGTAGGCAATTCCGTGGGGGCCACCCAAGCGGTCTTGGGCGGTGCCGGGCTGCTGGGCCGTGAAATAAGGCTGGCCGATCATGAGGCGAGCAGCTTGTCCGGTGGTGAAAGTCAGCTCGGCCGGCCACACGGAAGTCGCGGCAAGTGTCAGAAAGGCAAGATACTTCATGTCTGAGCGAAGGTTTGGAGGGAAACGATCCTGAAGCGCCCGCGAAGAGAGGGCGGACAATCCTTAACAGTATACCAATGGTACCCGACGTGCCTTGGCATGCTACGGTTTCAGGTGTGGCGGACCGCCACCCTGGAATTAATGAGCATCCGAAACGTCACCGGCGTGCTGCTGGCCGGCAACATCTCACACGACATCCTGGTGCGACCCGTGGACGAGTTCCGCTGGGGCACCAATACCTGGGTCGAGGAGTTCGTCGAAGACATGGGCGGCAACGCGAGCAATTGCGGATTCGCGTTGGCGACGCTCGGGGTTCCAGCACGTCTGCTCGGCATGGTGGGCCGCGACGAGCGCGGCGAGGGGGTGCTGGCCAAGCTTCGCGCGGCGGGGGTGGATGTGTTCCACACGGGCCGCTCCGTCGAACCGACCACCACCACGATCTGCGTCACGAACTCGAAGGGTGACCGTCTGTTTTTCCAGCGCGTCGGGTCGAGCAAAGAGGCCTTCGCCGATCCTGTCGAGTTCACGCCCGAATTGTGCGCGGGCATGTCCCACTACCATCAGGCGAACCTCTATTCGCTGCCCAACCTGCGCCGCAATTCGGGCGAACCCATGCGGAGAGCACGTGCCGCGGGACTCACCGTTTCGGTCGATACGGGCTGGGCCGCGGACGGCCGCTGGATGGAGGTGCTCGAACCGGCGCTGGCCTGCACCGACCTGCTGTTCGTCAACCAAGACGAGGCCGAGATGCTGACCGGCTCGCGCGAGCCCGATCATGCCGTGCATGTCCTGCGTGATCATGGCGCCTCGGGCGTGGTGATGAAACTCGGCGCGCGCGGATGCGCGGTTTCGCTGGCAGGCGAGGAGTTTCTTTCGCCGGGATTCGCCGTGGAAGTGGTCGACACCACCGGCGCCGGAGACTGCTTCGCCGCTGGCTTTCTCGCCGCGCTGCATCGTGGGCTCGGGCTTGGCGAAGCCGCGCGATTCGCCAACGCTACCGGTGCACTGGCCGTTACGGCGCTCGGCGCGACTCGCGGGATTCGATCTTATCCGGAGACAGAGGAGTGGGCGCGGAAGAGCCGCCCGTAGCCTATCGAGCGGCGAATCGCAATAGCGCAAGGTGCTGGCCTTTGGGCATTTCCACCATCCAGCGCCGCCCGAGGGCCTCGATATTCAATTGGACCGCCTGCCCATCGACCTCGGCTTCGCCCAGCGGCGGACGATCCAGGTAGGCGAAGGCGCGGGACGAGGACTGATAACCGATTTCCAGTACCGGCCCGTTTGCTTCGACCGATTGCAGCGTGCCCGCGAAGTCGAGTAGCCTCACCGCAGGGCCGGCGGCGCCTTGCTCGACGGCCCACGTCCCGGCTGGCAGCCACAAGTAGGATCCATCGGTGTACGGCCAAGGCTTCCCATTCACCGAGGCCGGTCCGTTCCACGGAATGCCGGTGAGAGCGCCGCAACGAATGCCGAGACGCGACCCGTTGACACCGCCCCGATCGAGTTGCTCCACGACAGCGGCGGACGCCGGCAGGAACGTCACGTCGGGCACGAGAATCGAGTTCTCGAAGTAGAGCGCAACCCGCGGGAACGACTTCGCCGCCGCATGTACCAGTTGGAAGAGTTCGACGCCGGTCTGCTGACGCGCGGGATAGACGTCCTGATAGCGCTCCACGACATTGATGTCGATCGCGAGCTTGTGCGGGCGCGGCGCGATCGGCTTGTACTTCGACGCGATATCGGGATACCGTTCGGACCCGAGGTGCCACAGGGTCGCGGGATCTTCGACCAGGAACGTGAAGTCGTGCCGGGTCGAGAGCGGAAGTAGCCGTGCCGCGTCGGCTCCGATGAGGTCGCGCATGTTGGTGTCGTACCGGTCATCGACATGCGTCAGCACGAGATCGAGGTGCGGCAGCCGCGAACGAAGCGCCGACAGTTCGCCGAGCCATTGCTCCTGCAACGACTTTGCCAGGCCTGCGCGATAGTCGAGGAACTTGCGGAGGATCGTGATATCGGTCGCGGTCGCGGCTTGGTTTGGTTCGCTGAAAAGCGAATGCGGATCGATCCCATGAAGCTGCTCGAACTCGCGCCGCACGTTGTCGTTCATCGGAGTGAATCGCGATGGATTCGCATAGCCCTCGAGCGATTCGAAGTAGAGCTCCGCCAAATTGACGCCGTCCCACGAGAAGCGGTCCATCATGCGCGCGAGCCCCTCCGAGACAGCCCGCGCGCAATCGGGATTGCGCAGGTTCATGAGACGGCGCCAATCGAGATGAGCATCCTGGAGCAGCGCCGTCTTCTCGCGCCACTCGGGATGATCGGCCCAGAACTTCTCCGACACGTGCGGCAACTCGATCCAGGAGTAGACGAGAATGCCCCGGCGATGGCAGGCCGCGATCAGGCGGCGCAGATAGTCGTCGCGGACCGGATCGGGTTCGAAATAGTGCCAAGCCGCGACGTGCAACGCGGCGATGCCCATCTCGCGCCAGCGGTTGGCGAAGTAATCGAGATCCACGCGCAGACGATACGACGAATCGAAGAACGCCCACAGGTCCCTCGACCGGAGCGGCACGCGCAGCCCCATCGTTTCGAGGGCCTGTGGAATGTACGGATATCGCTCATAGCCGGCCGTGCCGGGCTGCGAAGCAATCCAGAAAATCGAACCCGAGCCGTGCTCCACGCCCACGGCGAGCGGCGCGTTGGTCCACTTTTCGCGTGTGAACACGCGGGCATGGCCGGGTACCGTGAATACGCGTGTCTCGAGCGGCTTTTCCCAGACGAGCGGGAGTTTCGGATTGTGGGAATCGACGATGCCGCGCACGGATACGGGCTTGGCATCCGAAGGCCGGATTCCGAACGATTTCGCGAGCGGAGAGTCTCCCTCGAGGATCAGGATCGAGCCCCGCTGCACGAGGTCACGGAAACGGTCGACCGCGCTCTGGTTCGCCGAGGCCGGAACCACGTACGCACAGGGATGCGCGGCGCAGGACGCTCCGCTGGCGCGTATCAGTCCGATCGATTCGAGGATGTGCGGCCAAGCGCCCGGCTCGTCGGACGCGATCTGATAATGGTGAATCGCCGGACGCGCCGAAGGCTGGCCGGCGCGAGGCGCGGCCACCGCGAGCGCGGAGAGTGCGAAGATGCCGCTAGCGCGCATACCTGACTCCGGCGCGGAAATCCGTGTAGTTCGGGCGGCGCGGATTTCCGGCGTTCACCAGATGCGCGCCGCGCACGAGGTCCACCGAGAATTGCCGCCACTTCACGCCAGGCCCGGTTTCGGCGAAATTCGCCCAGTATTGGCGCGCGGTGTCGGCGGTTAGGTTGACGTTCCAGTAGATACGAAGATCGTCGGCGAGCACGCGCCCGAACTTGTTCTGGGTGTACAGCAGCCCCGCCTTGCCGAATCGGGAGATGTAGACGAGGTCGTCGTGATGTTCGAAATAGTCGCGCCCTCCCTTCTTCATCGAGTAGGAGATCCCGGCGCGATAGTCGGACCGGATGCGGCCCGGCTGATCGTTCCGGCGGATGTAGCTGATCGCCGCGCCGGCTTCGGCCCAGGCGAACGCACCCTTGTAGGGGCGGCTCGCGATGCCCAGTGCCGGAATCACCGCCGTTTCCGAAAGATAGTGCGAGTACGGCACGCGGACCTGTTGGCGCAAGTCGCCGATGAAGCGGATCGACATGTACGGGCGGATCGGCGATCCTGGCAGGTTCATCTCCAGCTTGCCTTGCGCATAGGCGAATACGTTCGCCCAGCGCGACGAGAAGAACGGAAGGGCCCAGAACGAAGCACGCAGCCGCGCGAACTGGGGCGACAGATTCCGCCAGGAGCGCGTGGCTTCGGCGGCGATCTCCGGGTCCGGCGCATTGCGTGCGGCGGCGAACCATTCGAGCGCCGCCCGGTCGTTCTTCAACATGTTTTCGGCACGGGCCAGCTTGAGGATCACGTTGAAATCGCCTGGATCGTGCTCGTGCGCGATCGTGAGATAGCGGAGCGCGTCCTTGAGATATCCCGCGTCGAACGACTTGTCCGCCATCGCGAGGGCCTCGGCGAACAGATCGCGGCGCGACGCATCGGGGCGCCGCCGCAGGCGCTTCGGCAACTCGAGCGCCTCCAGCACGCGGTCGGTGAGGTCATCTTCGGCGCCCGCGTCGAGCACGCGTTGCAGGTGCGGCAGCGCATTCTCGCGGTCGCGCCGCTGCAACTTCAGGAATCCGAGTTGGGCATGTGAGAGCAGATCGTCCTCTCGCCGCGCCACCACGGCTTCGAACTGCGTCTCCGCCTGCCGCTGTTCCTTCATTTCGAGAAGCAGGTAGGCGAGTTCACGGCGCAACTCGGCGTTGTTCGGATCCAGTTCCACGGCGAGCTTGAACTCGTAGACAAACGGGTATCGCGACGGCAGTAGCGCGCGGGCAGCCTCCGCCCAACGTGCCTGCCCCCCGCGAGACGCCGCCAGCAACGCCGCGACCGAGTGCTCCGTCCGGTCGAGGTGTTGATAAGCGCGTCCGAGGTCCAGCAGGATCTTGCGCTCCGTCTGCTTGATCCGCCAGGCTTCGGCCAGGTTCCGGGCGGCGAGCGCCCAGTCGTTCCGTTCCTCCGCCAGCCGTGCGAGTTCGCAGCGCGCGCTGTAGTTATCGGGCTCGCGTTCGACCACCTGGGTCCATCGCGCGATGCCCTCCGCCAACGGGCCGTCGATATTGCGGAACGCCTGAATGGCGGTCATGCGCGCGGCCTCGGGCCCAGTGTTCCGGACGCGATCGAAAAGCAAGCGAGCCTCCCTCCGCTCGCCTGTTTCGTAAGCCAGGAACGCCTGCTCGAGCAGGCTGTCGAAATCGCGTGGATCGCGCCGCGCGGCTTCGGCGAAATGATCGCGAGCTGCGGTGGTATCGCCCGTCTTCAACAGGGTGTAGGCAAGATCCTTGCGGATGTCGTTGCGGTGCGGCGAGATCGCCAGGCCAGCGCGGAAGAGCGCAATGGCTGCGTCATAGTCGCGCGTGCGGAGCGCCGTATACGCCTGATCGAACGTTGCGTAGGCCGGGTCGGCGGCCGAAGACAGCAAAAGCGCCAGAACGGAAAACATTGGCTACATCTAAGTAGTAGGTTTCCAACCGGAAAATTCTCACTGTCACCCCAAATTTTTCTGTCGCACGCCCGTTAGACAATTCCGCGGAATATTTCGGACCCGGGGAATCGCAGCACGCCCCGCGCCTCGAGTTCGAGCAGCCGATTGTACTTGGCCAGGCGTTCCGAACGCGTCACCGAGCCCACCTTGATCTGGCCCATGCCGGAGGCCACGGCCAAGTCGGAGAGGAACGGATCCTCGGTATCGCCGGAGCGCGCCGAAACCACCGCCCGGAACCCGGCCTGACGAGCCATGTCCACGACGGCAAACGTCTCGGTGAGCGTGCCGATCTGGTTCATCTTCACGAGCACGGCGTTGCCCGCCCGTTCTTCGATCCCCCGGCGGACTCGGGCGGGATCGGTGGTGAAGAAGTCGTCGCCCACCAGTTGCGCTCGTGTGCCGAGTCGCTCGGTGAGACCCTTCCAGCCGGACCAGTCGTCTTCGTGCAATCCATCCTCGATACTGATTACCGGATAGCGCGCCATCCAGCTTTCGAGGAGCCCGGTCATCTCTTCGGAGCCGAGCGCGCGGCCCTCGGTGGTCAAGTGATAGCGGCCGTCGCGGTGGAAATGAGACGATGCCACGTCGATCGCGATCGCTACCTGATCGCGCGGGTGGAACCCCGCTGTTTCGATCGCTTCGGTGAGCAGCGCGAGCGCCTCCTCGTTTGACCGCAATGCCGGGCCCCATCCGCCCTCGTCCGCGACTCCTGTCAGCGTGTAGCCGCGGCGCTGAACCAGTTCACCCGCCGCCGTATGGATCGCCACCGCGGCATGCAGCGCTTCGGCACACGTGTCGAAACCATGCGGAATCGCGAGGAAATCCTGGAATTCGATGTTGTGCCCCGCGTGGAGTCCGCCGGAGAAGATGTTGATCATCGGTACGGGCAATATCGCTGCCCGCCCCGCGCCGAGCGTCTTCCAGAGCGGCTCGCCGCGCGAGATCGACACCGCGCGGGCCACCGCGCACGAAACGCCGAGAATCGCGTTCGCGCCGGCGCGGCTCTTGGACGCGGTTCCGTCAGCGGCGATCAGCCGGCCGTCGAGGTCCTTCTGGTCTTCCGCCGCGCATCCTGCGACAGAGGGAAGGAGCAGCGCACGCACGTTCGACACAGCCGCGCGAACGCCTCTTCCGCGATATCGTGCCGCGTCGCCATCGCGTAACTCCACGGCTTCGTGGCTGCCCGTCGAGGCTCCCGATGGAACCTGCGCCGTGGCGCGGACTCCGTTTGACAACTCGGCTTCCACTGCGAGCGTGGGGCGCCCGCGTGAATCGAGAATCTCGTAGGCGAACAGACCGTTAATGGTAAGCATGGGTCAAGAGTGTTTCGATCGAAGACGGTGGCGCCGCGAGCCACTGGCGGGCCTGCTCGCGAACCGTCGCGCGGGCTTCAGCGGCCAGGTACTCGGCCGGGCTCTTTCCATCGACACGCGCCAGATGCAGGCACCCGAGGTGGAGGATCGCGGCGCTCTGATCCACGAAGGCGTGGACTTCGTTCCAGAAGGCCCGCGCCGCGGCGATGAGCCGGTCTCTCCATTGAGGCAAGTGCGCGGACTTGAGCAGGAGATGGTTGAGCAGAAACGCTGCGTCGAATGCCGGATCGCCGTAGTGGATCACCTCGAAGTCAATCAAGGTGACCGAACCCGCGTGGACCAGCAGATTCTTCGGACTGAAGTCGCCGTGAACCAGTGCGAGCCTGCGCCGCGCGGCGGTGATCGCGGCATCGAATCGCGGCGCGAGATCGGGATGGCGCACGGCGGTGAAACGATAGTAGGGATCGAGGCGGAGCTGGTCGAAGCAGGTCTGGTCTCCGAAGTCTGTTATCCAGGCACCGTCCCCGCGGGTGGCGGCGATCATTCCCGCGAGAATCCGTCCGGCACCCGCGGCGATCTCGGAAGAGACCTCGCCCGCCAGCAGCAGCGACTTCCAATCGCGGGCATCGGGCAGAGCCGCCTCCATCGCATAGATGCAGTGATCGCGATCTTCGAACACGATTGCGGGTATCGCGCCCTCTGGCAACAGCGGCGCGAGCGAGCGCATGGCTGCGGACTCGCGATGGATCCGCTCCCGGTTGGCGAACCAGTCCTCCTGAACGCGCAGCTTTCCGAGAGACTGCTTCAGCACCCATCGATGCCCGCCAGCCTCGGCAAGCAGCACCGTGTTCGAGACTCCGCCACCGAGCGCGGTGACGCGCCAGCCGCCGCCATTTCCGCGACTCTCGAGATACGCCGGAGCATTGTCCCTATTGAGATCGATCAACCTTCCATGCTATACCTGAAAGTTCACTTTTGAACGATCCTTCCGGATCATTGGAGCATCACGAACACTATGGCCTACGTCATCGCGGAACCCTGCATCGGCACCAAGGATACGGCATGCGTCGACGCATGTCCGGTCGATTGCATTCATCCCAAACGTGACGAGGGCGGTTTTGCTGACGCGGATATGCTCTACATCGATCCGGTCGAGTGCATCGACTGTGGCGCTTGCGTGCCCGTGTGCCCGGTTTCGGCGATCTTCGCCCTCGACGATCTGCCGGAGAAGTGGTCGAGCTTCGCGCAGAAGAACGCGGCGCATTACGGCAAGTAGCCCTTGCACCGGCCCCATGGCCGTTCTACACTCCGAACAATAGATGCCTTCCCGAGCCGCAGCCAGCCGAGCCTTATCCGAGTTGTTCCGGGTACTCAGCAATCCGCACCGGATTAGGATCGTCGAGCATCTCCGGTCGGGTGAGGTGGATGTCAACGGCCTGCAGGAAGCCACGGGGTTGACGCACTCCAACGTGTCGCAGCACCTTGCGGTGCTGCGGGCTCACCGTCTCGTGCATGAACGGCGCGACGGGCGGCATGTCTTCTATCAGTTGTCGCAGCCGCAACTGGCGGATTGGATCCTATCCGGCATCGAGTTCATCGGTGGCGACATCCGGAAGACTCCAGAGCTTCTCGCGGTGACCGAGGAGGCCCGGAACCTCTGGAAGGGGCCTCCGGCCAACGCGTGAGGATCTAGAAGAACAGCCGCAGTCCGAACTGGACTTGCAGCGGCGTACCCGATTGCGTGTTGTTGCGATCGTAGCTCCCGTCGGCAAGCTTCAGGCGCATGAACCGCGGGTCGACCGGCGCCACCTGGCCATTCGGCTGCAGTCCAGGACCGTAGACGCCGCCGGTGATGATGCTGCCGTTGGCGCCGCTGAACACGACATTGTCGAGGTTCATCAGGTTGAAGAACTCGGTCGAGAACTGGAGGCGACAACGCTCGGTCAGCCTGAAGTTCTTCATCACGCGGAGGTCGTTGTTGACGACACCGCGGTTACGGAACGAGTTGCGCTCGAGTGGAACTCCGGGAGCGGTAAAGGGCCGGTCGTTGTTGCCGAGTTCCTCGTTGGTGTCGGCGCCCGTCACCGGATTGATCACCTGACCGGAGCGGGCGCGCAGGCTGCCGCCGACCTCGAACCCGAGCGGCAGCGTATAGACCGCATAGCTCGTGTACTGATGGCGCAGATCGTTGCGGGAGTAGTTGTAGTCCGTTCGGAAATTGAACGGATCGGAGTAGTTGAAACCGGTGGCGTCGCGTTCGGTGTCGTCGTCGGAGAAGTTCTGCGAATAGGTGTAGTGCGCGCCGAAGACTAGCTTCTTCCCGCGATACTGCGCCGAGTAGGTCATCGCGCGGTACATCTGGCGGGCCGAACTTTCGCGGACGGTCAGTTGCCCCAGATTGCGCAGTGGACGAACGGCACCGGAGCGGAGCCCGTAGAACGGCCGCTGCGACTGATCGGTGGCGCGGATAGTTGGCAACGGCAGGTTGTAGTCGCGATTGCGGCCGAGATTCACCGTGTTGACGTAGTTCAACTGGATGCCGGCGACGAAGTTGCGGAAGATCTCATGCTCGTATCCGAGTCCGGACTGGAAGGCTCGCGGATTGCGAAAGTCCGTGGGTGACGTGATGAGCGCGGCGCCGATGAATGGATCGCGCGCGGTGCCGCCCGCGGCGATCGCGGCGGCGCGCTGTACGACATCCACCGGAATGACGGGAAGCTTGTCGAGGGTCGACGCGTTCAGGTCGGCTCCGGCCTGCCGCAACAGAGAGAAAACCGACTGCGTCGCGGTGGGCGCCAGCAGGATCGAGACGTCTCCCGGAGGATTGCGGAAATTGTTCGCCGGGCCGGTGAACCACAGCAGCGGCGTTGAAGCGTAGAACATGCCCGCGTGGCCGCGGAGAACGGCCTTCGATCCGCCGAACGGCGTCAAGGCGAAGCCGAAACGGGGCATGAACTGCTTGGGAGAGTCCACGATCTTGGTGGGATCGAGCACCGCGCCATTCGGGAAGCGAACGCCTTTCACTTGATCGATCACGGTGGCATTGTTGGCCTCGGCGGCCGGGTTGTACTGGCCCTCCCAACGGACGCCGAAGTCGAGCGTCAATTTGTTGTTGATGCGGACGCTGTCCTGCGCGAACATCGCCGCCTGCGTCATATTGACGTTCGCCGTGAGATTGCCGATCTGGCGGCTATAGGTGACGGTTGGGCTATCGAAGCGGTTCTGGTTCTGCGCGGGCCGCGCCGAGAGCACGGTGAGAATCTGATCGACGTTGGAGCTGGCGATGCTGAATCCGCCGAACTGATTGAACCCGAATATCTGCGCCGCGGTCACGCGGCTGAAGTCGAGGCCCAGCTTGATCGTGTGCTTTCCCTTGATGATCGAAAGCCCATCGCTCAACTGGAAGCGTTTGTCGTCCTGCGTGGTGGGCAGGAAGTTGCGCGCCCCGAAAGTCCCGATCGGCGTCGCCGTTACCTGCGGCAATTCCGAGTTCGACAGCCGGGGACGCAACTCGTAGGTCACGCCCGCCTTGAGATCGTTCACCATCGAAGGCGAAATCAGATGCGTGTACTGAGCAGTGCCCGTATGAGTGCGATCCTTCTCGATACCGTCGTTCGAGAAGGCGCGGTTGGTGAACGGATCGAGCGCGCCGCCGACCGACACGGCGTTGACCGCCTCGGCATCGCTGAAGTTGTAGCGCAGGGTCAGGCGGTGCCCGGCGGGGAGTTGGTAGTCCGCTCGGGTGGTGAACGCCATTCCGTCGTTGGATTGCTGGAAGCTCCGTTGCTGGCCCTGGAAGAAGCTGAACGCCTCCTGAGTGGCAGGCGTGGGCGTGCGTCCGATCAACTGTGCAAACAACACGTTGCGTGGTTGCGCGGCATCCTGCCGTTCGAACGCGGCGAAGGCGAACAGCTTGTCGCGCTTGATGGGTCCGCCGAGCGCGCCGCCCCACTGATGCTGCGTTTCGAGCGAAGCGATCTTCTGCACGGGATCCTTCGCGCCCATTTCCTTGTGGCGGAGCTGATAGAACGTTTCGCCGTGGATCGCGTTCGTGCCGGACTTGGTGATCGTGTTCAGCACGCCACCGGTCGACCGGCCGTACTCGGCCGAATATCCGGTGGTGATCACCTGGAATTCCTGGATCGCGCTCTGCGGAATCGTGAAGATGTTGTTCGAACGCTCACCACCGCGGATGCCGCCGAAGAACGGCTGATTGTAGTCCGCGCCGTCGAGCATGATGTTGGCGTTGATGCCGCGCTGTCCGGCGAAGGAGAGCTGGCCGCGCGACGGGTCGATCTGAACCGTGGGCGTCAGCACCGCGAAATCCTGGAAGCGGCGGCCATTGATCGGGAGGTTGGTGATCGCGAGCGATTCGACAGTGGTCGAAGGTGCGGGCAACGCGACGTTGATCGGCGCGGCGCCGACTTCGACCGTGGTGGTGGTGCTGCCGACCTGCAGCGTGAGATTGATGCCGATCGAGGCGCCGACGGTCAGCGTGACGCCCTCCGCCTTGGCGGGAGCAAAGCCCTGGCTTTCCGCCATGATGTTGTACTTGCCCGGATCGAGCTGCACGAAGCGATACTGGCCTGCTTCATTCGTGGAAGCCTCGCGGCTCAAACCCGTGTCTACGTTGTCGACTTTGACTTTCGCGTTCGGAACCACGGCCTGATTGGCGTCGAAGACGGTCCCGGTGATCTGCCCTTTGTTGCCGTCAGCCTGCGGGTGGGCAGCCATGGCGGAAAGAAGACACAGCCCGATGAGGGCGGCGAAACGGTTCATGAATGACTCCTGAGCATTTTGGAACACGCACACAGTAGACTCACGCCTGTGCGCCGTGGGGGGAGGAATTAAATATCATGGTAATCCACCCGAATGAAGGGATGATGACAGCCAGGAGCCTCGAGAGTGATCGTTGACGTTCATAGCCACCTGTTCCGCTACCCGGAACACTTCACAGACCAGTTTCGCGACCAGGCCAAACGGGCCCGTCGCGGAGTCGAGGTCGATCTGACGGTTCGATGGGAGGAGTACAAAGCCGGCGCGACGCTCTCTCAGAAAACCGTCGTTTTTGGCGGAAAAGCGAAGCTCTCGGGGCTTTGGGTCCCCGACAAGGACGTGGTGGCCTACGCGGCCCAACATCCCGATGAGTTGATTCCGTTTCTCTCGCTCGATCCCACCCAGCCCGGCTGGCAGGACGAAATGGTCGAAGGCCACCAGGAGCTGAAGATGCGCGGCATCAAGCTGCTGTCGATGTACGCCGGATTCCAGCCGAATGACCGCGCGCTCGACCATCTGTGGTGGTACGCCACCAAGCACGGGCTTCCGGTGTTGCTGCACACCGGGACCACCTTCGTCGCGCAGGCGCCACTGAAGTTCACGCTGCCCCGCCATCTCGACGACGTCGCCGCGCGCTGGCCCGATGTCAAGATCATCGCCGCCCATATCGGACATCCCTACGAAGGTGAATGCGTGGTGACGATTCGCAAGCATCCCAACGTCTACGCCGACTGTTCGGCGCTGCACTACCGCCCGTTCCAGCTCTATCATTCGCTGATGCTCGTCCAGGAATACGGTGTCTGGGACAAGATCCTGTTCGGCAGCGACTACCCGTTCACAACGGTCGATGCCTCGATCCACGGCATGCGGAAGCTGAACGATATGCTCGCCGGAACCGCCCTGCCCCGGCTCGACATGGACCAGATGGAGGCGATGTTCCATCGCGATTCGCTCGGCATTCTCGGGCTGAAATGAGCAAAGCCGCGGCGCTGTTTCGCGAGAACAAGCAGGCGTGGATCATCGTTGCGTGCATGTGGGCCGCGTTCCTGCTCGCCTACACGGCGCGGCAGTCGGTCTCTTCCACCTTCGGAATCCTGCGGAGCGAACTCGGCTTCACCGACCGGCAGCTCGGTTTGACCGGAACGGTGTTCCTGTGGACCTACGCGATCATGAACCCGATCGCGGGTCACATCGGCGACCGCGTGTCGCGTCCGCTGCTCCTCTGGTCGAGTCTGTTGCTGTGGTCCACCGCAACGCTTCTGATGGGACTCGCATGGGCGCCGTGGGTGCTGCTTGCCGGACGCGGAGCGCTGGCCGTCGCGCAAGGGCTCTACGCGCCAACGGCGGTCGCGTACATCTCGCAGATCCACTCCGGTGCGACGCGCGCCACCGCGATCACGGTTCACGGAACAGCGCAATACGCGGGCGTGATTCTGGGCGGCTGGTATGGCGGCATGGCCTCCGAGGCGTTCGGATTTCGCGGGATGTTCTTCTCGATCGCCGCGGTCACGCTGATCTACGCGGTGTTCCTTCGATGGATGCTCACTCATCGGGCTCCGGACACGGGTTCTGGCGCCCGGCGCGGCGAGGCGAAGTCTCCGTTGGGTGACATGTTCGGGACGCCGTCGTATCTGGCGATCTGCGTTGCGTTCGTCTCGGTGAACATCATGCTCTGGATCGTCTACACGTGGCTGCCCGATATCGTTCGAGAACGATATCGATTGAGCGCGGGCGCGGCTGGATTGAACGCTACGGCATTCGTGCAGATGGCGATGATCGTGGGCCTCATGACCGGCGCTCCGCTTGGCGATTGGGCCTCGCGCAAGTCGCCGAACGGGCGGATCTGGGTGATGGCGTTCGGACTCTTCATGAGCTCTCCGTTCATCTACCTGATCGCGGCGAGCGGCTCGCTGTTCGAAATGAAGCTCGCCTCGATCGGCTACGGCTTATTCAAGGGGCTCTTCTCGGCGAACATTTGGGCGGCGTTGCTCGCGGTTTCGGCAAAGGATCGCAGCGCCTTCGCGGTCGGATTCTGCAATAGCCTGGGCGGACTCTTCGGCGGAGTCTCGTCGTATCTCGTCGGGTTGTTTCGCGGGCACTATCCGGTGGCCACGATGTTCGGCGCCGCCGCGTCAGTCGGCTGGTTCGCTACCCTGTTCTTGTTGTTCATCGCATGGCGGACCTACGAGCGGGACTTGAAGCGATACCAGGAGCCGGCGGCTTGACGATCGACGAACTGGCGCGGCGCGCCGCGGAGTTCCAGGCGGTTCTCGACGAGGCCCGCGGCGGCGTCCCGGCTCCGGGCTTCGAGTGGTATCGCTACGACTCCCTCGGGAACTTTTTCACGCTCGACCGGCTGCTCACCGGCGAACGGCGCGAGTTGCTGAAACTGACGGCGGATCTTCCGATTCTCGACATCGGGTGCGCGGACGGCGACATGGCGCTGTTCCTGGCATCGCTCGGGTTGACGGTCCACGCCATCGACAATCCCGGCACCAACTGCAACGGCATGGCGGGTGTCCGGTTGTCCAAGCAACTGCTCGCCGCGGAGACGCTCGAGATTTTCGAACGCGATATCGACGACGATCTGCGGCCCGCGCTTCCGAAATATGGCCTCGCGCTGCTGTTGGGCGTGCTCTATCACGTGAAAAATCCGATGCGCGTACTCGAGCGATTGTCGATGCACTCGCGATATCTGATCCTGAGCACACGCGTGGCCCGGCGCTCGCCGGACCATTCGGTGGATCTCTCGGGCCTGCCGGTCGCCTACCTGGTGGATGGGTCGGAGACCAACGCCGATCCGACGAACTTCTGGATCTTCACCCGCCCCGGACTCGAACGTCTGCTCGCCCGCTGCGGTTGGCGCGTGGCCGATTGGCTCTCGGTGGGCAACACCACCGATTCCGATCCCGCCTCGGCCGGGGGCGACGAGCGAGCCTACGTGTTCGCCGAGAACGCCCGTACTCCAGTGATGCACGGCCGGATGCTCGAAGGCTGGTACGAGCAGGAAGGCTGGGAAACCTGGCGGTGGACGGCGCCGCGGTTCGTAGTGGAGTTCCCGCGTCCGGGTCGAGTAGTCAGTGTCAAACTCTATGTTCCGGAATATCTCGGGGCCGTTGACCTGGCGGTTACCGCGAACGGTCAATCATTAACTCCCGGAAGCTTCTCCGGGCCCGGCCATCACGACTATGTCGCGGCGATTCCAGCCGGGGCGGGAGAGTCTCCCGTGCGCCTCGAATTTAGCGCCAGCCGCGGATTCCGGCCTGGAAACGGCGACGAGAGGGAGCTGGGCGTCGTCGTTGAGGAGATCCGGCTCAGCTGACCCGCCTATAATGGACTCACAGGGTCCACTTCGAAAGGTGGGGGTATGCTTCACAGCCCATACAAGATTATTGCTTCAACGCTTTGTCTCGCGTTAGCCGCGTTTGCTCAGTCCGAACGCGGAACCATTTCCGGAACGGTCCGCGACCAGTCCGGAGCCATCGTTGTCGGCGCCAAGGTCACGGTGACCAACATCGCCAACAACTCAACCACTTCACTGTCCGCCAACGAGGCAGGCGACTTCATCGCGCCCAGCCTCCAGGTGGGCAACTACAACGTGCGTGTCGAGAAGGACGGCTTCCGTCCCTCCGTCATCACCGGAATCAAAGTCGACGCGGCATCCGGCGTCCGGGCCGACGTGACGCTCGAAATCGGAACCACGGCAACGGCGGTGGAAGTCGCCGCGGCATCGTTGCAGTTGGCTACCGAAAACGCCAAGACGAGTTCCACGGTCACCAACAAGATGGTGGATGAACTGCCCCTGGTGGTCGGCGGAACCTTGCGTAGCCCATTCGATCTGGCCACGCTGACGCCAGAGGCCAAGCAGGTGGGCGGCGACAACGGCTTCATCCTGGGCGGTGGGCAGGCGGCCAGCTACGGCACCAACCTCGACGGTGTCTCCGCCAACACGACTCGCGCGCTCTCTCAAAGCTGGGTGGCGGTCAACGCCCCTTCGCTCGAGGCGGTGACCGAGTTCACCGTGGATACCAACGGCTTCAAGGCCGAGTATGGCCACGCCGGCGGCGGCGTCATGAACTTCGTATCGAAGAGCGGCACCAACACCTATCACGGCTCGGCGTACGAATTCCTGCGCAACAACGTGATGGATGCCAACAACTGGTTCAACAACCGCGCGGGCATCAAGCGACCGGTCTACAAGCAGCACGATTTCGGCGGCAGCTTCGGCGGCCCGGTCCACATCCCGAAACTCTATCAGGGCAAGGACAAGACGTTCTTCTTCGCGGCGTACGAAGCGTTTCGCAATCGGGCCGGCGCCACCGGATTCTCGGCCACGGTTCCCACCGCGGAAATGTATGACGGCGACTTCACCAATTGGGTGACCGCCGGCAGCGCCCGGGTTCCCATCTTCAATCCAGCCTCGCAGACGCGCAACCCCGACGGCACCTTCACGCGCACGCCGTTTCCGGGAAACCGGATTCCGCAATCGCAGTTCGACCCGGTTTCAGTAAAGGCCCTTTCGGCGTTCACGTCGGATGGCAAGCTGACGCCGAACAACGGCGCCGCGCCGGGCACGATCGCATACGCCCGCAACAACTTCTTCGTGAGCCAGGGGTCGGAAGTGCGTCCGAACACCAAGTTCTCGATCAAGGGCGACCACGTGATCAACGAGCGGCACCGGATGTCGGGCTACTACGGCTACAACCGCTCGTCGGTGATTCCGAGTTCGCTCGGGCCGGCCACTCTGCCCGGATTCTACAGCAACTACAACGACACGCAGCGCAACTCCGACGTATTCCGGATGAGCTGGGACTGGACGCTCAGCCCCACCAAGCTCAACCATTTCTACGCCGGCGGCAACAACTGGCGCGAGAATCACGATCCTCCGCAGGCCACGGTCAAGAGCGGCCTCGACTGGAAGGACAAGGTTTGCCTCGGCAACGTCCCCAATTGCGGCGAGAACCTGTTGAACCTCGACTTCGGCGACATCACCAGTTGGGGCGGGCGCGCCAACAACGGCAGCGAGAACACGATCTACGGCTTCAACGACGACTTCACGTGGGTGAAGGGCCGTCATACGCTCAAGTTCGGCGGCATGCACCAGCGCAGTCACTATAACGGTTTCGGACGCCAGTGCATCGCCGGTTGCGCCAGCTTCAACTTCCGGAACACGGGTATCGCCAACGGCAATGATCCGAACCAGGGCGGCTCGTCGTTCGCCTCGTTCCTGCTCGGCTACGCCAGCGGCGGCTCGATCGACACGATCCGCTTCATCGGGCAGCAGTGGCCGTATTGGGCAGGCTATGTTCAAGACGACTTCCGCGTCAATTCCAGGCTGACGATCAACTACGGCCTGCGCTGGGAAACCCAGATGCCGCCGGTCGGCCAGGAAGACCGCTGGAGCGACTTTTCGCCCACGCGGCCCAATCCGCGCGCGGGCAACATCCCGGGCGCGCTCATCTATGCCGGCACCGGCGACGGCCGCGAAGGCACACGTACGCTCGCCGATTCGTGGTTCTGGGGCTTCGGCCCGAGGATCGGCGGCGCCTACCAATGGAATGAGAAGACCGTGGTCCGGGCCTCGGTGGGGCGTTCGTTCGGAGCTGTGACGACGGTCACCGGGTCCACGCACCAGCGCGGATTCACGCAGACCTACGGCGTGCCCGACAACGGCACCAATGGCGTGCTTCCGAACATGATCCTGAAAGACGGCTTCCCGCAGTATCCGGTGCCGCCGTTCATCGATCCGTCGTTCGCCAACAAGGACAGCATCCCATGGTGGCAGGGCAAGGAGGCCACGCGCCTGCCGGAGACCCTGTTCTGGAACCTCTCGATGCAGCGCCAGTTCGGTTCGGCGACAATCGTCGAAACGAGCTACAACGCGAGCATCGGCACGCACCTGCAATCACAGTTGCTCAACGTGAATCAGGTGGATCCGGCCAATCTGAGCCGCTACGGATTCGCGCTGATGAACAGTCTGGTGAACTCACCCGCCGCGGTGGCAGCCGGATTCAAGAGCCCGTATCCGAGCTTCACCACGGCCACCTGCCCCGCGCAGGATGCTTGCTGGGGTTCGGGGGCCACGGTGGGAAGAACGCTTCGTCCGTTCCCTCAGTACAACGGAGTCGATACCTATGGCGGCGGCGGCGATCACAGCGGGCACTCCTCCTATCACGCCGGAATGATCCGGCTGGAGCGCCGCGCCACCAACGGCATGACGGTCCAGACCTCCTACGTGTTCTCGAAGATCCTGACGGACTCCGACAGCTATTGGGGCAGCGGTACGGCGATGGACCAATACAACCGGCGTCTCGAAAAGTCGATCGGCCAGTTCGACGTCACCCACAACTTCAAGTTCGCGGGGATTTACGAACTCCCGTTCGGCAAGGGCAAGGGGATGCTGAGCTCCGGCGCGGCCGCGCAGGCCTTCGGCGGATGGCGCGTAAGCGGAGTCGCGCTCTATTCGAGCGGCCAGCCGCTTCCTCTTGGAACCAGTGTCGGCACTCCGGCCGTCCTGTTCGCCGGCGGCAACCGTCCGCTGATTTCGGGCTACGACGGCTGGCGCGGCGCCACCGCGAGCGGTGATTTCAACCCCTCGGCCGATCGCTTCGTGCAGCCGGCGTCCTTCTTCCCCGCCCAGGTGGGCAACCAGTTCACCGGCACCACGCAGTACTTCGGCAACATGACCCGCTACAACCCGAAGTTCCGCCAGTTCGCCAACCTGAGCGAGAACTTTTCAATCGCAAAGACCTTCCAGATCAGCGAGAAGTTCCGGCTCGATTTCCGGGCCGAAGCGTTCAATTTGTTCAACCGGCAGCGCTTCGGGACAGGTTCGCTCACTCTTCAGAGCGCGCAATTCGGCCAGTTGACGTCGAGCGGTGACTTGTTGAATTCACCGCGCCAGATGCAGATGGCGCTGAAGCTGTACTTCTAGTTCGAGCGAAGAACGCAGCCCTCGCGATTCGGGAACGGAACCCCGTCCGCGAGGGCCTTTTTATTGGTAATCACCTATTGTCAATTCTCGATAAAATGAGAATCTAATACCGTTTTTCGAGCCTTGACACCCCTCCGGGCCGGCGCCTAGAATGGCTAACAGTCTAACGGCTCGGTCTCGCTGTCGTTAGCGTACCCAGGGAGGGGTTTACATGTCGAAACTCCGCATCGGAGCTTTGCTGCTCTTGTCAGCAGCCATACCCGCCACGATGGCTCAAACATCGAGGGCGCTCATCACAGGACTCGTCACCGACGGAACTGGCGCCGTCATCTCAGGCGTCAAGATCACCGTCACCGATATCCAGAGAAACCAGGAGTACAAGACCGAGAGCAACACCTCGGGTCTGTACCGCATCATCGAATTGACGCCCGGCAGCTACCGCGTTACCGCCGAAGCCACTGGCTTCCGGACCTACGTGCTCGAATCGCTTCCGCTCAACACGCAGCAGAACGCGACGCTCAACATCACACTCGAAATCGGCGCGCTGACCGAGCGCGTTCAAGTCACCGCCACCGGCCCGCTGCTCGAGGCGTCGAGTGCGACCCTCAGCTCGGTGGTCGAGAACAAGAAAATCATCGACCTTCCACTCAACAACCGGAACGTCTACTCGCTGTTGCGGCTGGTGCCCGGCGTCACGCCGTCCACGCCGAACTCCGACAGTGACTTCTTCACCAGCACGATCCGCTTCTCGATCAACGGCGGAAAGGAATCGCTCAACGACATCCAGCTCGACGGTGTCACCGCCATGGTGCAGAGCGACATCAACGGCATCTACGGCGCGTCGGCTATCCCTTCGGTAGAAGGCATCCAGGAGTTCCGGGTGCAGACCAACTCCTACACCGCCGAGTACGGCCGCAGCGGCGGCGGACAGGTGACGATGCTCTCCAAGTCCGGCACCAACGAGATCCACGGCAGCGTGTTCGAATTCCTCCGCAACAGCGCGATGGACTCGAAGAACTTCTTCCAGAACCGTTCGGGCGCGCGCAAGCCGTCGTTCCAGCAGCACCAGTATGGCGCGAGCGCCGGCGGTCCCATCCGGAAGGACAAGACGTTCGTGTTCGGACTCTACGAGCGGCGTCTGGTCAAGTCCGGTAGCTTCGGACTGTTCACCGTGCCAACCGCGCAGCAGTTGACCGGTGACTTCTCGGAAACCCGCAATGCCAATGGAACGCAGCGCCTCATCTTTGACCCGCTCACGACGCGTGAAAACCCAGACGCGCCAGGTCGCTTCATCCGGACGCCGTTTACCGGCAACCGGATTCCCGCCGCGCGATTCGACCCGGTGGCGGTGAAAGCCATGGCCCTTTACCCACAGGCGAACCAGGCGGGTAATCCCTTCACGAACCAGAACAATGTGGCCCTCCAGAACGTTCCGCGATCGCCCACCGACAAGTGGGACTTCAAGGTCGACCACAATATCACCCAGAATCGCCGCTTCTTCGTCACCTACCACCGCTTCAAGCAGGACACCGCGGCACCGGATTGGTGGGGCAATGGCGCCGCGCCCAGTGACGGCATCATGTACTGGGGTTCGCACAACGGTGCTGTCGATTACACCGAGACCATCGGCAGTGGCACCATCCTGAATCTGCGCGGCGGCGTGAGCCGGTTCAACGCGTGGCGGCCGGCCTATACGTACGGCTTCGACTCCACGACGCTCGGACTGCCCCGGTCGCTGCAAGACGTGGCCCAGCGCTACGGCGCGCCGCGCATCCCGCGTTTCGACATAACGGACATGACGTCGATCGGGCCCAATAATGGCTCCACCTACAAGAGCGACAACACCGCCTATTCGGCGGTCGGCTACCTCAACAAGATCGCCGGCCGGCATAGCTGGAAGTTCGGCGGCGAATGGCGAACGTTCACGCTCGGCTTCGCGCAGTTCGGCTCGTCGCCCGCGAACTTCTCGTTCACCCGCTTGATGACGCAGGGGCCGGATGCGCGCACCGCCACCAACGGCGACGGATTTGCTTCGTTCCTTCTCGGTACGGGCTCCGGCGGCACCGCGACCCACCGCATCAAGCCGGCTAATCTGAGCCGCTACTACGCCATGTACGCGCAAGACGACTTCAAGTTCAATTCGAAGCTGACCCTGAACATCGGCTTGCGGTACGAGATCGAAGGCGCCACGACGGAGCGGTACGACCAGCAGACGGTCATGGATCCGTACATCAAGAATCCGCTCTCCGACCGCACGGGTCTGAACCTGCGCGGTGGATACCTGTTTGCGGGCACGGACCAGAGCCTCGGCCGCCGTGGCATCCGCGACAAGGAGCACAAGTTCAATCCGCGCATCGGCCTCGCCTATCAAATGGATTCGAAGACCGTGATCCGGACGGGCTACGGAATCTTCTACGGCGTACCGAAGTTCGCGGCCACCGATCGCTACACGGGTGCGCCTTACAACAGCGCCACTCCGTGGCAGAACTCACTCGATGGGATCACTCCCCTGGAATTCCTGCGCGATCCGTTCAAACAGGGCTTCGTGTTGCCGACCGCCCGCACACTGGGGTTGATGTCCGGCGTCGGATTCGCTTTGAACACGGCTTGGGCGACGGAGATGAAGACCCCGTATAACCAGCAGTGGAACTTCACTATCCAGCGTCAGTTGACCGCCAACACGATGATCGAGGGTGCCTACGCGGGCAACAAGGGCACACACAACGAGATCGTGCAAGGCGACCTCGGCCAGTTGCCGCCCGAACTGCTCAACGCCTCGAGCCGTGTGAACGATGTGGTGCCGAATCCGTTCTTCGGGCTAATCGACCCGGCCAGCCTAGTGGGCACCGCGACGGTGCAGCGCGGACGTCTCCTGCGCGGACAATATGCCCAGTTCACCAGTGTCGGACCCGGTGCTCCGGCGTGGGGCAACTCGAACTACCACGCGCTGCAGTCGCGTTTCGAACGCCGCTTCGGCGGCGGAACCAGCATCATGGTTTCCTACACTTGGTCGAAGTCGATCACGGATTCGTCCGACGGAATCTGGAACGACGGACAGGGCACGCTCCGCAACTGGTATTGCCGCCAGTGTGAACGCTCGCTCAGCACCTACGACGTCCCGCACCGCCTCGTCTACAACTTCAACTACGATCTTCCGTTCGGCAAGGGCAAAGCGATCGGATCCACGTGGGGCAAGGTGCCCAACATGTTGTTCGGTGGGTGGCAGACCAACGGCATCATGACCCTCAACTCGGGCCAGCCGTTGATCTTTAGCCAGACCACCAACAACAGCTTCTCGTTCGGCGGCCTGCAGCGGCCCGATTCCTCGGGCAGCGACGCTCAGATCTCCAACCGCTCGATCGACCGCTGGTACGACACCTCGCAGTTCCGCATCGCGCGCGACTACACGTTCGGCACCATGAGCCGGACCCACTCCGTGCTCCGCAACGACTGGACTCGCAACCTCGATTTCTCGATGTTCAAGAACACGCAGATCAACGAGCGTTTCAATTTGCAGTTCCGCGCGGAAGCGTTCAACCTGACCAACACTCCGATCTTCAGCGCTCCCAACAACAACGTGGAAGCGGCGGCGTTCGGAACGATCACTGGCCAGTCGAACCCGCCGCGGCAGATCCAGATGGGTCTGAAGCTGCTGTTCTAGTCTAGTTTTCAGTTCGTAACCGTTAGGGGCCGGTGGACGCATCCGATGCGCCACCGGCCTTTTTCGCTTACCCACGCGATGCGCGGCAGAACTTGGCAAGACATCGAGGACATGCCCGAATCCCATGAGCGTAGCGTGGCAGGAACGCATGGCAGTCGTCGAATCCGGCGTCCCCTGGCTCATCGATCACCGCGATCCGCAAACTCGCGTCGTCCACACTGGGCCGGACGGCAAATACCGCCTGATCGGTGTTTTCCGTCCGAGCGAAACAGCCGCCTCGCCGCCGCCACCGTCTGATCGACATTCGGAGCGACATCGCGGGGTTCGCGTGGAATGGCAAACACGAGAGGGTCCGCGATGGGCGGTCATCGAGCGGCGCACCACTCTTGATGTTCGAGAACACGCAAGTCAACGAGCGCTTCGATCCGCATTTCCGGGCGAACGGGGCACGATCACCGGCCAAGCGAACCCCTGCGGCGATCCGGATGAGCCCGAGGTATCCGTTGTGCCACGGGCCCTCACTACTCCGCCAATTGCTTGCGCAGTTGCGCCAGTTGCTCCACCTGCGGACGGCCCAGTTGTTTTCGCTCGTCCAACGGTTGGAAGATCGTGACCGCTTGTCGCCAATACTCACGCGCCCGGGTCATGTCGCGGGCGCGCCACGCCTCGCCGAGAAACGCGTGCGACTCCGCCAGTTCCGCCTGTGCGCCGGCATTCGATTTGTCGGCCTCGGCGAGTTCGCGCCGCATCGCCAGCGCGCGTTCGAGATCGCGAACTCCCGCGTCGAATTGACCCATCGCGGCGCGGGCTTCGCCCATGCGAACGAGGCTCGCTGCGGCGAGGCTCTTCATTCTCCAGTCCGCCGGATCAGAGGCTGCCTGGCGCTCGCGGGTCCGGTAGGATTCCTCGAACTTCGCCAAGGCTTCCGGCCAACGTTTCTGCATACCGAGACTGATACCCGCTGAAAACAGCGCGCTCGAGACGAGGTCGAAGCGTTGGAGTCCGCGCGCTTCCGCTTCGGCGCGATCGAGTTGGGTGGCTGCTTCCGCGAAGCGTTGGGCCTGGGCAAGGCTGCCGCCGTAGCGCATCCGGCCGAGCGCGGCGGCGGCGCGATCTCCGGCCGTCGCGGCCGGATCGTTCGTGACGCGCTCGAGCAGGTTGAGCCCGACCAGGCGCACGCTCGCCGAGTTGGGCCAATCGCCGAGCAGCGCATAGGTACTGCCGAGATCCTGATAGGCGGCCGCAAGCGCGCGGCGGTCGGCGAGCGTCGCGTCGGAACTGCCGGTGCGTTGCTCGAGGATCCGGCGTGCCTCGAGTCCATAGGAGAGCGCGTCCTGGTTCCTTCCCTGGATCTTCAACACGCCGGCCAGGCGGACGTTGGCGGAAGCGGCCAAGCGCTGCATCTCCGCGTCAACCGGATTCGAGGCGAGCAATCCTCGTGCGACTTCGAGCGCGCGCTCGTAGCTCCGTTGCGCATCGGCGGTGCGGCCCACGTTGGCGCCGCCCTGGCGGCCGAGTACGTCTCCCATCTTGAGATACGCCGCCGGCAGTTCACGCCGCACCGCTTCGTCGGCGGCTGATTCTGCGGCCAGTTTGTCGAGCGAAGCCAAACCGCGCTCGACGATCAGCTTTCGCGCACCCGTGGGGCCTTCCTTTTGCAGGATCTCATCCAGTTCGAACACGAACGCCCGCGCGAGCCCGTGCGCATTCTCATAGAGGCGCCGCGCATGGTCGCGCTCCTTGGCTGCCTCTCGCCAGCCCCAGGCTGACACGATGGCGCCGATTAGGACCGCCGCGGCGGTAGCCGACAGGCCCATCAGCAGGGGGCGATTCCGTTGTGCGAACTTCCGCAGCCGGTAGGCACGCGTGAGCGGACGCGCGAGCACGGGCTGGTGATCGAGGATCCGCTTGATGTCCGCGGCGAGCTGCTCGGCGGATTCGTAACGGAGCGGAGCCGCCGGGTCCATCGCTTTGCGGATGATGTTGTCCACGTCGCCGCGCAATTCCTCTTGCGTGATCGGAAATCCGGCGAGGGGAGTCACGGAACTCGCCAACGGAGGTTCGGACATCACCGTCTCGGCCGGGCGGCCGGTGCGGAACGGGGCGGTTCCGGTCGCCAGTTCGAACAGCGTGCAGCCCAGCGAGTAGACGTCAGTGGCGGTGGTGACGTGGTGGCCCTGAATCTGTTCCGGGCTCGCGTAAGGAATCGAGAGCATCCTCAGTCCGGTCTGGGTCGTGTCACCGCGCACGTTGCCGGGCATCAGCATTTTCGAGATGCCGAAATCGAGAAGCTTGGGAATCCCCTGCTGGTTCACCATTACGTTGCCGGGCTTCAGGTCACAGTGAATGATCAGGTTCTGGTGAGCATAGTGGACGGCGTCGCAGATCGGAAGGAAGATGCGGAGGCGGTCCTCCAGGCCAAGGTTCCGCTCCCGGCACCAGACCATCAGCGCTTGGCCCTGAACGTACTCGGTGGCCAGATAGGGGCGCCCGTCTTCGGTGGCGCCGCCATCGAGCAGACGCACGATCGAAGGATGATTCAGATAGGCGAGCATCTGCCGTTCGAGCCGGAATCGCCGCGTGAAGAACGCGGAGTCGAGCCCGAGCGACAGGACCTTGATCGCGACTTCGGCTTGGTATTCGTCGTCGTCGCGGATCGCGTGATAGACGGTACCCATGCCTCCACGCCCGATCTCACCCTGAATCGCGTAACGCCCGATCCGTTTCGGGGGCTGAGGCCGCAGGCCGGCGGCGGGCGGGAGTGGCTCGAGAAGACGCTCGGAGACGGTGTTCTCCCGCAGCAACTCCTCCACTTCGTACCGAATTCCGGTTCCGCCTTCCTGGCGCGCGAGGTTTTCGAGATAGGCGGCCCGCTCCGCCGGACCGAGTTCCAAACAGATAGCCAGATGCTCGCGGACCTGGCTCCACGATTCCGGAGTCATGTCGAAGCAGCGGCGGCGTTCTGTTTCAGATGGCGCGCGAGGAACAATCGAGCCGTCACCCAGTCTCGCTTGACGGTCGGAGCCGACAGGCCGAGCGCCTCGGCGGTCTCCTCGATCGTGAGTCCGGCGAAGTAGCGCATCTCGACCACGCGGCATTGGCGCTCATCGAGTTTCGCCAGCGCGTCCAGAGCCTCGTCGAGGGCAATGAGGTCGTAGTTCTCGGACGTGTCGATGACGGCCAGATGGTCTTGCAGCTCGACCCGCATCGCCGGGCCGCCACGTTTGCCCGCGCGGCGTGAGCGGGCGTGGTCCACCAGGATTCGCCGCATCGCCTGCGCGGCCAGACCGAAAAAGTGTGCGCGCCCCTCCCATCCGTGGCCGTGCCCCAACATCTTCAGGTAGGCTTCGTGAACGAGCGCGGTGCTTTGGAGCGTGTGGTCGGAGCGTTCCCGCCGCAGAAACCCGGCGGCGATCTTGCGGAGTTCTCCGTAGACGAGCGGAAACAGCGTCTCGAGAGCTTGATCGTCGCCCTGCTTCCACTCGAGAAGCAGGCGTGTCAGATCGAGCGTCTGGGACTTTTCCGATTCCATATCGACACGGCCACGCATCGCCGCGCCTCCTCGCGCTGGGTTTGTTCCATCATAACAAGGGTCGCTTCCGCCCTCGCCGTTGTTACAGGTTGACTTCCATCACTTCGTCGAAGATGTTCGGCGGAAGCTGGATTCCCAACTGGCGGAACCGGTCGAGGATCTTCGGCTGGTATCCGGTGGCCTTGAAGCGGCCCATCACTTTTCCGGCATCGTTGATGCCCATGCGCTCGAAATGGAAGACCTCGTTGATCTGCACGGCGTCGTCGTCGATTCCCGCCACCTCGGCGATCGAAGTGATCTTGCGCGTGCCGTCGGACAGACGCGCCACTTGGACCACCATCTTGATCGCGCTCGCCAACTGCTGCACCACCACCCGTGTCGGCATCTCGAGATCGGCCATCAGGACCATTGCCTGCAAACGCGAGAAGGCATCCTTCGGCGTGTTGGCGTGCACGGTCGACATCGACCCCTCCACGCCGGTGTTCATCGCCTGCAACATGTCGAGCGCTTCGGCGCCGCGGCACTCACCGATGATGATGCGGTCCGGGCGCATGCGGAGCGCCGTCCGAACGAGTACGCGCTGATTGATTCCGCCCTGCTTGTTGAGGTTGGGCGGGCGGGTTTCGAACTTGATCACGTGGCGCTGTTGGAGCTGGAGTTCGGCGGTGTCCTCGATCGTGATGATGCGCTCTTCTTCGGGAATGAACCGGGAAAGCGCGTTCAGCGTGGTGGTTTTGCCCGATCCGGTTCCGCCCGAGACGAGCACGGTGGCTTTCGAGGAGACCGTGGCGGCGAGGAATCGCAGCATGCTGGTCATCAGCGTCTTGTTCGCGACCATCTCGTCCGACGTGATGACGTGACGTCCGAAACGGCGGATCGAAAGCGCCGGGCCGTCGAGCGCCAGCGGCGAGATGATCGCATTGACGCGGGAGCCGTCGAGCAAGCGCGCGTCGACGATCGGATTGGCTTCGTCCACCCGGCGGCCGACGAGCGATACGATCTTTTCGATAATGTGCAGCAGGTGGACGTTGTCGCGAAACCGGATCGGCGAGAGCGACAGCTTGCCTTGCCGCTCGATGTAGACCTTGTTGAAGCCGTTGACGAGAATGTCCGAAATACCAGGGTCCTTCAGCAGCGGCTCGAGAGGACCAAGGCCGAGAACTTCGTCGAGCACCTCTTCGACGATCTTGTTTTGCTCGCCCGTTGTCATCGGGATCCGTTCGGCTTCGAGCAGTTGTTCGACGACGCGGCCGATCTCCGAGCGGATCCGCTCCTTCGGGATCGAAGAGACGCGCTCGAGGTTGATCACGCCGATCAGTTTCTTGTGAATCTCGGCCTTGAGCTCGAAATACCGGTCGGCGGATCGCGGCGCCTGCGCGGCCGGAGCCGCGGATCCCGGGCGAGGCGGCATCGGACGGTAGCTACTTCCCATAAAGAACGATTCTATCCGAGGTGGAAACCCTCCCCGCGCCGGAAAGACTCGGCTCAGCGGATCACGAGACCGAGCAGCCGCGCCAAGTCCATTGCCTGATCCGGACTCACGATCGCGCCGGAGACATCCGCCGCGTTGACCAAGATGCCATCGATCGAGGCTCCGCGCAGGTCGGCCCCGGTCAGTTTGGCGCCGCGTAGATCGGCCTTCGTCAGCGCGGTGCCGCTCCATTGCGACTCTTCGAGCCCGGTTCCGGCCAGATCGGCGTCGGTGAACCGGGAATCCCGGAACTCCCCACGGCGAATCGCGCCGTCGCGGAACTGCGCGTAGGCCCCTTCGCAGCGATCGAAGAGCGCGTCTTCCATCCGGCACTCGATCGCCTTGACACCGGTGAGCCGGCAGTCGATGAGCTCGACCCGAGTGGCTTCGAGTCCGCGCAAGACCGCGTTTGAAAGGTCGCAGCGGATCAGCCGCACGTCGCGCAGCTTGATCGACCGAAACACGGCGCCGGCGAAACAGACCGATTCGAAGATCGAGCGGCGGGCGGCGATGGAGAGCGTACGGCTGGAGTAATCGGAGCCCGAGACGAGCGAATCTTCGAGCGGCTGGCCATCCACGGGTTCGGCACGTTCCAGCTCTGCCCAATCGCCGGTCACATCGGCGGGCTCCCGCTTCGGAGCCGCCTTGCGAGGTTTCACTTGTCCATCGTAGCGCCACGTCCCGTTTGCGTGGGCGGCGGAAGGGGAGTTACTGAATCAAACGGGCTTGTGGATTCTGGGAATACCAGCCGAACCAAAAAGCCCTGTGCGCGGGAACTCGCTTTCCGTCGATGAAAACTCGATTCGCGCCCGCGCGAGTTGTCTGAATCGTGAGAGAGACTCCCTCGTGCTCTACCTTGTATTCGGGTTTTCGCTGCAGCAGCCGCACCGCCACCGCAAGCGGGCTTTTGCCCGGAAGGCGGATGACGAGAACTTCGTCCTTGTTTCGCAAGCGCCGGTCCGATCTCGAGACCTCGAACATCAATTCGTCCGTGGCGAAGTAGTCCCGATAGGCAGCCCCTTCGGAATAGTCTCTTTGATGGCCGGTCTCGGGTGATAGCACCGAAGTCGCCGGGTGGGCGGATCGCCATTCACCCCAAGTCGTGGTAACGACCGGTTCGAGCGTGAGCCTCAACTCCTTGCCGGATAATGGCCCAATGACGGGCTGTCCTTGGAGCGTGGACCACAGCGATTTCGTCTCCTCGTCGAACATCAGCTTGCTCGACTCGTAGAGGAGGCCGCTGGTGCCGAGGGTGAACCGGCGGCCGTTTGCCTGGGTCCGGTACGGGATGACGGTCCCGCAAAGCGTGCAATAGACCACTGCGAGATCGATGCCGCCGACACGGTCGCGCGCCATCTCGTGCCAGGCGAGTATCCGCTTCGGGTATGCACGAGCCTCGCCCGCGATCTCGATTCCGAAGACGACGTTGGAATCCTTCAGGTACTTCGCCTCGGAAGCGGAAACCGTGGGCGGATTCACCAGTGGGGGAATGCCGTTCACCTTTACTCCGCCCCATTCGACCTGGTCCAACCGGATATTCGTCTGGACTCCCTCTGGAAAGAAGGCCGCCATTCGAGGATCGATCTTGGAATAGATGAAGCCCTTGAACTGCGCGTAATCGGGGTGAGGATCGTAGGGAAGCGACCACGCCCAACGAGTCCAGGCCCGTGCGTCCTCGCCCAATCGTTTGCGTGTCTTCGACACGAGGAAATCGAAGATCCGCCCCTGAATGGCCCGCGCCGGCGACGGGACATCGGCAGGCTCGTTTCGCCGGACCTGCGCGAATAGACGGACAAGCTCGAGCAGCATGATCGCGTAAGAGTCGCGCCAGTTGGCTCCGACGGCGTCGAGCGCTTTTCTGGCCACCGCGTTGTCTGGATGGATGGCTTGTAGGAAAAGCCCGCTGGCGGCATGTTCCGTTTGGGAGTTGGCGAGCGCCGGGAAGAGTCTGAGCAGGGTGCGCCGGGAGATCACTTTCGTAGGGTACTCCGGCGGCGATCGGTCTCGTCGCCTCCTTCCCCCGCCCAGGCGGACAGATACGCGAAGCCGCAGGGGCGCGAGAAGAAGCTCGTCTCCCGCATCGAGGAGCACGGCTGTCAGGTGACGTGCGTCGCGCAGTCCGCTGGGCCGGGTTGGGCCTACCTACCCGATCGGTGTCCGGACACGTGCGTGAACCCGAAGTCATCACAGCCGGACTCCGCACCCAGACCGTGCGAGCAAAAGAAAAACCCGGCGCCGAAGCGCCGGGCTGTTCGGACACTGGCAGTGGACTACCAGTTCAGATGCATGACCAACTTGAGGAACCGCGGCAGGTTGCCCTGCGTGGGGCTCAATTGGCCGAAGCCGGGGTTTGTGACGTCCACCGACTGCATGTTGGGCAGAATCGGATGGTTCAGCATGTTGACCGCCTCGAAACGGAACTGCAGGCGCATCCGCTCGGTGATCGGGAAGATCTTCGAGAGTGACGCGTCCCAGTTTTCGTAGCCGGGGCGGCGCACGTCGCTGAAGCGCAGCGGGAAGGTGCGAAGCGTGAACGGTTCCTGCGTCGCTACCGGGCGTCCGTCCGCTCCGCGCCAGAGGGAGGTATTGAACCAGCGCGTGCGGGACTGCTCGCTGCCAGAAAGCTTGGCGCTGCCCGGCGAAACCTGCGGGGCATTCGGATAGTCCGAGACGAAGCCGCTCTGATAGGTGACATCGTAGTTGAACTGCCAGCCACCGATGATGTGGTTCATCACCGAGTTGGCTCCGCTGGCGAACTTGCGTCCCTTGCCGAACGGCAGTTCGTAGATGCCGGCGACGACGAACTTCTGCGGAGCGTCGATGTTCTGATTGGATTCCTTCACCATCTTGACGTCCTTGTAGTTGGTCAGGTTGAAATCCTGCGCGTTGAGGATGCGGGTCTGCTCGAGGTTCTTGCCGATCGAATAGCTCGACAGGAAGCTCAGCCCGTGGCCCATGCGCTTGGTGACCTTCAACTGCACGCCATCGAAACGGTTCCGGCCCACCGGAACGTTGCCGACGCTTACGCCGTTGTATTGCGGATAGGCGAACGAGAGGATCTGGCGTTGGATGGTGGAGCCGTTGAGCGCGGCGTTGTTCGGGATCAGGCCGGCCATCGGGTTGGGGATCTGCGCGGTGTAGTAGGCCGTGTCGATCGCTCCAGCGGAAGTGCGGCGCCCGAGTTCGTTCGCCGGCAGGTAGTTCAGTCCAAAGCCCACGGGAAGCAGGCGGGTAACGTTGCCCGTGTAGCCCGCTTCCACTAGGAAACTGCCCGCGAACTCACGCTGGATGTCGAACGAATACTGGTGGGAGTAGGGCAGTGACCGGTCGCGGAAGTTCGCCGGAATGCCTTCGCCGAGGAAGCTGACGGCCCCCAGGCTCGCGCCGACCGGATCGAGCAAGCGGCTGCCGGGCAGCCCGATGAAGGCATTGGCGATCGACAGGTTCGGGAGCGGCGTCAGTCCGTCGGTGCTGACCACGGCGCTGGTGGTCCGGCTGAATCCGTTGGTGAATCCCGTTTCGTCCTGGCCGAGGTAGTAGAGGCCGTAACCGCCACGCAGGACCCACTTGTCGCTCAGCTTGTAGGCGAGACCCACGCGCGGCTGCCAGTTGTTCTTGTCATTGTTGAACGCGGCTCGCGATTGGCCGTCCTTGCCCGCGAATTGCGGAACACCCTTGAGGCTCAGGCCCTGAACGCGGCTCGCAATCGGACTGGCGGCGTTGAAGTCGAGCCCCAGCAGGTTCCGGTCGAACCGCTCGTAGTTGTTCGTCTCCATGTCCCAACGAATGCCGATATTGAGCGTCAGCCTCTGACTGATCTTCCAGTCGTCATGGAAAAAGCCAGCCCAGTAGTGGTGGCGATAAGAGGGATCGATGTTCTTCTGGACCTGCGCCGCGGCGGGGAAGCCGAGCAGCATCGAAGCGAGGCTATTCCCGGAAACCGCGTCGGCGCGATTGGCCTGGGCCTGCGTCCAAGTCCGATTGAACGAGTACTGGCCGGACGGGAATCCGCGGCCTGACTCATTCCGGTTATACCGGCGCCCTTCGCCGCCGAACTTCAGGAAGTGCTTTCCCATGACCTTGTTTGCATTCGGCTGCACGCTGTAGGTGTCCATCGCGCCGGGTCCGAACGCGTCGGAGCCGATCGACTGGTAATCCTGCAGGTCGAACCGCGGAAACTGGAAGCGGGTAAACTGGCCCACCAGATTCGAATCGAACCCGAGCCGCTTGGGATCGTAGCCCGCGCCGAGCGTACTGCCTCCGGCCTCTTCCCAGCGGCTCAAGCCGGTGCGAAGGTCGAACGTCATCGTGGGGCTGATGGTCGAGGTCCAGTTCATGACAATGTTGCGGCCGTTACGCAGCAACGGTGCGTTGCCCGTCGGCTCAGCCGGGTTGTCGAAACCGAATACGATGGCGCGGAATTCCTGGAACGGATTTTCGCCGTACCGGAAGAAGAACTTGTTCTTGTCGTTGAGTGAGAGATCCGTGCGGCCGGCAAACTGGTCGAAACTCGCCACCCAGCGAGAAGGATACGGATAGTTGTTAATGCGCGCAAACCCGTCTCCCGTTGTCCTGGGAAGCGGGTAAAGAGCGAGCACATTCTTGGCAACCGGATCGATCTGGCTTGCCGCCAACCGGTTACCCGGGAACGGAACCCTGCTGCCATCCGGACGCGTGGAACGCGGATCATGGATGACCACCTGCTGGCCCTGCGCATTGAGCAGCGTCGAGAAATCACCGTTGCGCCATTCGGCAACCGGGAACGTTGCCACGCCAGGATCAGCCGAGCGCTGCCGCAGGCTTTCCCATGAAAGCATCCAGAACAGCCGGTTCCGGCCGTCGAACACCTTCGGAATATAGATCGGTCCCGAGGCCTGCGCGCCGAACTGATTGATGTTGTTCGGTGGACGCTTGATCCCGGCGCGATTGAGCTCGGTCTGATTGGCGTTCATCTTGTCGTTCTGGAAATACTCGAACGCCGTACCGTGGAACTGATTGCCGCCACCCTTGGTGACGATCGAGATCACGCCGCCGCCGGTGCGGCCATACTGCGCGTCGTAGGTGTTCTGATGGACCTTGAACTCCTCCACCGACTCCGTGGTCGGAACGCTGATGACGGTCCGGTTTCCACGGACGTTCGACAGGCCGTCCATGAGCACTTCGTTTTCGCGCTCGCGGCCACCCGAGATCGAGATGCCAGTCGTGCCGGCGATATCGAATGAGCGCAGGTACCGCCAGGATCCGCTCTTGATGACGCCGGCCGACGCCCAGGCGACCTGGAACGGATTGCGGCCCTGCGTGGGAACGTTGGCGATCAACTCGTTGGCGATCACCTGGGATCGGCTCGCAGTCTCGGTCTGCAACTGCGAGACGGCGTCGCTAACGGTGACGCTCTGTGCGAGTTCTCCGATCTCGAGGGTGACGTCGATACGTGGCCGGTCGCCCGACTGCAACAGGATGTTTTCGCGCAGGAAGCGCTTGAAGCCCTGGTTTTCCACCGTCAGGCGGTAGGTTCCGGGGGCAAGAAATGGGGTGAGATAGGTGCCAGAGCTATTGCTCTCCGTGGCGGACGAGACGTTGCTGGCAACGTTGGTGGCTGTGATCCTGGCTCCGGGAACGGGCGACCCTGTCGGGTCGTTGACGTTGCCTGTGATCGATGCACGCACTTCTTGGGCGTGCGCCACCGGGGCAAGCGTCACTGCGCCAAGCAGAAACGCATGCCTTAGGGTAAGGCGATACATGGGATTTGCTCCAAAGCGAGAAAATACTGACGTCGGGACCAGTATAGGAAGTCGTTTCGCCGCGCGTCAAACCATACCCTGGGCCCGGTCGCCCCGCCACTCAGCGGCAATCCATCGACGGGCGATAGACCTGATGGAGGGTGCTTCCGCTGCTTCCGCCGATCGAAATGCCGCCACCCGGCAGATAGATCAGTCCGTTCGTGAACACGGCTCCCGTGACGCCGTGGACTGGAATGGGCATCGGCTCGAGGTGAGTCCACCCATCGGTCCGCGGATCGTAGACATCGTGATCCGGGAAGACGCCGCTCGGGACCTCGCTATTGCCCTCCCCGCCGAAGACGTGAATACAGCCGCGCGCTTCCAGCGCGTTTACGCCGCCGCGCGGACGCGGCATGGCGGCGCCCGAGGTCCAGGTGCGGGAGATGGTATCGAAGATCTCGATGCGATCGGTCCGTTCGCTTTCGAATCCGGCTCCAAAGCGGCCGCCCACGACGTAGATATTGGTCCCCACGGCCACGGCTCCGAGGTGATTCCTCTGTGTGGGCATGTCGGGAAGTACCGTCCAGGAATTGGCGGCCGGATCGTAGACCGCGAAGTCGGACCCGCGGGGAGGCCGTCCACCCGCGACATAGATCTTGCCATCCACCACCGCCGCCGCGCCTCCGCCGCGAGCTGTCGGCATCGGAGCGCGGGCGGTCCAGGTGGCCGGTCCAGGATCGTACTCGTAGACCGTATTCTCGAACGGACCCGCGCCTCCCGCGTCACGCTGACCCCCGATCACATAAATCCGGCCATTCACGCTTACCGACATCGTGTGGTTGAGGGCGACCGGCAGCGGCGTGGTCAGGCTCCAGGTGGCTGAGACCGGATCGTAGACCTGCACGGTTCGAACCGAGATCCGGCTCGATGGATATCCGCCGAGCACGTAGATCTTGCCATCCAGTTCGGCGACCGACATCTCCGAATTGGCTTCGGGCAACTCTGGCCGGCGGCCCCATTGGCCAGCGGCCGGGGCGGACAAGATCGGAATCGTGACGCGATTGGCGGCGGCTCCGTCCACGGTGACGGCCACCCCGGCTTCGTCACGGTCACGCAGCGACTGCGGCAACGGGCCGAGTTCCAGCAGGTCGAGCCCCGCAACGGCGCCCGGCTGGATTCCGCCAATGACTGGCACGGCTTCGCCACCGATCGTCGCGGTCACCGATTGTCTCGATCCGCGCATTCCGGTGCCGAACAGTTGCAGATTGATGGGTCCGGATTCGGCCGAGAGATCGACAGGGAACGGCACCATCGACGCAGCCTTGCCCCGCCCGGAGCCGTCCAGCGTGAAGATACCCGGAGCCACCGCGCGAACCTCAACCGTACCTGTCGCGGTACTGCCATCTCGCCCTCGGAGCGTCACGGTCGCGCTGCCGGGTGCTGTCCCGGCGGGAATCACGAAGTTGGTCTGCGCCGGGGATACCGAGAGCAGTTGCGCGGGCCGCGCGGCCCCGACCGCATCGGTCACCGTGATGCTCTCGGCTTCGGCCCGAGCGGCGGCAATCGATTCCGGCGCCACGACGGCCGGGCCCGACATCGAGGCCGCGGGAAAGATCGTGACCGGCCGCGCCTGCGGCCACGCAGGGGTGGACAGAAGGAACGCCGCCAATAGGGTGGTTCTCATTTCGCTTGTCCTCGCGCCTTGACTTGGTAGGAGAACGCGACCTCGCCCTGCCGGTGCTCCGCGGTTTCGTCCTTGGGGAGCCACGATCGCACGTAGTCGACCGTCACGGCTTCTCGAGCCACCTTGACTCGCAGGTAGCCGGAGTTCGGCAAGATGTCGCCCGACCGGTACGCCTCCCGGTTGAACGCGGTGTAGGTGGTGTCGGCTGGATTCGGCGTCTCCTGATAGATGACGCCGTCCTTCTCCTGGCGCGCGAAGAGATGGTCGTGTCCCTGGAAGAAGATCGTGACACCGTGCTTGACGAAGAGCTGATGCACGGGCAGTTCCCAACCGGGACGCTTCTTGTCGAACTCCCATTCGCCGTTCCGGTTCCGCCCGCCCCACTCGTAGAGGTCCGCCATTTCCACCGCGCCCCGGCCGGTGCCAAGCACATGGTGCGCGAAGACGAACTTGTATTTCGCTTTGCTCTGCTCGAGCGTGGACTTCAACCAGCGATACTGCACGTCACCCATCGTGGGCGCCCATCCGTCGCGATTGCGCCCGCCGTCGCCCTTCCGAGCGTCGCGCTGGCCGTTGCCGCGCTTGTTGCCGCCGCGTTTCCCACCGCCGCCTTTCCCTTTGCCTTGCCGGTCACCGCCTCCTCCGCCGATTCCGGCGTCGATGCCTACGGGGGAGTGCCAGTAGGGGTCGATGGCGACGAACAATCCGTCGCCCCAAGTCCAGGCATAGTAGTCGCGGCGCAGGCCCACGAATTCCACCGGTTCGGCGTCGCCCGAATAGAAGCGGTCTGGCGCGGGAAGCGGATAGTGGCGATTCCGCGCCTTGCCCGCCAGGACCGGGACGCTCTCTGACGTTCCATCCAGCATGTGGCGCGCCGCCTGCTCATGGTTGCCGTTGACCAGAAAGAGTGCCGCGGTGCGGCCCACGATTCCGAGAAACTCACGCTGGGCCAGGTAGAGTCCATCGACTGTCCGCGCGTTGAGGTTGCCGGAACGGTAAAGCTGATCGACATTGAAGTCGTCTCCCAATGTCAGGTAGAAATCGGGGCGATCGGCCGACACTTGGTCCATCGTGCGGCGGTAGAGGTCCGGATGATACATGCGATTCAGGCGCTCCGGATGCGAATCGCCCTGCACGCCGAATGTGAACGCCGCGCCGGGAGCGCGTTGGGTGTGGAAGCTGTGCCCGGGGCCCTCTCCATTCACCCGGTAGTAGTAGCGGGTGTCCGGCCTCAAACCTTCGATCGGGATCTCCACCGGCTCATTGGCAGGCAGGCCGACCGTGGCGGTGCGAGATGAGTATTGGCCCGGTGCTGTTCCGTACTCAACGAAGGCGGATTTCTCCTCCGGCGCGTGGAGACTGAGGACGATCGCCCGATCGGTGGGGCGTCCGAGTATCCCGGTGAAACCGGGCTGGACGGTCTTTCGGCTATTCTGCGCCGCGACCGAGAATGCAACGGCCACGACCGCGCATGAGGTCGCCGCCGCGAATCGATTCCGGGTGATCATTTTCCGCTGAGAGGGTAGAACCCGGGCTCAGGGCCAAAGTCGCGGTTTGTGAGCTGTGCTGGGCCGGGCTACCGGGGGCCAGTTGGCTGGACTTCTTCCACTTCGGTCACTTCGGACGCGCGTCTTTCCCTCCGGACCCGGTTACGTTCCAAGTACTCCGATAGCTTCAGTAACGATGTGGCACCTCGGTCTACATGGCGGGCGACTGCCTTCTGATAGCGGCGCAGGACCTCGCGCCGGTTCGCATCGCGAAGATTGCACTCCTCGATGTCCAACAACAAGTCGATCTCCCAAGGCCGGAAGGTGTTCCGGTTCATGGTTCCCCTCAGGAGATCCTGGATCAGCTTGTTGAACTGCATCAGCAGCGCGTCGGTGTCGAGTTGATGGTCAGACATCGGCTTCTGGGGGCTTATCGGCAGTTTTTGGGCAGAAGTTTAGTACCGCCGGTTCACTCGACCACGATTTTGCCTTCCACCAGATTCGACTCCACCTGATTCCGGACGCCGCCCGCCACCCGGATCGCCACACGATCCCGCGACTCCGGACGCCGGTCATGAATCAAGCAGCCGGACACCCGAGTCCAATCCACGCGGTCGAGCAGGATCCCAATGCCGTCGGAATCGAGGACCGTCGTATCGGCAATCCGGAAATGGTGCGACCGGCGAATGATCAGCGCCGCCTCGGCTTTGCGCGAGCGGTTGATGAGGAGGCCGAGGATCTGAGAGTCCGACGAATCCTCGAACTGGACAGTATTGCGGAAATCGGGTTGGTCGTAGTCCGGATTCTGGTCCATGGTGTTCGAGCCCACGGTGATGTTCGAACTGTTCTCGACGAGCAGGTTGTAGCTGAATCCGAGGGCGAAGGTGTTGCCGGTAATGTTCACGCCGCGGGCGTGCTTCAGGTGGATGTTCAGATCAGCATCGGAGATCATGTTGTCGCCGATCGAGAAGAAGCCCACCTTGCGGGGCGCGTTCACTTCTCCGATGAACCGGATGTTCGCCGAGCCCTTCGCGCGCCCGTAGTGCTGGATCGAAGAACCCGTGATCGCACCCTCGCGAATCGACCCGCCGCGCGTGTCGAACAGGATGTTCGCGGCGGGCTCGCCGCCCACCATCATGTTCGCTTCGATGTCGCAGGATCCGATCTGGAGATTCCTGATCTCGGACTGCCGCACCACGATTCCGCCCAGCTTGTTGTACGACACGTGCGAGTTGACGATGTTGACCTGGTGGAGATTCAGTTTGTCGAGCAGAATCCCGATTCCATCATTGTCGTAGACGTTGACGTCCGACACGAGCACGTTGCGATTGAGCCCGGTGAGCACGAGTCCGTTGCGGAGCTTCGATAGATAGAGGCGCGAAAAGACCGCGTGGATCGTGCCTTCGACACGGATTCCATCCGCTGCGGCGTTCGCGCCTTTGATGGCGAAGCCGTCGATCAGCGGGGCGCGCTCACGTTCTGCTGTCAGTTCGGTGACACCTTTCGGATCGGCGGATTTCTTGTGCGATCCGGTCACGAGAATCGCCGGACCTTCGCCCGCCATCACGATCGTCGCAGTGCCGTCTCCGTGGATTCCGAGAGGACCGTTCCGCGTCAGGTCGAGCCGGATGGGTTTGGTGATTCGATAGCCGCCGCGCGGAAGAAACACCGCGCCTTTGCCCGCATCGGCCGCCTTTTGGATCGCGGCCGTGTCGTCCGCTTTGCCATCGCCGCGCGCGCCGAATTCGCGCACGTTCGCGGCAAGCGCCGCGACGGCGGTGATCAACAACAGTGGCAGGAGCATGGCGCTACTTCCCGAGCGAGCGTAGAATCCGCTCGCGGTACTCGCGCGCCTTGGCGAGAATCGGCGCGGGCTGCAAGGTGAGGGGTGCGCGGTTGCGCACCACCATCCGGCCGTTCACCATCACGTCGGTGACGTCGGTCCCTTTGAGCGCATAGACCATCTGCGAATAGGCGTTGTACATCGGCTGGGAATGGGCTTGATCGGTTCGAACGAGAATCAGGTCCGCCAATTTCCCGGATTCGAGCGATCCGATTTTGCTGTCGAGCCCGAGTGCCCGGGCTCCGTGAATCGTTGCCATCGCAAAGGCGTCTTCGGCGGGCAACGCCTGCGGATCCATCGTCGCCACCTTCTGCAACTTCGCCGCGAGATCCATCTCCTCGAACATCGAGAAATCGTTATTCGATCCCGCTGGTCCATCCGGACCCAAGCCTACTGCGATTCCGAGCTTCAACTGCTTCACCACCGGTGCGACGCCCGAGGCGAGTTTCATGTTCGATGAAGGACAATGCGCCAGGCCCACGCCACGCTGCTTGATGATTGCCAGATCGGCGTCGTCGAGCCAGACCCCGTGCGCTCCGAGTGTCCGGCCCTCGAAAAGCCCGATCGACTCGAGCACGCGGGTGGGGCTCATGCCGCGCTTGGCGATGATCTCTTCGTTCTCGCGTTTGGTCTCGGAAAGGTGGATCAGCAGCGGCACTCCATAGCGGTTGGCGAGCGCACGCGCGGCGCGCAGCGTTTCGTCACTGTTGGTATAGAGCGCGTGCGGCGCCACCGCGGGTACGATCAGTGGATCATTCTGGAAGCGGCGGATATAGGTTTCGGTGAGTTTCAGCGCGTCTTGCGGAGTCTTCGCGTCCGCCACCGGGAATCCGATCACGGTTTCGCCGAGCACGCCGCGCATTCCCGCCGCCTTCGTCTCTTCCGCGATCGCATCCTCGAAGTAGTACATATCGGTGTATGTGGTGGTTCCACCGAGCAGCATTTCGGCCACGGCCAGGCGCGTGCCCCAACGGCAGAATTCCGCCGAAACGTTTTTCGCCTCGGCCGGGAAGATGAACTTCTCCAGCCACTCCTGCAGCCGCATGTCGTCGGCGATTCCGCGGAACAGCGACATCGGCGCGTGTGTGTGCGTATTGATGAGTCCGGGAGAGAGGATTGCGTCCGGGTGATCGATTCGCTGTTTGGCGGTGAACTTCGTATCGATTTCGGTGCGTTTGCCGACAGCGATGATCGACGCGCCGCGAATCGCCACCGCGCCCTTCTCGATCACGCGGCGTTGCGCGTCCATCGTGATTACGTGACCCGCGGAGATGATCCAGTCAGCGGACTCGGCTGCCCGCAGCGCCATCGCCGCGAGCGCGATGCTAACCCAGAATCGAAGCATCGAATGCCCTCGGCAACAACTGGCTCATGCGGAACATTTCCGTTTTCCCTTGCAGGTTGACCAGCGTCACTTCGCAATCGCCACAAAACTCCCACAGGATCTGGCGGCAGGCGCCGCACGGAGGCGTCAGGTCATCGGTGTCGGCCGCGACAGCCACCCGCTGGAACTTGCGCACACCTTCCGACAACGCCTTGAAGACCGCGACACGCTCGGCGCAAATCGTCAGTCCGTAGCTCGCGTTCTCGACGTTGCAGCCGGTGTGGATGCGCCCCTGCTCGTCTTCGATCGCCGCGCCGACGCGGAATTTCGAAAACGGTGCGACCGCGTTTTCGCGCGCCGCGATGGCGGCTTCGAGCAGTGGCTCCATGCTACGCCCCCAACCGCGGCACGAGTGCGTGCAAGAGCGCTAGCAATCGATCGCGGACCCGGGCTCCGGTTTCAAGCACTTCCTCGTGGTTGATCTTCTGGGGCAATATTCCCGCGGCCATGTTCGTCACGCACGAAATCGCCAGGCACCGGATGCCCATGTGCCGCGCCGCGATCACCTCGGGAACGGTCGACATGCCGACGAGATCGGCGCCAATCACGCGCAGGAACCGGATCTCGGCCGGAGTCTCATAGCTCGGGCCCAGCAATCCGGCGTAGACACCTTCCGGCAATTCGAACCCGAGAGAACGTGCCGTTTCCTTCGCCTTGACGCGGAACTCCGCGTCATAGGCATCCGACATGTCCGGAAATCGTGGGCCGAGCGAATCATCATTCGGCCCGATCAGCGGACTCGTACCTTGCAGATTGAGGTGATCGGAGATCAGCACCAGGCTACCTTGCCCATAGGAGAGATTGATTCCGCCCGCCGCGTTGGTGAACACGATCGCCTTCACGCCGAGTTTCCCCATGACGCGAACGCCGAAGACCGCCTTGTCGATTGAGTGGCCTTCGTACAGATGCGCGCGGCCGCTCATGACGATCAGCGGTGTCGAGGCGAGAGCGCCGCAGACGAGTTTGCCCGCGTGCCCAACCGCGGTTGATTGCGGCCATCCGGGAATCTTCTCGTACGGGAACACAACTGGATTCTCGACGTGGTTGGCGAAGGCGCCGAGTCCGCTGCCGAGTACCACCCCCACCGCCGGAGGCGTGTTGAGGCGATCTTTGAGGAAATCGACGGCTTGCTTCACAACAGAATTCCGGCGATGCACGCCGACATGAAGTTGGCGAGTGTACCCGCGATCACGGCGCGCAGGCCGAGTCGCGCGAGGTCAGACTTGCGGGTGGGCGCCAGCGCGCCGATACCGCCGATCTGAATCGCGATCGAACTGAGGTTGGCGAATCCGCACAGGGCGTAGGTCGCGATGGTGAACGATTTCGGATCGAGCTGCGCCTTCATCGGTCCCAACTGCAGGAACGCCACGAATTCGTTGAGCACCAGACGCGTGCCGAGCAGATTGCCGATGGTCTGGGCGTCTTTCCAGGTCACTCCCAGCAGCCACGCGATCGGCGCGAAGACCCATCCGAACAGCGTCTGCATCGATTCCGGAAACCAGCCCATCTGTCCGTGTACCCAGCCCATCACGCCATTGACGAGCGCGATTAGCGCGAGAAACGCGATCAGCATGGCGCCGATATTGAGCGCCAGGTGCAAGCCCTCGCCCGCGCCACGAGCCGCCGCATCGATGATGTTGACACCCGGCTTTTCGACTTCCACTTTCACCGATCCCGCCGTTTCCGGAGTTCCGGTCTCGGGCATCAGCATCTTGGCTAGCATGATTGTGGCGGGCGCCGTCATGATCACCGCCGTGAGCAGGTGCTGGATCTCGACATGGGCGATTTTCACGTAGGCCGCCATCACGGCACCCGAAACGTGCGCCATGCCGCTTGTCATGATGGTGAACAGTTCCGACTGCGTGAGGTTCGCCAGGAACGGCTTGATCGTCAGCGGAGCTTCGGTCTGCCCCATGAAGATGCTCGCCGCGACGTTGGTCGATTCGGCGCCGGAGACGCCCATCACGCGCTGCATTGCGACGGCCATTGCCTTCACCACGATCTGCATGACGCCGAAGTAGTAGAGAATCGAAAACAGAGACGCGATGAAGATGACGATCGGTAAGACCTGAAAGGCGAACACCACGCCGAACGGCCCGCCCTTTTCACCGAGGGGTCCAAAGAGGAACTTGCTGCCGACCTCGGCGTAGTCGAGCAGCGCGTTCACCACACCGCTCGCCGCCTGGAAAACCCTGCCGAAGTCCGTCTTCAGGACGAGAAACGCGAAGCCGAACTGCAGGCCCAAGCCCCACAGCAACAGCCGGGGCTCGATACGCTTGCGATCGGTGGAGAAGAGGTACGCGCCCGCCAGGATCGCAATCAATCCCAGCAGGCCCGTGAATCGCTCCATGGCCGAAGCCTAGCCGACGACTTCGAGAATCAGGTCGCGGTCCTCGGGTGGCGCGGCCGACACGCGGAAGGCCTCTTCCACGGTTTCAGCGGCTTCTTCCAGCCGGTCTTCCTTGGTGTAGTAGAGCCTGCAGAGAACCGCGCCAGCATCCACCTTCTGGCCGACCTTCACTTCGAGGATCACGCCTACCGCCGGATCGACCGTGTCGTCCTTGGTTTCGCGCCCAGCGCCGATCATCGCCGAAGCGAGACCGACGTATTCGGCTTCGATCGCACTCACGTAGCCATTGCGCGGCGAAAGGATCTCGCGGACGCCGGTGGCGTTCGGCAGCAGGTCGAACCGGTCGAGCACATTGGCATCGCCGCCCTGCGCCTTGATCACTTCCTTGAACTTGCGATAGCCCGATCCGTCGAGCAGTTTGCGCTGGGCCATTTCACGCGCGTCGTCGAGCGTCATGGTGACCCGGCCGAGGAAGATCATGCGCGCGGCGAGCTCGAGCGAAAGCCGAGTCAGGTCGGTGGGGCCGGCATTTTGCAGGGTTTGCGAGACTTCCATCACCTCGAGCGCGTTACCGATGGCGAAGCCGAGCGGCTGATTCATGTCGGTGATGAGCGCCTGTACACGCTTGTCGTGACGGCGGCCGATCGCCACCATCAACTGGGCGAGCTTGCGCGCATCCACCTGCTTCTTCATGAAGGCGCCCGAGCCTACCTTTACGTCGAGCACCAGGGCGTCGATTCCCTCGGCGACCTTCTTCGACATGATCGAACTCGCGATCAGCGGGATGGACTCGATGGTTCCAGTGACATCGCGCATCGCATAAAGCTTGCCGTCGGCGGGCGCAACTTCCGCGCTCTGTCCCATGAAGGCGAGGTTGTACATGCGGAGCTGCTCGCGGAACTCATCCACGGTCAGGTTGGTCCGGAAGCCGGGAATCGCCTCGAGCTTGTCGAGGGTTCCGCCCGTGTGTCCGAGGGCGCGGCCCGAAATCATCGGGACCATCACGCCAGCGGCGGCCGCCAACGGCGCAGCGATGAGACTGGTCTTGTCGCCGACGCCGCCAGTGGAGTGCTTGTCCACCTTCACGCCGGAAATGCTTGACAGATCAATTGTCGAGCCGGATGCGACCATGGCGCGGGTCATCGCTGTGACTTCCTGGTCACCCATGTCGCTGAAAAAAACGGCCATGAGGAAGGCCGCCATCTGATAGTCAGGGATTTGGCCCTGCGTATAGTTCTGGATAAGGAAAGAAATTTCGTCCGCGGACAGCTCTTCGCCGTCTCGCTTCCGCCGGATCAGATCGACAGTACGCATGGAACCTTCAAGCGTATCATGTCAATCTAATTGAAAGCAAAAGCCCTCGCGGCGCGCGAGAGGTTCACGGCACTAAAGTGAAGGTGGTTACACCCGTTCCGCCGGTCTGATTGGACCAGATTCCCCAGCCCGTTTCCGAGCCCGCCGTGCAGTTCAATCCGGTCGTGCAAGCACGCACGATGCCACTATGAACCGTGTTCTGGTTGTTCGCCACCGCGAGCGGAACCTGGACTTCGATGCCCGTCGTAACGCCCGTGGCGACCGGAGTATTCTGGCCCGAAATCGCAATGTAGTATTGGTAAAGCTGCGCTCCCGGCAAGGGAGTCCATCCCAACTTGACGTTGCCCTGCTTGACGCTTCCCTGGTGTTGCGGCTGCACCAGCGTCGGGCTCTGCGGATTGGTGCCCCGAGTGGTGAAGCCCTGCGGAGGACCCTGACTCGCGTTCAGCGAATCGGGGTTGGCGATCACCAGGGCGTCATAGCGCCTCCCCGCGGCGAACTGCGCTCCCCAGAAGTTCTGGTTGGTGATCACATCGAGAGCGGGCTGGTTCCGCGCGAAGTCCTGCACGTACAACCGGTAGAAAGTGTTGCTGCCATTGTCGGCCGGTATCCGGGTCCACGAAAACACGAGTGTGGGGCCATCCACGACGGACCCGCCCACGGGCGACCCCATCGTGGGAACCGCCGGATTTCCAAATGATGTCACGATGCCATAGCCGCCCGACGGATTGCTGCATCCGTCGCCGTTGCAGGCTTGGACCACGACCTGCAGGTTTCCGTTCGGCACCTGGAAGCTCGCGCTGGTGGTGGAGACCTGAGACGAAGCCACCGTCAATGCGCCGCCGCCCGGACCTGCGCCCGTCTGCACCACCTGCACGACGTACAGATCCGCGCCCGCAACCGGAGTCCAATTACAGGTCAGCAGATTCTGGCTGATCTGATTCTGCACATTGCACACCGTGATGGTGGGTGGAGTGGAGGGTACTGGATTTAGCCGTACGGAGAAGTAGGAGAGTCCAGCTGTGCTGCACCCTGCGCCGCATGCCTTCACTTCAAGCGTGTAGTCGCCACTGCGCATCGAGAAAACCGTGCTCACCGCTGGTGCGAGAGTGGTGATGAACAGGTCGGTATTGCCGGTGGTGTTGTTGCGTAGGGTCACTTCGTAACGTGTCGCGCCGGCCACGCCGCTCCATTGCAGCGTGTGCGTCGACGTATCGAGAACGGCGCCGGTGAGTGGGAACGTGACCGTAGGGGCCGAAGGCGCCGGCGTTTGGACGGTGAAGTTCCGGGCTCCATAGTTGCCGTTGCACGCTGTCAGCGAAGCGTCGGAGCACGATTGCACCGAGAAAGCGAACGTCCCGTCAGGCAGACTCAGCACGGTGCTCGTCGAAGCCGATCCCGCCAGTTGGCCCGTGAAGACCGTTTGCCCGGTATTCTGCTTGACCAGGATTCGATAGCCGGTTGCCGAATTATCCTGCGTCCATTGGAAGGTAATATTGGCGACGTTGATCGTCTGACCCTCGACCGGGCTGGTGACCTGCAGGCCCGCAGCGGTCTGATTGGCGAGGGCGAACTGGACCGGCGGAACCGATCCGAGGGTGGCGGTTACGCTGTAGGAGCCGGCGGCGTTGTTGGCCGTGAACAACGGAGCCTCCGCGTAGCCCTGCGAGTCGGTTGCGACCTGCACCGAAGTGCCGCCGCCGGCGAAGGTGCCGGAAGCTCCCGTGCCGGGCGAACTGAAAGTGATGTTCCCGGCAACGGCCGGGCGCCCGGTCCCATCGAGCGCGCGCACCTTGAACCGGATCGTAAAAGCGCTTCCGGTTTGCGCGATCTGGGGCGTTCCAGTCACGGTGGTCAACTGCGACGCGCTTCCGGCCAGCACATTGTTGAGCGTGAACGACGCGGTGGCGTTCACACCCGGAGTGGCGGCGATCACGTTGTAGATGCCGGCCACGGTGTTGGCGCGGAAGGCGGGTGCCGAGGCGACACCCGATGCGTTGGTGGCCACGCGGACGACCGTCAGCCCGGACGGCTGGAACGTTCCGCTCGCGCCGCTCGACGGCGCGAAGAACGAGACGAGCGCCCCCGCGACTGGCGCACCGGCATGGTTGGTCACCAGAACCTGCAGCGGCGCCAGGAACGTGTCGGTCAACACCGCGAACTGTCCGTTTCCGGCCTGCATGGTCAGGTTGCCGTTGTTGATCGCGACGTTGACCGGTCCGCTGTTGGAGGGATTCGCGGTGTTGTCGCCGGCGTAGGACGCCGTGAAGATATGGGTTCCAGGAGGCAGCGTGGTGAGCGTGAGTGTCGCGTTGCCGCCAGCAATCGGAGAGGTTCCTACCTGAGTCCCGTTGTCGAAGAAGCGAACCACGCCGCCGAAGGTGCCGAAGAGCACGCTGCCGGGTGCGGCCGTTACCGAGGCAGTCAGGGTGATCGTTTGCCCGAACACCGCGGTTGAGACGGGATTCGACACCAACGATGTCGAAGTGAGTGCCTTTCCGCCCAGAAAGACGCGAACCGAACCGGTGCTGACGGCATGCGCGAAATCGGGGTAGCCGTCCTTGTTGAAGTCACCAGTGGCGAGGGTCTGCCCGCTCGTGGCAGGGAAGGACCCGGGGGCCTGCGAGAAGCCGCCCGCGCCGTTTCCGAGCATCACCGTGACGCCATTGTTGTTGGAGTGCGAGACCAGTGCGTCTGGCTTGCCGTCGCCGTTGACATCCCCGAACGCCACCACGTGGGGCGCCGTCGCGGTGGCGAAGGGACTTCCCGGCGCAGCGGCGAATCCGCCCACCCCGTTGCCGAGGTGGACTCGCAGCGCGCCCGATCCGGAAGTGACCGTCAGGATATCCGTCCGTCCGTCCGCGTTGACATCCCCAGTTGCCATCCACGACGGTTGGAAATCGATCGTGTACGGACCGCCGGCCGCGACCGTGAATCCGCCACGCCCGTTACCGAGATAGACGTTGAGCAAGCTCGCTTCGAGGGCCACCGCGAGATCACCGTCACCGTCGCCATTGAAGTCGGCGGCTACCAGGAATCGTGGCGACGCCAAGGAGGAAATCGGGGCGGTGGGCGTGAAGCTGCCCGATCCGTTGTTGAGCAAGATGCTGACGGAACCTCCGTTGCGGTTGACGGTGGCCAAGTCCGGGAGCCCATCGCGGTTGAAGTCCGCCGCCGCGATCGCCGATGGTGTCGTGCCGGCGGGAATCGCCTGTCCGGGAATTGGGAGGAACGAGCCGGTGCCGGTTCCGAGCAGGATCGAGACATCATCGCTGAGGGCATTCGCGGTGGCGATGTCCAGCCGGCCGTCTCCATTGAAATCCGCAGCGACCATCGTCTCCGGACGCTGCCCAGTCGCAAATGGACTACCGGCGGCGCCGGTGAATCCTCCGGTGCCGTTTCCGAGAAACACGGCGACCGAGTTCAAAGTAGTGCTCGTGACAGCGAAATCGAGATTGCCATCGCGATTGAAGTCGCCCGTTGCCACCGCGCGCGCGCCGTCACCCACCGAAATCGGACTCGAGGGCGCCGTGGTGAGGGCTACGGATTGATTCGTGATGTTCATCGTCGCGCGAAGCGTGCCTGAATAGGTCGCCGCTGCCGACGCCGTCATCAGTCCCCGATACTGCCCGGCGGCCAAGCCGAGGGGGCTTGCGGCGATGCACAGTCCGCCGCATCCCACCGAGTAGTTCAGCCAGGAACTGTCGGACGTGATCGTCGCGGCCACTCCGGCGGTGCCACCGAGAAGCGTTCCGAGGTTCTGCGCCGCGGTTTGTCCGGCCGTAAAGTAGAAGTCGAGCTCGCGTGGCTGGAATCGGAAGAACGGCATGTTGTTGACGAGAAGCGTGAGTTGGCTGACGGACGGGCTTACCGCGATCACATCGGCCCGGCCGTCGCCGTTGAAGTCGGCCACGGCGATCGCGCTCGGGCCACCCGCCGTGCTGAATGGGCTTCCGGCAACCGCGGCGAATCCGCCCCCGCCGGTATTTCGCAGGATGTTGACGGCAGCGGTCGATGACGAAGCGGCGAGAAGGTCGAGCGCCGAATCTCCGTCGAGGTCGCGCAGTGCCAGCGAGGAGGGCGAATTGGCCACCGCGATCGGGCTTCCGCTGGCCTGGGCGAATCCGCCGGTTCCGTCGCCGAGAAACACCTGGACGTTGTTGGCTCCCTGGTTGGCCACCACCAGGTCCTCGCGGCCATCGCGATTGACGTCGCCGGAAACGATGGCGGCAGGATTGGTGCTCGCCGCGAATCCGCTGCCGGGTGCTGTAACGAAGCTGCCGAGGCCGTTGCCGAGCAGAACCGTTACGGTGCCTGCCGTGAAGTTGGCGGCTGCCATGTCAAGGCGGCCATCGCGGTTGAAATCGGCGGTGGCGACGGCGATGACTCCAGCTCCCGCGGAGAACGGGCTGTTGCTCGCCGCCGCGAATCCGCCGGAGCCGTTACCGAGCAACACCACGATGTTGCCAGCGGTCTGATTGGCAATCGCGATGTCGGGAATGTTGTTGCCGTCGAAGTCGCCTGTTACCGGCGCACCGCCGGCCGGGTACGGGCTGCCGGTCGCCTGGGTGAAGGTTCCGTTGCCCGCTCCCATATAGATGCGCACCTGCGCGTCAGTCGAGTTGTAGACCACGAGATCGAGCGTGCCATCGAGGTTGAAATCGGCCGCCGCCAGCCGAGAGGACCCATTGCCCGAGGCGAACGGACTTCCGCTCGCATTGACGAACCCACCGGCACCGTTGCCGAGCATAATGGAAACGCTATTGCCGAAGCGGTTCGGCGTCGCCACGTCGAGACTGCCGTCGCCGTTGAAGTCGCCGATCGCGGCGCCATCTGCTCCCGAACCTATCGCAAAGGGGCTTCCGGCGGCGGGGACGAACAACTGTCCGAATGCGGCGGAAGACAACGCAAAGAGCGCAAACAGCGATCGGCTGAACATGGGTAAACACCCCCTAGTTTTCAACGCCAAGCATAGCAGATCCGACACGAGCGGGCTACTACCCATGGGACGCTGAATTCATTGACCACAACCACTCCCACAATGCTTGACGGATCCACCCTTACCAGTACAAGGCCCGGTTTCCGGTCTATGCCGATTAGACCTGCCCGGCCATGTAGCCCACAGGATACTGCCCCACCCTTTTGTCATGGCAACGCGGCTGCTGCTCGCATTGATCTGTGCGACATTTGTGTTCGCGCAAAAAGTCGAACTGCGCTCGTTCGGAGTCGTGGCCGATGGCGACACCGATGACACCGCGGCGCTGGAACGGCTCTTTCGTGAGGCGCCCGATTTCAGCCAGATCGATCTCCCCGCGGGTACCAAGCTGAAGATCACTGGCACCGTGCGGATTCGGGGCAAGAGCGGACTCCGCATCACCGGACTCAGTGGCGTCGGCAATGCGTCCGCACCGGGTACCGCGGTTCCGCAGATCGTTTGGGCAGGCCCGGAAGGTGGAACGATGCTCGAAATCGACAAGTCCGACGGGCTCATGATCGAAGGCGTCGCGTTTTTCCCGCGAAACGGCTGCGCCTCGGGCGTCAAACCGGTTGCCGGAATCGCGATCGACATCGACCAATCGAGCACGAATCCCGGCGGGATCACCACCGACATCATACTCCGCCGCCTGAGTATCTCAGTGTGCGCCGAGGACCGCATCTCGTTCACGGGAATTCGCTTCTCGCACGCTTCGCTCGACAATGTCGAACACATCCGTCTCGAGGATTCCACGATCTATTGTTCGGGCCGTGGACCGGCGGGCTCCGGCCTGCTCATGGGCCGCAGTGCCAACGCCAAGAACTACAAGTTCGCCCGCAACTCGTTCTCCAATTGTGAGTACGGCATTCATTCGTTGAACGGCAGCTTCGAGGCCACCGGCAATCTGTTCAACATGAATCGCGTGGACATCCATGCCGAAGGCTACGTCGATACACTTTACATCCAGGGCAACGTCACCGAGAACAGCCAGCAGTTTTTCACGGGTGATGGCATCTGGCCAGTTGAATTGTCGAACAACAAGATCGCCACCGTGCGGACACCGCCGGACGGTGCGATGATCGAGGTCAAGCACGCCTATCTGGTGGCGAAGGGCAACAAGTTCGACCAGAGCGAACTCCATCGAGCCTTCCTCGGGAGCGGCGGCGCCGGATTGCTGTCGCTCGGCAACGAGTATCCCAACCGGACTTACGAGTCCACTGGCTGGAGCACGTTCGAAGCAGGCGTGGTGACGCTCCAGGACAAGCTGATCGATCCGGCCACCAACGCCGCGAGGCCGACAGGCATCATGATGTCGGGCGCGGTGGCACCGCCGATTCCGGTGAAGGGAGTCGGGATCCTGTACTACGACACCGCGGGCAAGAAGTGGAAGGTATCGGAGGACGGCAAGGAATTCGTGGATCTGGTCCGGTAGGCGCGATCACCCCACTGATTCGCGCACGTTGAACTCGAGCTTCCAGCGCGACCCGTCGCGGCCGGCGCACCATAATTGAAGCTGCCCGGTTTCGGTGATCTCGGTCTCGATTCGGACCGGAACTAGCGACGGCCCGTCCCCTTCGGCGGGCAGCGTGATCTCGACTGGCGAGAGCTCTTCGAGTTCAGGGCCGATCTCATCGAGCATCGTGCCCGGCGTGTCGTCCTTGCGAACGACGGAGCCGAAGAAGCGGAACTCGACCGATTCACCGACCAGCAGTCCGAACTCACGCTTCGAGGGCTCGACGCGCGAACCTTCCTCCATGCCGAACTGGGCGACGGTGAGCGCCTTCATCGGCGGTTTCATGCCAGGAACGGCGGGCATCGAAGTCTGAACGCCGATGTAGTAGGTCCGCGAAATGCCGCCGCGGATGCGGACTCCCTTGCCTGATCGCGCCGAGCCGTAGTAAGCAGCGCCGCGCGAGACGGCGTGCATGAGATCCTCGCCCTCGAGCGCCTGAACGGCGGGCGCGTCTTTCGCCTTCATCCATTCGCCGAGCGTGTCGAGGACGCGCTGCCGCAGTGGTCCGGCATTGAAGACGCCGCCGTTGAACAGAACATGCGTCGGCGCGCGGCCGGCCGGCGCCTGCCGGAGAAATTTCGCGAGGTGGCGGGTGACTGCCGCGTCCGCGGCGTAGGGGAGACCGATTTCGAGCAGCGCCGACCGGCGGGGCTGCTCGGGCATCGAGTCGGGCGGCACGCGTGGCAAGAAGCCTTCGAGGACCACCTGTTCGGCGGCGGAGCGAGTCAGCTTGGCCTGGATGGCACCACCGATGAGTCCCGAACCCCTGCCTGGCACCGTCACCGTGTAGTGCGCAAGCGAGCCCTCTCCGAACAGCTTCTCTTTCGCGGTGCGGCAGTTTTGCCAAAGCGTGTTGAGCTGGAACGCATCGAGCTTGCGGCCCTTTTGTGCGAGCTCGGCCTCGACGTGGCGGGCGAGCGCGAGGTCCATGTTGTCACCGCCGAGAAGGATGTGTTCGCCGACGGCGACGCGCTCGAGGGCGAGTTCTCCGCCGGAATCGACCACCGAGATCAGCGAGAAATCGGTGGTACCGCCACCGATATCGACCACCAGAATGAGGTCGCCCGGGCGGACGCGCTGGCGCCAGTCCGGATGGCGCTCGATCCAAGCGTAGAACGCCGCCTGCGGTTCCTCCAATAGGACCACGCCGCGGTACCCCGCTTCGGTGGCGGCGCGCAGGGTCAGATCGCGCGCCACCGCGTCGAACGAAGCGGGCACGGTCACGATGACTTGTCGCGCGTCGAACGGATCGCGCGGATTCTTGAAGTCCCAGGCTTGTCGCAGGTGATCGAGATACCGGCGCGCTGCCTCGACGGGCGAGATCCGCTGAACGTTTTCGGGCGCGGCGGCAGGCAACAGTTCCGACGTGCGATCAACTCCGGAGTGGCAAAGCCATGACTTGGCGGAGACCACCACGCGATCCGGCACTTCGGCGCCACGCACCTTCGCCAGTTGGCCGAGAACGTACTTCGGCGAGTCATCCCACGGAACGGCTGTCGCGCCCTCGGCGAAGTCACCTGCGCCATGCAAGAACAAGCAGGATGGAAAAAGCGGCTGATCCCCGAGTTGCCCCGGACCGATCAGTTGTGGGATCTCGAACTGCGAAACCGCTTCGCCCATCGAATGCGCGAGCGCGCAATTCGTGGTGCCGAGATCAATGCCGATGACGTGTTTTCCGGATTCAGACATTCGAGCGTACTGCTACCAGTGTGCCGTACTGGCAAGATTGGCGCGCGACGGCGGGAATCCGGAAGTTGTGCCGAAGACTAGGCAGGCCTAACGCTGAGGTAGAGTCCGCCAAACAAGAGGATGCTGACGACAGCAACCCCCAACCACACCATCATTTTCTCTTTCGACGACGAACCCTTCGAGGATTGATCGTCAATGCTATCAAACATGGTCCACCTCCCGTGGGCAATAAAGACGTATGAATGCGATGGAGGGCGGACGGATTGATGATACGCCCGTTCATCGCCGAAGTCCAGCTAATTTTTCGAGCCACAAACGCGGAGGTTGCTATACAATGTCCACAAGGAGCCGTCCGCCCATGGCCATCAACAACCATACCGAGATCTTCGGCCGCCGCGATTTCATGAAGATCGGCTCGCTCGGAGCCTTGGGCGTGAACCTGCCTGGCGTGCTGCGCGCCGCGGCCACCGCGAAACCGAAGAAGGACCTGTCGGTGATCCTGTTGTGGCAGTCGGGCGGCTGCGGACACCAGGACACCTTCGACATGAAACCGGACGCACCGAAGGAATATCGGGGCGAGTTCAACCCGATACCCTCAAACGTACCGGGAATCCAGGTGTGCGAACACCTGCCGCGCACCGCGAAGGTGATGGACAAGGTGACGCTGCTGCGCTCGATGAAGTCGCGCGAGAACAACCATGAACGCGCCATCAACTATCTGCTCACCGGATATCTGCCGCTGGCGACCATCGAGTTCCCGGCGATGGGCGCGGTGGTTTCGAAAGAGTTTGGACCGAAGAACGGCCTGCCGCCCTATGTCGCGGTGCCGAACACGTTTCCCTCGTACGGCGCCGGCTACCTGGGCGGTGAGTACAACCCGTTCATCGCTGGCGATGCGAACGTGACTGGATATCAGGTCCGTGATTTGACTCTTCCGGCCGATGTCGACTGGACGCGCGTGGGCAACCGGCGCCACCTGCTCGAACAGATGGATCGCAAGTTTCGCGCGGTGGAGGCATCGCCGGACTTCAAGGCGCTCGACGGATTCTACCAGCGGGCATACGACCTGCTGAGTTCACCGGCGGCGAAGAAAGCTTTCGATGTCGAGGCGGAACCCGCGAAGCTGCGCGAACGCTACGGCCGGACGCCGGTCGGCCAGGGTGCGCTGTTGGCGCGGCGTCTGGTCGAAGGCGGAGTCCGCTTCGTGACCGTCGCGAAAGGCTGGCTCAACTACGACACGCACGGCGACAACTTCAACGCGATGAAGAAGGTGTTGCTGCCCGAGTTCGACCCGGCGTTTGCGACGCTCGTTGAAGACTTGTCGGACCGGGGCATGCTCGACTCGACTCTCGTGATCGCGATGGGCGAGTTCGGGCGCACGCCGAAGGTGAACGCCGATGCCGGTCGCGATCACCACAACAAGGCGTGGACCGTCGCCTTCGCGGGCGGCGGCTTGACCGGCGGACGCGTGATCGGCGCCACCGACAAGACCGCGACCGAAATCACCGACACTCCCGCCGAACCCGAAGATCTCCTCTACACGATCTACTCGATGCTCGGCATCGATCCCGCCAAGGAATATCACACCTCGATCGGACGGCCCTCGAAGATCGTCAACGGCGGCAAGCCGATTCCCGGTCTGATCGGCTAGGTCCGGTTCCCACGAATTTTCACATGCCAACCAACCCTTTTGACCTACACGGCAAGACTGCCCTCATCAATGGCGCCTCCCGCGGCATCGGATTGGCGATCGCGCAGGCGATCGCGGCCGCCGGCGCGCACACGATTCTCGCCTCGCGCTCGGTCGACAAACTGAAGCAGGAAGCGGACAAGATCAAGGCCGATGGCGGTTCCGCCTCGGTTTTCGAACTCGATATGATGAGTCAGGCGTCAATCGACAACTGCGTCGCCAACGCCGGCCGCGTGGACATTCTCGTGAATGTCGCGGGCACCAACGTTCGCAAGCGCTTCAAGGATTTCACCAAGGAGGAATGGGAGCGCATCATGCAGACCAACCTCCACGGCGTGGTCGAGCTGACGCGCGGAATCGGCCAGCAGATGGTGGACCGCAACGAAGGCGGCAAGATCATCAACATCGGAAGCATGATGTCGATTCTCGGCCTGCCCTACCTTACCGCCTACGCGATCACCAAGAGCGGACTGTGGGGGCTCACCCGCGTTCTGTGCGCCGAGTGGGCGCGCCACAACATTCAGGTGAACTGCATCGCGCCGGGCTTCATCATCACCGATCTCAACCGGAAGATGTGGGAACCTCAGTACATGCGGGACTGGCTGAAGAGCGTGCAAGGCGATCCGCGCGCGGGCACGCCCGAGGATTGCGCACCACTCGCGGTGTTTCTGGCGAGCCCGGGTTCGAACTACGTCAATGGCCAGTGCATCGCTGTCGATGGCGGATACTCCACCACACGCGTTTGGCCGTTCGAGCCGTAGACCTCGTTAGGTTAGACCGCCTCGACCGTTACCGTACGTCCCGCGAGACTCCGGAGGCTGGCGGCTTGGTCCAACGTTGCCGACCACATTGACCTTGCTCGCCGCCCGGCACTCCTGCCCCCGGCTCGCCGGCGTCGGCCCCCAGAACAGACACAAGCACGAGCCTTCTACCCAAAAGGCGACGGTTCCCGGCTCCACGACATCGGAAGCTTCCGGTTCGCAGGCGGATTGAACAGGGATGGAGAAATAGAACTCCTCGCCCCAGTAATTTCCGGCTCCGCGGATCGGAAGCGCGACCGCGATCTTGCGAGCCGTTGGGCCGTCATTCAGCGTCGCAAGGATCTCGGTGGCTCCGATCGTGAACTTGATTCGCATGGGTGAATATCAACCCGAGAGACCGGCCTTTGCCGCGGCCTCCATCGCATCGCCGAACGTGTCGAGTTCCTCGATCGTCGAATAGATGTTCGGCGTTACGCGGATACAGTCGAACTCGCCCGGCACGTATCGCGCGCGGACATGGATCTTGTGCTTCTGGATCAGGTACGCCGTCAGCGCATTCGAGTCAACCCGGTCGAGCTTCAACGCCCCCAACCCGCACGACATGAGCGGATCATCGGCGTGAAGCAACTTCACCCCCGGAATCGGCGAGACGCGCTTCGACCAGTATTGGCGCAGGTATCGCAGGCGCGCCGCCTTGCGCTCGACGCCCACCGATTCATGGAAATCGATCGCATCGGTGATCGACGAACGGATCGCGAACGGTCCCACGCCCGATGCCTCGAACTTGCGAATGTTGTCACGCGCGCCGGGCGCGGGCGGATTGAGCGGCCAGACCTCGGGAATCAGTTCGCGGCGGACGAACAGCATTCCCGTCCCGGCCGGCGCCATCAGCCACTTGTGCAAGCTCGACCCGAAGAAGTCGCTCCCGAGATCGGAGTATCGAAATGGGAACTGCGCGAACGCGTGTGCCCCATCGACAATCGTGCGAATGCCGCGTGAGCGCGCCATCGCGCAAATCTCTTTCACCGGAAAGATCTGTCCGGTGGTATAGGTCACTTGGCAGAAGGTGATGACACGGGTGCGAGGCCCGATCGCGGCCTCGAAGGCGCGTACCAGGTGCCCGGGGCTGGGCGGCGGCGTCGCGAATGAGATCTGCTTCAGCACCACACCATCGCGAGCCTCGCGCTGCTTCCACGCATTCAAGACACTCGGATAATCCTGCGTAGTGGTGAGCACTTCGTCGCCAGCCTTCAGTGAGAGCCCCAATTGGACCGTTTGCAGAGCCTCCGTGGCGTTCCGCGTGATCGCGATCTCCTCCGGGTCGCAGCCCAATGTCTGGGCCAGCCGCCGCCGCACGCGCTCCACCTGCGGAATCAGTAGTTCGTCGCTGTAATAGGCGGGCTGCAGACTCGCCAGTTCCATGTAGCGATACATGGTCTCTTGGACGTGGCGCGGAGCGGGCGAGATCGTGCCGGCATTGAGATTGATGATGTTGGGATCGAGTGTGAACGCCTGCCGGATCTGTCGCCAGTAGCCTTCGTTCCGCGCCGCTTCTTCCGGCGTAGCGCCTTCGATCGATTGCGCCGCCGCGAGCGCGAGGCTGACCGCGTTGCGAAGGAACTCCCGCCGGTGCGTGCGTGGGGTCACTCTTTGTCGATCCCGGGCCGCCCTTGCTTCAGCTTCTCGTACAACGTTCGCGCCAGTTGTTTGCCTCGATCGAGCGCGTCATCGTATGCGTCCCTTCGCTCTTCAGCGGTGAAGCCATAGCCGACACGATAGAGCCGCTCGAGCGAACGGCCTTCCGCGTAGGTCGCCGCGAAGGCGATTCCTGCTTTCGGAATCACGCCGCCTCCCAGCGGGATCTTGCCAACCAGCTCGCGCGCGATCGCGCGAAGCCCGAACGCACTGGCGATGATGCCCGCCACCTCTGTCTTCTGTTCGGTGTATCCGAGCGGACGCCCGCTCGCCGCCGCCAAAAGAAACGCCATCCGGATCTGGTTCACCGACAAGACAGCGGTGTCCGACATCGCCTGCGGAATGGCCCACGGAATGGCGAAGCCCGGCGCGATATCGGGCAGCGCCGTGGCGATGCAGAAGAGCGCGTTCTCCTTCGAGACACTATAGATGATCTGGCTGGTCACCGGACCGTGAAAGGCACGGAACATCCGCGCCAACGCGAGCGAGAGTTCAGGCTTCGCCTCGAGAATTTCTTCCACCATCCGCCGCGGCTTGTCCGGATTGAACGCGAAGGCGCCTTTCGGCTTCTGCAATCCATGTTCGTGGATCTCGATGTCTCCGGACTTCGGTGCTCCCTCATCCTCCGCGCGAAACACGCAGTCGAGAACTTCGGACCGGCGTGCCGGAGTGATGCTCGCTGGGACGAGAAAATCCTCGATCTCGGCATAAGCCTCCGGACACGACGCCGTGAGCCGCACGATGACATCCCGATCCGCTTCTTCGCGGACCTCGGCCGGATTCAACTGCTCGATGGCCTGTTTGATCTGCTTGACGAGTCCTAGCGCCATTGTGTGTTTGTATCGTCCTGCAACAATAGACGCTCAATAGGGCGTTTGCGATCCACGGAGCCTGAACATGACCTGAACACGCTCTTGCCATTGTACTGCCAACCCGATTCTCTCCACGTCAATACCGGACGAGTAGAAGCGAAGCACGGTTTCAGTCGCGGGATGGAATTCGAGCGCCGGAGCGACCAACAACAGGCGTGGCGGATCCGGACGCAACGGAACGCCCGGGAAGTAGCCGTTCCGCGCGAAGTCACCTTGCGACTGATGCCACGCGACTCGCATCCAATAGTCGAGAGCCTGAACCGGAAGCCGCGGTTCCGCCGTTGCTTTGATCTCGAGCACCGCCAATCGCCCCGATCGATCCACGGCGAGTAGATCCATGATTCCCCGATCGGTTGCCGCGAGCGCCGGTACTTGCCCATAGATTGGGGCGGCCAATAGCGAGGGATCGGCCACCGTGATCTCGCGGCGTACGTTGCGCTCGAGAATCGCCTCGGGCAATTGCGGGTCCACCGCCGCCGCCGATTTCGTTCCGGCCGGATCGACGCGCGTATCGATGTTGCCGTGGCTTTCCGGATGTTCGATCATCCGCTCGCGTCCCCACTCGTCATAGACGAACACGCGCCACTGCGCCGCGCGCGGATGCAGATATCGAAGGCGCATGCAGGTCAGCGCCTCCCGGCCGGATGTCAGAAACATCGCCAAGCCCTCGACCGCGATCCGGGTCTCGCGGCGTCGAAGATAGTCGAGCCAGATGAGACCGGCGGTGAGCAGACCGTCGGCGGCCACGGTATCGTTTGGCGCGGCCACGGCGGCCCACGCCGATCCGCCGTGGCGCACCATCGCGCGCGGATAAACGGGCGAAAGGCTGTGTTCCATGTCGGTCTCCGACGTGAGGTCGGCGATGCGCCATCCCGGAAACTGCCGGCCAAGCCAGACGCGAAGCTGCTCGCGAAGCACCATTCGAGTGGCCCGGCGAGTGAGATGAATCTGAGAGGCGAGATTCTGATCGAACAGCACGAGCGTTCCGGGCTTCTTCGCGAAGCGCTCGGTGGCGATCTCGATCCGGCCGGGCTTCGCCGACAAGATCCCCGTGATGCGGCGGTTCAGCGTGCGCGACTCGGTCCAGGCGGCAATGGCCGGCCGCTCCGGTGAGTCTTCAAGCTGATAAGAGCCCTCGGCAAGAGGGAGAGGCTCTTCGCCCGGCTCAACCAACACGGGCGCCTGCGCGGTGGCGATGAAGTGACGGATGGTTTCCAGCGATTCGGAGGTCACACTATATTAGTGGCGGCGGCGAAAAATCCTCTCACCCTTGGGGCGGAAAAATTTCACGTTTCTCCGTTTCTTCGCCGGCCGACGGGCGGGGCCGGTATCATACTAGGTGTGTTGAAGGACAATCTGGCGAACGTCGAGGACCGCATCGCGCGTGCCTGTCTCCGGTCGGGCCGCCGGCGCGGCGAAATCACCCTGATCGCGGTGACGAAGGTCTTCCCGGCAGGCGTCATCCTCGAGGCCCACTCGCTCGGCATGCGGGATTTCGGCGAGAACTATGTCCAGGAGTTCGAGGGGAAGCACCCCGCCGTGAAGGACCTGCCAGGCGCCCGCTTCCACCTGATCGGGCATCTTCAGTCGAACAAGTCGCGCAAGGCGGCGGAGCTGTTCCACGTGATCCAGACCGTGGACTCGGCCAAGCTCGCCCGCCGCTTGAACGAGTCTGCCAATCCGCTTGACGTGATGATCGAAGTGAAGCTGAGCGAGGAAGAATCGAAGGCCGGAGCGTCGCCCGATGAAGTCCCGGACCTCGTGGCGGCGATCCGGGAGTGCGCCAACCTTCGGCTCCTCGGGCTGATGACGATGCCGCCTTGGTCGGACGATCCCGAGCCTTCGCGGCCATACTTCCGCGGGCTGAAGGAACTCGGCGATCGTGTGGGCGTAGCGAGCCTCTCGATGGGCATGTCGCACGACTTCGAGGTGGCGATCGAAGAAGGCGCCACTCACATTCGTGTGGGAACTGCCCTGTTCGGAAAACGCAAAAAGCCGCTGTGACGATCGGCTTTCACTCGCCGATGCCTCCGGCGCGGACAGGCGTGGCGGACTATTCCGAAGCACTGGTTCGCGCTCTGCGGAAGCATGCCCAGATCCAGGTGAATCCGGGCAGCGGGCCCGTGGACGCAGAGATCTATCAGATCGGGAACAATCCCCTGCATCGTGAAGCCTACCGGCGTGCTCTCGCCGAGCCCGGTGTCGTGGTGCTGCATGACGCCGTCCTGCAGCATTTCCATCTGGGGCTGGGCGGCGAAGAAGACTACGTTTCCGAGTTCGTTTACAACTACGGCGAATGGAATCGCGGCTTGGCGCACGATCTATGGCGCGGCCGTGCGCGTTCGGGACAGGACGAGATCTACTTCCGCTATCCGATGCTCCGGCGGATCGCGGAACGTTCGCGAGCAATCGTGGTCCACAATCCGGCCGCGGCACGCCTGGTGCACGAGCATTGCGAATCAGCGCGCGTGGAGGAGATTCCGCATCTGTTCGAACCGCCAGCCCCAGTGGATCCGGTCACCGTGATCGAGCGGCGTGCCGATTGGGGCCGCTTCGTGTTCGGCTTGTTCGGACACTTGCGGGAGTCGAAGCGGGTGATGACGGTGCTTGCTGCCTTCGGCGACTTGCGCCGGATCGTGGCGGACGCGTCGCTACTGGTGGCCGGCGATTTCGTTTCCGAGGACCTGACTCGCGCGGCGGCGCCGCTGTTATCCGCACCAGGCGTGATCCGCGTGCCGTATGTGCCCGAGCAAGATTTCTGGGTCTACGCACATGCCGTCGATGCGTGCGTGAACCTGCGGTATCCCAGCGCGGGGGAAACCTCTGGAATCGCGATCCGGCTGATGGGACTCGGCAAGCCCGTGATCGTGACCGCGGGCGAGGAAACCTCGCGATTCCCGGAGACGGCCTGTTTCCGAGTAGATCCGGGAGTCGCCGAACGCGAGATGCTGCTGGCCACGATGCTGCTGTTGGCCGAGGGTGGAGCAGTCGCGCGGCGGATCGGCCGGGAGGCTGCGGCGTTTGTCCGCGAGAGGCATGATCCAGATGCGGTCGCGCGGCGGATTCTCGCGGTCGCGTCCAGCGATCACACACCGCGGATGCGGCACCTCTCGACCTGATGGAGGCAAGGTCATGAGGCCGATGCTCCAGGACAGGTCCGCTCAGGGAGGGCGTCGGCTATCGCGGTTGGAGATCGAGAACCCCTTCAGTTCAGCCGATACGCACCCGTTCGCCCAGAAATCGTGGCGTGCGGTGTAGCAAGTGGACATCCACCAGTGCCATGATCCGCGCGAAGTACTCGCGAATGTAGGTGGCCGGAGAGGCGCTCACGGCGACATCGCGTGCGCAGTAGGCCACCGCGTCCATTCCCTCGTGACGGGCGATGTAGAGCGCACGTTCGTTGTGGAACCGCTGCGACACGATGGTCACCGATGGCTGGCCGAAGACCCGCTTGCAGCGCACCACGGAATCGAGGGTGCGAAATCCGGCGTGATCGAGCACGATCGCGGACTCCGGAACGCCGAGCTCGGTCAGCGCATTCCGCATGTCGGTCGCCTCGTCGTAGCCTTCGTGTCCATTGTCGCCGCTAACCAAGACGTGGCGAACCTTGCCCGCGTGATACAACTCGGCCGCCGCTCGCACCCGGAATTTGAAAAACAGATTGTCGCGCCCATCGGCTACCTTCGCCGCGGTTCCGAGCACCAGTGCGACCGGGCGCTCCGGAACTTCATCGATCCGCCAATAGAGCCGTCCCTCGGCGGACTTGCGGATCCACGAATCGGCAAGCGGGAAAATCGCGACCAGCGCTCCCTGCACCAGCAGCGCGACCAGGAACCAGCGCCTCACGCGGACTCCGTTGGTTCGGCCACGGCTATCGCTCCGGCTGGCGCCCTTCGAGCAGCCCCGCGAGTTGATCGGCGTGCGTCCTCACCGAGACGTAGAACGATCCGAACAGGGCGTAGACGGCGCTCACCTCATCGAATCGCATTTCATAGATCAGCTTCTTGAACCAGAGCGGATCTTCGCTGAACAGATCCACGCCCCATTCCCAATCGTCGAAGCCGATCGAGCCGGTTATGATCTGCCGCACCACTTCGGCATACTTGCGGCCTACGAGTCCGTGCTCGTGCATCATGCGATTCCGGTCGTGGAACGGAACCTGATACCAGTTCTTCTCCTCGCCGCGCTTGCGATCCATCGGATAGAAGCAGTTATACCGGTGCGGGGGAATCGCGGGATACAGGCGCGGCTCCATCGCTTTCCGTTGACGGCCGAGTTCCTCTTCCTGAGCCTGCTTCCACTCGTCGCTTCCCGGCTTCAATCCCTGCTCCTGGAAGCCGCGCCACATGCGCGCGGTGGAATCGTACAGCCCGAGTTCGACCACCGATACGTACGATGTGGTGGGCTCGAGGTAGTCCCACAGGCGTGTCGCCGCGAGCTCGAGTTCGGCGTGATTCAACTGATCCATCGAGCGGCGGAAGTGGAGAAGCATCAGGTCGCCTTTGTGGCCGAGCATCGAGAACAGGCCCGTTTGGGTGGGCCCCATCCCGTCGAGCACCGCCGCGAACTCCGCCGCGATCTCCGTCCGCTCGGCCGGCGGGGTCTGCTTCCACTGTGGCCACTTGATCCGCATCATTTGATGCAGCGCGTAGGAGCCTTCGAGCGTCAAAGGAACGTTGAGCGAATCCATCCATTCCAGTGTACGTTCTGGCAAACTCGTAGGAGTGCCAAACTTCGACGCGGTGTTGGTGGTCTCCTTCGGCGGGCCCGAAAAGCACGAGGACGTGATGCCGTTCCTCGAAAATGTCGTGCGGGGACGTAACGTTCCGCGCGAGCGGCTGCTCGAAGTGGCCGAACACTACTATCACTTCGAGGGGCGAAGCCCGATCAACCAGCAGGTGCGGGCGCTGATCGGCGCGCTGCTCGCGGAGTTGCGCGCGCATGGGCCGGACCTGCCTGTCTATTGGGGAAATCGTAATTGGCATCCGTTTCTCACCGAAACGGTCCAGCAGATGAAGGAAGATGGCGTGCGGCGCGCGATCGCCTTCGCGACCTCCGCCTATAGCTCCTATTCGAGTTGTCGCCAGTATCGCGACAACATCGCCGCGGCGTGCGCGGCGGTGGGTGAAGGCGCTCCGGAGATCGACAAGATCGGCCCGTTCTATCGCCACGCCGGATTCCTCGAAGCGGCGGCTGACCGCGTGCGCGCGGCACAGCGGGAACTGCCGGGCGCGCCAATCGTATTCACGGCGCACAGTATCCCCACCGCGATGGCCGATGGCTGTCCCTACGAGGCGCAGCTTCGTCATGCATGCGGCTACGTCGCCCACGCGGTGGGCGCGCCGAAGTGGGATCTCGTCTGGCAGAGCCGGAGCGGACCGCCTCAGGTTCCCTGGCTCGAACCCGACATCCTCGATTGGCTCCGCGCCGAGCGCCCACCCGAGGTAATCATCTCCCCGATCGGCTTCTTGTCCGATCATGTCGAGGTGCTGTGGGACCTCGATGCGGAGGCGGCCGGTGTTTGCCGGGAACTCGGCATCCGCATGGCGCGGGCCAAGACCGTGGATTCGCATCCGCGGTTCATCTCGGCGATTCGAGAGATGATCGAAGTGCACGCCACCGGCGGAACGACGATCGAACCAGGGCTTTGCACCGGCGTCTGCTGTCCATCTGGGCGGCCACTCGGCGGTGGGCCTCCGCGAGGCTCGTGAATAGCGGCCGGCGGTTTGACATCATGTTGAAGGAGACTCAGAACCATGAACACACCAATTGAGGAAATCGAGGGCATCGGACCCGCCTTCGCGCGGAAACTCCGGGCGGCGGGCATCGACACCGTGGAGCACCTGTTGAGCGCGGGCGCGGGTCCCGGGGGGCGTGCCGAGATCGAAACGAAGACCGGCATCGCCGGCGGAAACATTCTGCGCTGGTGCAATCACGCTGATCTGATGCGCATCCACGGTGTCGGCAAACAGTACGCCGAATTGCTGGAAGCCTCGGGCGTCGATACCGTCAAGGAACTGCGCAACCGAAACGCGGCCAACCTCGCAGCCAAGCTCGCCGAGATCAACGCAGCGAAGAACATCAGCGGAGTCACGCCGGCTGAGTCGATGGTCGAAAAGTGGATTGCCGAGGCCAAGACTCTCGAGGTAGTGCTGAGTCACTAGAATTCCCTCCATTTCGGAGTGGCGGCTCCCCCCGCAAACGCGTGTCCGGCGCTGGCGGGCGGAGCCAAACGTGTTGGAAGCAGCGGCTCGCATGCTAAAATCGCGGAGTGCAGACGGCCTTGGGCGTGGCGGGTACTTCGACTGTCGGCTTGTCCCGGGAAGACGCGCTCCGTAAACTCGGTCTCACTGACCGCCAAGTCAGGAGTTGGGAAAAGGCAGGCTTTGTCAAAGCCGCCTCTAGTTACACGTTCCCGGAGTTCTCCGCGCTGCGGACGCTGGCTAACATGAAGGCTGCGCGGCTGCCCCCGAGCCGGATCCGCGGCGCGCTCGACGCGATTCGCGCCAAGCTTGCTGGAATCGACGATCCGCTCACCGAACTCCGTGTCTATCTGGACGGCAACAAGATTCGGGTCCAGGTCGGCCGGCAGAAGATGGTTCCCGAAAGCGGCCAGTTTCTGCTCGACCTCGAGGGAGCCTCGACCGAGCGCATGGTCGCGCTCCCGCCGCGCATTCAGGAAGATGCCGCCGCGCGCCGCCGCAAGGTCGAGGACGCCGAACGCTGGTTCCTGCGCGGCGTGGAACTCGAGCAGACGGGCGCTCCCGTGCAGGAGGCGATCGACGCCTACACGTTGGCGGTGTCGCTTGACCCGAGCCTCGCCGCGGCGCATGTGAACCTCGGCACCATCTACTTCACCACGCGCGACTGGGCTCGCGCCGAGAAGTATTATCAGCGCGCCATCGACGCCAATCCGCGGTATCCGCTGGCACATTTCAACATGGGCAACCTGAACGACGAGCTCGGACATCGGGACAAGGCGCTGCAACACTATCTGTTGGCGCTACGGCTCGACCCGCAATACTCGGACGCCCACTACAATATCGCGTTGCTCTACCAGAACACCTCGCAGCCGATGAAGGCGATGCGCCACTGGCGCAACTATCTCAAGCTCGATCCCGCCAGTTCGTGGGCCGATGTCGCGCGCCGGGAGCTGGATAAGCTGGTGTCCAACGCGGTGGTCCCGGGGAGGAAGAACCCCGCATAAGGCGTTGCGGCAGCGGCATAGTAACCAGGATGACTGGCCTGGCGCACGCGCCAGACTCAACGGTTCGAGTCGTGCGCGGTGGCCAGGGACGATTCGCAGTTGAGCCGCGACATCGCGCGGACGGTGCCACCGCACCTCACTCTTCGATCGTGCTCTCGCAAACTCGATCCTCGACGCCCCGGAGAAGAGCGGCTACCGTCGGAAGCGCGTCGACTGACGGATTCGCGCCAATAGCTCACTCAGATCGCGCATCCCACCGGGCTCTTCCGGCAACCGTGGATCCGCCGCCGCCGATTCGAGCTCCGCGACCAGCCGGTCATACTCGCGCAGATGGAACTCCACCTCGGCATCCTCGAGTTTCGATTTCTCGGGTCCCGATCTCTTCCGTTCGATCAGCGCGGGCAATTGCGGCAGCCGAAAATGCTCGTTCAGCGTGACGAGGTTCGCTTCGATCTTTCCCGTGCGCATCAGCCAGATGCCGGTCAGCAAGACGCGATAGGTGTAGAGTAGCGGCTTGACGCGCGGCGGCTTCTCGCTCAGGAACAGCTTCTTCTGCCTGGCCGCGAATCCGAAGTAGTGATGACTGTGGTGGCGAGTCAGACAGCGCGCGGCGATCTCCTTCAGTTCCTCATGCTCGGGAGTCGTGACGACGATGAGCGGCGAGAAGAGCTGCTCCATCACGTAGCCGTTGCGCTTCAGCAGCAGGCGGAAGAACTTCGCCGCGTCGTGGGTGACGAGATCCATCTCGACTCCGTTGCGCATCCCGGACGACTCGATGGTCTCGCGGACCGGAAGCAGACCGAGCACGTCGTCGAGCGGCAACACATGTACGCCGCGCAGATCGAAATCGGAGTCCGGCGATGGGAAGCCATACAAGTGAGCTCCGCTGACCGTGGCAAACAGCAGCGGGTACGGATGCGCCGCCGCTTCGGCGCGAAGCACGTCCTGATTCATGAGTCCGATTCTCGATAGTTCGGATGATCAGCGAACCGCCGCGCCCGGATGAGAAACGCGTTCGCCCGTTCGATGTCCGGTGCCTCCGCCAGCACGGACTCGTGCAGCGCGGCGTCGAGTTCGCGATGAAGCGCGAGCCGCCACGCCTCCACTTCCTCCCACGGAACCGAGCCGGCGCGAATCGCAAGCAGGCGTTCTCGATGTACGGAGACATCCACGGGAACGTAGCCCTCGCGCAACACCACGGCGCCCGAGAGCAGCAGGCGAATCAAGTGCATCACATGTTTCCATCGGATGGCGCCCTCGCGCTCGCGATAGTGCGAGAGTTTGCGGAATTGCGCCTCCGCGTATCCGCTATAGGTCTGATGCACCAGCCGAGACAGGAATGCCGCGCGCATCCCGATCAACCCGGCGGCGAGCGGCGTCATCGTTTCGACGACTGGTGAATAGAGGCATTCGAGCACGTTGGGATTTGCCTTCAATGCCAGGCGGATGAACTTTCCGAGCTCCCAGTAGCACTCCTCGGTGTCTTTGTTCTCGAGTTGCTCGGGAACGCCCTCGAGCGACCAGTGACGATCGGCCGGTGGCAGATAGAATCCGCGCCGGTCGGTGTCTGAACCTTCGCGATCGAGCCCGTAGGCGCGAGACCCGGTGACGCAGCGGTAGATCACGAATCGCCAGAGCGATTCGTCAATCGATGAAGGCGAACTCATTGGTCAGTAGCAGCACTTGCGCGAGTTGCTCCCAGGCGTCGAGCGCAGGAGTGTCGGGCCCGCGAAACTCGGATCGCGCATCCCACTTCTGTTCGCCGATCTCGATGACGGGCGCCCACCCGAACTTGTCGTTATCGTAGTCTCCCTTCGAATCCACCACGAAATCGATCGTGTCTCCCGCGCGGACTTCGGCCGTTAGCTGGACCTCCTGCTTCGAGTTGTTCAACTCCCATTTGCCGAGCAATCCCACCCGGCTCGACACGATCCACACGCGGATGCCGTTGCTCAGCTTGAATCGCTGATCGAACTGATCGAGCGTGTGCGAAACAGTACCTGAGATGCGCGCCGTTCCATCGCGCGGAGCCACCCAGCGCCGGATCGCGGCACTGCTCGTGTCGTCCCCAGGAGTACCTCCGGTCATGGTCAGCGTGGCGTTGCCGGCGTCGCGATCGGGTAGCATCGAGGCCGCCTGCCACGCGTCATGGGCGAAGAAGCCGAACCGGTGGAAGGCGCCAACGCGTCCCGAACCCGCGTCGATCGCGCCCCAGCCGTACTGCCACTCGCTGGCGGACTCTCGGGCGCGCGGCTCGGATCTCGATGCGACGAATCGCCGTGCGGCGTTCAAATCGCCGGTTGTCGCCGATCGCCCGAGCGCATGGCGATAGAGCAGTTGCACGCGTTCGCCGGGGTCGGTCGAAGCCGAACGCGCAGCCAGGTGCCGGGCCTGTTCGGCAATGAACGGGCTGTTCATCAGGAACAACGCCTGTTGCGGAACTGTGGTCGAGAAGCGCTGTGGCGTGTGCGCCTCGGCATCGGCTGAGTCGAACGTGCGGAAGAGCGGTTCCGCGCGCGCCCGGTCGAGGTGGGCGTAGAGCGTGCGGCGTGGATCGGCGGGCACCGAGGTGACGTCGAACGACGGCCCGCCGGTTTGAGCGGAGAGGCGTCCACCCGCCGCGAGCATCGCATCGCGCATCGACTCGAAGTCCATACGGCGGCGATAAGCTTTCCACAGCAGGCGATTCTCCGGGTCGACCGTCTTGCCGGCCGTGCCCGCGCTCGACTGCCGGTATGCCGCCGACAGCACGATGCGCCGGATCAGCTTTTTCGCCGACCATCCGTTCTCGATGAAGCCCGCCGCCAAGTGATCGAGCAGTTCCGGATGCGCCGGCTTGTCTCCCCGCGTTCCGAAGTCGCTCGTGGTTCGCACGATACCCTCGCCAAACAGATGTTGCCACACGCGATTGACGAAGACCCGCGCGAACAACGGATTGTCGCGCGAAGTGATCGCCATCGCGAGATCGAGTCTGCCCGCGCCGTGCCGGAACGGCTGCCGCGTGCCCCTCGAAAGCACCGACAGGAATTGCCGTGGCACCTCCGCGCCGGGATCATGCTGGTTGCCGCGAATGAAGACACGCGCCGGCGCGATGGTGGCGGCATCGCGGGCAACCATTGCGTGTGCGGGTGAGCCGCGATGCGCGTAGTCGCCGAGCAACGTCTGATAGCGCCACGTCAGCTCGCTCATCGTGTTGAAGTCGCCTTCGGTCGCGATCTGCCAATAGTCGGCGATCGGAATGTCGAGCGGCCACCCCTTGTCGAACGGCGCGCCACCGCCTTCGGCCACGTACTTGCGCCAGCGGTGCAGCATGTAAGTGTTGAGGTTTCGCTCTTTCGCCAGCGCGTCCACTTGCGGACCTGTGAATTCACGGGACTCGTGAACGGCGGCGATGTAGCGATCGAGCATCTTCGGTTCACCGAACTCCTTCTTCATCTCGGCCAGGCGTTCGCGCAGGTAGTTGCCGAGAGCCTCGCGCCGCTGAGCAAGCGACCGCTCATACCAGCGGCCACGCACGGATTCATCGGCGGCGTTCGCGATCGGGGCGGGCTCGACCGGCTCGTCGGTATTCGCGATCACGCCGTAGAGCGAGTAGTAGTCGCGGGTGGGAATCGGATCGTACTTGTGATCGTGACAACGCGCGCACGTGACGGTGAGACCGAGCAGACCGCGCGTGACCACGTCGATGCGGTCGTCCACCTTCTCCGGAAGTTCGGTACGGCGTGGCGGATTGAAACCCAGCGCGAGCAAGCCCAGCGCGGGCAGGTCGGCACGAGTTGCCGCTGGATGCTGGTCCGCCGCGAGTTGCCACTGCACGAAGCGATCGATGGGAAGGTCGCGATTGAACGACTTGATCAGCCAGTTGCGATACTCGTGCGCATAGGCGAATCGGACGCTGCGCACGCCGGAATCGGCATAGCGGACAATGTCCATCCAATGCCGAGCCCAGCGCTCACCGAAGTGGCTGGAAGCAAGCAGGCGATCGGCCAGTGCCTCGTGGGCCCGCGGTGACGAGTCGCGCTCGAAGGCTTCGATGTCGGAGGCAGAAGGCGGAAGTCCGGTGAGGTCGTAGTGGAGGCGGCGGATCAAGGCCCGGCGAGACGCGGGCGCGGAGGGCGCGAGTCCAATAGTTTCCAGGCGCGCGAGGAGGAAGCGGTCCATCGGGTCGCGTGGCCATGACTCGTCGCGGACGGGAGGCGGCTCCGGGGCTCGCAACGGTGCCCATGCCCAATGCGGTGCGCCCGCATCGGAACTGGCGGCTGCGGTGGATGCGGCCCGCGACGCCGGCCACGGCGCGCCATCAGTGATCCATTTCTCGAGCGCAGCGATCGCATCGTCCGGCAGTTTGCCCGAAGGAGGCATTCGGAGGCCGATCTGTTTCACGGCTTGCACTAGGCGGCTGCGCGCGGGATCGCCCGGGACGATCGCCGGGCCATGATCGCCGCCCTTCAGCAAAGCGTCGCGGCTGTCGGCCTTCAATCCGGCGAAGGGCGTCTTCGCGCTCTCGCTATGGCAGGCGTAGCAATGAGTTGCCAGTACCGGCCGGACCCGTTTCTCGAAAAAGTCGAAATCCTGCGCAAACGCGGGCAAACAAACCAGGATCACGGCGAAGCGCATGGTACTAGATTAGCCCAACCGTGTAGAACATAAGCCGGCGAGTCCTGGTACAAATCCGGTTGTTTGGGCCTAGTCTACGCTGTAAGCCGTGCCGCATCATGACGGGGTAGCCCGAACCATGACGCGACTCTTGGCCCTTTGCCTCTTCTTGTTGATGACCCAATTGACCGAAGCCGCGGAGAAGCGATGGTTGCGACGCGCGACTGCGATCGCGGCGTGCGCGGCCAGCGGAATGGACGCCTATTCGAGCCTGCGTCTGAACCCTTACGCGCGCCAGGGCCTCGTGCGCGAGGCGAATCCGATCTTCGCGCGGAGAAACGGCACGGTGAGCCCAGGGAGGATCATCTCGATCAAGGTAGCGCAGTGTGGCGCGAGCTTGCTCGCCGAACGGTGGCTGAAGAACGAGAAGTTCGCGATCGGCTCCAACCTCGTGCAGATCGCCGCGTACTCCTACGTTACGGCGAACAACCTGGGCCACCTTACGCGTCTGCGGAGTGCTCCCTCGGTCCCAGTGGCGACTCCGGCGGCGCCGATCGTTCCGAGATTCGATCTGGCCGGGGCCCGCTGAGCCCAGTCCGGTCTAGGGTCAAAGCCGCGGATCCCGGATCTCCGGCATTTCGAGCGTGATCCGGGAAAGGCGGGCGAGTGCTCATGCGCCCCGGATACGTCAGCGTTTCTCAGCCACCGGCGCGATAGACGAACACCACGCGCTGACGCCGGTCGACCGTGTCCATCCACTCGGTCATGAATCCGCCGCACGAACGCCTGGACATGAACGGTGATCTCACGGTTGCGCACGCCCCTGGTTCCACCCGTCCCGGCCTGGATGCGAATTCTCCCCTTCGAGCCGCGCGCGAACCGGTAGTCGCGGATCGCCTCGCAGAGTTCGAAGAATTCGCCGGAGACATGCCGGGAATTCGGAGATCCCGGCGGCATCGCTACATCTTCTTGAGCGCGATATTGCGAAACTCGGCTCGCATCGGTGGCCCGACGTGAAGCTGGAATCCGATGAGACCCTCGGCGGCGCGCCCCGCCGCGTCGTCGTCGAGAGTGACCGACATCAATTGTCCGTTCAGAACGTGGATCAGCGTGTTGCCGCGCGCGATGATGTGAATCGTGTTCCAGTCGTTGATCTTGATCGCGCCCTTGAGATCCTCGTTCGGCTTCAGGTTCGCGATCACGCGCGGCTTCTTGCCATCCTCGACACGGGCCGCCTGGCCGCGCATTGAGAGGAATCCGCGCCCGCGTTCTTCATAAAGCTGGCCAGTGTAGGTGTTCTGGAAGTCGATGTCGGCCTGATAGCCTTTGAGCACCCACTTGCCCACGTCGGGCAGTTCCTGGCTGCGATATTGGACACCGCTGTTGGTCGAGTTGATCTTGAAGTCGAGCTTCAACTCGAAGTTGGCGGGCTTTCCGCCGCGCCAGATGAGGAAGGTGTTCACCTTGAGCGGCTTGTCGGGCGTGCTCTCGCCGATGATGACGCCGTTCTCGGCACGCCAGTGATCGGGGTTGCCGTCCCATCCGTTCAGCGTTCCATCGAAGATCGATTCGAAACCCGCGCGATCATCGACGACGATCGGGTCCACTGGACTTCCGGTCCGGGCTCCGCCCTTTTTCTTCACTTGCTGTGCGTGCAGGGCACCGGCGGCAACTAAAGCCGCGGCGAGGAAGATTCGTGTGGGTTGCATCCGAATCATGGTAGCAGGGCGGGCGGGCGGACCGATCGCAGCATTAGCTGCTTTCCCGCGCAAAATTCGCGGGTGAAGTCAAGTTGCGCCTATCCGGAATTCCGGGCGCAAGGGCTTTTCATTGGTTCGGGGGTCATTGAGGCCGCCTGCAAAACGGTCATCGGCTCCCGTCTCAAGGAATCCGGAATGTTCTGGACCGTTCAGGGTGCCAACAGTATCATCGCCCTTCGCTGCTGCCGCCTGAGCGGAGAATTCGAAGATTTCTGGGAGGCCCGGGCCGCCTGGCGATCACTTTTCAGATGTACACCCCACCGGCGAAGTCTGGGAGTGCGGGAGGCTAAGTACATGGGTTCATGAATACGATCACGTATTCGGTCGCTTGAGAAGTTCG
>CADECY010000018.1 GCA_902825945.1 uncultured Acidobacteriota bacterium
AATGAAGCGGACTCCGCGTTCCGCGAGGCGCCGTGCGAGCAGCACCTGCTTCCCGAAATCATCGGTCTCCGGTTCGCCTATTCCGTACATCTTTCGCACATGCTCGGGCTCTTTCGCGAAATCGACGAGTTCGGGCGCGGAGAGCTGCAAGTTGCCGGCGAGTTCGTAGGCGCGGGTCCGCGCGGCGACTTCGAGTTCGAGTGCGTGACGTTCGTGAAACTCACGGTTGAGCTTTTCGAGCGTCTCCATTTGGCGGTCGCGTTCGGCGCGCGTGATTCCGGCGGGAAGCTTCAAATTGTCGAGGGGAGTCTCGCCCGCCTGAAACGGAGTCGCCGATTCTTGTGTTCCGAGGTAGCCGCCGCCGATCTGTGCCGGCGAAGAAGGCCTGCCCATGTTGACGAAGGTGGGCAGGTTGCGGTTCGCCGATCCGAGTGCGTAGCCGATCCAGGCGCCAAGGGCCGGATGATCGAACTGGCGGCCGCGATGTCCGGTCGTGATCTCGCCCACCGCGGGAAAATGTCCGAGCTCGTGGCACCAGAACGATCGCACGAACGCGATCTCGTCCACCACGCTTCCGATGTGCGGATACCATTCGCACACCGGCATTCCGGACTTGCCGTAGCGCGTGAACGTACGCGGACAGTGGATCACGGGGCGCAACATACGCTTGCCGTTATTCGAGTTCACCACGTCGAGCATCTTGCCCGCGTGCTGGTTGTCCTTCGGGTCGAACGTGTCCATCGCGCTCACGCCGCCGCACATGAACAGCATGATCACCGACTTCACCCGGGCAGGGAAGTGCGGACCTGCTCCCGCCTTGATCACACCGTCCTCGGCCCACAGGTATCCGAGAGCCGTTCCGCCGAGCCCCATGCTCAGCCGTTGGGTCAAAGTGCGCCGCGTCATCTTCGTGGTCATGGCAGAAATACGAATTCGCTCAGGTTGAGCAGCATCCACGCGAAACCCGGCAAGCGCGCGGGATCGGCCGCGAGATAGGAGAGCGCGTGATCGCGCTCCGTGCTCGACGGCGGCCGGCTCAGCGCGATCCGGTAGCCTTGCTCCACCGCCGCCCGCACATCGCCCGCGGCTTCGAGCCGTTGTGCGAACTTCTTCGACGCTTCGTTCGTCAGTTCGTTATTGAGCAGAAACAACACCTGTGGCGCGGTGATGGTTCGTTGGCGGCGCGCGCAGGTGACATGTCCGTCTTCGGCGTCGAACGTCGCGAGGTAGGCGGGCATCATGTTCATCGAAGCGTCCGGACCTCGGCCCATGTAGATCGCGCGGCGGTTCGACCGCTGATCGTAATCGCCCTTGTGCGTCTCGCTCATCACGCGGCGTTCCTGGATGTCCTCCGCCCGGAACGAGCGTCCGCCGGCTGATGTGTCGAGCGTGCCGGCGGCGAAAAGAACCGAGTCACGAATTGCCTCCGCTTCGAGCCGGCGTAGCGGGAATCTCCAGAGTGTCCGATTCTTCGGATCGATCTCGAGGTTTGCTTTCGCGATTTCCGCCGGCGCGGCCGACGCTCGCTGATAGGCTTGTGACGTCACGATGAGACGGTTCATCTCGCGCATGCTGAACTTGCGCGAGGCGAACTCGGTGGCGAGCCAATCGAGCAGGGCCGGATCGGACGGTTTGTCACCGGCGTTGCCGAAGTCGGAAGGCGTCGCCACGATGCCTTCGCCGAAATGCCATTGCCACAGTCGATTGACAGCAACGCGCGCGAACAGGGGATTCTCGGGCGCGGTCAGCCAGTTCAGAAAGGCTTCGCGGCGGTCGCCCTTGAACGCGACGTCCTTCGGTGCGAACGGAAATCCGGGCTGGACCTCGTCGCCCTTCTTGGTCGCGTCGCCCGCGACATAGATGTGGCCCTTGAACCCGGCGCGCTCCGTTCCCGCGCGGACCGTCCAGAACGCGGGCAGCGTGGGTGGATCGCGGCGCAGCTCGGTGAGCCCTTTCCGAATCGCCTCGTAGCGCGCCGTCTCTTCGGGCGTCATCACATCGCGATACTTGCGCGGATCGAGCGAAACCACGGGCTCGTAGTCCTTCGCGATCTTTTGCTCGGCGGCGGTGCGCCCGGCCTCCGGCTTGCGATAGATCGCGGCGACATCGGGAGGCAGGTGCGTGAGGCGATCCTCGAACAGCCGTTTGTAGTAGGGCTTGGTGATCGCGTCCATCCGCGCCTGAATCGCCGCCTGATCGGCTTGCCACTTGGCGGTGATCGCGGGCAACTCCATGATCTGCGCGGCTGTCGCAAGCACACGCTTGTCGGGAACCAGCGGATCGAACAGCGCCTTCATCGAATAGTAGTCACGCTGTTTGATCGGATCGTACATGTGATCGTGGCACTTGGCGCAGCCCGTGGTCATCGCCAGGAACGCCGAAGAGACGATCTCGACGGCGGCCGTCGCCATCTGTTCGCCTCCGCCCGCACCCTGCGCGCGAGCCGAACGCGTGAGGAATCCGGTGGCGAAGAAGTCGTCCGGTTGCGCCGAGAGGTCGCCCGCGATCAGGGCGCGCACGAACTGATCGTAGGGACGGTCACGATTGATCGCATGGATCACCCAATCGCGCCACAGGTAGATGCCGCGCTCGCCAAGCATGCCGTTGTCGACATCGGAGTAGGCGAGCACGTCAAGCCAATGGCGTGCGTAGCGGACACCGTGCTGCGGGTCGCGCAGCAGCCGGTCGACGACTTTGGCGTAGGCATCGGACGAGGAATCCGCGAGAAAGGCGTCGAGTTCGGCGGGTGTGGGGGGAAGCCCGGTGAGATCGAGTGTGACGCGGCGCAGCAGCGTTGCTTTGTCCGCGGGTCCGCTTGGGGCGAGCCCTTTGTCGCGATGGGTTCGCGCGAGAAAAGCGTCGATCGGATTCCTACCGCCTGTGGGCGGCTCCGGCCGCTGCAAAGGCCGAAGCGACCACGGCGCCGTCTCGCCGAAGGCGAGGGAGGCGCAGAGAAGGAATCCGATCGAGCGCACGCTAGAAGGCAACCTTCAGGCCGAGCTGGATGTTGCGCGGCTGGTTCGCTTGGCCAGTCAACTGGGTATAGGTCGGGGCCGTGATCCCGGTTTGCAGCCCGCCGAACCAGACGCGGTTGAGCGCGTTGATCATCTCGCAGCGGAATTGCACTTTGAACCGTTCGGTCACCTGCGTGGTCTTGATGAAACCCATGTCCCAGTTGTTGATCGCGGGTACACGAAGACCGGACCAGAAGTAGGGGATGCGGCGGGCGGTGAACCCGGGCATCACGGCCATCGACGCACCGTTGAACCAGCGGTCGATCGTGGGATTGTCGATCTTCGGGCTGACCCCGGTCGCGACCGCGGCCGGGAGCGCAACGGCTGCGCCGGTCTGGTAGATGTACATCGCGCTCCACTGCCATCCGCCGATCAGCTTGTTGATCGCCCCCACGCTCGACGCGAGCTTGCCTTTGCCGAACGGAGCCTCATAGATGATGCCGGTCGAGAAGCGGTGCGGATTGTCGAACTGCCCCGTCATCTTCGCGGGAGCGGGATCACTCGCCTCGATGTAGCGCAGCGTCTCGAGCTGCTTCGAGAATGTATAGGCGAACTGCACGTTCAGACCCTGCGAGAAGCGCTTGGTGCCGCTCAACTGCATCGAGTGATAGTTGCTGGTGCCGCCCGGGCTGCGGTTGAGGCTGATGTTCCCGAACGCCGGGTACGGATTCAGCAACTGCGCCACGGTGACCGTGGTTCCGGCGAGCGGGCTCGGCGCCGAAATCAGGCCGAGGAACGGATTCGGGACGCGCTGATTCAGGCGGGTGCCGAGGCCGTAATACTTCTGATCGAACGTCCCGCCGGTGCCGTTCCATCCCGCGTTGATCACCTTACCCGCGTCACTCGCCGAGGTGCTTGCGATCACGTTTGGCGCGCGTTGACCGACGTAGTTCAGCTCTACCTGCAGGTCGCGAATCACTTCGTGTTGGAATCCGAAACTCCAGCGGTCGTTTCGAATGTTCTTGCGCGAATAGTCGTACGGTGAGAGCGTTTGGCCGAGCAGTGTGCGCAGGCCGAGGCTCGCGCCTGTCGGCTGGGTGAAGCCGTTCGGGAACGGGTTGGCGAGCGTGTCGGCTGGAGTCAACCCGCCATCGAGGGTGGCGACCATGTCGGTCTGCGCCGAGAATCCAGCGGCGTTGACGAACGGCTGCCACCAGACCGAGTAGAAGATGCCGAAGCCCGCGCGGAGGACGGTCTTGGGGAAGAGGCGGTATGCCACGCCGATGCGCGGCTGCCAATTCGTCTTGTCGGCGATCACGTTGCGGCGATTGTCCTTGGTCGCGTAGAAGAGACCGCCGCGTACATTGAAGTTCGCGGGCGAAAGCTCGGGGATCGGGTTCGCGTTGTAGGCCGTCTTCGCGGCCGCTTCGATCGGATTCGACGTGGTGAGATCGAAACCGAGGTTGTTCTGGTTGTAGCGCTCCGTGATACCGAGCATCAGGTCATAGCGCAGTCCGAGATTCAGGGTGAGCTTCGAGGTGACCTTGTAGTCGTCCTGGAAGTACAAGCCGTAGAACGGCGACTGCGGCGCAGTGGCGGCACGCAGGTTGAGCAATCCCGAACTCGGATTGCCGAGCAGAAAACTCGCGATGCTGTGTCCGAGATTGACTCCTGGCGCAAAGGCTCCGGGTTGCGTGAACCCGCGGTCGAAGTTGTACTCGCCGCCGGGGCGGTTGGCGGGTACCGAATTGTTTTGCTTGACTTGGCTCTGGAAGCCGAACTTCATGTTGTGGCTGCCGGCATTTTTGGTGACGCCGATGTTGAACGAGAACGTGTTCGTGTGCTCGAACCAGCGGCCTTCCGACGCACCGATATAGTAGAGATCTCCACTGCCGAAGTTGAAGCGCGGGAAAATGTCCTGCTGCATCTGGCTCACCAGCGATGAGGAGAAGCCCAACTGCGTCTGATCGAACTTCGGATGGGTGCCTTCCTGGGTCCAACGGGTGAAGCCGGCTTGCGCCGTGATGACCATCGTCGGATTCACCGTGTAGGCATCGCTCACACCGATCGAAGTTTGGGCGCGGTTGTTGCCCTCGAGCGCGCCCACGCCCTCTCCGATGTCCCATGGTGTCGGAGTTCCCGGGAATCCCTGATTCTGCGACCAGCGTGCGAAGAAGCGATGCGCGCGGAAGTTCGGATCGATGCGCACGGAGTAGTTTTCGCCGTCGTAAGGAGCCGGAACCTCCGTGAAGAAGTTGTTGGCCTGATTCACCGGATCGCCAGGAAGATTCGCATTCGGATAACGTGACAGCACGTTGGTGGAGATGCGATTGATCCGGCTCGCTGGAATCCGGTTACCCGGGAAGAGCTGCCGCGCGCCCGCCGGTGTCGTTGTCAACGGATCGGCGATCTGGAACAGGATGCCCGTGAAGTCCGAGGGGCCAGTGCGCGCGAGCGTCTGCGAAAAGTCGCCCGTGCGCTGCAGCGCGGTCGGAACCGTGAAGCGATACTGCCGGGGTGTGCGCTGGCGCAGTCCCTCGAAATTGAAAAACCAGAAGACCTTGTTCTTCACGACCGGACCGCCGGCCGTCAGCCCGAACTGGTTGAAGCGGAACACCGGCCGGTTGGCGCCCGCCTTGTTCGAAAAGAAGCTGTTGGCGTTCAGCTTATCGTTGCGGAAGAAATTGTAGACGTTGCCGTGGAAGTTGTTCGTGCCACCCTTGGTCACCACGTTCACGTACATGCCGCCGCCGTGGCCGTACTCGGCGTCGAGCGCGTTGGTCGATACGGTGAACTCTTCGACGTCATCGACGCTCGGAATGTAGGCCACCCGATCGGAGACGTTGTTCGGAATGCCATCCATCAGGAATTCGTTCGTCCGGTTGTTTGCGCCTGAGGCAGACGTGTACGAGACGCTGTCGATGTCGATCAGACCGGTGCTTCCGCCGGTGGAAGAATTGTTGGTGATGCCGGGCGCGAGATTCACGAGCATCAGCACGTTGCGCGCGAGCAGCGGCATGTCGGTGACCACCTTCTGCGTCACGTTCTTGCTCACGGAAGCCGTCGAGGTCTCGAGCAGCGGCGTTTCGCCGGTGACCTGCACCGAGTCAGTCACTTGGCCGATTTGCAGCGTGAAGTCGGCCGTCGACCGGATACCGGTGCGCACGGTCACTTCCTGGACGCCCTTCTTGAATCCCGTCTTCTCCGCCGAGACCTCGTAACGCCCGGGATTCACGAGCGGGAAGAAGAAGTAGCCGATCTCGCTCGTCTCGGCGTCACGCGAAATGCCGGTGTCGACGCTCTTTAGCGTCACCTTGATGCCGGGCAACGCGCCGCCCGTGGGATCCTGTACCGTGCCATCGACGGTGCCGACAGGCAATACCTGCGCGCCCATGAAGGCGCAAATGGAAAACAATGAAATGATCAGTCTGGCGTACATTGCCGACCCCCTTTAGGAAAACCGTTGTCCTGTCCGAGAATTATATAAGAGAAGAGCCATGACTGGTACAGTTCGAATCTCCGCGATCTGCGTGGACAATAAGCCGAGCGAAACCGGTGCGAATCTCGAGCGCATCGCGCATTGGTCGCGCCGCGCGGCGGACGAAGGCGCACGGCTCGCGCTGTTCCCCGAGCTCTCGCTCACCGGCTTCGTACCGAATCATCCGACTGGCGATCACGCCGCCTGGCTCCGTGCTGCATTGCTCGAAGCCCGGCGCATGGCGTTGCCGCTCGTTGGCGATACGGTTACTGCGTTGTGCGCGATCGCTCGCGACACGGGACTCCTCATCTCGGCCGGCATGCTCGAGGACGCGGGCAGCGTGCTCCACAACACGCAGATCCTCGCCGGACCCGAAGGGCTGCTCGGCGTCTGGCGCAAGATGCACGTCCCGATGTTCGAGATGCCGTTCTACAATGGCGGACCCGCGGTCGAAGCCGTCACCACACCCGCTGGACGGATTGGCGCCAACATCTGCTTCGACGCGCTGATGCCGGAGTCGACGCGGTTGCTCGCGGTGAGTGGAGTCGAGATCGTGCTCTTCCCGTTCGCTGCCGACCCGCCACCCTGTACTCCCGCAGGCTGGGCTGCTTGGGCCGGACCCGCGTTGCGCGCCCGCTGTCAGGAAAACGGGGTCTTCGGGGTCGCCTGCAACTACACCGGGCACGTCGAATGCGCCGGGGTCACGCAGGACTTTCCCGGTGGCGCGATTGTAGTGGGACCGCGCGGGGAGGTGATCGCGGAATGGGACGGTCCGGCCGGAACCGCGGGGATGCTTCTCGCGGATCTGGATGCCGGGATGCTGCTCGCAGCGCGCGCCGAGCCCGAATATCTGTTCCGCTTCCGCCGGCCTGAGCTCTACACTTCCTTGACCCTCGGATTCCCTCCGGGGAATCCGGGGAATGATCCCTGCAATGACAAGGTGTCGCCTACAGTGTCAGGCGCCCACCGCACGCGCCGCGAAGGAGCAACGTGATGAAGATTCAGACTTCCCTCCGGGCAGGACCAGGCACAAGATGTTCGCGATTGTCGATCGGACTTCATAGCTCTAGGATTCGCCGGATTGGATGCGCCCGAAAACGTGGGGCGGAGCCCACCTGCGTCAGATAATAGCTGGGCTGAGCACGGGTTGGGAGTTGGTCGCGCAAGGCGAGTGGAAGGAGCGTCTCATCCTCAGCGAGGACTACCAGATCATCTCGCACCAACGAATCGAATGACTTGAAAGCGTCTTCCGCCAACGCCGCGCGTTCTCACCGCCGCGTGTACCTTCGCACGAACTCGGCCAACTCCTCGCTCTCGAAGAATCCAGACCACATGTTGTGCCCCTGTCCGCGAGGAACCACGAGTTGCATGCTGCCCCCGGAAGCGCGATAGCGTTGGTCGAGCAAACCGGAGTTCGCCTCCAGCGGGACGATCTTGTCGGAATCGCCATGGATCGCGAACAACGGCACGCCCGCTTTCGCGAGCCCCGCGAGACGGTTTATGGGATTGTGCCGGGCAAGCGCGCGCCGTAGTTGGTCCGGCGTCATCTCGTAGGCGGTCGCGGCCTTGTCGAGCCCTGGATAGCTTTCGAGATTGCACACTGGATAGATTCCCGCGAATCCCGAAACGAGCTTCGGATTCTCCACCGCCCATGCGAGCGTCATTAGTCCGCCGCGGCTGCGCCCCAGCATCATCGGCTTGCGCGAGTATCCGCGCTTGCGCATCGCGGAGTGGAACGATCTGAACAGCTTGCGCCCCGCCGGACTTCCGAACGATTCGCCCACGTCGATTCCCGCGATTGAGATTCCCGCTTCGAGGAAGCGCTCGAACATCCAGCGCTCCTCCTTGCCGGGCAGTTTCGGCAGCGTGGGCGCATACCAAACCCATCGCTTCGACTTCTCGGGTCCGTTGCTCGAAGGAATCAGGAACGCCGTTCGTCCCTCGACGGTGAAGACCTCGCCGGGGCACGGAAGTGGCTTGTCAGGCTGAATCGCCGAAAAAAACAGCAGCGCAAGGACCATGCTCAGGAATTTTCGCACTCCGGCGGCCGCGAGCGGAAGTTTTTTGTCCTCCCTTGCCCCTAATTCGCGCTTGATGAATTGAGGGGGCCGAGTCCGCCGGACGGATCGTGTGTGGCCAATGTCCCGCGCGACCGGCTCCCGCCCCTCGGGGTTTGTGCGGGCTCCGCGTGAGGAGACGGTGTAGCGGGGAAAAGTCCCACCCCAATACCGGCGTCGTTGTGGTTCAGCGTCGCTCGAGCCCCAGTCACGCGGTAGGCGGCATTCCACTTCGCGGCGCACGGACCGTCAAGCCCCGCCGGCGGATCGGTGGAGTGCGGTTGGTGTACCCGCTTGGCATGCCGGAATGCCGGACATATATTGTCCAGAAATCGCGAGCGGTTGTGGGATATACTATGCACTGGTTGGCGCCGCCTTCTGTATAGGGTCGCCAATTTTTTTGCATTACGTCCCCCAGACAGCAAAAATGTTGAACGCTCCTTGGGGCTTTTCCGCAGTTCGAGGCGCTGCCACTGCTCATGTGAGCGGCGTACGGAGCGAGTGCTCCCTCTCTCCCTTTTGCCTCGCGCTATCGCTCATCGCCTATCTCTCGGGCCTTGGTTGCGCTTCGCACCCGAAGCCCCGTTTGCGCTTTATTGCAGCCTCGTCACATCCATTTGTTTTTGTTGATTCCGCGGGGAATGTCGCGGGAGTTAGCGTGGAGTTGTTCAACGCGGCTGCCCAGCGTGCCGGGCATTCCATCGATTGGGTCGTCACCAGCAGCGACCCACAGGATGTGTTGTTGCGGGGTGAAGCCGACTTGTTTCACGCCCTCCCCCTCGATCCGCCCCCTCCGCCGAGTCTCCACGTCACAAAACCGTGGATCCGGGCCGACTACGTCGCGTTGATCGTTCAGGGCAAAGCGCCTTCGTCTCCGGGTCTCCGGGTCACGCTGATCGACCACCCGATCGATCGTACCGTTCAGCGCCGCCTCTTCCCTAATGCCTCTGTTGCCTTCACACAGACGCGCGATGATGGCCTCGCGGCCGTTTGCGCTGGACACGCCGATGCAGTCGTCACTTCACCGAGGGTTGCGAGGCTCCTGGCCCGGGGGCTCTCCAATTGTCAGCACAGGGGTATGGAGTGGATCGAGCAGCCCGAGATGTCGGTCCCCGTGGCGGTTGGTGCACGGCAACGTTTTGGCCGGGAAGCAGAGAAGATCCGATCCGAGATTGCCGGGATCGTGACTCGTGGTGAAGCTCAAGCGATCTACTCCCGCTACGGCCTCACCATCAACCGCACCTTCAGTTCGATGGTGGCACTGGCGGAGTTCGAAACACAGCGCGACAGGTTGCAGGCCATTCTCGCGGTCACGATCACGCTCACCTGCCTCCTCATGACCGTACTCGCGGTGGCGATCGCCAATGGCCGCAAAGCCATGAGAGCCAGGATCGCGGCGGAAGCGGCAACCCTTGCCAAGTCTGACTTCCTGGCGGTCATGAGCCACGAGATCCGGACGCCCCTTCACGCCTGCCTCGGTCTGACGGAACTCCTGCTCGCGAGCAATCTATCACCTGAACAGCGAGACCTCGTTGAACTATCCGCGCGGTCCGCCCAGGACTTGAATTCCTTATTGGGCGACATATTGGACTTGAGCCGTATCGATGCGAGAAAGCTCGTCATCGAACCGGTCCCATTCAATCCCGCAATCCTGATCGAGCATGTTGCGCGGATGGTCCGCGCGGCAGGTACCAATGAGGGCGTCACCGTCTCCGCCGCTCCCAGCTCCTCCCTTCCATTGTGCCTGGTCGGTGATGAGGGCAGGCTGCGGCAGGTACTCCTAAACCTGGCGATGAACGCACGCAAGTTCACCCGCCAAGGAACGATCACCATTCGCGCCGCTTACGACGGGGGTGAATTCCAGGCTTCGGTTCAAGACACGGGGCCGGGTATCGACGCCGATTTGATCTCCCGCGTGTTCGAACGGTTTGAACAGGGCGACGCTTCCAGTACGAGACGGCACCGCGGTAGCGGGCTGGGCCTCGCCATTTCGAAGGAATTGATTCAGTTCATGGGCGGCAAGATCGGCGTGGTGAGCAAGTCCGGCGAGGGTTCCGCGTTTTGGCTTACCGTGCCATTGCAGGCCGGAATGCCACTCCCCGCGCCGGGTGTAGCCGTAAACAGACATCCGCTCCATGGTCAGGTGCTGGTGGTCGAAGATGACCCGATCAACCGGAAAGTGATCACGCGGCTGCTGGAGAAACTTGGGCTCCACCCCACGGTCGCGCCTGACGGCGAAACGGCTGTCCAGATGGCCGGTGAGGGCTCGTATGGGGCAATCCTGATGGATTGCCAAATGCCGGGGATGGACGGATTCGAGACGACTCGCCGCATTCGCGGTTTCGAGCACGGTGCCGGCAAACGCACTCCGATCATCGCACTTACCGCTGACGTCAGCATTGAAAACCGCCGCCGGTGCCAGTCCGCCGGCATGGATGATTTTCTGGGCAAGCCGCTACACATCGATGTGCTGGCTTCCATGCTGCGCGGCTGGATCGAACACAGCCAAGAAACAGGACCATTCTCGCGGCAAGCGATCGCGCAAAACAACCCATCGCCGCCGGTACTCTCTGAGTGATGCTGTCCGGTTCTGTCGCCGGCACGCCAGTTTAGGTTCCGGGCCGCCCTCGGTCACCGGACTTCCGGCTTCACCCAGCGGTCGAACCACCGGATCATCTCGGCGACCGTGTGCTCGACGCTTTCCCGCCCGCGATAGGTGTGCGCCTCGCCCGGCAGCACCACATAGCGGACCGTTCCGCCATTCCCGCGAATCGCGGCGTAGAGCCGTTCGGATTGAATCGGAAACGTGCCCTGGTTGTCGTCGGCCTCGCCATGGATCAGCAGCACCGGCTCCTGGATCTTGTGCGCCTGCAGAAACGGCGACATGCGCAGATAGACATCCGGCGCTTCCCAAATCGTGCGCCGCTCCGCCTGGAATCCGAACGGCGTGAGCGTGCGGTTGTAGGCGCCGCTGCGCGCAATGCCCGCGCGGAACAGATCGGAGTGGGCCAGCAGATTCGCGGTCATGAAGGCGCCGTAACTGTGTCCGCCCACGCCCACACGCTTCGGATCGATCACGCCCAGTTCGTTCGCTTGGTCGATCGCCGCTTTTGCCGACGTGACGATCTGCTCGATGTAGGTGTTGTTCGCGGTCTCCGAATCGCCGACGACCGGCATCGTTGCGCCGTCGAGCACCGCGTACCCGGCAAGCGCGAAGAACAGCTGCGAAGCGCCGGCGATTGTCGTGAACCGCTTGGTCGAACCCGACACTTGGCCCGCCGTGTCCGCGTCGCCGTATTCGCGCGGGTACGCCCACACGAGCGCGGGCAGGCGCGTGCCGGGCTTGTAATCGGGCGGGAGAGTCAGCGTGAACGACAGTGTCACCCCATCCGCGCGCTTGTAAGTGACCAAGCGCCGTTCGATCTTGCGCAGCACGGGCGTGGGATCGAGGTCGCTCGTCAGCCTCCGCTCCATCTTGCCATCCACGCGGATCAGGTAGTGCGGCGGCTCCACTGGTGTCTCGCGCCGGGTGATGATTCGCCGGCCTTCGTTGTCGAGCATCGCGACGAACGACTCATAGCCTTCGGTGTCGCAATGGAACAGCCGATGCCTGGCCGCGGTGTCAAGATCGTGGGAATCGAGGAACGGCCGGTCACCTTGCGGCGAGGCACCCTCGCCTTCGAAGAACACGCGCGATTCGGCGATGCGAACGGCACGAGTCCCATCGGTGCGGAGCCCCGTCAGCAACGTGCCAGGATCGTGATATCGATCCTGCGTCTTGCGCGTCCACAGAACCTTGACACCCTCGGGGCCGCTGAGTGATGTCCGCGCCAGCCGCTTGACCGGATCGATTTCGTTCACGATCGCGCGGCCATCGGGCAGCCACCGAAGCGCGTTGAATCGGAACTCGGTCCGGAAGAATTCGGCAGGCGTGCCGTGAAAGGGCGTAGCAAGCGACATCACGCGGTCGCGCTCCGTCGCGGGATTGCGCGTGTTACCGCCGTCGAGCGCCTCGACCCAGATGAGCGTCGCGGGCTCCGTTGCCTTCCATGCGTGCAGTCTCGGACCTTCGGCCACGCCCTCGATTGGAATCCGGTCGCGCATCGGCTGGCTCGCGATCTTGGTGACAGCTCCTGACGCCAAGTCCCACACCTCCACCTCATGCGTGAATCGTTCCGCCGGCAACACGTAGGAATACGGTACGTGCAGATAACGGACCAGCAGAGACTTCCCATCCGGCGACGGCTCGAGGCTCGCAAAAATAGCGGGCTTGCCAATCGCACGCGCGGCACCACCGCGCACCGGAATCATCGATAACTGCGACGTCGAAAAGTGGGTGAAGAGCTGCTCGTCGTGCGGTGACTGCAACAGATCCTGATAGGTACGGATCGGGCCCGCTTTCCCCGTGGTCTCCTGCACTAGCGGTCCGGCAGGAACCATCGGCGCGGCGGCTACGGCGCCCCTTCCCGGCGGAACGGTTTGCACGATCAGCGCGGTGCCACCCGGCATCCATTGCACCGGCTCGCCGAAAGCGGCGTTCACGCGAACGCCCGGAATCCTCCGAAACTCGCCCGAGCGTGCCGTTCCGATCCAGAGCTCAATCCCGTCCGCGACCGTGTTCGTTGCAGCGAACGATTCGCCATCCGGGCTCCACACCGGTGCGGACAACCGTGCGCCCGCTGGGATCGACAGCGGAATACGGCTTCCGCCGGGCAGCGTCAGTAGCTCGAAGGAGTGGTACGTGATCGCAGTGTGCGGACCGTTGGTCCGCGGGTTGATCCGTTCGCCCGCCAGCCGCAGCACCGGCGCCGCGACCTCGGCCACTGGCGGATAACGTCTTCCGCGGTGAACGATGGCATAGCTACCAGCCGGACTCACCGAAAGCGACGGCGGAGCGGGCGCGTCGAGCACGGCGCGAATCGCTTCCGGAGCGCGTAGATATTCGGTCTCAGCGGGTCCACTCATCGCGAGAGCCAATAGAAGGCAGGGCCGGCGTCTCATCGCGCCGTGTTGCCGCCATCGACAACGAACGTCTGTCCGGTCACGAACGACGAATCATCGGAGGCGAGGTAGAGCGCAATCCCCCCGATCTCATCGGGTTCGCCCACGCGCGGCAGCGGCTGCGTCGCCACCAGGTTCGACATGTATTGCTCGTTCGACCAGAAGTAGCTGCTGAAATCGGTCTTGATCAAACCCGGACAGATCGCGTTCACCCGGACTCTGTTGCGTCCGAACTCCACGGCCCACACCCGCGTCATCATGATGAGGCCCGCCTTGGTGAAGCTGTAGCAGAGGCCGCCGTCCTGCGGGCGGATTCCGGCGATCGATGCCATGTTGATCACCGATCCGCCGCCGCGCTCGATCATTGTGGGCACGGTGAGCCGCACCAGCCGCAGCGCCGCGAGCACGTTGATCTCGGTGGTCTTGAGCAGCGCCTCATCGGTGACTTCGAGCGCCGGACCTTGCCCGACATTGGTGCCGCTGTTGTTGACCAGGATGTCCACCGGCCCGAACACGCGCTCGGTTTCGGCAACCAGCGCCTCGATCTGATCCTTGCGCCCCACATGGCACGCCACCGGGTGGATCTTGCCGCGCGAGCCGGCCAATTCCCGCGCCGCGGCTTCCAGGGCATCGATCTTGCGGCTCGCGATGACGACGTTCGCTCCCGCTTCCACGTAGCGTTTCGCGATCGCCTTGCCGATGCCGCGTCCGCCGCCGGTGATGAGCGCGGTCTTGCCTTCCAGGTTCATGGGATCAGGATAACGCGTGTGTGCCTTACGGGCGCTTCGGCTTCACGTCCGCGCTGTAGACGGTGGTGTGACCAGCGCCGGACACCAGTCCGGCTGGAATACCGAATAGCGCGCCGGCGACACTACCCCCGATAATTTCGAGCGTCGTGAAATTGAGAAAAGGCGTTGTTTTCCGGTTCGCAATCGAAACAGCGGAAATTCCCGCTCCCGCCCCGGCGCCGATCGCGGCCCCGATTGCGGCGTTCCGCGCCTTCTTCCTTCGCGCTACCGACACGCGCTCGACGCCAGTCCTCGGGATGCTCGTCACTCCGCCCTTGCCCTCGATCCGGATCGCGTCTTCGCTCGCGCCAGCGAACTTGCCGGAGACGGGCTTCTTCGCCCCCGCCGTCTTCACGCGCGCCGCCGCGCCTGGCTTGATCGAAAGGACCCGATTCCACGATCCCTGGAGCGGCTTGTCCTGCCCCAAGGCAGCCGGCAACGCCAACACCGCAACGATGATTCGACTCATCTCGACTGGCGCCCATTCGACGCCGGCGGACGCAACGCAACCAACGTGCATGCCGATCCGAGCAGCAGGCAGAGCGGCGAGTACAGCCGGAGGTCCCAGTGGCGGAACAACCCCGTCGCCTCGATCAGCGCGAATCCCGATACCGCAAGACCGCCGGCTCCCCGCAGCAGAAACACCGCGGCGACCGTCAAGGCTGCGTAACGGGCAAGGGGCTGATCGAAGCCGCCGAGCGGTGTGATTCCAGCGCGCCAGGCGATGATGCCGCCCGCCGCGGCGAGACAAGCGGTAACAATCCACGTCACCGTGCTGCTGGGGAAAGGCTGCCTTCCTACCACCAAGTCAGCAAGGCGATCGCTGTCGCCGGCTGGCCAACTCGATCCGGCGGCCCAGACTGCGTGGACGAAGGCGACCGTCCACAGCACCGTGGCGGCCGCGAGGCCGGCCGCGCGCGCAAGCGCATCCGGTGCGGGGCGTGCGGACATGTCCGTACTCTATCACCCTGACGGCATCAGGATTCCCGAGCGCCCGGCCATCCTGCGAACACGAGCATCGCGCCGGGGATCAGGAACACCAGAAAGAACGGTTCGAAGTTGCGCGCCACGAGCGCACACGCACCGAACACCAAATATCCGCCGCCAATGATGAGCGCCCCGAGCGTCGAAGCCTCTCGTCTCGCCGACCGGTTCCGGAAGACCGGAATCAGGATGAGTCCGAAGATCAGCATCGCGACACCGCCGAAGTGCCAGCCCACCTCAAGTCCCGCGACGAGATCGGCCGGAGCGTTGGTCCGGCTGAGTTCCTCGCTCAGCGCGGGCCAGCCGGCGAGCGAGTGCGCCGCCGCGCTGAGAATGAGCATCGCGGACGCGACAAGGCCGAGGATCGGACGAAGGCGAGACATGCCGGAGCGGCCATGGTAACAAAACCGCCGGCCGCCAGCATGCAACGTCACTCAGAACGTGACCCGCAGCCCCAGCCGGAACACCCGCTCGTCGACGCCTTCGCGCGAGTTCGTCCGCACGCTCGTGATCTCCGTGTACCCGCCCAGTGCGCGAATCGAACCATCGGGATTCAACTGCAGGTTCGAAACGTTCGCTCCCGGATTTCCGAAGTGCGGCGTGTTGGTGAAGTTGAACGCATCGGCGCGAAACTGGATATTCCAGCGCTCGGCGAAACGGAAGTCGCGGCCGAGGCCGAAGTCGACATTGACGAGTCCGGGCCCGCGCAGGAGATTGAACCCCGCGGTACCGTACCGCGCCTGCGTCACGTTGGCGAAAGCGAACGGATCGAAGTACGATGCGTTTCGGCCCACGCCGCCGAGCCTGTCCACGCTCGCCTTCACCAGATCGGCGCGTTGTGTGTTGTTCGGCGCGTTGAGCGAATTGGCGGCCGCGGTGACGCTGAAGGGAAGCCCGCTGAAGGTCGAGAAGATTCCGTTCAGGCGCCAGCCTCCAGCGAGCCACGAGGCCGCTCCACCTGAACTCGCCCAGCGCTTGCCGCGTCCGAACGGCAGCTCCGCCATGCCGGTCGCGACGAGATTATGCGGACGGTCGAATCCGTTCACCGACCGGTTCAGCCGATAGAACTCCGGATCCTGAATGCCGAGGCTCAAGTCGCTCCGATCGTTGCAGCACAGCCCGCGCGACTTCGAAAATGTATAGGTCACGTCCACTTGATAGCCGGCGGCGAAGCGGCGCTCCAACTGCGCCTGGAGGGCGTTGTAGTTCGACGCGCCCGTCGGAGCGGTCATCTGTGTCGAAGCTGGCCGGTTGAACTGCTGGACGAGCGGCTGTCCGCGCTGGCCGAGTCCGGGCTTGCCGTAGTTCAACTCGATGAAGCCCAACTGGCGGATTTGCCGCGTGGCGACGTATCCGGCTTGTCCGGTCCAGCCCCACTTCAGTTGCTTCTGCAAGGTGAAGTTCCACGACTGGACGTAGCCGCGCGGGAACTTGTCGGGCAATGTGAACGCGACCACATTCGACGGAATGTCGATCGCCCCTTGTGACAGGTTCGGAACCGGCACCGGCGGCAGCCCATCACGCAGCCGGCTGACCTGTTGGAACTGATCGGCCGGGTCGATGCGCAGTCCGATGACCAGCGGATAGTTCGTGCGCATGGGCCTCGCCAGACTGTATGGATCGATGCTGATCCCGTAGCCGGTGCGGATCACGAAATCGTTGGTCGCGCGATAGGCGATTCCCACGCGTGGGGCGAAAAGACGGTTGCTGGTTTCCACTCCGCAGTCGCGCGGAACGCTACCCGCGCCGCAGACGAGCATCTTATTGGTTCGCCAATCGTAGCGCTCGATGCCGCGATCCTCGCGCGTGGGCATCGGAATGTACTCCCATCGCGTTCCGTACGAAACGGTCAGCTTGCGGCTCACCTGCCATTGATCGCGAATGTAGAAGCTCTGCAGCCACGCACGCGTGGTCACCGCGTCGGGCACCATCAGCACCTTTGTCAACTGGCTGGTGAGACCCATCAGGAACGCGCTGTAGCTATTGAACTGGTTCGCCGCCGGGCCGCCGCGAAGAAGCGTGGGTCCGCCGTTGAACGTGAATGAGCCCATTGGCGAACCCGATGTTCCCACCAGTTCGTGTGTGACATGATTCATGTGCTGGCGCGAGGCGTCGAACCCGAACCGCACATTGTGCGCGCCTTTGATCCAGTTGGCGTTGGCCGTATACTGCCAAGCTGGATCGTGCCAGATGATCGGCGTCACGCCGCCGCTGGAACCGAGTGTCGTGTAGTTGCTGACACCGAACTCCGGCCACCCGCCCTGCACGCGCCTCGCACCATTCGTGCCGGGGATCCCGAGCAGTTCGAGCCCCAACTTCTCGTCGATACGGTTCTGCAGCGCCTCGGTGTCGAGCAGGTTCCAGCCGAAGTTCGCATCGACGATCAGGTTCCGCGTGAACGTGTACGTGCCGGCGATCGTCGTCGAATAGGTGTGGCCGCTCGCCTTCTTGCGGCTGCCACCCAGATCTCCGAGCAGCAGATCGACATCGTTTTGATATCGCAGCGTGCTGAGACGGCCGTACATGTTGAAACGCGAGTTGACGTTCCAGTTCACCTTGGAATCGATCGTGTGCCGGTCGAAGCGTTCAGGCCAGTTGCGATAGAAGTTGTTGACCAGGCCGGACAGGTTGGGTTGCGGTGTCAGCCCAACCAGCTTCACCGTCACCGGATCGAACAGACTCGCTGGAATCCGCTTGTCCGGGAACGGCTGCCGGCCGGACCCGTCCGCCGCGCCAGTGAACGGATTGTAGACCTGATTCGGCGACGCCGACATGTCGCCCGCGCGAATCGCGGCCGTGGGCACGCTCCCGAACGCATCGGCCACCTTGCGGTCGAGCGATGCTTCGTAGCTCGCGAAGTAGAAGAGCTTGTCGCGTTTGATGGGTCCGCCCACCGTGCCGCCGAACTGATTGAAGATCGCTTTTGGCTTGACTCCCAGCGGATTGAAGAACCGGTTCGCCTGGATGTGCTGATTGTTGTGGAACTGGAACATCGACCCGTGCAGCGCGTTGGTTCCGCTCTTGATCTGCACGTTGACGGTCGAGCCGCCCGCCAGGCCTTGCTCGGCATCGAACGTGTTGGTGACGACGTTCACCGTTTCGATCGATTCGATCGACGGCACGTGCGCCGCGTACCAGGGCAGCCACACACCGTTGGTCGCGGTGCCATCCACGCGGATACCGTTGCCCATCGAGCTGGTGCCGTTCGAATTGTAGACCAGCGCGCGCGACGGATTCGCAATCACGCTGCCCGCGTTCTGCGGTGGCGACATTCCCGGGACCGTGAGCAGCAACTGCTGATAGTTCCGCCCTTGCGCGACGGGCAGGTCGACGAGATTGCGCGCGCCGATCTCGCGCCGCACCTCGGCGCGGTCGGTCTGCAGCGCGGCCGCTTGCGCGCTCACGATCACCGATTCCGCCACGGCGCCGATCTGCAAGACCTGATCGACACGGGTCACGTTGTTGATCGTGACGATGACGCCTTCCTTCTTCGAAGGCGCGAATCCAGCCTTCGCGAATTCGACGATGTAGCTGCCGCTCGGCACGCTCACGAGGTTGAACCCGCCGAGTTCATTGGTCTCGGCTTGCCGCTTCTGTCCAGTCTGGGTATTGGTGATCGTCACCGCCACGCCGGGAACCGCCGCCGCCGTGCCGTCGGTGACATTGCCGACGAGAGATCCGTAGAGTACCTGCGCCGGAGCGGTTGCGCTTACGACGAGCAGGCCGGTTGCCGCGAAAAGATAACTCCGTATCATGGGCACAGCACATCACACTGGGGCTCCCGTGTCAACCCGGTGCTACCGTGCTGTGATGCCGGAAGCGTGGTGGTCCGGACTATGCGGTCCGGTCGTTGATGGAAAACATCGTGAGGCGGACGACTTGTCCTCTGGCGGATTCACGCCCGCCCACCGCGTACGCGACGTTCGCCCTTCCCACGGACCGAGCCGGCCGCTATTCGAAGCCTCGACGATCATGCGCTCCAGCACATACAGCCGCGGAACGATCGAGCCGGGCACGGTAGCCGTAGCCTATTATTGGCGCGAAGCCTTCGAGTACTGCCGCCTTACCGGACTGGCCGGCGAGAATCGATGCGAGGCGCAATGCCCCCGAAGGGACGCACTGCCAACCTACCACCCCGTACCCACGCTACTGACGTTTCGGGACCTCGTAGACCGGCGCGTACCCCGCGCCCGACGCGAGCCCCAACGGCAGTCCGATCACAGAGCCGAGAACGAGCCCAACCACGGCGAAAACGCCGGTCCAATCTTCATCGGCGCCTTCGCGCTGACCTGCCGCCGCGATGCCGCCCATAACGCCCGCGCCCACTCCACCGCCGATCGCCGCGCCGAGCAGCGCGTTGCGCGTCTTCCTCTTCCGCGCAACCGACACCTGCTCCACCTCGGATTTCGGGATGCTCGTCACGCCGGCCTGGCCGCTGATCTGGATGGCTTCTTCGCTGGCGCCGGCGAACTTGCCGGAGATCCGCTTCTTGACACCCTGCCGTTTCACTTTCGCTTCCGCGCCCGGCGCGATCGACATTACGCGATTCCACGAGCCAGAGGACGCGGGCTTTCCCTCTTGGGCCCAAGCGAGCGGCACCGCCAGCACGATTGCGAGGAGCCTCATTTTGTGGCCGGCGGCCCAGCCGCCACTTCGTACACGGGCCCGAATCCGCCGCCCGACGCGAATCCCAACGGCGCCCCCACCGCCGCGCCGATGACGAGTCCGAGCGCGGCGAAGCCGTGGGCAACCGAATCCGCGTCTTCTTTCTCGACCGCCAGCGCGGCGCCCCCCACGATTCCGAATCCGGCCCCGGCGCCAATGCCCAAGCCGAGGAGTGTGTTCCGCGCCTTCTTGTTCCGCGCCACCGAGACCTGTTCGATCTCGGATTTCGGGATGCTGACCTCGCCGCCGGCTCCCCGGATTCGAATGGAGTCCGGATTGGCGCTGACGAACTTTCCGCTGAGGTGCTTCTTCACGCCCTGCCGCTTCACCTTGGTGTCCGCGCCCGGCGCGATCGACATCACTCGATTCCACGATCCGGCCGGCGCGGCCTTTTTCTCTTGTGCCCAGGCGAGCGATGCCGCCAGAACAATCATGATGATTCTCTTCAGGGTCATGGCTTGGTATGTCCTACCGAGACCACGTTGGTGAACGTGTCTCCATTCGAGTTCTGCACCTCCACCGTGACGAAGATGTTATACGCCGTCAGAGTAGCGGGCAGCGTGAAGTCGAGTTGCTGCGTGCTCGATTGTCCGTTGGCGGGCAACGATCCGAGCACCAACGGGAGAGCCGTGAGGAGCGTCGGGCTCCCGGTCCCGCCCGTCGGATTGAAGGAGACGTTCATGATCCGGAGGTTAAAGCCCGCCGTCGGCGTCGGATTCGAGAAGAAGATGTTCGAGCGATACGTCGTCCCGCTCACGAGCACCGGCGGGAAGATCGTTGATACCGTGCCAGGACGCGGGATGAACGTCGCCGTCGCCACCACGGGACCGTTCACCGTGATCAGCGTGTTGACCGTGGTCACCGTCGACGGCACGCCGCCGTTGTTGATCACCACGTCCCGCACTCCGAACCCGGTATTCGCCGTCGCCAGCAACCGGACCTGGCTTCCCGGCACGAAACAATTGTTCGGGAAGCCCGGCGCGTTGCCCTGCGCGGGATTCAGCGCCACCGTTCCACTGCCCACTCCGGTCAGGGTGACCGTATGGCAAGCCGTCTGGAAGATCGCGGTAGCCGTAAGGTTGGCGTTCGGCTGCACCGTTGCCACCGCCGTATTCGCGCCGGTGGACCAGCCCGTGAAGCGGTAGCCCGTGCCGTTGACCACTTGCGGTGTGTCGGCGGCGATCGTCTGTGTCGAACCCGCCGGAACCTGCTGCGAAACCGGATCCGCCGTGAACGCTCCGCTCGCGCCGATTCGGACGCCGAGTCCGGCGGGGTTGGAGGCGACCGTGAGCGTCACGTTCTGCGGAGCGCCGAAGGCGGCGTTCACGGACTTGGGTCCGTTCATTGTCACCGTCACCGGCGACGTGGAACCGGTGGCGTCACCGGACCAGCCCGTGAATTGATTGCCCGTGTTCGGACTCGCGGTCAGCGTCACCACCGTCCCTGGCGCGTAGCAGTTGGCGGGGAATCCGGCCAGGCCCGTGGCCGGATTCAGCGCAACCGTTCCGCCGCTCGCGCTCACTGTGAGGATGTGGCAGGCGGCCTGGAAATTCGCCGTCGCCGTGAAGGTGAACGCGGTGCCGATCGTGGTCACAGGCGTTGATCCACCCGTGCTCCAGTTGACGAAGGCATAGCCAGTGCCGTTCAACACTTGCGGTGTCTGCGTCGCGATCGTTTGTGTGTTGTTCGAAGCCGGGAACTGCTGCGAGATCGGACCCGGCGTGAAGTTCCCGCTCGCCCCGAACCGCACACCCAGGCCCACCGGGTTGCTGGTGAGCGTGACGGTAACGTTGGTGGGCGCCCCGCAGTTTGCCGTGATGATCGCCGGACCACTCAACGTGATCGTCGCGGGATTGTTGGTAACCGTCGTGGCGTTGGCACCGATCAGAACCTGGAAGTTCTGGAACTGCTGCCCGGTGGGCGGGTTCGCAGTCACCGTGAGGCTCGCTCCCGCCGGATAGACCAGCGGACTGGCCAGCAGCGCGGAGTTCGACGGACCCACCGTGACGCCGCAGCCCGTTGCCGTCACCACGTATCCGGTGGCGGTGTAATTCGCCGTGTAAGTTGCCGCACCTGTCGCGGGCAGCGTCACCGCTGGTCCGGCCGGCGTCCAATTCTGGAACTGGTAGTAGGTCTGGTTGTTGAAGACCACGGCCTGAGGCGCAGCGGTCAGCGTCTGCGCGGAGCCGCCGGGCAGGGATGCGGCATGCGAATTCGGCGAAGAAGCCGCGCCGATGCCCACCGTGACTCCGATGTTTGCCGGCGCGGTGTTCACCGTCACCGCGACCTGTTGCTGTTGCGGCGAACAAGTGGCCACGATATTCGCCGGGGCGTTGATCACCACGATGGAGTTGTTCGGGATCTGCTGCGCGCCCGCAGTGAGGCTGTCGAGTTGGACCCCCTGCGGCACGGTTACGGTCACGATCCGCTGCACTCCAGCGGCGTAGAAGCCTGACGCGGGCACGATGGTGCAGCCGCCAGTGGCGCTGGTGGTGACGCGATACAGCGTATCGAAGACCGCAGTATAGGTTCCACCGGTTGCCGGCAGGGTGACCGCCTGCGACGCGCTGGTCCACGCCGGATTGGGCACGTTGTTGAAGGACCAGCCTTTGAAGTCATACCGGGTATCGCTGGCCGCGTTCAGGATGGAAACGGGCAAGACGTTGACCGTCGCGGCGCCGGCCGTGAAGGCGCTCGTGGTGAAGGTGTTGGTGGCGGAACCCACGCCCGTGAGCCCAACCGTGGCGCCGATGCCCGCCGGGAACGTGTCCACGGTAACGCTGCTGGTCTGGCAGGTCCCGCAGAGTGCCTTCATTTCACCGTCCGTCAGTGCGCGGTCGAAGATCTGGAAATCGTCGAGCGTACCTTGGAAGTAGGGGCTCTGCACCTGGGTAAGCCCGTTGTATCCGATGAAGGCGGTGGGAGAGTTGGGAGACTGCGGCAGGTTGGACAGGGTCCGCAGCAGGCCGCCGGTGCTCAGGTTCGTGATGACCACCGTCTGTCCGTCAGCGAACATCGTGACTTCTGGCAGCGTGGTGACGATGCCCCCGACAGTGGCGGGGCTGCTCTTGATCCGGAATCCGATGCAGTGCCAGGCGCCATCGTCACCGAACCCGGTGGAACCGCCGAACGGATAGTTACCGGATGTCCCCTGATTGCCATCGGTAATGTCGAGTTCGAGAGCCTTCGCCGCGGGTTGGATCGAGAAGGAGTGCCAGGCCCGCTCGCCGCCGTAGCGCCCTTGCGCGTGCTGGTTGTTCCACATTCGTCCGAACACGACGCCTCCCCTTTCACCGGGCGCGATCTTCACATGAGTGATGACCGTGATGTCGCGCGTCGAATCAGCGAGAGAGGCGTGGCTGCCGAGCAGGATTGCCGAGCGCGGGCTGGCCGGAAAGCTCAGCGCCTTACCGGTCTTGCCGGGCACCGAAGTCAGCACGTTGGATTGCGCCGTGTACCCATTGATCAAACCGTTCAGCGTTACGCTCTGGTTGTTGGTCAGGTTACCCCTGGTATCGGAGATCGGGTTAGCAGCCGACTCCATCTCGAACAGAGCCAATGACGGGGAAGGCAGCACGCAGGCGTTGACCGTGGGCTGGCTGAAGCCGGCAGTGACGGTCCGAGGCGCGCTCATGGTCACCGTGACTGGCGACGCCGAACCGGTTACCGCGCCGGACCATCCAGTGAACGTGTTCCCCGGGTTGGGCGTGGCCGTGAGAGTGACCACTGTGCCCGGCGCATAGCAATTGGTTTGGAATCCGGTGACCGACCCCGGCGGATTCGCGGTGATCGTGCCGCCGCTCGAGTTGGTGGACAGCACATAGCAGGCAAGAGTGAAGTTCGCCGTCGCCGTCGTGTTCGCCGTGGGCGTAACCGTCGTAGTGGTTCCGGTGCCGCCCGTGGACCAGCCGGTGAACGTGTAGCCCGTGCCGTTGAGGATCTGCGGAGTTTGCGTCGCGATCGTCGCGGCCTGGTTGGCGGGGACCTGTTGGGTGACGGGTCCGGCGGTGAAGTTGCCGGACGTGCCGATGCGGACTCCGAGTCCGGCGGGGTTAGTGGTCACGGTGAGGTTCACCGTGGTGGCCTGAGCGGTGGTGCAGTTGACCTTGAAGTCCGTGGGCCCCTGAGGGATGAAGCCCTTCAACGGCAGACTCGCCGCTGGGATGTTACCGGATTTCGAGTTACCCGACCACGTGGTGTAGGCCCAATCCACGCTGGCCACTGCCTGACCCTGTGGGCAGGACGCAGCGATCGTCAGCGATGCGCCGTAGGCGTAGTATCCGCTTGGGGACCCGGGCGCGAGCGCGACCGCTCCCGTGAGCACATGCAGGAACTCGTCATAGTAGTTCAATTGCATCGTCGTGTCGGCGCTGATCACGCTCTTGAACTGGTTCGCCTTCGATCCGCCCCAGTCGCCAAAGTAGGAGCGGAACCGCTGCGACACGTTGTTATAGAAGTGATTGGCGGGCGCATCGAAGCTGACCTCGGTGTCCTTCTCGATGTCGAAGTCCTGGTTGCCGGAGTAGTCCGTGCCGTCGATCTTGTAGATCACGGACGTGTTCGACGGCCGAATGCGGAGTTTCACCTTCGTCGTCTGGAGCAACTCCACCGGAGGAGTCTTCTCCTCCGCTGACTCGATGTCTCCGACCACGATCTTGACCGGTATCTCCGCTGGTCCGCCCTGAAGGTTTGCGATCTCGGGCATCTCGGCCGTGATCGTGAAGCGCGGAGGCCAGATGACGCGGCTGTACACCGAAGACTGGATCTTCGCCTCCACTCCTCCGAGCAAAAGCTTGACCGTCCCGAGCACGTTGCCATCGGCGTCCGTCGCGCCGAGGCCGATGGCTTCCACCTGGATCACGTCGCCTGCCTTCGGTGGCGCGGCGCCGACCGCCGTCCAATCGACCGGCTCCCCATCAATCATCTTGAACATCGCCGCTTCGGGCGCGTTGCCCAATGGCCGCAGGCGGCGCCGGAGCGCGGGTGCGGCGGGAGCGGAACTCAGGCTGCGCGGCTGGGTCTTAATGCCGGACTTCGTCGTCTGGAATGCCGTCGTATATTGCGGACCGACATCCGCCGGGACCTCCACGGTCACGCTCTCGTCATCCGCCGCGATGATATCGAGCGTCAGATCGCCGAGTTGCACCGAGCGTCCGTTGTGCTCCTTGGTCCGCGCGGGCAGGTTGTTCTTGATATTGCTCGAGGACTTGGTAATGACGGTGAGCGTGAACTGCGCACCCGGCGCGACCGTTCCCGGCTCGCCCGTCTCCGCGTCCACCACCTCGACGATCTCGAACGGCTTATCCGCGTCCGCTAGCGCGGGCATCGGCGTTCCGCCGGGGTCGAACGGACCCGTGGTTCCGGTCAAGTCGCCGAGGATCGGATCGCGCACGATCGCGATCGCCCTGCTCTGTCCGGGCGGGTTCTTTCCCAAACCGACCTTGATCAAGCTGACCCCATCATTGATCCCGAGGAACGACGGCGACCCGGCATCACCCTCCACCTTTACCACCGCGTCCCGGACCAGTTGCCCGCAGTTATCCCAAACCTCGAACGTTCCCGTCCCGTCCGCGCCGATCTGGGGATCCACGCTCGCGAGCACCGGAATCAGCTCTGTGGGCAGGCACGCCCGTGTGGCCACCGGAAGCCCGCGCACGAAGACATTGGTCGCCGGCTGCCCCGGCGAGGTCACCCGCAGCGTGAACGGACCCAGCGCGCCCGCGAGCGACACCGCCACCCGTCCGCTCTGGCCCGGCTGCAAGACGAGTTGCGCCGGCGTCAGGCGCATGGCGCGCGCACCGGCCGCATCCGCTGATTCGATGGTGTAGGTCTGTGGAACGGCGTTCGGATTCGTCAGCTCGAGCGACTGTGTCTCGGTGCCGCCGGGGAAAACCAGCGTGCGGCGCGAGAGAACCGGCGAGAGGATCTGCGTCCGGGGGAGGATGCGGAGATAGAGCGGAATGAACGTGGGCTCACCGGTCTGGCCGCCCGCCGCGGTGAGGATCGAGATCTGGCCTTTGTAGACTCCGGGGGCGAGTCCCACGGCGAGCACGGTGACGTCCACGGTGTCGGAGACACCGGGCGCGAGACGGCCGCCGGGTTTCGAAAAGCTGGCCGAGATGCGGTCTATGGGAGCGAACTGGATCTGCCAGTCGGCCCCGGTGTCGGAGAGCACCGGGACCGTCTGGCGCGCGGGCGCGGGCCCGCCCTCCACGGCGACGAACTCGAGCTGCTTCGTCGGGGCCTTCAGCCCGGGACGCGCCGGATCGGGCACGTCTTCGGTGAGGCGAAGCATCAGGTCCGCCGGTCCGAACGTGGTGATCCGCTCGGTGTGGATGCCCTGGGTGAGGTCGATGCGCGGATGCTTCAGGCGGACGCGGTCGGGATTGGTGTCCACGGCCATGAAGCCGATGCCGATGGTCTCCGGGTCGGCGGAGCGGATCGAACCGCGCGGCGCGGCGAAACCGCTGGAGCCGCTCTTGCCGATCGCTTTCTTCAGTTGCCCCTCGACACTCAGGATCCTCGGACCCGCGTCGCGTGAGCTGAACTCGATGTCGTACTCGCCGGCCTCGGCGAGGAAGATACGCGCGGTTCCGCCACCGTCGGTCCGGACCGCGATGGCGCCGTTGCCCGTCGGGTGCTTCTTGACGATAATGTCGATGTCCTTGACGCCCTTGGTCGTAGCCCACAGATTCGGAACCGCCACCGCCAGCAGAGCGGCCGGAACCAGAAAATTCATCCTCATGCCCTGCCATGCGCGGTAGGGGCGAGGACCGGGGACATTACGGTTTGTTCATGGTCCAAGAAGCAGGCCGAAGCGAACCGGGAGCGCGGTAGAATACGAGCATGGATCCCGTCGTGCTGGACCGCGCCATCGAAGAGCGGGCACGCGAAGTGAACTGCGCCCTTGCCAGTGTCCGCATGGAGGGGCTGGAACCGTCCGCCGAGGCGAAAGCGATCTTTCAGCGCTACGTGGAGGGTGAGGTGACGTCCGAGGAGCTGGATCGTCTTTTCGACAACTACCTGGACCGTGCCTATGGACCCGTACGTTTATCACGGGACAAACGTCCTTAGAAACCTCCGCGAGATTCGGGACCGGGAGACGTTCGAGCGCTTCGATGCGGACGTGACGGGCCGCCGCCTGCGTCAGCTCCGGCTGAAGCCGCTGCCCGGCCGCTTCGATATCCCCCACCTGCGGGCGATCCACCGGCGCATCTTCCAGGACCTGTTCGACTGGGCGGGACAGTTCCGCACCGTGAACATCTCCCGCTCCGGTCAGGTCCCGTTCTGCTTCGCCGATCAGATCGAGCCGAGTCTCCGCTCACTGTTCGACAAGCTCGCCCGCGAGGACCGCCTCGAGAAAAGCGGCCGCGCCGGATTTTGCGAGCGGGCCGCCTGGTACATGGGAGAACTGAACGCGATCCATCCGTTTCGCGAAGGCAACGGACGCACGCAGCGCGAGTTCATCCGCGAACTCGCCGTCAACAGCGGACTTGCCCTCGACTGGTCGCGCGTGGACGCCGAGAGCATGCGCGAGGCCTCCCAGCGGAGTTTCCTGAGAGGCGACAACTCCGCGCTCGCGCGGATCCTGACCAGCGCCACCGCTTGAGGCCGAGCGATTCAGACACTCCCATCGTTCGGGCTCAGCCTCGGAAGGGGTCGATGATCGCAAGGCCGGCGTGGGCGAAGTCGCCGCCATTCCGGGTCACGACCGTGAGCCCACGGGTGATCGCGGTGGCGGCGATCAGGCTATCCTTGACCGGCATTGCCTTACCCTTCGCCCGGAGATCCGCCAACAGTTGGGCCCAACGCAACGCCGTATCCGCTTCCCATGCCAGGCACAGGATTCTCCTCGACACGGCTTCGAACCAACCTTCCAACGTCCGCCGCTTCCTGCCATCCGGGAGAATCAAGATCCCGAATCTCAGTTCTCCGAGAATCACGGGATCCACAGCGAGATCCGCCTGATTGACGCGAAGCCACTCGATGACGCGAGGCTCCGGCGACGGCTTGGTGACTTCGCTGAGGACGTTCGCGTCGACGAGGTACTTCACAGAGTGTCGGTCGATTCGGACTCGATGGGCACGAAATACCCCTTCACCGGGCATGCCAGGAGCAGGTCGATGAGGCCGTCATTGGGCGGCGGCGTGCTCCGGACCAAGCGATAATCCCCCCGGTCGAGCCGCTCGATCTCGAACGACTGCCCCGGTTCGACGCGATCCATTTGGCGGAACTCCGCTGGGAGCACGATCTGGCCCTTCGAGGATATAGTAGTCTTCACGGGTCCTCCACTGTGCGAATCGGGCTTCCCCTTCTTCGCTCAAAGGTAAGATACCATCTTACCCTGCGTCGCGTCAAGCTGCCGCCGCGACCGTTCCATGAAGCGCAAAGGCCGCGTCGGCGCGGCGCCAGAACGGGAGGAGCACGCAGCGGGTGGGGCGACGAAGCGAGTCCGTTTTGCGCGTGTTCCTCAAAGACTCTCTGCGTCTTTGATCCCCCAGCCAAGCAAACGTCGCGTTCCTCATCGGGATACACTATGGTTACTGCTGCGGCCGTGCACGATCTCACTCACCTGCTGGAACACGCTGAAAATGGCCAGGTTCGCTCGGAACTCTACTCGAGGGTCTACGCCGAATTGCGTCAAATGGCGGCGGCCGCCATGCGGCGCGAGCGATCTGATCACACGCTCCAGCCCACCGCCCTCGTCGCCGAAGCCTATCTGAAGCTAACTGGCGGCCGGCCCGTGAGTTGGCAAAACAAGGCGCATTTCTTCAGTTCCGCCGGACGAGTGATGCGACAGATCCTCGTCCAGCACGCCCGCGAACGCGGCGCGATCAAGCGCGGCGGCGGACTCATCAAGCTCGAACTCGAGGATTCGATCGGCATCGCCACCGAAGAGCCCGCACGAATGATCGCGATCGATCAGGCGCTGGCGAAGCTCGCCGCGATCGACGCGCGCGCGGTCGAAGTCGTCGAGTTGCACGCATTCGGCGGACTCACCTTCGACGAGGCGGCGGAGACGCTCGCGCTTTCGGCGAAGACGGTGAAGCGCGACTGGCAGTTCGCGCGCGCCTGGCTCGAGCGGGAGTTGAGGTCTGGCGCGTGACGGAATCGTCGCGCTGGCTGCGCGCCAAGGAGATCTTCTCCGAGGCCGTCGAGGCTCCCGCCGAGGACCGCGCCGCGATCGTGCGCGGAATGGCTGGCGACGATTCCGGCCTGCGGCGCGACGTGGAGGAATTGCTCGCGCTCCATGGTGAGCCCGCGCTGGCAATCGATTCTTTGGCTTCGCGCGATTCGGTGGCTTGGCCCGATTCCTGGCGAGCGGGTGAACTGCTCGCGGGCCGCTATCGCGTGGAAGAGCGGCTGGGCGGCGGGGGCATGGGCGAAGTGTGGCGCGCGATGGATACGAAGACCGCCGGCGCGGTGGCGATCAAGTCGATCCTGCCGTTCGCGAGCGGCGCCGCGCGTGCCGAGGAGCGCTTCTTGCGTGAGGTCCGCATGGCCAGCCGCGTGGAGCACCGCAACGTGTGCCGCATGATCGCGCTCGACGCGCACGCGGGCCGCCGGTTCTGCGTGATGGAACTGCTCTCGGGCGACACGCTCTCCGAACGGCTGCGCTCCGGGCCCATGTCCGCCGCGCAGGCGCTGCCGATTGTCCGCGATCTCTGCGCGGGCCTGGAAGCAGCGCACGCCGCCGGGGTGGTCCATCGCGACTTGAAGCCGTCAAACGTAATTCTCGAAGCGGATCGCGCCGTCATCATCGACTTCGGACTGGCCGCCGCGATGCAGCCCGATGTCAGCCTCACCGCCACTGGCGAAGTGATCGGCACGCTCGCCTATATGGCGCCGGAGCAGTTCACGGAGGGTGAGTCCGGGCCGGCATCGGATCTCTACGCGCTCGGCGTGGTGATGTACGAGATGCTCACCGGACGCAAGCCGCATCAAACGCGGTCGCCCTTCCGGCTGGCCGCGCAGAAGGCTCGCGAGGCGTATGAGGCACCTTCGGTCGCGGGCGCCGAGATTCCGCGCGTATGGCAGGAGACGATCGGGCGCTGCCTGCGCGCCAACCCGAAAGAACGGTTCGGGAGCGCCGCCGAGGTCCGGCGGATGCTCGAACGCGGACGCGCGAGCGCGCGGTTCCTGCTGGCGCGGCGGCGCGTGTGGGTTCCGTCGGCCGCGGCGGTGGCGCTGGCTTCGGTCTTGGAGGGATGGCGATGGATGCGAGCCGACTACGCCGGCGCGCCGGAAGCGCGGATCCACTACGAACAGGCCCAGGCGGCCCTCGCGGAAGCCTCGCCGCTGCGCGCGACGAAACTGCTCGAACAGGCGATCGGCCGGGATCCGGATTTTGTCGAGGCGCGCGCGCTGCTGGCGGCGAGCTACGCCGGACTGGATCAACCGGAGCGGGCACGCGAGGCCGTGATCGAAGCGGATCGTGCGGCGGAGCATCGCATCCGGCTGGGAGCCGGCGAACGAGCGAGTCTGCGCGCGGCGCGATCGGCGGTGGTCCGCGACCACAAGCAAACGGCCTCGCACTACCTCGAACTCGCGAGTTCCTCGACCGGATCGCGGCGCACGTTCGCACTCGTGGCGGCGGCGCGCGCGCGGGAGCAGGCGGGCGAACGCGATGAGTCGCTGCGCTTGCTCGAATCCGCGGTGAGCGGCGATCCGGCGAACGCGGCGGCGCGGGTCCGATTGGGCGTGCTGCTGAGCCGGGTGCGGCAGCAGGATCGGGCGCGCTCGGAGTTCCGGGCGGCGGAGGAGATGCTCGAACGGAGCGGCAATGTCGAGGGGCTGTGCGACCTGCTCTTGGCGCGGTCGATGGCGCGGCTCGGCGGTCCGGACGCGGACCGGAGCGACCTCGAGCGCGTGATGTCGCTGAGTCAGAAGACCGGGAATCGGTATCATCACCTAACGGCGAAGTTCCGCATGGCGGTGGTGGCCGAGCAGGTGCGCGACTATGACGGCGCGGTGCGGATCGCGCGGGAGGCGTCCGAGGAGGCACGGCGCGAAGGGATGTTGGTGGTGGCGGCGCAGGCGCTGGGCGAGCTCGGCTACGCGTTCCTCTACAAGAAGATTCCGGCGCAGGCAGAGCCGTTCCTGCACGAGGCCGTCGAATTGGCGGAGAAGGCCAAGGCGACAGGCACAGTGGCCACGAACCGGATGCGGTTGGGAGAGGTGCTGGGAGGACTCGGCCGACAGCAGGAGGCGGTCCCCATCATGGAGCCGGCGGTGGAGTGGCTGCGAAAGTCCGGGAGCCGGGATTCGCTGGCGTTGTCGCTGATCAAGTGGGGAACCGTGCTCAGCGCGACGGATCGCTTCCGGGAAGCGGAGAAGGTCTTCGAGGAGGCGCTCGCGTTGGCGGAGACGAATGGCAACGAGTTGTATCAGGCGATGGCGATCGACCGGCTGGGGAGCTACTATGAACAGCGGAATCTTCCGAAGGCTCTGCGCTATCGGGAGCGGGCGCTCGCCATGGGGAAGCAAACCAGCCTCACGCGGGTCTTTTTTCTGGGAGCCCAGACAGCGAGTGCTTTCGGCCGCTTCGATCAGGCGGACAGGTGGATTCGTCAGGGCGAGGCCGAGATTGCGCGGTACCCGCTGGGCAATGACCGCTCGGACTTCAAGAGACTTGCCCTGAGGTCCCGCGGGTTTCTCGCGCAACATCGAACGGGATGCGCGGCTTCCCTTCCGATCGAAGCTCTCGACTTTTCGGTGTACTTCGAAAGCAGCTACCACGTGCTTCGGGGCTGCTCGCCGGACAAGGCCGCGGCCCGGGCGAGCCTCGCCTGGCTCGAGAATCGTCTCACGTCTGTTGCAGCCACGGTTCAGTTCGCGGCTGCGGCCGGCGCGATCGCCTTCCGGCTCGGCGAGTTCGACCGCGCCCAACGAAACGCCGAACGCGCACTCGAAGCCGGCGAGAAGCTCGACCTCCGCGACCGCATGATCGAGAGTCTGCTCGTCCTCCGCGCCGTGGCGCTCGCCAAAGGCAATCGCGCGGAAGCCGGCCGGCTGGGAGCGCGCCTCCTCGAGGTGTCGAAACAGCTCGGGTTCGATCCGCCAGAGCGGTTCAACGGGCGGCGGGATCTGCTGTGGCTTTGGAACGGCGGGCGCTGAGCCGCTCCTGCGCGCCACGAGGAGACGGAGTCTTCCACTCGAGAGGTGATGGCGCGTCCGGAGCGATCCGGTTCGCAGGTGGCCTCCACTTCGTTGATGGCGGAACTCGCATCGCCAAATCAGCCTCCGCGGATCGATTACTACCCGTGGCGGCCGACGGCTTGGCCTGAGGAACGCCGCCAAGCCGGGCAACGGCTCCGAGTGCCCGAAGTCCTTGTCGGCACCCGAGCGTGGATGCGGCCGATTTTCAGCGTACACGCCTGATTCGTGTCATGACCCCGGGTTGCCTCCACGTTCCGCCGTTCCCCTTCCGCGATCCGTTTGCGCGCGGGAATGGAAACACGGGTTGCCCGAATCAGTTACGCGCACTGCCCGAACCAATGATCGCGACCGGCCGGGCGGCTGGAATCCGCCTGAGAGGCCACCCCTAACAAGACGCCAATGACATACGCGAAGGCCTGCGTGCCCCACCAGGGTTCGCGCAAGGGCATCGGAAAGGGCGATGTCCAACCCACGCCTTTCTAAGGCCGGGTGATCCCTAGCGTCTTTCTTTAGCGCATTCAATGGCAACAGGAGGAGAAATCGGATGTTTCCAAATTCCCGATGGGCCGGCGCCGGAGCAAGCGTGGTGCTCGTCACGGCAGCCTGGGCGCAACTGCCCTTGGCCGATCAGGCTCAACAGCGGGAGGCGCTGCGCAGGCAGTTGCCCGCCCGAATGGCAACGGCCACGCAACACGCCATGCAGCAACGCGCGCGCCTCCAACTCGGTGAGGCGGCCAGCTTCCGGGCGGTTTCCTCCACACTTGACGACCGGACGAACCACCACATCCGGATGGAGCAGCTTCACGCCGGGATCCCCGTCCTCGGCGGTGGAATGATCGTCCACATCGGCGAGGATGGGCAACCGAAGCGGACCGTGGACGCCGTGGTTCCCGGAATCAACGTGGATCCCCGGCCCCGGATCACGGAAAAGGAAGCGATCGAAAAGTCACGGGAGTCACTGCCCACGCTGTATCAGGCGCTGGTCTCCAACGAATCCGCCGCCTTGAAGATTTGGATCAACTCGAATCTCGTGCACGTGCCGGATCCATCCAAGCGTGTCATCTCGCGGATTCCGAACGCGGACGAGTTCGAGCCTCGCATCCAGTCGATGCACCTGGTCTACCTGGTGAAGCTCGCTGGCAAGAACCTCGACCCCTCGGCATTCCTCGTCGACGCGCATACCGGCGTGGTGCTGAAGCGGTGGCAGGACTTCCAGGAGCAGGGCTTGGCCGCGGACACCTGGGTGGCCAGGAAGGGCACGGGCCACTCGTACTATCACGGCACGCGTGAGATCGACATCGGCTACCGGGCGTCCGCCGGCACCTACCGGCTGATCGATCCCAAACGGGGTAACAACATTGTTCTCAACATGAAGGACGGCGTTCTGTTCGACGGTTTCGAAGGTGATCCGTTCGACAGCGCCAACTCGATCTTCGGGGACGGCAAGGACTGGAAGTACGGCATGTCCACCACTGGCGCCACCGGCGAAACAGCCGCCGTCGACGTGGCGTTCGGAATTCAGGTGACTTGGGACCTGTTCAACAACGTCTTCGGACGCGAGGGGCTCGATGATCAGCGCAGTCCCATCCGGGCGCGGGTCCACTACCGCAAGGATGCCGCGGAGCCCTACGGCGACGCGCGCTGGTCTGGTGGCGTGGCGCACTTCGGCGATGGCGCGACGGACGACAGCGCCAGCCGGACCGCTCTCATCACCGTTGCGCACGAACTAGGCCACGGCTTCTTCGGCTCCGCGATGGACTATGAAGTGGGAAACGGGGAATCCAGCGGCCTGAACGAAGGCACCGGGGACATCGTCGGCTCGCTCGCCAACTTCTATCTCCGGGATATGGAAGCGAAAGGATCGTTCCTGCCCATCGGCCGCGCGGTGGATGAGTTCGCCGCTTGCGAAAAGGACACCTGGTGGCGCTGCCGGATCTTCGATCCCGAGTCGTATGACATCACCCATGAGGGCGAACTCGTCAAGGGTCTCCGCTACTACGTGGAGAACATGGGGGATCGCGAAGTCCACACGCAAGGCGCCTGCTACGGACACATGTTCGTGATGCTGGCGCACGGCGGCTCCGCGAATCCAGCCTCGAAGCTGTACAGCCAGTTCCTTCCCAATGGCATGGCGGGAATCGGTGTGCACAAGGCCGCGCGGATCTTCTACCACGCCACCACGGGATACTTCGTCGGCGGCATCACTCCTTCGTTCGCGCTGATGCGGACCGCCTACTTGTTCGCCGCCGCTGATCTGTACGGGCCCAACTCGCTCGAATACAAGGCCGTGCGGAACGCCTTCGCGGCGATCAACGTGGGCACGCCCGCCACCGACACCGCGAATCCCGAGGTCAGCATCGCACCGTTCCATCTCCACGCCGATGAGATGGCCGCGCGCGTGATCGTCACCAGCGAGGACGACACCGGCGGAGTCTCGACTTCGCTGAACCTCAACGGCTCCCCACAGTTGAAGGTTCCGGGCGGATTCTTCAGCGGCTGGGTGGACCTGTGGGGCAAGCCTGCGGGCGCGTATACACTCGGGGCCACCGTCACCGACATGGCGGGCAAGACGGGGCACGCATCCAAGGCGTTCGATTTCCCGGGAGCGCTTCAACTCGCCAAGAATGGCGGATTCGAGAGCGGAGACGCGAACTGGACCGTGACCGGCGGAGCCGCGATCGAGGAAGGCCGCCAACGATCGTTCGCTGGCGAGGGGTACGCGAACATCTACGATGGAACACTGCGCCAGACCGTCTCGATTCCGGCCGCGGCCACCCGCGCCACGCTGAACTTCCGGTTGCGCGTCGAGCCGGCGGTGGGACTCACGCAGTCGATGTCGGTGCAGGTGCTGTCCGAAGGAGGGCAGGTGCTGCGCAACCTCAGGCTATATCCGAGCGCCTACGATACCTCCAGCGGTTTCGACAACGATTACGAGAAGGAAGTGTTCGATCTCATGGATTGGCGCGGGCAGACCATCCAGATCCGGTTCGTTTCGGGGGATCCCGGTCCCGCCCGGTTTCTCGTCGATCAGGTCAACGTGACCTATTCGGCACGCATCAGCGCGGACTTGTCGATAGAGGCCGACGCCGGTGAAGGAGCCGTCGTGGCCCGGCTGCGTGATATCCGCCACGTCGCGCCGAACGCACTGGACAAGGTGTACTTCGACTTCGGTCCTGGTAATCCGGTGAAGGACGAGAACGGCCCTTGGGAGGTGGTCCGGTCTACCGATGGGCTCGCCCGGAACACGGAAATAACGGGCGGCGCCGAGCTCTACGATCCGTTCAACAACAGGCTAGCGCGGCTGACGGAAAACTACACGGTCCGCGACGTGAACCAACTGATCCAAAACGGCGGATTCGAAAGCGGCTCTTTTGGGTGGACGGTTGCCGGTGGTCCGGGGTTCGCTTTCGATCAGGACCTAAGCTTTGTGGGCTCGCGGGCGCTGATCCTGGGTGGACGCGGAGTCGCGAACCAGCAGGTTGTGTCCCAGCGGATCACGATTCCGGCGGGCGCGCAGACCTCGAGCCTTTCGTTTCGCATGAGGTCCGTCCGGCCTGGCAGCCTGATCGGGGGCCGGGATCCGGGCGACCATCTTCGGGTCAGAATCCGCGACGCCAACGGAGTGCTGTTGCAAGAGCTGCTCGACACCGACGGAGTGATCGTACCAGCGACGCCGCAGCGCGCGTTGGGTTGGGACAAGTTCGTGTTTTCGATCAATGCCTATCGAGGCAGGACCATCATGGTCGTGTTCGACGCGCAGGAAAACAACGGCAACGCCACTACGTTCTACGTTGATGGAGTGAGCCTGACCTATACGCAGTTGGGAGTGGCTGGACAGTAGGGCAGGCCCACCGGATCCTCACCCAGCTCAACCGCGGGGAAGGCCGCCCCAGCCTGGCGAAGAAGTGCCTTTTCGGGCAACGTGGCACTCCGGTGACGATACCGCGAGGGTCAAGGGCAACTCGGAGCTCTCGGGCTGGTCGTGAACGCGCTGATCCTATGGAATACGCGCTACATGGACGCCGCTCTCGATCACCTGGGAGCCACGGGTTTGAGCCCAAGCCGGAGGACTTGGCACGGCTTTCGCCACTGCGTAGCCGCCACTTCAATGTGCTCGGCCGGTACCATTTCACCGGAACCGTTTCGCTCCTCAAAGGCGAGAGCAGCCATTGCGCGAACCGGACGGGTACGAGGCGGCTGCGGCGTTGCTTGACGATGGCCGCTGACGACGTGGTGGCTTAGAGCGTACGTTTTCGTTTCAATACTTGTCGAACCCTACTAGAGCCGTCCGGCGGAACTTCCGCTCAACCCCAGAACCGGACCACCGCCAGCCGGCTCAATTCCGGCAGAAACACCTCGGTCAGCGCTCCCCGCTTCGCTGTCGTGAGCTTGCGGGGCGGATGTCCCGGCTCGATCGACTCCGCGTTGCGATACTGGCCGTAGACGCGCACCTGGATCTCATCACGCGCGGGCGAGCCGTAGTTCACCACGTGCAGCAGAGCCTCGCCGGCCTGCCGTCCGTGCGTGGCCAGCGAAATCACGGCGGGTGCGTTCCACAGGCGGGCGGCGCGATTGCGATGGCTGACGAGATCGATACAATCGAGCGCGAACTCGCTCGGGTCGGCGATGCGCTCCTTGTAGGCGGCGATCTGGCCCTTCCCGAATCCGTAGAACGCGCGATCCTTCTCTTCGCGCTCGAGCTTCCAGGAGGGATCGGGTTTGGAATCGATCACCACCGTCGCGCCGCCGGCCGCGTGGGCGAAGATTCGTTTCCAGGTCTCCGGAGGCAGCGCGCCAAGGCTGCACGCCACCACGCACCGGATGGACGGCGAGGGCGCGGGCGGATTGCTGGCAAGCGCGAGCGCCGGACTCGCGTTCCGGCGATAGAGCAGGTTCGCCAACTCTTCGGTCGCGGCGCCCTTGTCGATCAACGCGGTGATGGCGGGAAGAGCCGGGCGTCCGAACAACGCAGCGTTTTGCTGGAGCCACGCGGCGGTGCGCCCGAGACTCGCCCACGCATCGATTGCGCGGCGATCGTTGCGGAGCAACGCCTCGCGATAACGCGGATCGACGCTCAGCACGTAGTTGCCTCCGTTCACGCGCGCCTCGGCTAACGCTAGTTCGAGCGTCTCGAAGGGCACCATTCGATCCTTCGTGAGGCCCGATTTCGGACCCGCTTCGTAGGCGAGCACCGCAGGCTTGGCGGGCTCGAGCACACGCGCGCATCCCGATCGATAGCCGTTCGAATCGACCCACGGCTCCGAACTCGCGCTCGCGGTCTCGTCGCCATCGCGGCGGCCCTGGCTGCGGATTCCGGGCCAGAGTCCGGCGGTGGAGAGACCCGCGAGCGCGTCCGTGGGGCCTACTTCGATTCCGGCGGTCCGGCACGCTTGCTCGAACTCCGGATTGGCCGAATCCGGAATCACCGCTTGGATACCGGCTTGTTTCAAGAGCGCGACATGGGCTGCGGCGGGCGCGGTCCAGCGGGCAATGATCTGCTTTCCGAGGTCGATGGGCATCGGTACTGTCGAGTATAAGCGACCCGGAGCACCGTGGGGTGGGTAGCTTCCGGCCGCACTCAACCGGCCGCGGGTGCGTCGAGCATTTCCGGGCCGCCGGCGCGCTGCTTGACCGGTATGCCGATCTGATCGTGCATGAGCAGCCGCACCAGCGGCGTCGTAATGAAGGTCGAGGTGATCGCCATGATGACGAGCATCGTGAACATCGGTCTCGGCACCACGCCCAAGTCGTACCCGGCGTTCAGCGCCACCAATTCCATCGGGGCGCGGGTGTTCATCCAGGTCCCGATCGTCAGCGCGTCGCGATGCGATTCGCCGGTTACCCGGGCGGCGAAGTAGGCTCCTCCGAACTTGCCCGCGAAGGCGATCAGGATCACCATGCCGCACATCATCCACATGAAGGGTCCGTCGAGGGTGCCGATATCGGTGCGAAGGCCGGTATGGGTAAAGAACACCGGCAGCAGCACGGCGCGGACCATCGACGTGATGCCACGCGCTCGACTCATCGACGAAATGGCGGTTGTCTTGCAGCGCGACGCCCAGGCAGAACCCGCCGATGTTCGCGAACACACCGGTCGCTCGTGACCGCGGCTGAGGCGACGAGCGTTCCCGAAGATTAGCGGATGGACGTGCCCGTCAAAGCCGCCGTGCTCTTCTCGCGAACTCGCGCCCACCGCTTCAGCAAGGGACGAATGACGAAGAACAACAACAGCCGATATCCGGCCAGAACCACCATGCGAGCCAACAGGGCCTCGCTGGAGAATTTCGACTGTACCACCGCGGTTCCGGCATCTGCTGCCGGAACCAAGGGGACGAGCAGAAGCCGAGTGTGAAGGGCATCAGGATTCCCATGGACGACATCGACACCAAGCTCCTCTTGCTCGAATCGAAGGCCGCGCTGAGCTCGAGATGTTCCATCTCGGAGACGCGGGCCTAAGCCCGGGCTCTCATGGGCAGGCCGCGCCCCCGGAATATGCGTAGGGATGATCCGCGAGGGAGCGCAGACTTGGGCGCGATGTTTCGGAAATATTTTTGCGGCGGCCTGTAAGATTCGCGCTCTTGCGGCGTTTCTCCTTGATCGGGGCTAATACGGCTGGCTAAGTTTCGAAGAAAGGCAAATAAATCGTTGCCGTGGAGTAAGAAGAGGCAACCTCCAACGTTACATGGGTGAAGGCGGCCGGGAAAGCAGTTCTCGAATCCCCGGCCGAGTAACGAAGGAGACGCAGATGGACATCATCCTTTACTGGATTGGCATCCTGACCGGCGAAGACGGCCAGGGCTAAGAGGCGGGCGAGCTACCGCTACCTTACCCGGAATTGGTAGCTCGCCACCACACCCTGACCATCCCGCAGTTCCAGGATGTACTCTCCGCGCACCAGTCCCGAGGCGGGTATCTCCAACGGTGTCCGTACCGTGGGAGCCCCCGTCTCCACCACGCCCTTCCACAATCCGGGCGTCTCCGGAGTTCCGAGTACAGCCTCGTACCGGCCTCCGGCGGCGCCTGCTGGAATTTTCAATTCGAACCTGACCGTCTTGGCCCCCCTGGCCTTGAGAGCCGTATCCCCGCCCTCACCCCGCATGACTTCGGGATCGAGCTGGAATACCACCTGGCGGGGTGCCCGAGCGGACCGGTAAATGCCGACGCCGACCGCCGACGCGGCAATGAGGCCCGCGATGGCCGCCTTGGCCGCCCGCCGCGAAGGCAGCGGCGCCGCCATCACCTGCCGCGACGCACTCACGAGCGCTCGGGCCTGTTCCACGCGGGACCGGCGGATGTCGTTGACAAAATACGCCTTTTCGAACCAGGAGACCCAAGGTTCCTTCAGTTCCGCCCTGACGTACCGGAGAATCAGTTCTTCCTCCGTGGCTTCCACAACCTCGAAGAACTCCGGCTGCTCAAAAAGCCGCAACTCGAACGATTCGCGCTCTTTGCCCGTGAGCTGGCCGAGGAGGAAACGGTAGATCACCTGATCCGCCTGGGTGAGTTCCGTCATGCCCACTCCTTTCTGGCTACACATATTAATGTCGGACGGGCCATGGTCCGTTTCGCGCGATTTGTCATTTCTTTCTGAGTCTCAACAATTTCTTTCGAATGCGGTGTACTCGGAGCCGGACCGCTTGTTGAGAGATACCGCGGGGCGGATCGGCCCCGACCGCGTAGGCCGCGAGTAGCTCACGTTCGTCTTTGTCGAGCCGGGAGAGGCACTCGTCCAGATAAATTCTTGTTTCCAAAGGATTTAGTGCCGGGCCAGGACGGTAGGCGGGAGGCTCGGGCGGGTCGACGGGAGGCTGATCGCGAGCATCATTGCGGGTCGCCTCCCGCAGTACCATTCTCGCGATTCCATACAAGAAACCACCTAGCTCCTTGGCGTAGACGGGTGTACCCCCCTTGATCTTCTCCATTCCGCGGAGAAAGACAACGTGGACACAATCCTCAGGGTCGCGCACACCCCGCCATTCGAAGAAGCGACAAAGTACGTCACGGAGTTGGAGTAGCCGCACCTCGGCGCTCTTCCGGTCGTTGGGGTCGAAGTAGTCGAGAAGGTCGAGGGGGGTCACTGCCAGTCCCCCAGGAATGTCCAGCCTGCCCAGTAGAAGGGATGACCCCAGCGAGGGTTCCGGCTCAGATCCCTCTGCGCGATCAGCAAAGCAGCCTGAGGAGATTGTCGCGCGGGCCCATGCATGTGTTCATAGAAGTTTCGCATGAGTTCGGACGCCGCCTCGTCCTCGACATCCCACAAACTCACAACCACTGCCCGGGCGCCGGCATGCAGGAAGGCGCGGGCGAGATGAATCGGCCCTTCGCCCGCGATTCGTGCGCCTTTTCCGGCCGAGCACGCCGACAGCGTCACCAACCGCGCCTGGAGCCGAAGCTGAGCGATATCCGGAAGAAAGATCTCGCCAGCCAACGGGTTCCCTCGTGGATCGAAGCGCGAGAGCACCAGGCGTGACAACTCGGGCTGGGCTTCATCCGCCACGGCGTGCGTGGCGATGTGCAGCAAACCAGATCGCTCGAGCCCGCCCGCGGCGATGAACTCGCGGGAGGCGTCGAAGCCGTACCGTGTGACGGCGCCGGGCACACCCCCGGCGATCGCCATTGCCTCGCGCCGCGAGTAGCCGAGACGGCGGAACTCCGGCGGCTCGTCCGATGAGCGCGGAGTTTTTAATCTGCCATCGGTATCGTCGAACACCGGATCGGCGATGATGATCATCGGCTCCGAGGCGGAAGGCCGAGGACGATTGCGAAGCGCCGCGAGGACCGAAACCGATGGTACGCTTGCTACCTCCGTGACCTTCTCGCCGGCCACTGCCGCGAACGGCAGGCGATTCAAGATACCATCGGCGGCGATCACAAGCCGGCGTGCAGCCAATGGTCCGGGAAGGAGGTCCGCCGCCAATCGGGCCAGGCACTCCCCGGCCGATCCGTTACGGGTGGAGGTCCACCGGGCGGAGCATTCGGCGACCGAGCGCTCGATTTGCGCCTGCCCCGGCAGCTCGCGCGAACGGACTCCGTTGCGGTCGACGGTCCAGACCCAACCGCGCGGCTCGGCCAGGAAGTACTCGACCAACGCGGTGTCCGCGCCAATCAGCCGCGCGATTGCGGGCGCGCCAAGCACCTTCGGCGTCAGCGCGGTCAACGCGGGCGCCGTGGCATAAACGTCGGACTCGACGCGATCAAACTCCTTCCACAGTTCCGCGATCCGCTCGCGCGCTCCCTTGCCCGGAGCCGATTCCCGCAGCCGCGTGGAAAGCATCCGGATCCGGCTCGCAATCTGCTCCTTCTCGCGAGCCTTCTCCGGCGCGGCCGACTCTTCGATCTTCGCGGCGGATTCGCCCAGTTGATCGAGCAATACCCGCGAACGGCCCCGTTCGGCCACCGCGAGCGCTTCTGCCGCACGCCCCGTTTCGGAGAGCAGGTCCACGGCAAACGCATAGTAGCGCTGCCGCGCGGCGAGATAGGTCATGCGATGGCGCGGTCCGCGAACGAGGGACCGGACTTGATCGATGGTCTCGATCGCCTCGGTGATCCGTTGGCGCGCCGGGTCGAGCCGGCCTTCACGCCGATGGTGCGCGGCCATGGCATGGAGCGTCTCGCTGATTCCCTCGCGAGCCCCGAGTTCCCTGCGAATCGCCAGAGCCTGCTCGAGGGCGTCCTGCCCGGCAACTCCGTCGAGCACGAGACCCAGGTGATGAAGAATGATGGCGCGATTCGACGGAACCTTGCCCGCGCTCTCGAGCGCCTTCCGCAAAAGGCTCACGGCTTGCTCGCGCCGGTTCCGGCTTGCTGCCCAGCGGCCTTCCGCGGTGAGGACCGCTGACAGCACACCGGTGTCTTTCGCGGCTTCCCCGAGATTCCGGGCGCGGACGAGTTCCTGGCTTGGGTCCTCACCGGATTCCAGCCGGATCTCGGCGATTCGCAACGCGGCTCGCGCGGCGCTGGCCTGCCGGCTCTGGTCCTTCTGATAGATCGCTCGCGCCTTCTCGAAGTTGGCGATCGCCTCCGCGGGTTTGCCCAGCGCCGTGAGCGCCACGCCGGTGTTGTTGAAGATCGGCGCCACGGCGTACGGATCGCCCGAACCCTCGGCGAGCTTCATCGCGCGATCATGCAGGCTGAGCGCTTTTGTGAACTCACCTGCTTCCCGATAGGTGTTGCCCAAAGTCGAGAGCGTTGCCGCCTCTCCCTTGGGATTGCCCAGGCTTGCGTGCAACTGGAGCGCTTCGTTGAAGTGCGCCTCGGCTTCGCGAAAATTGCCCAGGCGCCAGTGCGCGGCGCCGATGTTGCTGACACATTCGGCGAGAATCCAGCGGGAGCTGGTCTTCTCGAGCATCCCGCGAGCACTGGTGAGTCGTATCATAGCGTCCGGGTATCGGCCGCCCATGAAATCGACGGCTCCGAGATAGCTCATCGCTGTGGCTTCTGCTTCCACGTCGCCCGTCTGGTTCGAAAGGGCGAGTGCCTTTTCGAGATCAGCCGTGGCGGCCGGGAGCTTGCGCTCGTCGAACGCCACCTTCGCCGTGTGCAGGGCCCCGGCCGCCTCGGCCCGCTGGCGGAAGTTCGGGATCATGTTTGCGCGGACGATGCGCACACTCCAGCGGCTTGCTTCCTTCGACGCGTGGACGGGCCGGATCTCGAACGTACGGTATCCACCCGCCTCGAGAAACACGGTCTCTGGACCCGTCTCGCGCGAATCGAAAGTGCGCCCCTTGTAAACAACCATCAGATCGCGGTCGAACTGATTCAACTCGATCTCGACTGGACCGCTGTCGTCGAGCCGAATCGATACGGCCGCCGGGCCGATCTTTCCCGATCGTGTTTCGCCTTCGCGCAGACCCGGGGAACTGCCGCAACCACCCACGCCCAGCGCGGCCAAGGCCAGCCATCGCGGGCTCATTCCACGTACGGAGGTTGGTCGAATTCGTCGCGCAGGCGCGGATCGCCGGCTGCTTGCAGCGCCGCCGTCAGGCGTTTCGAAAGGCCATTCCGCTGGGAAAGATACTTGGGATCGGGTGCTACGTTCATCATTTGGTCCGGGTCCTTCCGGAGATCGTACAGCTCTTCTTCCGGCCTGTTGCCGAAAGCGATGTCATAGGCAATGGCGCCGTGCGAAGTCTGGCGATTCTTCAGAATCCAGGCCTTCGTGGGGCTGGCATCCATGTCACGATAAGTCAGCAACTCGTGTGTGGCGGCAAGTTCGTCGAAGCTCATCGCTTCCACGGCCGGTACGCGATCACCCATCGGATTGCGCCCGGGCTTGAAGTTGCGGATGTAGAGGAAGTCCTTCGTGCGGATCGCGCGCGAAGGATAAGGGAGATTCCCGGCCCGCGCATTCGGAACATGCCGCTCGCGGCTGGTGATCACGAAATCGCGGGTTCGATCGACGGTGCCGCCGCGCGGTGAAGTGAGCACCGGCACGAGGCTCCTGCCATTTGCGCGCTCCAAGGCGGGAAGCCCAGCGGCTTCGACGAAGGTTGGGGCGAGATCCATGAGATTGACGAAGTCGTCGATGGCGAGCCCAGCCTTGGTTCGTCCGGGCCAACGTACCAGCAATGGCGCGCGGACACCGAGGTCGTACAGATTGCACTTCCCGCGCGGGACTCCAGGCATGCCATTGTCGCCCGCGAGCACCACCATCGTGTTTGCGGCCTCGCCGGATTTCTCGAGCTCATCGAGCAGCGCCCCCACCATCAGGTCGAGCGCTTGCACTTCACCGAGATAATCCCCGACATCTTCGCGGACCACCGGATTGTCTGGGAAGTACGCGGGCAGCTTCCCCTGGAGCGAATCGGGATCGATGTCCCAAAGCTTCTTGCCCGATCCGCGAACCCAGGGGCGGTGTGTGTTGATCGGGCCGTAGACGTGTACGAACGGCTGTCCGGGTTGGCGCGCGGTGAGCGTCGCCTTCAGGCTTGCGCGCGCTTGTTCGGGAACCTCGAGCTTGCGTCTGGCGGCCTCCGGCTCCGTCTTCGCCGCCGTCACGTATTGACCGAAGCGCCGGAACCCGCCGAGTTCGCCGCGCGCGCGTTGTCCCAGCCACTTCGCGGCGAGAGTCTTGAACTGGCTCCCGATGAAATAGCCGGAAGCCTCGAGGGTCTTGCCGAAACCCGGCAGTTCGCTGCCCTGGTCTGGCACGCCTTTCCAGTTGCCGCCACGCAAGTTCGCGGTGCTGCCGGTTCGAAACGAGTAGCAGCCGGTCGCGATCGCGGCGCGGCTGGGTGTGCAGGAAGGGGTCGCCATGAAGGCGTTGGTGAAGCGGACACCCTCGCTGGCGACACGATCGATATTCGGCGTCTTCACCACATCATTGAAGCCGGCGCGCACCGGGTCACGATAGACGCTCGCGTAACGGCCCCAATCGTCGGCGAGAAAGAACAGGATGTTCGGCTTGCGGCTCTCCCGCCCGCGCACGATCGCGGGCACGGCGGCCGCCGCCAGAAAATCCCGCCGGCACATCATTCGGCGCGGTGGCTCCGTTCGTAGTGCTGGCGCAGGAGGTCCTTGCCGTAGTCGTTCCCGTTCGGGGTGCGGATCACGGCGTGGACATGCTGCCGGTCCGGCACGCTGGGGTCGGCGTACAGGTGACGTGTTCCCACCGGCCGTTGATGATCGAATTCAATCAGTATCACGGGACTATGGATTCGATAGTAGTACACCGCCTTCTCGTCCGTCCCACCGATCCAGGCGAACCACGTGTCCGCCAGATGCTTCCGAACTTCTTCCATCTTCACCTTGGCGTGTCCGTCGTCCATGTTGGTGACGTACAGATCGATGAGCGACTCGAGTTCCTTCCTCTGCCGGGCGTCGAGATTGGAGCCCTTGATGCCCGCGTAGTCGAGCGTGACATTGTCCTTGAAGGCCTCGGTGAGGTTGTTGTTGTTCGTCTTCGCCGATTGCAGGATCGCTTTGCGTTGCTGCACGTTGTCGAGAGCGCGCAGCATCGCGAGTCCCCGGCCCTGCTCTTCCTGCAGGATCGCGGTGCCCTTGAACTTGCCCGTTGTCGCCACTACGGGCTCCGAGCCCACGAACACCGGCGTCATCACTACCTGATCTCCCATCACGAAGTAGTTGATGATCAAATGATGGCCGTCGATTTGCCAGCCCCACGGCTTATCGGCCGACGGTTCGCCCATGATCGTGATCCAGTAGAGCCACTCGCCGTATTGAATGAAGTCGTCTTTGTTCAGCTCGCCGAGCGTGTGGTTCAGCTTCATGATGTCGCGCGCGAGCTTCATCCCCTTGACGCTCAGCGATGCGCTCATGAGGCTGAACGCCGCGTCGCGCTGCTTGTCGGACATCTCGTTGAAACCCACGCCCTGGCGGACGTAGAAATGCTGGTTCATCCACTTGCGCCACTCGGGGTCGTCCACCGGGAACATGGTCTTGGATCGTTGTTCGGGCAACAGTGTGGCGAGGAACGCTTTGGCGGCGGTACGAACTTTGTCTGTCGAAACTCCGGTGGCGCGAACGGGGAACAGTCCGGGTTGAACCGATCCGCTCGTGGTGATGCCTTTGTACGGGGAGGCAAGCCCCTCTTTTTCCGCTTTCTCGGACATGCCGCGAAAGCGTTCGATCAAGCTCCCAGGGGGACGCTGCGCAAGCACGAGGAGTGCGCAGAAGGCTGTTGCGAGAAACCAGCGCGTTTTCACAATGGATAGAGTATAGCTCCGCGGGGCGCCGTCAGCCGGCGTTCGCGCGCGACGGATACTCGGGATTTTCGACGCGCGCGGTGCGGAACAGCCCGCGGGCTCGCGCGACAATCTCTGGCTTCTGCTCCGCCAGATTCCTCGTCTCGGATTCATCCGAAGCGAGATCGTAGATTTCGATGGGCGCGCCCAGTCCGAGCCGCACCGCTTTCCACTTACCCATCCGGACAGCCTGATCGAACCGGTTCTTGGAGGGGCGCTCCCAATAGAGGTGATCGCGCGCGGGCTGTTTTGCTCCGAAGAGGGTGGGCGCGAAAGACACTCCGTCGATTCCAGCCGCCGGCGCCGTGCCCGCGACTTCGCACGCGGTGGGAAGAAAATCCCAGAACGCGACCGCCTCGTGCGTCACCTTGCCCGGCGCGATCCGGCCCGGCCAGCGCGCGATGAGCGGCACGCGGATTCCGCCTTCGTAGATCTCGCCCTTGGCACCGCGCAGACTGCCTGTGCTGTGGAAGAGCGGAATGTACGTCTTGTGCCCGGCGCCATTGTCGCTGGCGAACATCACCAGCGTGTCCTGTTCCAGACGCAGCTCGCGCAGCAAGTTCATCACTTGACCCACCCCGCGATCCATGTAGCCAGTCATCGCGGCGATGGTCCGGGCTTCCGGTGGCCAGGGCTTCGAAGCGTACTGGAGATCGCTCGGCGCATCGATGTCGGTGTGCGGCGCGGTATAGGGCAGATAGAGGAAGAACGGGTCGTTGCGGTGCGCCCGAATGAACCGCAGCGCCTCGCGCGTGAAGAGCTCGGTGGTGTACTCACGCCTCCCGCCGTTCAGATTGCCGCGCAACGTCTCCTTGGTTTCGTTGCGCCACAGGTGATCGGTGAAATATTCGATCGCGTGATCCTGATTCAGGAATCCGAACCAGTCGTCGAAGCCTTGCCGGTTCGGAACTCCGGGAGTTCCGGGCTCCCCGAGCCCCCACTTGCCGAAGATGCCGGTCGCATATCCCACTTTCTTCAGAATCCCGGCAACCGTCACATCTTCGGCGCGCAACGGCACGCGCCCACCGTTTCGGCGCGAATGATTGTCGCGAATGGTGGCGTGTCCGAGATGCATGCCCGTCATCAACGTGCAACGTGAGGGTGCGCAGACGGCGCCGCCCGCATAGGCTTGTGTGAATCGTAATCCCTCCGCCGCGATCTTGTCGATGTTCGGTGTCTCGATCAGCTTTTGTCCATAGCAGCCGAGATCGAAACAACCGAGATCGTCCGCCAGGATGAAGACGATATTCGGTTTGCGCCGTGGCTTCGGGGCCTGGGCGAATGCGGCGCTACTCGCCAGAAATTCGCGGCGGTTGATCACGCACGGCTCCTGTAGTATCGATTGGCAAGCGAAGTCGCCTGGGCGTTGCCGAGGCGCCCCACGAGCGATTTCCGGAACTGCTCCTTCGTGTTCTTGGCGATGAGGCGTTGCAGTACCTTCTCCTGTTCGGCGAAGGCGCGATCGGTCACCGCGTCCGGTTCGACGAGCGAGGTCAGGTGCGCATGCAGCTCGCGCTGAATCGTGGCTGTCTCGGGCTTGCCCGCGAGGTTGCGGAACTCGCCTGGGTCGTCCTTCAGGTTGAATAGCAGCGGCTCCGAGCCGGTGAAGTAGATGTACTTCCAATCGCCCTTGCGGATCAGGAACGATCCGGTGACGTTGCCTTCCGAGTGAGATTCCGAGAAGGCGAATCCCGGATGTGAACCTTGTTCGCCGCGCGCGAGCGGCACGAGCGAATGTCCCCGCAGCGGAGCGGTGGCCTTCGCGCGGCCCATTTCGACGATCGTGGCGATGAGGTCGGCGTGGGAGACCGCAGTCTCGACGGTACGGCCCTTCGGCAATCCCGCTCCCGCCATGACGAGTGGCACGCGCGCGGCGTTTTCGAGCAGCACGTTCTTGAGCCACAAGCCATGATCACCACCCATTTCGCCGTGATCACTCGTATAGATGAACAGTGTGTTGTCGAGTTGGCCCGAGCGCTCCACTTCGTCGAGCACCCAGCCGAGGTACTCGTCCACTTCCGACACCATGCCGAGGTAGGCCGCGCGCGCCTTGCGAACTTTGTCGGCGCCGATCGGCGTGGAAACGTTCTTGAAGTTCGCCATCACGTCGAAGGCTTCATGGCGCTTGTCGAAATATCCGCGCGGAATCTCGGGCAGCGGGATCTTGTCGAGCGGATACCAGCTCTCGAACTTCTTGTGTGCGTCCCACTTCGGATGCGGCATGTGCATGCCCACGTAGACGGCCCACGGCTTCTCCGCGCTCTTCTGGCTTTTGATGAATTCGATCGCGCGCCGCGCAAGCACCGCATCGTGATCCTCGCGCTCGGTGAAGGTTCCATTCACCTGCTTACGCTCGTTCGAACGGAAGCAGACCGGCGAACGGAATAACGAGGTGATATCCGGGCTCTTCCAATGTCCGTGCTTGGTATCGACCTCCTCGAAGCCGTAGTCCGCGCCTTCCATCAGGTCGAGCTTGCCCGTCGCCATGCAGCGATATCCGGCGTCGCGCAGATAGTTTCCGAACGAGGGATGCCGGCCGAGCGGCGTGCTGTTGCAATAGGAATTGACGTCGGAGGCGAAACGCCCGGTCATCATCGCGGCGCGCCCGGGCACGCACACCGGACTCCCGGTGTAGGCATTCCGGAAGTTGACGCCCATCGACGCGAGCCGGTCGATATTCGGGGTGCGAACCATCGAATGGCCGTTACAGCCGAGGATCTTGCCGTTGTGCTGGTCCGAACAGAGGAAGACGATGTTCGGCTGGCGTCCGTTGGCGGCGGCCGATGCAGCGGACGCGGCGGCGATGGTGGAGGCGAACGTTCTGCGTGTCACGGGTTAGGTGACTCCCATTTTGCAATGACTGGTGATGCGGCGCAATGCCCGAGGACATTGACGCTGGTACGGACCGGGTCGATCAGCGCGTCGATTCCAAGCAGCACCGGGAGCATGCCGGCGGGCAGGCCGAACGCCGCGAACAGGCCTGTCAGAATGACGAAGTTCGCGCGGGGAATGCCGGCCACGCCTTTGCTCGTGAGCTTCAGCGTGAGCAGAATCATGATCTGTTGCGACACAGCCAGCTCCATTCCGGCGGCGCGGGCTGCGAAGAAGGCGCACATCGCGAGATGGATGCAACTTCCGGAAAGGTTCAGCGAGACGGAGAGCGGAGTGACGATTCCGTAGATGCGCGAGGGGATACCGAGCCGTTCCATCGCGTCGAGCGACTTCGGAATCGCCGCGGCGCTCGACGTGGTCGCGACCGCAACGAAAAACGGCTCCTGCGTCTGGCGCGCGAACTCGCGAATCGGAACGCGTGCCAACACGAGTGCGCCGCCGGTCACGAACGTTAGAAAGAGTACCTGCGCGATCCAGGCGGTGATGACGAATCCGCCGAGCGACTCCACGAGCCCGCGCGGTGATCGGGCCACGACGTTGGCGATCGCGGCGAAGACCGCAACCGGGGCGAGCCACATCACGATTCGCGTGAATTCGAACGAGACGGCGGTAAGCGCCTCCGCGAATCGAATCACGGCGCCCGCTCGTTTCTTGACCACGCCAGCCGCGGCTCCGAAAAGAAGGCAGAAGATCAGGATCTGCACGACATCGCCGCGCGCCATCGCCTCGAAGATGCTCGCTGGGAACGAATCAATGACGAAGCCGGTCAGGGGCCTCGCCGTGGCGGTATCGGACGGCTGTGCTGATGCCGTGCCGGATCCGATTCCCGTGAAGGCGATCGCGGCCCAGCCGAGCAGAAGCGCAAGCGAGGTCGACAGTTCGAAGTAGGCGAGCGCGCGCCAACCGATCCGCCCGAGTCCGCGAGTGCCTCCCGCCTTCGCAACCGCGGTCACGAGCACGCCGAACAGAACCGGCGCGATGATCGACCGGATGAGCCGCAGAAAGATCGTGCTCGCGATCTCGAGCGGCTGCGCCCATGGTGAGGCGATCCAGCCGAACAGAGCGCCTGTGATCATGGCGGCGCCGATCGCAAGCGCCTGTGGATTGCGGACGGACAAGTTCGCCATTATGGCACGCACGGTATTCTAACGAGAGTGCAAAAAATTCCAGTCAGCACCTGGGGACTCGTTATCGTGGCGGTGGGAATGTGGACCGCGCTCGGTTCCGTGGTGCTGGAATCGGCGCGAAAGCACGACTTCCTCAACCTCTACACGGGCGCCAAGCTCGCGCTCGACGGCCGGTTCGCGGAGATGCATCTGCCCGATGTTCAGCTCGAACAGGAGCGCCAGTACGTGCCCGATGTGAAGCCGCTCGTGCCTTTCGTGCGGCCGCATTTCTACGCGCTGCTGCTCGCGCCGATGGCGCTGTTCGAATACGGGCTTGCGTTCAAACTGTGGCTCGTCTTCCAAACCGCGGTGCTACTCGCCTGCTGGCATTGGGGCCTTCGAAACTTCGGTCCGGACTCGCTCGTCCTCTCCGCGCTATTCCTGCCGACAGCACTCGGCATCGCGCATGGACAGGACTGCGCATTGATGCTCGCCGTTTCGATCATCGCCTACTCGCTTGCGCGCGATGACCGTCCTTTCGCCGCCGGACTCGTCCTGTCGCTCGGCTTCGCCAAGTTCCATCTTTTTCTGCTGTGGCCGCTCGCGCTGCTGGTGTCGAAGCGTTGGAAGATGCTCGCCGGACTCGCTGCAGGCGCCGCCGCCGAGGCGCTGATCTCGATCGCGCTCGGCGGCTTCGCGGGCATCGAGCGCTACATCGCGCTGCTGCGCAAGAAGGATCTGGAACGGCTCTCGCCGTCGCCTGAGAACATGGTGAATACACAGGGAATCGCCGCCAATCTGTTTAGCGAATCGGTGGTTGCGGCCGCGATCCTGACCGGGCTTGCGCTGATCCTCTGGTATTTCGCCGCCCGCAAGAGCACGCTCGATTTCTGGTGGTCCGCTACGGCGCTCACGGGGCTACTCATCGTTCCGCACGTCTATGGATATGACGCCGGGTTGTTGCTGTTGCCCATCTGGCTGATGGCCTTCCGAGCGGCGGCCAAGCCCGTGCGCATTGCGGCGACACTCGCCTCGACGCCGATTCCCTACCTGATGAATCTCGCCGACAAACCCTGGGGAGCCGCGTCTTCGCTCACGCTGCTCGGTTTCCTGGGAGCACTCGCGGCGCGCCCGCGCGACAACGAGTAGCTGGCGGAGGAAGAGGGATTCGAACCCTCGATAGAGTTTCCCCTATGGCGGTTTTCAAGACCGCTGCCATCAACCGCTCGGCCATTCCTCCACTTTCCAAGCTAGCGGATTGCGCGCTTCGGCCGCAACCGCGCGCCTGTCCGGATACTACAATGTGGGACTCATGACCCGCCGCCAACTGCTCGGTTCAACCGCCGCCTCTCTCTCCGCGCAATCGAACGCGCCACGGCCCAACATCCTGTTCCTGATGACGGACCAGCATCGTGTGGATGTGCTCGGAGCCAACGGCAACACGATCATCAAGACGCCGCATCTCGATTCGCTCGCGCGGCGCGGCGTCAACTTCAGCCACATGTTCGTGCAGGCGCCGGTCTGCGTGCCGTCGCGCGTGAGCCATTTCACGGGGCGCTATCCGCACTCTCACCGGAATCGTGTGAACTACACGCCGTGCGATCCGCGCGAAGTCTTCCTGCAGCGAAGACTGAAGGACGCCGGATACGTCACGGGGTCCGCGGGCAAACTCCATTACTATCCGGCGACTCGCGAGCACGCGATTTCGACCGGATGGGACGAGGTCGCCCTTGATGACGGAGTCGCGCATACGGATCCGTTTTCGGACTACGTGAAATGGCGCCGCGCCAACGATCCGAACGCGGCGACACCGTATCTGGCAACGAAGCCCGGAGCCGCGAATCCGTTCCGCGGCGCGATTCCATACGAGTACACACCCACCGCTTGGACCGGCCGTGAATCGCGCGCGATTCTGCGCAAGCTCGCCGCGTCATCGAAGCCGTTCTTCCTGCACGCTTCCTTCTTCAAACCGCATGCGCCGCACACCGTGCCCGAACCGTTCGATTCGATGTATTCCGGTGTCGAGATTCCGCCGCCGGCACGAGTGACTCGCGAGGAGATCGAACGTCTGCCGTTGCCGCTCCAGCGGCTGATCCTGCGCGGGCGCCCACAGTACGAGATGGATCGCGCGCGGCTGCAATGGATTTGGCGCAGCTACTACGCCGGAATCTCGATGGTGGATCGCGAGGTGGGCCTGATCCTCGAGGAACTCGAGCGCATGGGCAAAGCGGGCAACACCATCATCGTGCTGTCTTCCGATCACGGCGATCAGCTTCTCGAACATGGCTTCGAAGGCAAGAACGCGTTCTTCGAATCGAGCGTGCGGATTCCATTCTTCATCACGTGGCCGAGCAAGATCGCTGCCGCCCGGTACAACCACCTCGTCGAAACAGTGGACCTCGTTCCGACTTTGCTCGATCTCGTGGGCGTCCCGGTCCCGGTGAATGTCCAGGGCCGGAGTCTCGCGCCGCTGATGACGGGCTCCGGATACACGCCGCGCGAGGCGGTGTTCAGCGAGAACATCATCCCCGAGGTGATCACGGGCGGAACGCTCGACATGCCCTACACGCCCGGCAAGGGAGTTGCGGGGATCCGGCACCCGGACTGCAAGATGGTCCGGACGCGGGATTGGAAGTTCAACTACTATCCGGGCCACGGCGGTGAGCTCTACGATCTGGCGAACGATCCGGGCGAGACGCGGAACCTATATCGCGACCGGACGTCGATCGTGCGCGAGATGAAGGACCGTCTGCTCGACTGGATGATCACAGCGGATGAGGCCGATCAGATCGCGCCGAAGTGGCTCTTGTGAGGAGCGGCCTGATGTGCGACAACGTGTATGAAATCTGGAGATTATACACATCATGCGAACCAACATCGTGATCGACGATGACCTGATGAAGGATGCCCTGCGCTTGACCGGGTTGAAGACCAAGCGCGAAGTCGTGGAACTGGGGCTGAAGACTCTGGTCGGAATCGAAAGGCAAGGCGCCATCCGGAAGCTGCGAGGGAAGGTCAAGTGGCGCGGTGACCTGGACGCCATGAGGCGGGACTAATGATTCTTGTCGACTCGACCGTTTGGATCGACTACCTGAACGGGGTCGTCACCGCGCAGTCAGAGGCGCTCGACGGCGTCGTGCGCCGGGAGCGGATCGCGACCGGTGACCTCATCGTAGCGGAGGTTCTACGAGGGGTTGACCGGGATCGGGACTTCGACAAGGTACTCCAGATGTTCAAGGAGGTCGAGATCATCGAGATCGCGGGACGCGAGATTGCAGTTCAAGCGGCCAGAAACTTTCGGGCACTTCGCAAACTCGGTATCGAGGTTCGAAAGACGATCGACTGCCTGATCGCAACGCGCTGCATCCTCGACGGGCACCGGCTGCTCCACAGCGATCGCGACTTCGACCCGTTCGAGCGCTACCTTGGTCTGCGCGTCGTCAAGCCCACGCAGTAGAGCCGCGAATCCGTGCGATAGATGAGCGCATCGCCCACAACGGCCGGTGATGCCGTGATTCGCTCGCCCAGCCGATTCGTCGCGAGCAACTCGAATCGTGGCCCCGCCTTCACGACGAACGTCTCGCCATCGTTGTTGCTGAGATAGATCCGTCCGCCTGCGGCGACTGGCGACGAGTTGCATCCGCCGCCCGCGCCCAACCGCTCGCGATACAACTCCCGGCCCGACTTGCCTTCGAATGCGGCCATCACGCAGTTATCCATCAACGCGTAGAGCACGCCACGATAGTAGACCGGCGAAGGCTCTTGCGGGCCGGGCTTCTCGCTCACCCAAACCTGCTCCGGCGGCTGCCCATTTCCACGCAACTTCACCGCATGGATCGGGCTCTGCCGCCACAACTGCGTGAACACCATTCCGTCTCCATACACCGGACTTACGATGATCTCGCCGTTGAACGGCCCCGATCCTTCGCCGTATTGCCAGCGTTCTTCGTGTGTTGCGGCATCGAACGCGGTGAGGCGATTCTTGCCCACCGCAAGGATGTCGGACTGTCCGTGATGCTCCACCAGCAGCGGCGTCGCGTGCGCGGTGCCGATCGGGCGCTCTTTCTTCCACGCAACTTCACCGGTCCGCTTGTCGAGCCCCATCATGTAGCAGGGACCCTTGTGGTGATCCCACGGCAACAGGATCGAATCGCGCAGCACTAGCGGACTCACTCCATAGCCCCACGCCATCTTCGGATCGCCGAACATCTCCATGTAGCGCTTGACCCACACGAGTTTGCCGTCATGCGTGTAGCGCGCGATGTCGGAGTTGCCGAAGGCGCTGTACACCGCGTCATCCGTCACTGCCGGCGTGTTCACCGCGAGGTTCGATTTCTGATGCGCACGCTGGTTCACACCGAGTCCGAAATCATGCCGCCAAAGTTCCTTGCCGCTGTCACGCCGAAAGCAGAGCGTGAGAAGCGACTTCTTTCCGTCCTGCTCCACCTGAGATGTCACGAAGACGCGGTCTCCATGCACGACCGGCGAACTGGTGCCCCAGCCCGGCAGTTGCACGGACCAGCGAATGTTCTCGGTCTGGCTCCATTGAAAGGGCGGATTCGCGCGATCGGCAACGCCATCGGCGGCAGGTCCGCGCCAACGTGGCCAATCGGCGTTCCGGGCGGCGAGCGCCACGGAAGCGAGAATCAAGGAAAGCCGGAACAAGCGAGCCACCGTTCGAATATACAGCACCCGGCGGGCCCGATCACATCCGGCGTCAGAATCACGAAGGCAAGGTTGGCGCGGTCAGTCGAAGCTGCGGACGAGAGCAGCCCCGTTGTACCCTTCTCTTGTGAGAGCAGTCATTCTGGCCGCTACCGCGGTGCTGCTGCTGACGGCTCCTGGCTGGAGCGGCCTGAAGGGCCGTGCCGCGAACTTCCGGGGGTTGATTATGGGCAAGAGCAAACACGCGGAGTCGCTACGAGTGCTCGGAGCTCCGATTCATGCGGGACCACCCGAGGGTGCTCCCCAGATCATCGCCGACAACTATGAACGCGCAGGATTGTTTCCGTTTCCATATCAGCGTGTCATGATCTTCTGGAACCCGCGAACCGGGATCGTCGATTCGGTGGAGGTGCAGTTCCGAGGCGATCCCCCTGGACAGCTTGGAGAAGCAGTTCGGCTCAGGGTGGGTGAAAGTCACTTGGGAATCCAAGGACTGTGGGAATGCCGGTGGCGGTTCGACCGAGATTTACGTGTCATCGAAAGGGGAGTTCAGTACATGGGAAAATCTCGCCAAAGGCTTCACCTATTGGCCAACCCCGCCGAGCTTGCTTTACGCGGGGAAGCGTACCCTGCCAGCCAAGCCGAAGCCATGCCGCTGACTCTCCCCGCTCTCATTTCGCACTCAACGCGCGACTACGGCCGCCAATTGCACCAGCACGGTAGCCGATCCGGCTGCACCTCTCCATCACAGCGCGCCGTTGCGAACGGAAGCGCAATGGGAGGCCGGTTCCTGGCGGTTCGGCCGCCACCCTGCCGAACGTTCGCGACGCGCCTGCCGGATACTACGCGCTCGCACTCAACCGGGCGCTGAACGAGCCCAGCGCCGATGTCGACTTGCGTCTCGAGCCAGTGGACCTGATGCCGCTACCGTGATCCGCGGACCCGCTCGATTTCGGAGAGCGTGTCGCGCATCCAGCTTTCGCCATCTCCGCCGAATCCCACCGACTCGAGCTTCAGACTCGCTCCCCGGTCCGCGATCCAGTTGGTGGGAATTCCGAGCGGACCCACGAGCGCGTCCACGTATTCCTTGGTGAACAGTACCGGAAATGTGAAGTTGTTCTCTTTCAGATAGGGCTCAACCAAGCCGATGTTGTCGTCCACGTTGAGCGTGACCACCTGGATATCTTCACGCTGCCTGATCTGATCGTGGAGCTTCTGCAGATGAGGCAACTCACTCCGGCAAGGCCCGCACCAGGTTGCCCACACGTTGAGCAACGTGGTCTTGCCTTTCAGGTTCGCGAGCGTCCATGTCTTTCCGGCGCGGTCGAGGGCGGAGAGATCCGGCAGAGTCTTCGTCATCGGTGCCCACTTCGAGGCGTCTTCCTTGCTGGCGGATGGACGCGCTGTGGCAATCCACATTTGCCAACCCTCGTTGGTTCCACCGGCGTCCTTCCAGATCTCGCGCGCCATGCGCCCCGGCTCGCTCGACTCGAGTTCACGCGGTGCGCCCGGGCTGCCCGACAGCGCACGAACCGCGGCTTGGCAGATTGCCAGCGCGTCGGCGGTCCGCTTCTCGTGCCGTGCGAGCGCGGCGACAGCCGTGAGATATCGCGATTCCTCGAATCCAATGCTCTTGATCAAGTAATCGGCGGAGGATCCCGGCTTGTTCGCCGGATCGGCGGCGCGCTTCGCACTCAGTTCGGCGGCTCGCTTCTTTCGATCGTTGAGTCCCGCTTCCCACTTCGACAGGACCGTTCGCGCCTCCGCCGTCCGCCCGGACTTGAAAGCGGCCAACGCGAGCGTCTCCCACGATACGGTGCCGCGGCTCCATCGTGAGTTCTCCTCCTGAACGGCATCGTCCGGCGACGCATAGAGGTCCGACTCGAGATAGGATGCGTTCGCCCTCGCGCGCTTCTCGGAAACCTCTTCGCCCTCCTTCACCAGCGCGGGAATCGCATCCAGCTCCACGCCGCGCTTGGCCCATGCGAGCGCCACACCCGAGATCGTGGATCTGGGCCCGAACACGAACGCGGGCTTTTCGCGCGAAAGCCGGATGGCCCGGCGGCCTTCGGCAACGATCTCTTCCGCCGGGGTGTCCTTTAGCTCCGCCATGAGATCCACTCTCTGAGCCGCCAAGAACTGCTCATCCGGGATCTTCTCGACCCATTCAGCAAGGAAGCGGAGCTGCTTTCTCAGATAGGCATCGCGCTCCTCACGCGGCGCGGCCGGTGGCACGAACGGGTTGGCTTTGCTGAAATCTTCGTTCGCGCGGAAGAACGCCGGCATCTTCTGTGAATCGGTTTTCACCTCCGAATTCATCTTGGCCCGCGCCGCCTTGTCGGCGGTGAGTTCGTAGCCCTGCTCGCGCAGATACGAGGTCTCGGGAAACTCCGCCGGATTCAGGGATTCGAGGAACTTCAGATCCCGCTTCACTCGCTCGCGCACCTCTTCGTGCCGCGCCGCCGGCGTGACCTTGAATTCGAGACGCCATAACGATCCATACGTTCCCACCATCTCCCAATCCTTCTGGCCTTCGATGCGCGCGCGCAGGAGTTCGGTGAACTTCTCGAGCGCGGGCGAGTTGTCGAGGTTGATCGCCATGCCCGCGGAGATTTTGCTGTCGGGGCAGCGGTCGACGAATGCCTGCGTGTTGCTCTTCATCTTGGCGCGGTCGTTGAATCGCGGCGATTGATAGATGGAAGCGAGCATGCGATAGGGCCAGGGATTGGCGGGGTCCTTCGTCACCAGTTCGTCGAGGATTTTGATGGCTTCGGGCGTGCGGCGTCCGGTCAAAGCCTCGGCGTGGAGATAGCGTGCGCCCGCGTCGTTCGGGTGTTCGCCGGCGTACTTCCGGAACTCGGCGATGACCTCCTCGGTCGCCACGCCCTCCTTCGTGTGAGTCAAATAGGCGCGGCGAACAAAGAAGTCATCCGGATACTTGCGGTAGAGCGCGGTGATCCTTTCGCGGCGCTCTTGTGTGACTTCGCCGGGAGGCCTGAGCTTGCCGTCTTTCTCGCGTGGAACCTTGACTGAAGCGCCCAGCACCTCTTCCCACAACGCCGGCGGTGCGTCGCACGGTACGGATGGGCGAACTTGCCCGGCGATGGAAATCGGCAGGGCGGTGGCGAACAGAAAGCGAACCCAGGACATCGTTTGCCTCCTTGGCGCGTTGACTCGCGCGGTTGATTGCCAGACGCGGGCTGGCCGAATTTCGTTCCAACTGATACGGGCGCGAGTTTACCACTATCTCGAGGGCAGTCTGGCCGGAAGGATCCGCTCCGCCTTCGACCGCAACGATCGAGCCTCCGCCGGCGATTCCACCAGAGCCGAGAGCCGCCGCAGTGCGTCCGGTTGGACGGGATCGGCCTCGATCGACATCCGCAGCGCCGCCGCTGCCTGTTCGCGCCGCCCGTCGGCCGCGAGAATTGCGGCGAGCGCGTTCAACAGCGGCGGATCGCCTCGCTGGGGCGCGCCGCGTAGCAACGGCCACGCCTTCTCGATAAGAGTCGCATCGCGGCTCCTCGTGGCCAGCTCGACGTAGGCGAGTCCAAGGTCACGCGGTAAGGGCTTGCGTCCAAAGTAGGATCGCAGCGCGGATCCCGCATCGCGCTTGCCACCGATCGAATGATCGGTAAAGACGGCGTGTCCGCCATCGTTGGCGCGTGCCTTCGGCATATGGCATCCCGTGCAATCGCCGGTGCGATGAGGTTTCGAATGGCAGGTCTGGCAGACCGCGTTGAAATCGGTAATGCGATGCGGATCATGACAGGTGCCGCACCAGAGGCGGTCCCCGGAAGCCTGCTTGCACCGGCTCGCCGCGAGCGCCTCGGAGTGTCCGTTCACGCGGACTCCCGCCGGAGTCGCACCCACGAACACTTCAATGTATTGCCCGACATCTTGCCCCGGCCGGAAATCGCGCATGCGTTTCCCCGCGCGTTCGAGCCGCACCGATCCCGCGAGGTGACACTGCTCGCACACCGAATCGCGCAGGCGGGGTGCGAGTTTCGAGGGCCGGATCAGCCCGTCATGCTCGCTCGCGTCTCCGTGGCACCGCTCGCAGCCGATTCCGTGTACGATTGCGCGATATCGATTGAGCTGTCCAGGCTCCAGTTCGGTGCGCGTGGCGTGGCAGGACAGGCACTCCAAACCGATCGGCCGTGTGAAGTCCGGCTTCTTATCGCGTTCGTATCCGGGCGCGAGGTCGAACACTCCGCGATTCGCGTAATAGCCAACGGGCGCCTGATAAAGGTGCCCGTCGTGCTCAAACCCATAGCTGCGGCCCATCCTGCGCGAGCCGACGAACAAGCTCAGAAGAAGCGAACCGCCGGGCCATTCGAGCTTGGCTTCGGGGGTCACGGTGAAGGACCCCGTTCGTCCAATGGGCTCTGTACCCGCGCGGACCACGCCACTCGAATTCGCCATCGGCGAGCGCGCCCACCGTACCGCGATTTCCTCGTGGCATTGTGGACACGCCAGCGCCGTGGCCAATAACAGAATCACATTCGCGATTCTAGAACATCATCTTCAATCCGAATTGGATCACGCGAGGCGAGTTCGCCACACCGCCGATCCGGCCGAAGTTCGCCGCCGAGAAGTCGGTCGACGGGTTGCCGAAGACCACGCGGTTGAACGGATTGCTGATCTCCATCCGGAACTGGAGGTTCGCCCGCTCGCCGAACTTGGTGTCCTTGAACAGGCCGAACGATTCGTTGATGTAGGCCGGCGGCCGCTCGCGCAGGTACACGGGCGCGTTGCCGAAGGTGAGCGCGGTGGGTTGCGAGAAGGCCGCGCGATTCAGGTAGAAGTCGCGATTGGGATCGAACTTGTCGCCCGCGGCGGTGGCCATGACCGGCTGCCCGGTTAGATTCGGCCGCAGTCCACCCGTGAAGGCGAAAGAGTTGCTGTTGTTGGTGCTGATCGCGAGCGGGAATCCGCTCGAGAACGCGCCCACTCCGGTGATCGACCATCCACCGAGGTACTTGTGGTGGAACGGCAGATTGTAGTTGAAGCTCAGTGTGAGAATGTGGCGCTGGTCGGACGGATAGAGGCTCTTCTCGCGAAGGAAGTGGTTCTGCCGAATCACGCCGCCGTGCGCGTCGCTGAAGCCCGCGCCGTCGGAGAGCATCTTCGACCAGGTGTAGGCGGTAGTGGCGGCGAACCCGCGCGACATACGCTTGTCCATCTTGAACTGGAACGAGTGGTAGGTCGAGTTGGCGTAGGGAGCCGCGACCACTCCAACGCCCGTGTATTGCGGGAATGCGCGCAGTGCCTGCGCAACCGTACCGCGGGCGCCGTACTCACGCGCGAATCCCGCGTAAGGCTCCCGGATTCCCGCGGCCGCGGCGACCGGCGAAGTGATGTTGGCGCTCAACAGTGCCTGACCCAGATTGAAGAGCGAGGGATTGACCTGCGCCAGTTGGAGCTGGTCATACAGATTGGTGCCCTTGTTGGCCACGTAGGCTCCGCTCAGCATCAGCGAATTGGCGAACTGCCGTTCGAGAGTGATGTTCCACTGCTGGGCGTAGGGAATCTGTCCACCGGTTGCCCGTTCGACGATCGAGGCACCCTGCGTGTTGGCGACCGTCGGCGAGATCAATGGAGGCTTGTTGAAGTTCTGCGGGAAGCCGTTGTCCCAGTTGAACGCCGCCGTGATACCATTGTCCGCGCTGGCGAAGGTCGGCGTGATCGAGAAGCCGGTCTGCGGCAGGCCGACGCCTTGGTTGATGTACTCCTTGTAGAAGATGCCATAGCCACCGCGGAACACGGTATTCGGCATGATCTGATAGGCGAAGCCGATGCGCGGCGCGAAGTTCTTGTAGTGAGTGTCGAACAAGCGCGTCCAGCCTTGACGGCCCTGACCGTCTCCGCCGAACACGTACGCGCCCAGGGTGTTCCCCGCGCCCGGATTCGGAACCGAAGGATCCATGTACGATAGGCGTCCCAGCGGATCGGCTGAGGGCGCCTGGATCTCGTAACGCAGGCCGATGTTGAGGGTCAGCTTCGGGTTAAGTTTGTAGGTGTCATCGATGAACCAACCGTAGTATTGGTAGCGCCCGCCGGGAAGCGAATCGCGGAAGAAGGAGTTGCCACTGTCTACCGTCCCCAGCAGGAAACTCGCGAACGCGTTGCCGGAGTTGGCGTTGCCGGGAATGCCCGTCTCGAAGTTCGAGAAGTTGAAGCGTCCGCCGCCGGCGCCATAGTTGCGATAGTTGTCGCGGTGTCCCTGGATCTCCATGCCCATCTTGATGGTGTGCTTGTTCTTCACCCAGGTGAGCGTATCCAGCCACGCGAGCGTCGTGAAGTAGTTGTCGGAGGCGATATCGTCGCCCAGACGCGTGTAGCCCTGCGTGAACTGCACCGTCGGCGCGAGGTCGAACTGCACGCCGCGCAGACCGAGTTCGCCGATTGCACCCTTGTTGAAGCCCAGCGAGAAGTTCGGATTGCGGAACCGCGAGAAACCCGCGCCCATGTGGTTGATCACGGTCGGGCTGATGTTCCAGTCGTAGTTGATGCGGATCAGGCGGGTGGTGACTACCTGGAAGTTGTAGTTCTCGATCAGCACCGAGCGGTTCTTGGCGATCAGGCGCGATGGCCCGGGGCTTTTGATCGAAGGCCGGTCGGTAAAGTTGAACATGCCGCTCAACCGGTGATTGCTCTTCAGCGCATGGTCGATCTTGAAGCCGGAGCTGCGCTGATCGGCGAAAGGGCTGCCGAGCGGCGCGATGCTGTTGTTGGCGATTCCCGCCAGTTCCGCCGCTGGATAGACCGCCGCCATTTTCGACGCGATTGAGCTGAAGCGCGCGCGGGGAATGATGTTGTTCGGGAACTGGCTCCGAGTGGCGCGGCCAGCCGCGTCGATCACCGTCGAGGCCGGATCGTAGATGCCGCCGCGGCCCGCGTCGGCCCACTCGCCGAAATCGCCGTTGAGCATCCGTGCGGTGGCGTTGGTGTTGAACCCGCCGAGTTGACCGCCGCGAATGTAGAACTGGTCGAGCGAGAAGAACCAGAAAGTGCGGTCCTTGCCGTTGTACAGCTTCGGCAGCATCACGGGACCACCGAGGGTGAAGCCCCACTCGTTCTGCTTCCTCGGAGCTTTCGTCGGGCTGAAGAATCCTCGCGCGTCCAGTTTGTCATTGGCGAGGAAGTGGAACGCCGATCCGTGCAGGGCGTTGGTGCCTGACTTCATCGTGAAGCTGGTGACGCCCGAAAGTGCGTGTGTGTACTCGGCTGAGTAGTTGTTGGTGACGAGCTTGAACTCGGCGATGGCATCGACCGAAGGATTCACCTCGGCGTCGTTGGCCAAGTCGCCGCGCGAGAGCGCGATGCCGTCGTAGTAGATCTGATCATTGAATGATCCGCCGCCGCCAATGTGCTTTTCCCACGTGTTGCCGGGCGAAACGCCGGGCGACAGGAAGATGAAGGCAGACGGATTGCGGATACCGCCGCCGAGCGTCAGCGGAAGATCGAGAAAGCGCTTGTTGTCGATAACCGTGCCCACGTCGGTGGACTCGGTCTGAATCAGTGAAGCCGTAGCATCGACTTCCACGGTCTGCGATACCTCGCCGACCTGCAGCGTCATGTCGAGACGTGACTGCTGGTTCACTTCCACCTTGACTGCTTTGGCCTCCGACCGGCGGAAACCCTGCGCTTCCACGGTCAGGTCGTACAAGCCGATCGGCAAACTGAAGAATCCGTACGTCCCGGCGTTCGAGGTCACCGATTGCTGAACAGCGTTGGTGGCCGTATTTTGGATGCGGACGGTGGCTCCCACCACAACCGCGCCAGTGGGATCGACGATGGTTCCGGCGATCGTGCCGCGGTCCACCTGCGCAAACAGGGCGGCGGACAAAAACACGAGCAGCGTTGCAACTTTATGCATTCCCATGAGACTCCTTTCGAAACTTTGAGAGCTGAATTTCAGTCAGAATATCAATTGGAAGATGAAGAGCGCAACCGCGATCCTGGCCTTGCTGCAACTGCAGCCTGGGCAGCGTGCCTTCCGCGACAAGGATTGGCCGTCAGCCCAGCGGCTGTTCGCCGAGGCCATACGGCTCGAACCTGCGAATCCCGCCGCGCACAAGTGGCTCGGGATGACGTTCGCCGCGCAGGAGAAATACCTGGACGCGGAACTGCCGTTCCGCCGGTCCTGCGAACTTGCGCCCGCTGATCCGGACACCTGCTACTACTGGGGCCGGACTCTGTTCACGCTCAGCCGCTTCGAAGCCGCGCTCGCCGCATTCGACAAGTCGAAACCCGCGCCGCGCGTGATTCTCGGACAGGCGCTCGCTCACGAAGGGCTCGACCATTTCCGCGACGCCGAACGGCTCTACAAACAAGCGATCGCCTCCGGGTACGAGCAGGCCCGCGCCGACTACGAGCGATTCCGCCGCAAACAGTCCGTCTCGGCGGGTACCGCGGTAACGGCAGTCCGGTTCGACCCGAAGGCGCTCCCGTTCACTGTGCGGAACGGAGCGCGCGGCGCCAAGCGGCTGATCGAGACGATGCTCTCCGGAGTCGCGGTGATCGACTTCGACAACGACGGATGGGAAGACATTTTCATCTCCACCGGAGAGGGCTCGAACGGCCTGCTGCGCAACAATCGCGACGGCACGTTCACGGATGTCGCGGAGAAGGCTGGTGTTCGAGGTCCGGGCTGGTCGATGGGCGCCGCCGCCGCCGACTACGACAACGACGGCTTCACCGATCTCTACGTGACTGGTGTCCGCGAGACGCGGCTCTATCGCAACCAGCGAGACGGGACGTTTTCCGCAGTTCCGTTTCCGCAGTCGCGCAAGTGGTCGGTCTCGGCGATTTGGTTCGACTACGACAATGACCGTTTGCTCGACCTGTTCGAGGTCCGCTACGTCGAATACGACGAGGCGAAGGAGACCTACTGCGGCACTCCCCAGCATCGCCAGTATTGCCATCCAAAGCTCTATGCGCCGCTCGCGAACGCGCTCTACCGGAATCTCGGCGGAGGGCGCTTCGAGGATGTCTCCGGGCGGAGCGGGATCGCGCGGCATGAGGGGAAGGGAATGGGTGCCGCGCTCGGCGACTTCGACAACGATGGCTGGCTCGACCTGTTCGTTGCGAACGACACGGTGCCGAACCTGCTGCTGCACCAATCCGCGCCCGGACGATTCGAGAACATCGCCCTTTCGGCGGGAGTCGCCTACAACGAATCCGGAACCGCGATCTCCTCGATGGGCGCTGAACTGCGCGACATCGACAACGACGGCCACGAAGATCTCTGGATCACCGCGCTTTCCAACGAAACCTTTCCGCTTTTCCGGAATCAAGGCAGCGGATTCTTTCGCGACATTACGCTCGAATCCGGGCTCGGCAAGGCAAGCCTGCCGTGGACCGGCTGGTCAAACGCGATCGCCGATTTCAACAACGACGGCTGGAAGGATCTGTTCACGGCCAATGGCCACGTAATGGACAATGCAGAGGCCACTTCGGGCCGGCAATCGCGTCAGCCGAATCAGCTCTACTTGAATCGCCAAAAGTCGTTCGAAGCGGTGACGCTCGCGGGCGAAGCTTTCCACCGGGGACTCGCGTGGGGAGACTTCGATCGCGATGGCCGCTTGGATCTCGTGGTGACACGCTTGAACGAGTCCGCGCAGGTGCTCTGGAACCGAACCGCGCCAGCTGGCAATTGGATCGCCTTCGATCTCGAAGGCACGAAGTCGAATCGCGATGGAATCGGCGCGATGATCGAGGTCCGCGCGGGCTCGGCCAAACAGTGGAACCGGCGCACCGCCGCATCAGGATACGGAGCCACTTCGTCGCGGCTGGTCCACTTCGGACTCGGTTCCGCGCCGGCGGTGGATGGCGTGACGGTTCGCTGGCCTTCCGGAGCCGTTCAGACGCTGGGAAGGCAGCCAGTGAACCGGATCGTGAAGGTGGTGGAACCGGCGCGGTGAGTGCAAACGCGCGGTCCAATGTGGTGATCACCTCCGCGACGCCTGTGCTGACCACGCGAACTCCGCCGGCGGCGCCTCGCGGTCGCGGCGCACTGGGAGTTGCTTACTTGCGGACGGAGGTCCGGCCACCTCCGCGACGGCGTGTGATCCGGCTCGCGCGCTCGGCATCCTGACGATGCTCAAAACAGGAACTTCAGGCCGAGCTGAACCACCCGCGCGTCCGCCGCCGATTCGATCCGCCCGAACCGCGCCGGATTGTTCTGCGTCGCGAACGGCGAGTTGAAGTTCGGGCGGTTGAACGTATTGAAGAACTCCGCGCGGAACTCGGTCGCGTAGCGCTCTCTCACCCGAAACTCCTTGAGAATCGCCGCGTCAAGCGATACCAGCCCCGGACCGATGAGGTGTGAACGGGGCGCATTCCCGAACGTCCCCACCGCGTTCGCCGTGTAGGCCGCCGGATTGAAGTACTGCGCCAGCAGATCCTTCCGCGCGCGATCGGTGGGCAAATACGGGCTTCCCGCCAAGTCGGCGTAGTCGCGCGCGATTCCGCTGAAGGCGTTGTCGCGGCCCGAAAACACTGAGAACGGCCGGCCCGACTGCGCCGTGAAGATCCCGTTGAGCGACCAGCCTCCCGCCGCGTATCGAAGCGCCGCGTTCCTTCCGCTGAAGCGCGGCAGTGCCCAAACCATCGACACGACGGCGCGATGCCGAACGTCGAAATCCGACAAGCCGCGATTCCAACGCCGCGACAATGGATTCGAAAGCGACGAGGACTGGCCAGGCGTCGGATCGGCCGAGTAGTCATCGATTGACTTCGAGAATGTGTAGTTCGCTTCGAAGGAGAGATCGGAGAATCGCCGTTCCACCGACATCTGCAACGCGTGATAGGCGGAGTTGGCGCCCGGAATCGCCGCGAGCACTTGACCGAAGTCGCGGAGCGGGCGCCGGTCCTGAATATCGCGCGTCGTCGCGCCCGGCCGGAATTGGGCGAAGTTGATGTCGTTCGAGTACGGCAGGCTGCGCCCCATGTTTCCGACGTAGCTCGCCCGCGCGAGCAGGTTGCCGCGGAACTCACGCTCGACGGTGAGATTGTAGGTCTGGAAGTACGAAGGGCGGAACTTCGGATCGAACGTGCCGACCAAGCCGAGCGGCAGCACGAAGCTCGAGTTGGCGGCGGGAGTGAACGGAGCGAACGAAGCCGGGAACGGGTTGGGCGAATCCTCATACGGATCGTGGAACTTGACGGCGAACCGGTTGATCTGCGGGCTGAACGGAGCGCCGTTGACGAAGCCGTTGTAGAGCACCGTGAACAGCGGCGTCCAGAAGAATCCGAAGCCGCCGCGGACCACGGTCTTGTCGAGCGGCGTGCGCCACGCGAATCCGAACCGCGGCGCCACGGAGCGATAGTAGCTGTTGAAGCCGCCTTCCGGACATCCCGCGTCACCTCCGCTCAGGTAGCCTCCGGGCGCGCGCGGGAATCGCGTCGATTGCAGGCCCGGGCGCACGCACTGTACCCGGCCGATCGAATCGGTGAACGGCAAGACCGGATCCCAGCGCATGCCGAGATTCAACGTCAGGTTCGGGAGCACGCGCCAGTCGTCCTGCAGGAAGATGCCGTAACGATAGCCGCTCATGTCCTTGTATTCGCCGCCGCCTTGTTGGAAGTTGAATACCTCGCCGAGCATGTAGTCCGCCATCGAATTCGAAGTGGAGCTGCCGTCGAACGTGAACAATCCCATCGTGCGAAAGTGATTGCGAATCACGTTGGTCGAGCGGATGAACTCGGCGCCGATCTTCAACTCGTGCCGGCCGCGAATCCAGGTAACCGTGTCCGCGGCGTGATGATCACCATCCTCGATTTCGTATGGCCACGACGGCGCGATGTTGACGAAGCCGTTGATGTTCATCACGAATCCAGCCGGGTCGTTGATGGCGATGTTCTTGATGCCCGCCGTCTGGAAGTTGATCGGATAACGGAAGTCGCCCCAGTTCGAGAAGCGCGAGCGATAGCGCCAAGCGAAGGTCGCGTTGTTGATGAGCGAAGGCGAGAAGGTCGTGATCACGTTGCCCGACACGTGCCAGTAGGGTTGCGTCTCCTGCCGGTTGAACGGAGTCGCGATATCGTTCTTGTCACCGAACAGCGGACGCGCCAGTTCCTGCCGGAAGAATTTTCCCGAGAAACGATGACGGCTCAGATTGTAGTCGGCGCGCACCGTGTGCTCGCCGGTGTCGGTGATGTTCGGTGCGCCGGTGAACCTCTCTCCGGTCGAAGTGCCCGGATCGGAGATGTACTTCAGAAAGTTCTGCGTCACCGGACTGAAGCGCGACAACGGAATCTGGCTGCCCGGGAACGGCTGGCGGTTGAGCGGATCGTTCAACACACGGACGTTCGAGAAGTCGCCGCGGCGTTGTGCCGCGGTCGGAAGAAACTGGCGGGCCAATTGCGGATCGCTGCGTAGCCGGGTCCCTTGATACGAGTAGAGGAAGAACAGCTTGTCCTTGCGCACGGGACCGCCGATGGTTCCACCGAATTGATTCCGCTTGAGCGTGTCGCGTCGCGGAGCGAAGAAGTTTCGGGCGTTGAGCACCGCGTTGCGCACGAACCAGAATCCGGCGCCGTGAAATTCGTTGGTTCCGCTCCGAGTGACCACGTTGATCACCGCGCCCGTGGCGTTCGCGTACTCGGCGCTGAAGTTGCTGCGCTGAACCGAGAACTCCTGCACCGCGTCGGGATTCGGAAACGTGCCGCTCCAGTTGCGATAGGTGGACGTGTTGTAGCCCCCATCGAGCAGGAAGTAGACACCGTTCGAGCGCGATCCGTTCACCGCGAACGCGATGCCCTCGCCGCCCGCCGAACTGTCGGCCGTCTGAATCGCTCCGGCCTGCAACGACACCAGTTGCGTCATGTTGCGCCCGTTGAGCGGCAGGTTCACGATCCGCTTCTGATCCACTACGCCGCGCAAGGCACCTGTCTGCGCTTCGAGCAACGGCGCCGCCCCGGTCACCGTGACGGACTCCGTTGTTTGCCCCACCTGCAACTTGACGTCGAGTGTGATTCGATCGTTCACCGCGAGCGTGATCCCATCGCGCGCGTAGCTCTGGAATCCGGTCTTCTGAACTTCGAGCCGGTAGGAGCCCACCGGCAGATAGAGCACCGAAAACGTGCCATCGGCCGCTGATTCACGCGAGAGCGTCAGGTTCGTTTTCGTATTCCGCACGGTAATCACTGCATTCGGAACGGACGCATCGCTGGCATCCGTCACCGAACCGACGATCGAGGCGGTGGGCTGCGCCCATGCGGCAGAGGCCAAAGCGAGCAGAAGGAGTGCTGATGACTTCATGCCAGCATCATATTACGAAACGGCTATCGATTCACTACGGCGCTACAGGGCCAGCGGCGCGAAACGGCGGACTCACGTGGCAGTTCCGGCACACCTCGCTTTGACGGAACCGGTCGATCCGGTGGACCGCGTTGCCGTCGAACGGCTCCATCTCGGAGTGACACAGGACACACTCCTGCTTCCGGTTGATCACCACGCGATGCGACTGTTCAAAGTGCCAGTAGCCGGTGCGCGGTTTCGACACCAGTTCAGGAAGGTCATGGCAGGTGAGGCAGACTTTGCTCTCCACCGCCCTTGATGCTCGCGACGGCTTCTCACCAGTCGGCGTGGCCGGATTCGGTTTGACGCTCGCGGCAACGGTGCGCGCCGCGACCCGCCCCATCAGAATCGCGGGACCGAGAAACGTTCCCTCGAGGCCCGCGCGGCCGTTGATGTAGCCGAAGCCTGTCGACTCGCCCGCCGCGAGAAGCCCGGCGACCGGCGTGCCATCGGACCTTAGCACGCGGCACGACCCATCCACGTGAATCCCGCCCATGCTCTTGCGCGAAAGCGGAAACATCGGTGCCGCGTGGAACGGGCCCTTCACGATCTTGCCCGGCCGGGCATTGGCGTTGCGCGCTGAAGACGAAGGCGCGGGCATGCCCGGTTGGAATCGATGGAAGTCCGTGTCGTTGCCTTCATCGGCCATGCGGTTGTAGCGTGTCACGGTTTCCGCGAGCGCTTCCGGCGGAAGTCCGGTTTGCCGCGCCAACTCCTCGATCGTGTCCGCGCGCTTGATGAATCCCGGAAAGTCGAGAATCGCCGCCAGCCGGTCCGCAGTCATGCCGGCATGGATGATGCGCCAGTTCTTGCGCGCCTCGGCGTCCATGATCATCCAGTAGCGCGCGGGCTTCTGTGCGAGTACCGCTGGAAGCGCCTGACGGTGGCTCCAGTTCTCGTTGACGAATCGCTTGCCCCGCGCGTTGACCCAAATCGCCTGGCCATTCGGAGCGGAGAATCCACGCTGGCCCGTGGGATCGGTGGGATCGGGCAGGCCACCGATGTAAATCCACTGATGGTCGAGCCGCTCCACCGATCCGCCCGCCATCTTCACCAGTTCGAAACCCGATCCCGTCGCCTCGCGGCTCGAACCCGCCAGCACCCGCTCGGGTGGAGCCAGATGCTTGGGCCACCACTTGGTGACGAGATCGAGGTTACTCTGGAATCCCCCGGTCGCGATCAGCACCGCGATGGCTTCGAACGTCTGCTTCTCGCCGGTGCGCGCGTTTGTGCCCGAGACACCGGTGACCTTGCCATCGCTGACGATCAGGGACGTGATGTCCGTGTTATAGACGAACGTCACGCCGCCTTGCTTGTGAATCGACTGATAAAGCGCCTTCACCAGCGAAAGACCCGTTCCAGTGGGGATGTGAAAGCGCGCCACCGAGTTGCCCGGCAACTGGCCCGCGAACGAAAACTCGACACCCATCGCGGTGAGCCAATCGTAAATCTGCGGGCGCGAATTGCGTGTGTAGTAGCGGACCCATTCCATGTCCGGATCCTCGCCCCAGTTGACGAAGTCGCGCTCGGCGAGTTCGGGCGAATCCTTGATTCCCAGCCTCTCCTGAACGGGCGTGCCGATGAGACAGAGTCCGCCGGTCGAGACCACGGCGTGTCCGCCCCAGATCGAGTTGCGATCGATGACCGTCACCTTCAGTCCGGCTTGCGCGCCCTCGAGCGCGGCGGAGAGTCCGGCGATCCCGGCACCTACGATGACGAGGTCCGATTGAGTTGCTGCTGGGGCCCACAGCGGCAGAAGCAACAGGGCAAGAATGCGGGGTAGCATTTCGGACCCGATTATCGCAAATTACGGCCCTCGACGGTGGTGCACCGCGCCGGATGTGGCTGTGGCTGACTCAGGAGCTTGGAAAATGCTGCGATGCGCGCCAGGGCGTCGCCGTATTCGGCGCCGTCCGCGTCCGGGGTGGACGCTTCTTCTTGGAAGCCTCGCGCCGTGCCGAGACCTCGGCGGCGTGGACACCCATGTCTTCATCGCTGAAAGTGTAGACCGAAGGCCCGCCCGGGACGTGGCGGCTTTCGAGAAGGCTCTGACAAAGTAGCGGCAGTTCCTGTAGCCGGATGCCGTGCTTGCGGCTCAATTCGAGGTCGGCGTTGACGGTGAACGCGGCGCGCGTCTTGTCGGCCTCGACTCCCTCGAAGCGGAATACGCGCGAACCCGCGCGCTCGGCGAAACCGTTGAGGATAAACTGTGTTTTGGGTCTTTCCACGAATCTCCTTTTCGTGTCCGCCGTGGTTACTTACCCGGCGACCAATGCCGGTTACAGACCGGCTCATACTCGAGCACGAGCCGGTTCTGCCTTTCCCATCGTGTGGCGCGCGCGCAAATCTCGTAGACGAAACCCGTGGGCCCGCGCCTTCCGCAATTGGTGTCCCGCTCCCCCAAGTGCCGCAGCAGGGACTCCTGCAAGTTAGCGGCCTCGCCGATGTAGACCCACTCCCGGCTGTTCGAGAGTCCGTAGACCCCTGCGTGGGCGGGTGCGAACTCGCGAATTCCCGATGCGGTCAACGGCCGGGCGAGCGCCTGTTCAAAGGGCACGGCGGACTTCCACCGGCACCATTGCCACCCGGGCCCGAGAAAGCGTGCGGCTCATGCGCCCGTAGGCCTGCATCAAGCCGGTGCCACACATCCAGAGCGTGATGGAACCCAGTGCGCCGGGCAAAGCCCACAGGCCCGTATTGAAGAGTTCGTCGAGACTTCGATCGAACATGGTATCCTCCTGGCCGCCAGTTTGGCTAAGGGGGAAGCAAGCAAGACCGCCTGCCTTAGTTCAGGAGGATCTGTGAATGGACGGAATTGTCCGCGCACCTCAGTATCCGCCGGACCGAGGGCCCCTGTCAAGGCGCAGAAGTGTCTCATGTGGGGCGCGTTTCTCGCGCAAGATGAGCCTGAACGAAAACAGAAGCGGCATGCTGTGGATTGCAGATCAGCGCGGATCAGCCGGACAAATTGAGCCTGGAGCAGATCCGGGCGTTGTTGCAAGCGACCGGGAGGTCCAGTTTCAAGCCCGGGATCGGTCGGAGCGCTACGTCTGGATCGAGCGCGTGCTGGGCTGGTGCGGCTCTACTTGGCCGGATGACGGGGCTGAGCCGGGCCCAGGTGGCCCAGGCCGTGGGCCTGTATGTGAGGAGGCCGTCCAGCCGGCGATCTGTTGTTCGAAGCAAACTTTCAAGCTAACGCGTTTCGGCAAGCCCGTGTTCTTGTCTCGGATTGTCGGTTTTGCGAGCCGGGCCCGGGATTGACGAGCGAGAGGCTCTCTCCGACAATAGGACATTCCGAGACTGCAGATTAACTGCGGGTGCGGAGTGGCATGGGGAATCGATCGACTTGCCAGAGTATCGTCTACCGCCCCGCGTGGATCTCCTGCAAGCTCCAAACCCGCAGCGGATCCCGTTGCCGGGAAGCAATCGCCTCCACCGCCGCCCGAGCCGCGCTCAGCGTCGTGATACAAGGCACCCGGTAGGTCACCGCCGACCGGCGGATCGCCTTCTCATCCGAGAACGATCCCGCGCCCGCCGCCGTGTAGACCACCAACTGCACCGTACCCGCCTTGATCAAATCGACCGCATTCGGCCGCCCTTCGTTCACTTTGAACACGGTTTTGCACTTCAATCCGGCCGAGGTCAAAGCCGCGGCCGTCCCGCGCGTCGCCGATAACTGGAATCCGAATTCCGCGAAGCGCTTGCCCAACTCGATTACTTCGTTCTTGTGCCGGTCGTTCACCGACAGGAACACCGTACCTTTGCTTGGCAGCGGAGTCCCCGCGCTCAACTGAGCCTTCGCGAACGCTTCGCCGAAGTTGGCGCCCACGCCCATCACTTCTCCGGTCGACCGCATCTCCGGTCCGAGCGCCGGATCCACTCCCGGGAACTTGTTGAACGGGAACACAGGCGACTTGACGAAGAACTGCGGCACCGGCAGCACTCCCGAAGTCTGCCCGCGCGTCAAGTGCGCCAGCTCCTTCAGCTTCTTGCCGAGCATCAATCCCACCGCGACCTTCGGCAGCGGCACGCCCGTCGCCTTGCTCACATAGGGAACCGTCCGCGAGGCGCGCGGATTCACTTCGAGCACGAAAACCTGACCGTCCTTGATCGCGTACTGGACATTCATCAGTCCGATTACGTTCAGCGCGCGCGCTAGCTTCTCGGTGTACTCGCGGATGACCGCCTTTTCCTGCTCGCCGATCGAGAACGGAGGCAGCACGCACGAGCTATCGCCCGAATGCACTCCTGCTTCCTCGATGTGCTCCATGATGCCCGAGATCAGCACGTCTTCGCCGTCGCACAGGCAATCGACGTCGACCTCGATCGCGTCCTCGAGGAAGCGATCGATCAGCACCGGACGCTCTTGCGAGAAGACCACGGCTTCGCGCATGTAGCGCCGCACGGTGTCCTCGTCGTAGGCGATCACCATCGCGCGGCCGCCGAGCACGTAACTCGGACGAACCAGCACGGGGAAGCCGAGTTCGCGGGCCGCGTTGACCGCTTCATCGAGCGACGTCGCGGTGCGATTTGGTGGGGACGGAATCTTCAAGCGGTCGAGCAGCGCGCCGAACAGCTTGCGATCCTCGGCGAGATCGATGTTCTTCGGATCGGTGCCGATGATGGGAACGCCGGCCTTCTGCAACGGCAGCGCGAGCGTCAGCGGAGTCTGTCCGCCGAACTGAACGATCACGCCCGAGGGCTTCTCCCGATCGCAGATGTTCAGCACTTCCTCGAGCGTCAGTGGCTCGAAGTAGAGGCGGTCGCTCGTATCGTAGTCGGTCGACACGGTCTCGGGATTGCAGTTGACCATGATCGATTCGACGCCAAAGCCTTGCAACGCGAACGATGCGTGGCAGCAGCAGTAGTCGAACTCGATTCCCTGTCCGATTCGATTGGGCCCACTCCCGAGGATGATCACCTTCTGGCGGTCCACCGGATCGGCTTCGCATTCGAACTCGTAGCTCGAATAGAGGTACGGCGTGAAGCTCTCGAACTCGGCGGCGCACGTATCCACGCGATTGAACACCGCGGTCACGCCCATTTCCTTGCGCTTGGCGCGCACCTCGAGCTGATCGACGCCCCACCCGCGTGCCATCCGCGAATCGGAAATACCGGCGCGCTTGGCCTCGCTCATCTTCTCGGGCGTCATCGTCGCGAGCGTGTGATTCGCCGCCAGATCCTGCTCATGCAGGACCAGATCGCGGACCTGCCGCAGGAACCACGGATCAATGCTCGTCAGCTCGTGGACCTGCTCGATCGTGTAGCCTTTCTCGAACGCGAAGCGGACATAGTTGAGGCGGTCCGGATTCGGCGTGATCAGCCGGTTGGCGATCAGGTTCTCGTCATAGACTTCGGCGGTTGCGCTCTTACCCGTCTCGAGACTGCGGATGCCCTTCGACAGCGCCTGTTGGAAGGTGCGCCCGATCGACATCACTTCGCCCACCGACTTCATCTGCGTTCCGAGCACGGGCTCAGCGCCGGGGAACTTCTCGAACTGCCACCGTGGGATCTTCACCACCACGTAGTCGAGCGTCGGCTCGAAGCAGGCGGGCGTCTTCCGCGTGATGTCGTTGTTGATCTCGTCCAATCGATAACCGACGGCGAGCTTGGCGGCGATCTTCGCGATCGGGAAGCCAGTCGCTTTCGAAGCGAGCGCCGAACTGCGCGACACGCGCGGATTCATCTCGATGATGATCATCCGGCCGTCTTTCGGATTGATGGCGAACTGCACGTTCGATCCGCCGGTATCGACACCGATCTCGCGCAGGCAGGCGAGCGCGGCGTCGCGCATCATCTGGTATTCGCGGTCGGTCAGTGTCTGCGCGGGCGCGACGGTGATCGAATCGCCCGTGTGAACGCCCATCGGATCGAAGTTCTCGATCGAACAGATGATGATGCAGTTGTCGGCGAGATCGCGCATCACCTCGAGTTCGTACTCTTTCCAGCCGAGCACGCTCTCTTCGGCGAGCACTTCGTGCACGGGCGAAAGGTCGAGTCCGCGGTCGAGAATTTCTTCCAGATCCTCGAGATTGTAGGCGATGCCGCCGCCGGACCCGCCGAGGGTGAAACTCGGACGCAACACCACCGGATAGCCGACTTTATTGGCGAACGCGATGCCGGCGGCCACGCTGTTGACGAGTTGCGACTTGGGCATATCGAGCCCGATCTTGCGCATCGCATCCTTGAACAGCAGCCGGTCTTCGGCCTTCTTGATCGAATCGACCTTCGCGCCGAGCAGCTCTACGCCGTACTTCTCGAGGATGCCCGCTTCGGCGAGAGCGATCGACAGATTGAGGCCCGTTTGGCCGCCCACGGTCGAAAGCAACGCGTCAGGCCGCTCGCGCTTGATCATCTCCTCGGCGTACTCGAGTGTGATCGGCTCGACATAGGTCCCGTTGGCGAGTTCCGGATCGGTCATGATCGTCGCCGGATTCGAGTTGAGCAGCACCACTTCGTAGCCGTCGGCGCGGAGGGCTTTGCAAGCCTGCGTTCCCGAGTAGTCGAATTCGCAGGCCTGACCGATGATGATCGGCCCGGACCCGACAATCATGATCTTCTTGAGGTCGGTTCTTTTCGGCATCCGGGGTCCTTACTTCTTGTGAGCGTCCATCAAAGCGGCGAAGTCGTCGAACAGATATCGCGAGTCGTGCGGACCGGGCGCGGCTTCCGGGTGATACTGCACGCAGAACACCGGATGATTGCGATGACGGAATCCTTCGAGCGTCTGATCGTTGAGGTTGATGTGGGTGAGTTCGATCTGGCTCGCGTCGAGCGAGTCGGGATCCACCGCGAATCCATGATTCTGCGAGGTGATCTCCACCTTGTTCGTCAGTTTGTTGAGCACCGGGTGATTGGCGCCCCGATGGCCGAACTTCAACTTGTAGGTCTTGCCGCCGAGCGCGAGCCCGAGCACCTGATGTCCGAGACAGATACCGAACAGCGGAGCCTTGCCGACGATCTTGCGGACTTGCGATGCCTGAAACTCGAGCGGTTCCGGATCACCGGGCCCGTTGGACAGGAACACGCCATCGGGCTTCAGCGCGAGCACATCCTCCGCCGAAGTTCCGGCCGGAACCACCGTCACGCGCGAGCCGATCTGCACCAGCCGGCGCAGAATGTTGTGCTTGATGCCGAAGTCGTAGGCGACGACATGGAAGCGCAGCGCTTCGGCCGCCGCTTCGAGATCGGAAGGTGAACATTTGCTCGTGCCTTGGGTCCACTCGTAGCGCTTGTCGGTGGTCACGCGGGTGGCGAGATCGAGCCCGGCCATCGACGGCGCATGCCGCGCCATATCGACCAATTGCGCAGGATCTCCACCGGAACCCGAGAGCACGCCGCGCATCACGCCGCGATCGCGCAGGCGCCGCACCAATTGCCGCGTATCCATGCCGGAGCCGATCGGTACGCCCGCCTTGGCGAGAAAGCGATTGGCATCCTCATCGGAGCGCCAGTTGCTCGTGACCGGCGAGAAATCGCGGACGACGAGACCTTCGATGAACGGTTGACGCGACTCGTTGTCCTCTTCGTTCGAACCGTAGTTGCCAATCTGAGGATTCGTCAGGACGACGATCTGGCCGGTGTAGGAGGGATCGGTGAAGATTTCCTGGTATCCGGTGATGGAGGTATTGAATACCACCTCCCCACTGCGAATTCCAGACGCACCAAAACTCCGGCCCTCGAAGACTGTTCCGTCCTCCAGGGCGAGGATCGCTTTCTGCAATGAATCGTGCTCCTTGGGTGAATGGGGCGGGAGGTGTAATTTCTATTGGACCACGCGCGGGGGCGGAGCTTCAACCAGGTGGATGTTCGGTGGCTCCCGCCGCGCGAACCCGCGTAGCATCTCGCATGGGCTCCGCGGCAAGCGGCCTCCCTGCTGACCCGAGCCAAACACAACCCACGTGTTCGACCGGCCTGACTCCTATCGTGCTCCGAAATTCTCGAAAGCCGCCCAGTAATAGGGATGCGACATCCCCGCACCCGCGCTGACCGCTTGCATCGCTTTGCGCAGGCTTGCCGATGCGGGTTCACCGTTTGCGACACCGCTCAGGAACACGCCCATCAAAGCGGCGCTGGCGCGCGCATCGACATCCCAACGGCTGGCGACGACACTCCGGACGCCTGCTTGAAGCAGTCCCGTGACGAGGCTATCGACACTGGCGCTGCCGGCAGACCCGCCCGAGGAACAGGCTGCCAGCACCGCCAGCCGGCACGATTTCCAGGCAGCCGCCCTGATCCGCGCCGCCTCGAAAATCTCCGGTTGCCCGGCACTCGGACCCGGCGCAAGCAACAGCGACGCCTTGCCTCCCAGCCGCGCGCCGTGACCCCAGAAGAGGAACAGCGACGAGCCCGCCGCGTTGTTCTCGATGTTTGCCAGATGCGCGTCGCGGCCCGCGAACACCGCGGTTCGCCACCGCCGCTCCACCGTGCCGAGGTCCACATCCACGCTGAGGGGCCGATAGAGTTTGGCCAGCGAAGGCCGCAGCGCCGGACTGGTGACGGCGACGGCCCGGTCTCCTTCGGTCGCGCCCGGCAGCGCGGAACGCCGCAGATACTGACCGAGCGATTCCACGCGCACCACGTCCTTCGCGAGCCCGAGTGGGTTTCCGTCAGGCGGCTCGAGCACCGAAAACGGAATTTGCGAGAGCGTTCCGTCCGCCGCGATCGCGAGATGCTGGGCTCGCGCGATGCGCTCACCGAACGGCGCGAGCAGCGAGGCGTACAGCAGCCGTGCATTCTTTCGCAGAGCGGCGATGTCGGAGCCAGGCGAGGCGCATTGTCGCGCCAGTTCTCCGGCTGCCGCTTCCAACTCGGCCGAGCGCGGAAGCTGGCGGTTATCGATGCCCGAGCGGTCCGCGATCCAGACATGGATCGTCTGATCGGTCTCGACGAATCCCAGAAACACTCCCGAATCGAGCCGCGCTGCCGCCCGCGCGAGATCGACATCGAAGCCCGATTGATGCGAATCCCAACCCGCGAATGCCTGTGCCGCCGGCTCGCCGCGGCGAGCCGCGAGACCGGCTAGGCGCCGCTCGATCCGGGCCAGCTTTCCTTCGACCGGCGGACCTTGCCCAACGCGCTTTCGCTCGATGACGCGGGCCTCGAGGAAAGCGTCGCGCGCGCCTGCTTCGTTGCCCTCGTGCAGCGCGAGCCTGCCCCGAACCTCGAGATCGAGAACCTCCGTCAACGGAATCGGCTCGCCGGGAGCTAGCGCGCGCGCCTGCTCGAGATATTGCCGCGCGGATTCGAACTCTCCTGAGTCCACCAGCGCATCGGCGAGGTCGAGCAGCCCCTGACGTCTCGGACCCACCGCCGCATCCGCCAAGCGGGGCGCCAGCCGGCTCGCTCGGTCGAGCGCCTCGCGCACCTGATCGCGATCGGCGACGCGCAACGCCCTCGAAGCCACCCCGAGGTGAGCCGAGAACTCCTGGAGGCGGTTCGGGGTGCGCGAGATCTCGTCCGCCGCCGAGCGGTGCAGCACGAGGGCCGCGTGATGGAGCCCCATCGCTTCCGCCGCGACAGCCTGATTCATGAGAATCTGATGCGCGCGATTCGGGCGGCTGGCCGATTGCCAGAAGAGCTGGAAGTCGCGATATCCGTCGGTCCACGGGGCGCGGAGATCGCCCAGCTTGAACCGTTGTTCGGAAAGAATCGCGTTGGCCCGCAGTTCGAGTTCGGCATAGCTATGGTCGCTCGCGAGCGCTCCGGCCTGTTCGAGCAATTCGATCGCGCGGCCCGACGCGCCTCCATGGACGGCGCAAATCGCCGCTTCAATGCTGGCCTGCGAGCGAATCCACGGATAGCGTCCACTTCGCGCGATCACCTGCCCAGCCGCCTCGGAACACTGTCCCGGCTTCGATTGAAACCGTAGCGAGTAGGCCTCCTCGGTTCGCGACCGGAGCCAAGCCGCGACGTTGGCATCCGCGAGAAATGCCGCGGCGGACTCCGCGGCGGGTCCGTGCGCCTTGGTGTACTCGCCAGCCGCATTCGCCTGAATCGCCAGGCCGAGCCGCCGGAATGCTTCCGGGTTACCGGTCCGGAGCAGTTCCTCGAGAAACGGATCGCGATGCGTCGAAATCAGTGCTCGAGCCAGGGCATCGAGGTTCGGCTTCGACGCTGGATACTGTTGGAGCCACTCGGCCAGCGCGGTATGAAGAAACGCCTCCGGTTCGGCGGCCACATCGCCGGTCAGGCGATCGGCTCGCTTCAGGGCCTCTTCACGGTACTTTTTTTTTGACCGGCGGACTCTTTCCGCTGACGCGCCTCGTCGGCCCAGGCACCCGATGGATCGGCCTTCAGGTAGCGATCCCACGCCTGCTCGGCATCGTCGAACCGTTGCATTCGCTCCAGCACGAGCGCGCGGTTGAACAGCGTGGCCCTGTCGTCTGGACGGCTCCGCAAAAGACGCTCCAGCAGATCGAGCGCCATTGCATAGTCATCCGGACGCGAGGAGTCGCCGCGCGCCGCGTAGGCGCAGGCGAGATCGAGGGCCACGGTCTCGACTTCCGGGACCGTGGAGCGGGCCCGTTCGAGTGTTGCGATCGCGGCCTCGGGATCTCCGTTCAGAAGCTCGGCGCGGCCTCGGGCCACCAGCGTGTCCGACAGTTGGGACGAAATCTGTGCCTGCGCCTGAATCAGCGCCCTCGGCTTGTCGAAGGTCCCGGCCCCGGACATCCGCTGCGATACGGGAGCGTATCCCTTGTCAGGAAGGCGATAATCGAACGGACGGCTCTGCGTGTAGGCTTCCGCCAGCAGTTCTTCTGGACCCCTCTGGCTAAGCGTGCCGCGGTACCCGATCGCGGTCACTACAACCACCGATGCCGCGATCGCCGCGTATTTCGGCCAAGTTTTGGGCTTGCGCGGCGTCATCTCGCCGATCCGCTTGACCATGTCGCGCCGCCAAGCCGATGTGGAACTTCTCAGCATGACGGGCGGATCGATCGGCTCATCGGAGAAGATCGCGCTGAGCGCCTCGAGCCGCGCGGCGCAGGTTCCGCACCATGCCACGTGACGCAAATGATCTACCGCGCCGGATGGGTTCGGGTCCAAAACGAGCGCGGTCAATTGCTCGTCCGCCAAGTGACAAACTGGGGCTTCGGAAACCGTGGGACCCGTTCGATGAGCGGTGCTGGTCAACAGCCCCGCGACCTCGGCGCAGAGCGGACATTCGGCAAGGTGAGGATCGGCGGCGGCGCGCCCCTCCCGGACCAATCGGGCGATTTGGACGGCGGAATAATGCTGCGAGTTCAGTCTCGAGTTTTCCATCCTACTCTTTACAACACCCCAAACGGCGTGTCCCCTTTTCTTCGACTCACTTTTTCTCCAGCAAGTCCCGAATTTTTCTGGTTAACGCGAAAATCTTACTCTCTACCCCCTTTTCTTTCAATCCGATAGCGCGGATCTCGGAGATCGCGCGGGCCGTATATCCCTGCCGAAAATAGAGCCAGAAAATGGTCTTGTCCTTCTCGGATGCCGCGGCTTGGTCCAGCAGCTCGCCGATCTCCCGCTCGAGTACTAGAGCTTCCTGGCCCGGCTGGACCGGAATGTCGGGGATCTCGCCGTCGTCTCGCGTACCGGTCCGGCGGCGTCGGAGGAAATTCAAGGTCTCGTTATAGGCGATTCGCTTGAGAAAGCCGAAGAAGGCATTGTCATGATCCGGCTGGAAGTTGCGTAGAGTCTGGCAGTCCTTGTCGCAAAGCTTGACGAATACTTCCTGAATCACGTCATCGGCGTACTGGGCCGCGTCTCCGCCAGCCGAACGCAGCGTCTTGATCACGGTACCGGCGATCACTGGTTGAAACCGTTTGATAAACTCGTCCCAGGCCGCCTCGTTCCAGGTGTGGAGGCAGGTCTGAAGCAGCGCTTCCTGGGAGAGAAGTGAGGGGGGCACGAGCTAGGTACGAATTATATCAGGATGCCCACTGGCCGCCACGGTTCTCTCACCGGAATCCCTTTTTGCGAATCCCGCGAAGGGAAATCACGCCGGCCAGTGTTGTCTAATTTTCGCCGCATGGGCGGCCAGCCACGAGCAGGCTAAGGAGAGCACCGATGGGATCAATCGAGAAACCCAAGCGTCTATACGTCGTCTTCCATGGACTTTTCGCGTTCTTTCAGCGCCGGAAAGCCCGGACGATCGAAGTTTACATGCCCGACCTCCGCGAGACCCGGAAAACCGTGTCCGGAGCGGTCGAGGTTTACTCGCCGCACGTCTACCGTGCCGGAAACTGGCTGGCGGAGACCGGGATCTGGCTCGGCGCCGACCTGACTTTACAGGGAGTCACCGCCGGTGACGCTTTCATCGACAGGAAGCGAAACGTGATCCTGAAAGGGCCCAATCGGAGATCCGCCGTGCCGGCCTACGCCCGGATCGTGTTCCCGCTTCCCGCCGAAGTCATTCCGCTACGCGAAATCCCGGTTCGCCTCGGCATCGACATTGTCGGAAGTTCGATCGACCGGCTGCGCGGCAGCAACCTCGCCAGTATCCCTGTGTTTCGCTATGACGTCCCAGACATCACCGTGTTGGGCCTGGGCAAACATCCGTGGGTGCCGGCCGCTGTGAATGACACCGTGACGTTGCACGTCTTCGCCGAACCGGAAACCCCGCAGGGAGCCGAGCACTCTCACTCCGAGTTCGGCAAGGCCTTCGAACTGTTCGAAGGAGTCGACCTCCGGCTGGCCGCTCCGCTGATGCTACCGAGGATCACCGATCAACTGCCCGCCGGCGTGAGCGTCGATGAACTCGAGGACCTCACCCCTCGAACCCGGCGCTTGGCGGTCGTCGGCCGGATCCGCAAGGCGGGCGGGAACCCCGCCGATGCCTGGGATCGCACCGAGGCCTACGGCGAGAATCCGACAGCCTGCACCGGCGGTGGCGCCGACGAGGATGACGACGGAGAGGAGTAACGCGATCATCGCCGTTCCTTCGGCGGTGATCACTTTGACCGACACGCGCCGCGGCATCCAAGGGGTGGAGTGCGGCGCGCTCGGCGCGCTAGTGGTAAAGGACGGACAGCCCGGATTCCTCGCCTGCAACCACGTTGTGGCGCTCAACGGCCGGATGCCTGCCGGAAACCCGATCGGCATGCGGATGGCAAACGGCCTGTCGAGGCGGATCGGCGCGCTGGCTGCCTGGGATTTCCTCGACGATTCACCCGGAGCCGTGAACCCGACCGATTCCGCCGTCGTGCTGTTCGATCCCGATGTAGTGCCTCGGCTGGACTTCGCCGGCCTCGGCGGTGCCAGGGAGGTCCGCTACCGTTCCGCGGCACCTCAGCCGGGTGGGCGTGTGATCAAGTACGGTCCGAACACCGGGTTGACGCGGGGCTGGATCGAAACCGTGGACCATTCGCAACTAATGTACTACGACTTCGGAACTTACTATCTCGGCGCGCAAGTCGTCATTCGGGGCGACGGCAGCGAGCCGTTTTCACGCAAAGGCGATTCAGGCGCGCTCGTGTTCACCGACGGCGAAGGCTTCCCACGCGAGCCGGTGGCGATGGTCTGGGGAGGGAGAGACGGGCTCACTTTCGCGAGTCCGCTCGAAGTGTGCCTGGCCCGGTTGGGTGTGAGTCTCCTCCAATAACCGGACGCTTGCGAAATCAGGCCGCCGGGCCCTTTGGCAGTCCGGCGGCCAGTTCAGCCCCTATTTGGGAGCCTCCGTCACCGGCACGGACCTCGACACCGGTTTTACCGCGACCACCGGAATTGCCACTTCGAGAACTCCGTTCGCCAACTGCGCCTTGATCTCATCGGTCTTGGCGCCTTCCGGCAATGGAATTGCCCGGTGGAACGATCCATAATGACGCTCGGTGCGGAAGTAGCCGTCCTCTTCCTTCTTCGTCTCCATCTTACGCTCACCCTCGAGGATCAGCGTGTCCTCCATCACCTCGACCCTGACATCGTCCTTGCCGAGGCCGGGCACCTCCGCCTTCACGACGAACGTGCCGTCGGTGCGTTTGCACTCGACTGCGGGCCACCAGGTGCCATTCTCCGGGATCGCGCCGAGGAACCGGTCAATCCCCGTGCCGAACTCCTTCATCATCTCGAGCGGATTCATTCCGAAAAACCGCTCGCCAAAAGGAAAAGCCCACCGGAAGGCGCGCGGGTGCGCCACCGGTTCCTTGGCTTTCTTTTCTACTGCAACTTCGGCCATGGCTGACCTCCTTTCACCCACCGGAGTGCAAGCGCCGGACCATTCCAAGAGCCCCTAAGTGCAAGCGCCGATTCGCCCGCACTGCCTGACATCTCCGCGGTAATTGGGTGATTTGGCTCAATCCGGACGCGCGCCCCCACTGAAATGGCCGATTTCGCGTTTGGCACGCTGCCTGCACCGTGACGAAGCGTCATGACCTCGAAACAGTTGCTCTTCCGCTCGGCAGCGCGCGAAGCCCTGTTGCGTGGCGCCGCCGCCGTGGCCGATGCCGTCCGTGTGACGCTCGGGCCGAAATCGAAGTGCGTTCTGATCGACCGTAAGTACGGCCGCCCGATCGTGTGCAACGACGGCGTGACGATCGCCAAGGAAGTCGAACTCTCCAATCCAGTCGAGAATCTCGGCGCTCACATGTTGCGCGAAGCGGCGGAGCGAACCGGTGACGCCGTGGGCGACGGCACCAGTACGTCGACCGTGCTTGCCTACTCGATCTTCGCCGAGGGGCTCCGCAACATCGCGGCGGGCGCGAGCGGAATCGAACTGAAGCGCGGGCTCGATCGCGGCATGGCGGCGGCCAAACGGGCGCTGCAATCGATTGCGCGCCCAGTGAAGGATCACGCCGAGCGCGTCTACGTCGCCACCGTTTCGGCTCACAACGATGAGTCGATCGGCAGGCTGGTGGCGGAGGCTGTCGAACGTGTGGGACCGGAGGGAGTGATCACGGTGGAGGAATCGAAGACCACGGAAACCGTGCTCGATGTCGTGGAGGGCATGCAGTTCGATCGCGGTTTCATTTCGCCATACTTCGTGACGCAGCCCGAGGAGATGGAAGCCGTGCTCGAGGATCCGGCGATCCTTCTTTATGAGAAGAAGATCAACAACGTGAAGGACCTGCTGCCGCTGCTCGAGCAGGTAGTGCGCATGGGGAGTCCGCTGCTGATCATCTCCGAAGACGTCGAAGGCGAAGCGCTTGCCACCCTCGTCGTCAACCGGATTCGCGGCACGCTGGCCTGCGCGGCGGTGAAGGCTCCCGGATTTGGGGACCGCCGCAAGGCGATGATGCAGGACATCGCGATTCTCACTGGCGGCCGGCTGATCGCCGAGGAACTCGGGACCAATCTCGAAAGCGTTACGCCCGCCGATTTCGGACATGCTCGCCGGGTGGTGATCAGCAAGGACACCACCACGATCGTCGGAGGTGCCGGTGATAAGAAAGCGATCTCCGGGCGTTGCGCCGAGATCCGCAAGCAAGCAGAAGAGACCACGTCGGACTACGATCGTGAAAAGCTCCGCGAAAGGCTTGCCAAGCTCGCCGGAGGGGTCGCGGTGATTCGCGCCGGTGCTCCATCGGAAGCTGAGATGAAGAATCGCAAGGAAGCCTTCGAGGACGCGATCAGCGCATCCCGCGCGGCGGCCGAGGAGGGAGTGGTTCCCGGTGGAGGCATGGCCCTGCTGCGCCTCATCGATGCCGTGGAGGCCGAGGAACGCCTCGCCTCCGAAGACGAGCGGACCGGGATCCGCCTGCTTCGCCGCGCTCTCGATGCGCCCACGCGCCAGATCGCCGAGAACTCGGGCGCCGACCCGGGCGTTGTCGTCGACCGCATGCGCGGCTCCGGCGGGACCGGCTACGATGCTGCCGCGAACCGCTACGTCGATCTGATGGAGTCCGGCATCATCGATCCGGCCAAGGTCGTGCGCATCGCGCTCGAAAACGCAGTCTCGGTGGCGGGCACGCTGCTGCTCACCGAGGCGACGATGACCGAGATCCCCGAAAAAAAGGCGGAAGCAACGGCCGCTTCGATGGAAGCGGCATAAGGAGGTTATCATGACGACGACATACGAGACCGAAGCCAAGTTACCGAATACGGAAATCCTCGAAGCGCTCGCGGCCGCCGATCGCGATTGCGTCACGATTTGTCTCGGAGCGCACAAGGGCGGAGCGGGCACCAAGCCAGCGTCTCAGCGCTTGCATGTCGCTTTGGCCGTACTCGAGAAGCAGGCGGCCGGGTCTGGAATGAATCCGGCTGGTGTGACGGAGTTGTTCGAGCCCTTGCGCCGGCTGGCGGCGGACGCCTCCTTCGGGGCGGGGCACCGGGACAGCTTCGCGATCTTTCGTTCACCTCGCGTGTTCGAAGTACTGCGCATGCCTGGCCTGCCGCTCGAGGGAGCCTGGTTCGAGCAGCGATTCCGCATCGCGCCGGTTTTGGAGCGGTTGGCCCTTCGGCCGGAGTTCCACCTGCTCACGCTGACGCGGAGGCGCGTGCACCTGTTTCATGTCGAATTGGACGAGTTCGTCGAGGTCCCGCTCCCGCCAGGAGTCCTCGGCTCCCTTGATGAGTTCAATGCCTTCGACGCGCCCGACCACACGCTGCGCAACATGTCGTCTTCGGGCGGCGGCGGCAAGGTTGCCTTCGGCACCGGATCGGAAAAGGAGAAGGAGATCCTCCATTTCCGCGACTTTTGCCACGCCCTCGATCGTGGCCTGCATGCCACATTGAATCGGGCCGGCTCGCCGCTGCTGTTGGCGGGCACGGGTCCGGAAGTAGCGATCTATCGCGACGTCTGTGGCTATGGCAAGCTCGTCGAGCCGGCCGTGACGCTGAGTCCCGACGGTGGATGGAGCGATGCGGCCATCGTGCAGCGGGCGAGAGAGATCGCGGCGGCATGGGTGTCGCCGGATCTGACGCGGGTGCTCGCGCAGTTCGAGCGTAAGAACGGGACCGGCCATGGGTTGTCGGAAGCCATCGCGATCGGAGCCGCGGCGGCAGGTGGCCGGGTGGCGTCGCTGATCGTCACCGAAGGTGCGCGCATGCCCAAGGAGAACGGCGACTTCATCAACGATGCGGTCACTGATACGCTCCGTCTTTCTGGTCACGTTTGGATCGTACCCGCGGCCGCGGCCGGAGAGTTGCCACCGCTTGCGGCGATCCTGCGATACTGACTTTGCGGTTCCACGAGGAGGCTTGTCATGATTCCCTTCCGGCGCATCGTATTTCCCGCCGACTATTCCGAGTCCTGCGAAGCCGCGATTCCGTACGTCACCGAAGCGGTCACGCGCGACTCAGCAGGGCTCGTGCTGTTGCACGCCTATCAGGCACCAACCGTCTATGCGTCCGAATTGGGTCTCGTCACGACGGAGATGCCGGCTCCGGCTGAGGTCGAGAAAGCCGGGAGGGTGCGCCTCGAGGAGTTTGCCGCAAGGGCATTCCCGGGACTGAAGCCCGAGCTTCGCCTCGTCAACGACGATCCCGGCCGCGCCATTGTGGAGACCGTGCACCGCAATGGCGCGGATCTCTTGATGATGCCCACGCGCGGCTTCGGCGCGTTCCGCCGCCTGCTGCTCGGCTCGGTCACCGCCAAGGTCATGCACGATGTCAGTTGCGCGATCTGGACTGGCGTTCATTCACCGGCGGCGGAACGAAAGCCTGAACTGCCGTATCGTTCGATCCTGTGCGCGGTGAACACCGACGAGGAAGCTCCAGCTCTGATGAAGGCGGCCGCGCTGCTCGCCTCGAGCTACGGCGCGCGGCTCTCGATCGTCCATGTCGCCGAGTTGCCGCCCGGCGCCTGGGACATCGACATCTCACCCTATCGGCACGCCCTGCAGGCCGCGGCGAAGAACCGGCTGATTTCGATTCGCGCCGATCTCGGCATCGAGGCGCCGGTGTCGATTCTGGACGGACCGATGGCGGAAGCGATCCGGAACGCGGCGCTCGATCAGGCGGCCGATCTCGTGGTGGTGGGTCGCGGACACGCGCAGGGCGCGGTTGCGCGTCTGTGGTCGCAGCTCTATTCGATCGTTCGCGATTCGCCTTGTCCTGTCATCAGCATTTGAGGAGGGAGTCATGCTGCACATTCTGTTTCCCGTGGCCTTCTCACCGCAGTGTGACCGGATGGCGCCGCTGGTAGCGTCGGTGGCAAGGCGCTTCCAATCGCGCGTAACGCTGATGCATGTTCTCGAGCTTTCTCCGCTGGCCTCCGATTTCGCGGTGATGCAGGAACACTTTCAGACGCTATCGGAGGAGTTGCAAGGCCGCTTGAAGGCGTTTCACGCCACCGACTTCGAGGGCATCGAGACCGATCATGTTTTCAAGCTCGGCCAGGCGGCGCACGAGATCGTGAACTTCGCCCATTCCCAAAAGGCCGATCTCATCATGATGCCGACGCATGGATTCACGCGCTTCCGGCAGTTGCTGCTCGGCTCGGTCACCTCCGCGGTGCTACACGATGCGCGGTGTCCGGTATGGACAACGGCACATGCCGAGGAGGCCCCGGAGACCGGCGGACAATTCCGCTCGGTCGTCTGCGCGGTGGATCTGAGCCTATCGTCGTCATCGATCGTGGAGTGGGCCGAGTACTTCGCTCATCGCTTCGAAGCGGAGCTACATGTGGTGCATGCGGGAAAGGCGAACGGCGTTCCGGGAGTCGCGAAACCGGTCGAGTTGATCGATCCCACGCACGTGGGCAGGTCCGTCGCGGTGGCCGCGGAGAGGCATCAGGCCGATTTGCTCGTGATCGGCCGCGGCCGGATACAGGGGGTGCTCGGCCGGTTGCGGTCGAACGCGCACGACATCATCCGGATGTCACCTTGTCCGGTGCTGAGCGTATAGGAATCAACGCCCCGAAGGTGGGCCAAAGATGCTCTTCAATTGATTGAAGGCATAGGGCGCGAACAACGCCGCTCCACCGAGCAGGTAGGTTCCGATGCCATCGAGCGGCGGGATCTTGCTCTCGACGAAGAGGCTCCAAGTGATTGCGTTGCCGATCCCGAGCAGGACCACGGCCAGCACCAGCAGGCCGAACATCGCGATCATCCGGCTTGCGCTTCCAACCATGGCTGGTTCCTCGACTGTCGTCGCCGCCGCGTTTTCGGCGGCGGGATTGCGGGTTGTGGTTCTCCTCGCCGAGGACGCCTCTTCCGACATGACTTCCGACAACTTGAAGCGATCGTCGTGTCTCAATGGCACGAGTACGAGAAGGCTGCCCAGAACGAGAAGCGCCGTGGTGAGCCAGAACACATGATTGTAGGCGTCGATCGCCTGCTGCCGGGTCACGGTCACCGTTCCTGTAGGTCCTGCGGGACCCGTGGGTCCCGTGACGCCAGTCGCGCCCGTGCTTCCCGTGGGACCCGTCTGTGCTTGCATATTGTCCACCGCGCTGGCAATCGCCAGCGCGAAGACCATCACGCGAATCAACGCCGCCATCGTCGCCTCCTTCTCTGGCGACAATATATCACGCCGGCTCGAGCCGCACTTACAGTCCGAGCCTTGCCGCCGGATTGTCGCGGAACAACGATCCTTCGCGAATGTAGCGCCGCACCATCGCGACGCTACGATGTCCGGTCTGCCGCATGATCGCCAGTTCGCTCGCTCCGTTCATCGATGCCTGTGTGGCCATTCCCGCGCGCAAACTGTGGCCAGCGTAAGAAGCCGGATCGAAGCCAGCCTCGGCCACCATCCGCTTGATGATCTGCCCGATCGAATCCGGATGCAGGCGCGACTGGCTCGCGTGGCCCTGCCGCGTCACTCCGCGAAATAGCGGACCTTCGACAATCGCCGCCGCCTCGCGCCATGCCGCCACGGCGCGCACCGGACACGTCTCTTCGCTTTCTCCAAACGGAATCGCCACATTGCGGCCTTCCGCTTCGGGATCGGTCTTCGAGCGCCGCACGCGAATCGTCAGCCCTTCCGATCTCTCCCGCAGATCACGGACGTCGATCTCCGCCAGTTCGGACCGGCGGAATCCGCCCGCGAATCCAACGAGGATCAGCGCGCGATCACGAACGCCCGAGAGGTCCGCGGGCAATGCGGCCAGTACTTTTCGGATGTCATCGGTGAGCAGCGGCGCTTTCGTCACCGGCGCGATGCCCTTTACGCGGCGGATTCCTTTCAGCGTTTCGCCGACCACGGCGTGCTCCAGACTCGCCGGCGATCCGAGCCCGGCGGTTTGAAACGCTTTCGTGATCGAGCTGAGCCGCCGCGTGAGGGTAGACGCACGATGCGAATCGGCGAGTGACGCCAGGTAAAGCGCCACTGTTTGCGGCTCGGCGCGCAACGGTTCCACACCGTTCACCTCACACCACGACGCGAAGTGGTGCCAGTCGGACTGATAGGCGCGGCGCGTGTTCGCCGCCTTGGCTGCTCCGATGTACTCGCGGACCTTCTCCGCGGCTTCACCGGTCACTTCGAGAATCCGTATTGCTTCAACAGCGCACTGACCTGTTGCCGCTTCTCTCTGGGCGCGATGTCCGGCTGGCGTAGGACGAAATGGGCCTCGTGTTCGAAGGCGCGCATCTTCGCGGCACGTTCGGGCAGCGCCTCGAGGCACGCGGGTGGAATCCGGATCACGCCTTCCGCGCTTCCGTGAATCACGTCCCCAGGATTCACCACGATGCCACCCACCTCGACCGGATCATTGATCGACTTCACCCGCAGCGCGCAGTGATGGATCGTTCTGCCCTTGGCGAACGCATGGAACGGGATCGTGAGAAAGCCCGCGACGTCGCGCAGTCCGCCATCGGTCACCACGCCCGTGCAGCCCACCGAATGAAGCATCTTCGCCATGCCGTCGCCGAGGATACACTCGTGGTCCGGCCGCGAACCGGCGGCTTTCACCACCCACACCAAAGGACCTTCCTTTTCGCGCATCTCATCGAGCTGCCGATAGTAGGGCTCCATGTCCCACTCGCTTGCCGGCGTGCTCGAATCGAGTTCGCACGTCACTGCGACTCCCACCATCGGTCCGATGCCCGGGGTCTGGCATTGGATCGATCCGCCCATGTAGAACTGGGCGGGGGGCGTGGGATCGATGTATCCGATCGTGTTGGCGAGCAGCGCCGAATCGAATTCGAGGAGTTGGCGAAGAGTGGCGGAAATGGACACGCGAAACGAGCGTAACACGGCTATACTGCCCGTTGTGCGCATCACACGCCGTCAGGCGCTCTCGACACTCGCCGCCCCAGCCGCGCTTGCTGCCGCCGCGCCAGCGAAGTTCCGATTCGTCCACGTGACGGATCTCCACATCCAGCCTGAACTTCGCGCCGCCGAACGATGCCGCCAGTGTCTCGACGCGATCAATCGTGAGCGGCCCGCCTTTGTCATCGCCGGCGGAGACCTCGTGTTCGATGCGCTGGCTGTTCCGCGCGACCGCGCCAAGCTTCTGTTCGACCTCTACACCGATACGGCGAAGCGCATTGAAGCCCCACTCCACAACACGCTCGGCAATCACGACGTGTTCGGGCTCTATGAGCGCAGTGGCGTTTCGCCAGCGCAATCGGGCTATGGCAAGAAGATGTACGAAGACCGGATCGGCGCGCGCTACTACTCGTTCGATGTGCAAGGCTGGCACTTCATCGTGCTCGACTCGATTGGACTCACCTCGTCGCGAACCTATGTCGGCTCGATCGACGAAGAGCAAATCGGATGGCTCCGGCGCGATCTCGAGCGGACGGGCCCCTCGGCACCCATCGTCGTCGTGACGCACGTTCCGCTATCGACGGGTGTCCTGCAATGGATGATGCCGAAGCACGATTGGAAGATGATCGTCGTCAACAACGCCGCCGAGGTGCTCGAACTGCTCCATCGCTACAACGTGAAGGCGGTGCTGCAGGGCCACACGCATATCGTCGAGACGCTGCAATATCGCGGATGTCAGTACATCACCTCGGGCTCGGTGGCCGGAGAATCATGGAAGGGTCCGAAATGGGGGATTCACCCGGAAGGCTTCGGGGTGCTCCATGTCGAAGTCAATTCGATCTCCTGGTCGTACAAGACGTACGGATGAGCCGTTCTACACTTGAAGGTTGAACGGATCAGTCCCCATGCAGTCCCGGCCATCGGCGATCTTGATGTACCATTCGCTCGATCAATCGGGCTCGCCGGTATCGATCACGCCGGAGATGTTTCGCGCCCACATGCGAATCCTGACGGGGCAGGGAATTCCAGTGGTGCCCTTGGGGCAAGCCGCCAGCAAGCCGGGCTCGGTCGCACTGACATTCGATGATGCGTTCCGCAACTTCAGTGAGCATGCGCTGCCCGAACTGGCGCGCTATCGATTTCCCGCCACCGTCTTCGCGGTGAGCGGTTTCTGCGGCCGGAAGAATGACTGGCCTGGACAACCAGCGGGAATCCCGATCCTGCCGCTCATGTCGTGGAGCGAACTGCGCGACGCGGCATCGGCCGGCGTCGCGATCGGCGCGCACACGGTCACACATCCGAGACTCGACGAGATTGACGAGGCATCCGCGAGCCGCGAGATCCAGGATTCGGCCGGAGAGATCGAAGACCGGCTCGGCCTCGCCCCGGGCTCGTTCGCTTATCCCTACGGCGCGGCCTCGCGGGCGGTGCGCGAATTGGTGGACTCGCGTTTCGAGTACGCGGTCTCGACCGAACTCGACTACGCATCGGCTGCCAGCGATCCGCATTGGCTGCCGCGAATCGACGCATACTATTTCCAGTCAGAGGCGCTCTTCCGGCGCCTGTTCTCAGCCTCGGGTGCTTTGTACCTGCAAGTACGGCGCGGATTGCGAAGCGCAAAGGGCCGCGGAGCCGCGGCGCCAACAGTGGAGGAACGCGGTGCGATTCGGGCGGTGACCGGCTCCGTTTTGCGCGGGTTAGTCAAGAGACTGCGGAGGCCCGGAGCTTGAGCGGACCGCGGTTGATCGGGCTATCCGCAGCGGTGATCGCCTTTGTTGCCGAATGGTCGATCGTGGGCGCCACGTTCGGGGGCGATTGGACCGGCCTGTTCCACACTGGATCGCTCTCCGGGATCGACACGGCCCGGCTCGGGGAGAGTGTCGCGCTTAGCTTCGGCGGCCATGGCTATGACGGACAGTATTATCACCTGATCGCGCACGATCCCTTCATGAAGCGGGGTCTCGAGAAGCAGTGTGACGCGCCGAGGCTGCGCTATCGCCGGATTCTCGTGCCGCTGCTCGGATCGATCGTGGGGCTCGCGAATGCAAACTGGATCGATCCCGCGCTGCACGCGGCCAACATCGGCTTCATCGCGCTCGGCGCCTACTGGGCCGCGATCCTCGCCATGCGCGCCGGGCGGTCGCATGTCTGGGGCCTGCTCACGTTGTTGTCGCCCGCGGTGATCATCGGCATGCCGCGTTTCCTCGTCGACATCCCGATACAATCGCTCGCGCTCGGATGCGCGGTCTACGCGGGACGCTCACCGCGCCTCTTCTACCTGCTGCTCGCCACCGCTCCGCTCGTACGCGATACCGGAGCGTTACTCGCCGCGGGCTGGTGCGCCTATCTGCTGTGGAATCGCCGCTGGAAGGAAGTCGGAGTCTATGCCACGTGCGCGATTCCCGTCTGCTTGTGGTGGTGGTGGGTTCAAACACGAACAGCCGATTTTGTTTCGCACCTCTTCGTCGGCGGCGACATGGGATCGATCCTGATGCGCATCCCGATCGCGGCCTTCATCGGACGATTCTTCGAGCCGTTCCTGCCACCCGAGGTACATTGGGTCAGCACGGTGACGGATTACGTTTCGCTCGTGGGCGTGGCGATCGCGCTCGTGCTGATCTATCTTCACTGGTTTCGCAACCGGCATGATCCGGCAATGTGGATCGTAGCGGCATTGGCGTCGATGGTGCCGATCGCCGGCGGCGGTATCGGCTGGTACGACCCGCTCGGATATCCGCGCGTTCTCTCTCCGTGGATCGCGATGCTGGCCTTCGACGGCGTGCTGTCGCGGCGTTGGCTCCATGTGGTTCCGTTCGTGATGATGCTGCCGCGGATTGCGATTCAGTTCGCGCCGGATATGCTTGCCGTGGTGCGGTGGCTGATATGAAGCGCAAAGTGCTGCGGAGCCGCGGTGCCAACGGTGGAGAAGCCCGGAGCGATTCGGGCGGCGACCGGCTCCGTTTTGCGCGTGTTCCTTTTAACGCGTTCCTCGGATGGTTGCTGCTCGCCGCCGCCGGGCAGGCTGCGCTGCTTTCGTTCGTCGATGCGGGTCCGCTGATTCACTTCCAGCACTATCGATTCGCCGCCAAGGCGACTGTGTGGGCCATCGCAGTCATGGCAGTGCAGTCAGCGCTGGTGATTCGAGCGCTGCCGCGACTTCCGCGAGCCTCGATCGCGATCGCGGCGGTGCTCGCCGCGATTCCTTCGCCGGATCCATCAGCCTACGCGATTGAAGCCGCGCTGGCATCGGCTGCCGTGATCATCAACCTTGCCAATTTCTGGATGCTCGCCCGCGCCATCCCGGAGCCGTTGCGCGACTTGGTCAACCGGCTCCTCGACTCTCGCTGGCTCGTGCCCGCCGCCGCAGTCTGGTGCTTCGCGGTTCCCGCGCTGCTGAGCGCACTCGCCTATCAGAGGCATCCGCACATCTCTGACGAGGTGAGCATCCTGTTCCACGCGCGATACTTCACCGAAGGGCTTTGGTTCATGCCGCTGCCGCCCGTTCCTGAGGCGTTCAAGATGGACCTGATGACTCAGCGCGCGGATCGCTGGTATTCGCCTTTTCCTCCGGGCTGGCCGGCGCTGCTGTCGCTCGGCGTGCGCGCGGGCGTTCCGTGGCTGATGAATCCTTTGTTGAACGCGGCGAACCTGCTGCTGGCGAGCGCGCTGCTCCGGCGAATCCTCGATTCGCGCACGGCCGCGCTGGCCTCATTGTTGTTCGCGTTGTCGCCGTGGGCCCTTTTCCTCGCGATGAGCTACATGACTCATACGTTCAGCCTGACCTGCGGAATCGCGGGTGCCTACTGTGTCGCACGATCACGAGAAAGCGGCTCGCCAGCTTGGGCAGTATTGGCGGGCTTTGCTGCCGGAGCCGCCACCTGGATCCGTCCACTCGAAGGCATTGTCGTCGCGATCCTGCTTGGCTTGTGGCTGCTCGGCACGCGGCGGACCGCTGCTGTCGCAATGGCTGTGAGTGGCGCGATCACCGCTTCCGTGCAACTCGCCTACAACGCCCTTATCACCGGCAACGCGCGCACCTTTCCGGTGATGGAGTACTTCGACCTCAACTATTCACCGCCCGGCCGCAACGCTCTGGGATTCGGACCCACCCGCGGATTTGACTGGCCCATCGACGTGTGGCCGGGACATAGTCCGGCGGAAGCGCTGTTGAACAGTTTCGCCAATGCGATCACGCTGAACACCGAACTGCTCGGGTGGGCGATGGGTTCGCTCGTCCTGCTCGGCGCGCTGCGGAAGTTTGCGCGCACCGATTGGTGGATGATCGCGGTGTGCGCGGGCTCGGTGATCTCGCAAGCATTCTACTGGTACGGCAGCGGACCCGACTTCGGTCCGCGATACTGGTTCCCGATCGTGATTCCAATTTCGGTACTGGTGGCGCGCGTGCTGCGGGATCTCGACGCCGTCCCCGCAGGACTCGCGCTATCGGCCGTCGCGATGCTGCTCTTCATTCCCTGGCGCGCCGCCGACAAGTATCGCGGCTACCTGCGCATGAGTCCGGATGTTCTCAAACTCGCCGCCACGCATCGCTTCGGCAACGCGCTCGTTTTCGTTCGAGGCGATGAGTATCCGGACTACGCGAGCGCCGGTGTTTACAACCCAATCGGATTGCGCGAGGGTCCGGTGTACGTGCGAGAAGGTTCGCCGGAACGGGAAGCGGCGTTGCGCGCCGCGTTCCCGAACCGGCCGGTTTGGCGCGTGGACGGCCCCACGATCACGGGCGGCGGCTATCGCGTCTCGGAAGGTCCGAAGTGAAACACATCACAGTTCTCGGTGCGGGGCCCGCGGGCCTCGGAGCCGCATGGAAATTGGCTCAGCGCGGGTTTGCGGTGACGCTCGTGGAGCGCGGAGATCGCGTGGGAGGCAACTCGGGTTCGTTCGACTTCGCGGGCCTGCAGGTCGACTACGGCAGTCACCGGCTGCATCCATCGTGCAGCCCCGAGATCCTCACCGACATCCGCTCGATGCTCGGCGGCGATCTGCTCGACCGGCCGCGTCACGGGCGGATTCATCTGCGCGGCCGCTGGCTGCACTTCCCCTTGAAGCCCGTGGATGCGGCTCTGCATGCTCCGCCCGCGTTTCTCGCCGGCGCTCTTCGCGACGCGTTGATTTCGCGCAAGGCCACGGGCGGTGAGAGTGAGACCTTCGCATCCGTGCTCCAACGCGGTCTCGGACCCACGATCTGCCGCGACTTTTACTTCCCCTATGCGCTCAAGATTTGGGGGTTGGAACCGGAGCAACTCGATCCCGAACAGGCGCGGCGCCGAGTGTCGGCGGGCTCGGTGGCAAAGCTTGCGGGAAAATTCCTCCGGCGCGGGAAGGGAAGCGGCAAAGGCCGGTTCTTCTATCCGCGGCAAGGCTTCGGCCAAATCTCGGAGGGGTATCGCGAAGCCGCATTGCGCGCAGGCGCCGAACTGCGATTGCGCACGAGCGTCACCGCGGTCGAACCGGGCAGAGTCACCCTCACGGGTCCTCGCGGCGAAGAGACGATCGAGACCGCGTGCGTGCTCTCGACGATTCCGGTTACGATGCTCGCGCGGATGATCCGGCCGGAAGCACCCGCTTCGGTCGGGCAGGCGGCGGCCTCGCTCCAGTATCGATCGATGATCCTGATCTATCTCGCGCTCGATCGCGAACAGTTCACCGAATTCGACGCACACTATTTTCCGGCATCGGAGATCGCGATCACCAGACTCTCCGAACCCAAGAACTACGGGCTCAGCAAGCTTCCGGGCCGCACCGTGCTGTGCGCGGAACTGCCCTGCTCCAAGCAGGACCGCGTGTGGAACTCGGGCGACAGCGTGCTCGCCGATCTCGTGGTGCGCGCGTTGCGTGAAGCCGGACTGCCCGATCCCGCCCCGATCCGCGAGGTGGCGTCGCGCCGGCTGCCCGAAGCCTATCCGATCTACACGCTCGGATACAAGCCCGCGTTCGAGACGATCGATCATTGGCTCGACTCCGTCGAGGGCGTCGTGTCGCTCGGAAGGCAGGGATTGTTCGCGCACGACAACACGCATCATACGCTGGCGATGGCGTACGCGGCGGTGGAGTGTCTGAGCGAATCCGCCGAGTTCGACCGCAATCGCTGGAGTGCCGCGCGGCGCGAGTTCGAGTCGTTCGTGGTCGAAGACTAACGCCGTCGAATGCGATTGAGCGTGTAGTAGGCGGCATCGTGCACAGGCCGCTCACCGCTGGCCGCGCCCACGCCCGGGTAGTGCAGTTCATGCACGTAGCCCTCTCGCAGTCCTTCGGCCTCGAGCCGCACACGCGAGGGTGCGATCAACTTCGCCGAGACGATGCGGTGATTCGCGGTATCGATCTCCGAACTTCCGTACGTCGCGTGATACAGGTAGGTGAAGCTCGACATTGTGAACGAAGTCACATCCGTCGCGGACTTCGGGTCAACAGGCATCGTGAACTCGAGGTCGAAGCCCGTCGCGTGCGATGCCATCGTCTTCAGCTCGAATGGAGTCTTGCCCGTAAAGGCGACCCGCTGAAGTCCGTACGAGCGCGTTCCGAGCGAATTCCAACCGCGATTGGTCAAACCCGCGAACATCGATCCATCCTTGCCCCACGTCATTCGGACCACCGCGCTGTCGAAGCCCTCGCGGAACGGGAAGCAGGCGCCTTGGTAGTCGCCCTCCACCTTCTCGAGGAAGACGCGCATCACGAGCGACAACGTGAAGTCGCCCACGAAAAGCTGGCCGGAGAAGGGCCCGAACTTGCCACCGGTATCGTCGAGCAGCACATCGGTCGCGCTCATGCCCATCTTGCGATACGGAAACCAGACCGCGGGTAACAGGCCCGGAATCTGTTTCGCGGCCTCGGTGATCGGAATTCCGGCCGGAATCCTCTCGGGCTTCTTCACCGGCGACTCGGGACGATCGGCGTCGCGCAGTGACTCCGGATGTCCGTGAAAGGCGCCCTTGCGCATGTGGTGAAGAGAGTTCGTGGGAACCCAGTTGCCTTGCTGGTCGGTGTAGAAGGCGTCGCCTTCCGCGTTGAGTCCGAGGCCCGAAGGCGATCGCATGCCAGAGGACAACGGCGTCCACGAGCCATCGGGATTGACGAGCAGGCTCCAGCCGCGCCAGCGGTCGTCGCGCGTGATCTTCGGCCCGATCGACTGATTGAGCGTGACCCACATCTTGCCGTCGCGCGTAAACTTCGGTCCGTAGGCGTACTCGTGATAGTTGCCCGTGACGCCCCAGCCTTTGGCGGCCGTCTTGTACTCGTCCGCAACGCCATCGCGATCGGAATCGCGCAAACGGGTCAGTTCGCTGCGCTGCATCAGATAGAGCGCACCATCGCGCCACGCCAGTCCCAGCGGCTCATGCAAGCCGGACGCGAAGCGATGAAACTTCACCCGCGACAGATCGTCTTCGTAGGCGCCATCCACGAACCAGACATCGCCGTTTCGCGTCGCTGCGGCAATGCGGCCGTCGGGGAGCCGTTCGAGTCCGCTGACCTCCATGCGAATCCCCTGCGGCACGGGAATCGTCACCAGCCGGTAGTGATCGCTTTCGGCCGCGCCCAGCGCGATCGCGGCGAGCAGAAGCAGCGCTACCATTCGATCCACTCCACGTACTCGCGATCGGCAAGCGGTGCGACGAGTTCACCCTGGTTGCGTTCGGTGACGGCGAATCCTTGCGGCGCGATCTTCACTGCCGATCCGGCCCGGCCCGCGAGGAACAACAGTCCGGGCTTCGTTCCACGCACCTTCACCGTCCGCCGCAGCGAGCGGCCATCGCCGTTCGGCTCCAAGCGATCTTCGACTTCGACTCCATCGCACGTGTAGAGAAACGTGGGCGTACCTTTCGCGCCGAGCCTGTAGCCGCCGAACTGGCAAGCGGCCTGAGTGCTCTCGCGGGTGATCGCGGCGGGCAACGGCAGATCAGTCACTCTATCTCCGAGCGGCTTGGTGGGCGGGTTGAAGCGATTGTCCCAGGTGTTCTCGGCATCGAGGAACTTTCCGCGCCACGCCTGCGCCCAACGCACCTCGAGCGCGTCGAACGACGCATGCACGCCTTCCGGATATCCCACGGCGACTCCGTGCGGGCCCGCCGCGTCGAGGAACGTGCGCATCACGATCGCGCGATCACCCGGCTTCAGTTCGAACTGGCCCTTGTCTTCCATGCCTTCGGGCAAGCGGGACTGATCGATCTCCATCAGGTAAACCCAGATGCTATCGACTTGCCGCGCAGTGCTTCCTCCGAGCACCTTACGATTCGACGCTTTGCCGCCAGGCCAAAACGAGGGCATACGAGTTCCCGTGTGGAACCTGCCGGGATCGATCAGGAAGTCGCGGAACCATTCGACACGAAGCCGCTTCGGCGCCTCGGCGAGATCGCTGGCGCCGATCCCGCTCGATTTGCGCCCCTTCAAGTTGTGGCAGCCGATGCAGCCGAGTCCCTTCATACCCACGAGTTCTCGCCCGAATCCGTTACGGCCCGTTCGCTCCACCGGATCGGTCGCGCGCTTGTCCGCGATCTCGAGCCAAGCCGCAAGGCCGGCGGCAACCTGTGGACCATAGTCCGGCATTCGAGTAGCGATCTGGGGCCGCACCCGGATCTTGCCGCGCAGTGCATCCTCGAGGCCCGAGCGCCCGAGTTTCGCGCCGATGCCATCGAGACGCGGCGGCAGGCGGCCTTCGTCGCCGAGGTCGGTGTCTTCGCGGACTTCGAAGAATTGATCACGCGCCGGGTCGGGCCCATTCGCCCCACGATGGTGACAGGCGTTGCATCCCAAGGTCCTGAGCACTTCCGCCGGATCGGGCCGGGTGCGCAGCATCGCGCGAACGGACTGACGCTGTTCCGG
>CADECY010000019.1 GCA_902825945.1 uncultured Acidobacteriota bacterium
ATTGGAAACTTGGAAAGCGCCGGAAGTTCCAGGAACACTCGCACCCCACTGTGTTGCGCCCGCCACGTATACGGCGCCCGAAGCATCCGCGGCGAGAGCGCTGAACGTAAAGGCGCCTGCCAGAGTCTTGGCGAAGGTGACGTTTGCGCCACTGAGCGGAAGGCGCGCCAGCACCGGCCGGTCTGAACCGGCCGTGGTATCGCCGAGAAAGTTCGTTGACGATGTGGTGCAGGCGATTGTGATGGCCGTGCTCGTCAGTGCGAGCGCTGAACATTGATCGGAGGAGCCGCCACCCAGAAAAGTCGCGAACGTCAAAGCGCCCGTTGGGCCCAATCGCGCCGCGATCGCATCCGTACTACCGCCATACGCCGGCTGGAAGGGCGCCGAGACTGGAAAGTCCTGCGAGGAGGTGCTTCCCGTTAGGAAAGTGTTCCCCGATGCGTCCACGGCGAGCGCACTGATGGAGTCCGGATTCGTCCCGCCGAGGAATGTCGAGAATACCAGCGCGGTTCCGGCGGCGTTGAGCTTCGTTACAAAGCCCTCGTAGTCGAGGCGCGTGGAATCCGCCGGACTGGCCAGTGGGAAGTTGAGCGAGCTCGTGTAGCCGCCTACCCAAGTTCCCGTCGAATCGGTGGCAATCGTGTTCGCAACGTCCTCGCTATCCCCGCCGAGGTACGTTCCGTACTCGAGAATCGGATCGATCACCACGGGCTTCTCCGCGTCGTACCTCGCCAATTCGAATCGAACCGACTCACCCCGGATCCGGTACGATGCCGCCACCTCGACTCGCCGGCCCTCGATCTCCTGATAGACCAGCGGCTTGTGCTGACGCAATTCGCCGGAAGCCGTTTCGAGCACGAGCGTCCCATCGCGATCGACGCGCATCGACTTCGTTCCCTCATACGCGAGCTCGATCTTCGCGGGATCGGCATGCGGCGCCACGACAAAGTCATACTCGAGCCGGCGCGCGTTGCCATAGTAGACAACATCCACGCCGTCGTAGACATCCTTCGCGCGGACCCGCGAATAGTGCGGCACTCCCTCGCGCCACTTCTTCGGATCGTTCCCCCGATAGTAGTTCGACACTCCCGGCAGCCTCTCCAGCGGTTCGAAGCTTGCTAATTGTCCGCCGCGCAGCTTCATCCGCACGGGCTCGCCGGACCTGCGCGCGATCACCGTTTCACCGGCGGTCAAATAGATCGACATGCCACCGCCGCGCGCGGTGAATCTTACCGTTGCATCCGCTTGGCCGAAATTCGGCTCGAAATGCATCGGAATGGCGGACATCATGTCGCGTGGAGCCGCGCCGAGCAGGCCGGAAACGGCGGTGATGAGGAAGAGTGAGCGGACGTTGCAGGACATAGGTCTATCTTTGGGGCCTTCTTATTATGATCAGGTCCACGAAAGACAAGCGACGCCAGCGAGCAAAGTCCGCAAACATTTCGCGGCGCGGCGAGTAGACCGCGCCGCACACAACGGCTCGGGCGAAATCAGAAGATCAGAAGATGAACTTCAACGCCAACTGCGCCTGACGCGGAATGTTCGCCTGACTGCTAATGACGCCGAATGTCGAGTCACCCAGGAACATACCCGCGACTCCGAATCGAACATGGTTGAATACGTTGAAGAACTCGGCGCGGAACTGCACATTGAAACGGCCCTCCGAGCCGAAGCGGTTGTTCTTGAAGAAGCCGAAGTCGAGGTTGTTGGTGCCGTGCCAGCGCGTGTCGGGCAAGGTGCGCGGCGCGGTGCCGAACGAATAGGAAGTGGGCTGCGAGAAGACACCGGTATCGAACCAGCGGTTCAGGCGGTCTCGCACGGGAGTACCGAGGTGCGCGCTCGTCCCGTTGTTGTTCGGGCGCGAGTTGCTCGAGTAGGATCCATAAACGTCCGTAACGTCGTTGAAGGCACCGGAGAGATTCGTGCGCGTGCCTACCGCCACCGGCGTTCCGCTTTGCGCCGTGTAGACGCCCGAGAACTGCCAGCCGGAAACGAGCAGGTCAGCCTTGCCGAGGTTCTTGGCGAGCTTACCGCTTTTGCCGAATGGGAGATCCCACGAATAGCTCATCACCAGGCGGTGGGGAACGTCGGCCACGGCGAGCGAACGGTCGAGCCGGCGATTGTTGTTGTTCAGGAATCCCATGCTGGTTCCCTGCGCGCCACCTTCGAGCCAGTCGCTGCGGCTCTCGGTGTTACCGATCGATTTGCTGAGCGTGTAGGCCACCGCCACCAGCGATGTGCCGAACCGCCGGTTGAACGAGGCCTGGAGGGAGTGATAGGTCGAGTGACCGAGCGGCTGTCCTTCCACATAGAGTGTCTGAAATTGCGGGAACGGACGCAGAAGTTGCCCGCGTGCCACCGTGCGCTGCGCGAGCGGACCCGATTGCACCGTTCCGAAGAACGGGTTTTGGACCTGCTCCTGCAAACGCGAGCCGAGCGCGAGATTCGAGTCCGCCAGTTGGTTCATCTGTGACGCCCATTGCGCCGGAAGGCCCGTGCCGGAGCTGCCCGCGTAGAGGACCTCGAGAACCGTCGAGCGGCCTAGTTCGCGCTGGATATCGAAGTTCCACTGCTGCATGTAGCCGGAACGGAAGTTGCGCTGATTGGCCGCCGCGTTTTGTCCCACCAGGGTGTTGAGCCCCGCCGCGCTGCCGGGCGGATTGAGAATCCCCTGCGGATACGGATTGTCGAGCGTATTGAACGGTGTGACTCCGCCATCGAGCGAAGCCACGGCCAGCGTGTTGATCGCCCAGGCCGGCGCCCGGTTATCGCCCGTCACCTCGGTGATCGCGGCGGGAATCCAGAACAGGCCGTAGCCGCTGCGCAAGACCGTTTTCGGCGCGAGCTGGAACGCGTATCCCACGCGGGGTCCGAACTGCTTTTTGTAGAGATCGTACGGTGAGCGTGTGTTATTGTCCGCGAAGCGGAATCCACCAGTGAGCGGCAGGCCGGCGGCTTGGCTGATCGGCAGCGGCACCGACGGATCGAACCACATCTTGCGATTGAAGCGTTCCGTGATCGGGAACTCGAGACTGTAATCCATGCCCAGATTCAGCGTGAGCCGGCGGGTGACCTTCCAGTCGTCCTGAAAGTAGACTGACAGGTAGCGGCGCTGATTGGCGAGCCGTTCGCTCTTTGCCACCGAGGCGCTCGCCATGTAGCCCATCATGAACGAGGCGAGCGGAACGCCGCTGTTCGCGTCGAGCCGCAGCGGGTTGATCGCGCTCATCTGGTTGTTGAACTGGAACGCCGGCAGGAACGAGTTCTGCTGGAACTGGTTGAGCTGCTGCACGCGATAGTCGGCGCCGAACTTGATGCTGTGCGCGCTCTTGACCCAGGTCATCGACGCGCGCTGGCCCCAGCTATTGAGGTCCACCAGTGTCATGCCCGCCGAAGCGGAGCTGCCGACCGCGACCAGGCCCGAGACGTTGAAGGCTGGGAACGAACGGATCTGTGTCTCGTTCGCCAACTGCTGGGGAAAGCCGAGCGTGGCAATGTCGAATCCGAGCGCGTAAGGCACGCTGGGCTGGTGGAACCGTGCGAACCCGGTGTGGAACTCGCCAATGAGACCCGGACTGAACACGGCGGTGGCCGCCGCGGTGGCGTGCGTTCGCGCGTAGTTCACCTGGCGGGTGAGGTTCACCTTGTATCCGAGCGGATCGAGATTGAACTGATTGGCCCAGATCCGGGAGAACGTGCCGAACAGCTTCCAGCGCGAGCTGAGGTTGTGATCGAGCTTGCCGACGAACTGGTGCTCGTTGGTGCCGCCACCGCCCACCGTCGAGTAGTTGTTGACGTTGGTGATGGGGTTACCGCGCGCGTTGGCCACTGGCCAGATCGGTGCGACGTTGGAGGCCACGCGGCTGATCCGCGAGGCGGGAATGGCATTACCAGGGAAAGTCGTGCGCGTGTTGACGCCATCCACGAGACGCGTGGTAAGGGGGTCCGCGATCACGATCACGTTGCCCGCGGCATTGCGCGTTTGCGAGAAGTCCCCGGCTCGCTCGAGGGCCGTCGGCACCGAGGTGATCGAAGGCGCGCTGTTGCGATTCCGGTATTCCTCCCAGTTGCCGAAGAAGAAGGTCTTGTCCTTCTTGATCGGACCTCCGATCGAGGCGCCGAACTGATTCTGGATCAGATTGGGCCGGGCGTTGCCCGCGCGGTTCTGGAAGAAGTTGTTCGCATTGAGCACCTTGTTGCGGAGAAAGTCGTAGGCCGAACCGTGGAGTTCATTGGTTCCGCTCTTGATCGAGATGCTGACCACGGCCCCGGCCGTGCGTCCGAATTCGGCGGAGAAGGTATTGGTCTGCACGCGGAATTCCTGCGTCGAGTCGACCGGCGGCACGAACGAGGGCGAGTTCATCTGCGCCAAGTCGAGCGCCAAGCCTTCCACTTGCACCTGATTGGCGTTCGCCAGGCCGCCGTTGGAGGAGAAGTTGCCGAGCGATCCGTTCTTGCCGCCGAAGCCGCCCTGAACGCGAATGCCGGTGGAAAGGCCGACGAGGTCCAGCGGATTGCGCCCGTTGAGCGGGAGCTCACTGATGCGTTTGTTCTCGACGAGGGTGCCGATCGTGCTGTTGGCCATCTCGAGCACGACGCCTGCCGCTTCCACGGTGACGCTTTCGCGCGTCTCGCCAATCTCCATGCGGAAGTCGACACGGGCGACCTGTTCGACCGCGAGCGTGAGCCCCTCGCGCTTCATCTGCTTGAAGCCCGCCGCGGATGCGGTTATGCGATACGGTCCGGGAAACAACGCCGTGATCAGGTAATTCCCCGCGTCGTTGGTGGTGGTCGATCGCGCGACTCCGGTATCGATATTGGTCGCGGTAACTTGCGCCACGGGCACGGCCGCTCCGCTGGAATCGGTGACCGTTCCCGTCATTTGAGCCGTCTGGCCGTACAGGCTGGCCGCGGCGGCGAGGCCGCACAGGGTCAACAGGGGCTTCGTCATGGAACCTCCTCGGTGAATCGTTGGACGCTGGACCCTTTCCCGCTCCTGGGGAGCTAGGACCGACTTCGTGCAGTCTATCAGGACTAGTAGTCCTAGGCAATGTCCCCACCGGACGCGCCGGACGCGTGCTCGGCCCTAACGAAGACAGCCTGGAGGGAGGCAGGGAGGCCGTTATGGAATCAAGGTGAAGCTCAGCGTGCGTGTCACAGCGCTTGACCACGGGCCCAGTCCGCGAACGCGGGCGGGCCGCCTCGCAGGATCGCCTGATGCAGCGTACCAGCGGTGACCGAGAGCGGGGTATCAACGAACAATCCGGGCGTCACGCCGGTCAGCACCGGCACCGTTGTCTTGTCGGCGTCCCACCACTTTCTTCGGATCGTTGCCGCGATAGTAGCTCGAAACGCTCACTTCATCCGCACCGGGCGCGGCGGACTTCCGATCGATCACCGTCTCAGATCCGGTCAGGTAGATCGAGGCACCGCCGCCACGCGCGCTGAAGTCCCCAAGCGCGTCCGTCTGCCCGAGATTCGGCTCGAGTGCGACGGAATCCGGACCATCATCTCTAGCGGCGGGGCGCCGCCGCTAGCCCGCTTCATGCCAGTCTCCTCATGGTGTGATGGTGAAACTGGTGGTTCCCGTGACCGCATTAGACCACGGACCCCAGCCCGCGTCGGAATCCGGCGAACACTGGCTTGTGTTTGCCGACGGGCAGGCCCGTACGATCGCCTGATGCAGCGCCGGCGCGGTGACCGAAAGCGTGGTGTCGACAAAGATTCCAGGCGTGACGCCCGTCAGCACCGGGCCCGATTGTCCCGGCCGGCCCACGTAGTATTGATACCGGACCGCGTCCGGAATCGGCGACCACGCCAATCGGAACGGACCCTGCTTGAACGTCGAGTCATGCGTGGGCGAGGTGATCAGCGGCGCTGTCGCGCTCGAGCCAGCGACCATGAATCCGGATGCGGGTCCGGTGACGGTGACTCCGTTCTGAGTCGCGAACACGAGCGCATCGTATCGGCGTCCCTCGGCGCGCAAGAACGCGCCATAGAAGTTGTTCTTCGTGATGACGTCGAGCGCCGGACCGTCGCGCGAAAGGTCCCCGACGTAGAGCCGATAGTCGGTGTTCGAGCCATTGTCACCGGGGATGCGGCTCCAACTGATGGTGATGTTCGGACCATCGGCGACCACGACCGGCATGGGCGTCGCAACGATGGGGACGCTCGGATTGGGTCCGGTGGGATTGACGGCGATCGTACTCGGAGGTCCGCAGCCGTCGCCGTTGCAGGCGTTGAGCACGACCGTTGCGGCACCAGCGGGGACTTGGAGCGACGCGTTGGTGGTCGAGACCTGCCTCGCTGCGACGGTGAGGGCGCCACCGCCAGGTCCAGCATTCGGTTGGACGACTTGAACACGGTAGAGGTCGGCGTTGGTGACAGGGTTCCAGGAGAGGTTCAGGGTGTTGGCGTTGGTGATTTGCGCCGCGAGTCCTGTGGGTCGGGTTTGGGACACGGGTTGCAGCAGGACGGAGAACCGAACGGCGCTCTTCGCTTGCGAGCACTTGAACTGGCAGGCGCGCACGGTCAGTTCGTAGTCGGCGGGACTTCGCATTGTGAACACGGTACTGAGTGTAGCGGTGTTGATTTGGAGGTCAGTCCTGCCCGAGATGAGCTCCCGGAGTGTGACCTCGTAGCTGGTAGCATTCTGTACAGCTCTCCAACTGATCACATTTGTTGAGGTGCCAAGTGTTTGATTGCCGAGCGGAGTGAGAATCACGGGCGCTTCAGCCGGCGCCAGCAGGTCCACACTAAACGGAACCGTTCCGTACCGCCCGCAGGCCAAATCATCAAACTTGCCATTGGCGCAAGCGCGGACATACGCGACGTACTCGCCATCAGGCAAATCAACGTTGGCCCCAGCGAGAGTTGCTCCGGCGTGCTGCCCAAAGTAGACGAGCGAACCACCGGTCGGCGAGCAGCACGGCGACGACTGGAGGACATTGATCTCGTATCCGGAGGCACCGGGAACTGGCGCCCAAGAAAGCGAGACTCCCAACCTCCGTATCACTTGGCCCGAGGTTGGAGAGGTGATCGCTGGAGATGGGAGGTTCCCTTGGCTGCCAGCCTGGGTCACGGTTATCGTAGCGCTGCCGGCTGTAACGGTTGCGGACCTCGGAGCTCCGAGGTTCAGAGCAGTGAAGAACGTGACGCGGCCGGGTCCGGCTGGCCCGTCGTGACCGCTAAGGATCAGCCAGGGCGCGCTGAATTGCGGCGTCCATGGACACAGACTCTGAGTGGTCAGCGTAGAGGATTCCAGGCGCCCCTCGAACCGGCTGCGCACCACAGCCGGTTCGAATGAGTATATGCATGGCGTGGCGGAGTACGTCGCTGTGTATATCGCAGTAACGGCGGGAGCTGTGATTCGTTGAACTCCACCACCGCCCTGAGACCAGGAGGAGAACGCGTAATAGGTTTGGCCTTCCAATTGGGGGGCACTGGCGTCGAGCGAGTGAAAGGTTCCAGGTTGCCATGAGAAAACTGCGGGAGTCACCGCCGGCCGGCCGTCAACAATCAGCCGGCGGCCCAGCGGGCTGCTGGCAATCGTGACCGGCACGGGCGCAGGTCCATCAACGAATCGCGCCACATATCCGTCGTATGTCCCACCGGCGCTCGTGTCGTATGCTCCCGTGCTAACGACCTGCTCAAGAGGAGTCGACCGTCCCGTGTGGGCGAGGTCACCAACGACAACAACGGCGCCGCCGGGGGCAGCCGCCATACGCCACAGCCCGCTTGCTGAGAAACCGCCGAAAAAGGAGGAGTACTTCAGCACGCCTGTGGCGTCGAACTTGGCGAAGTAGTGCTCGATGGCCGCCTCGCCCATCTCCGATCTCCATCCGGCCACGATTGGGAAGTCGGTGCTGGTAGTGAGCCCCCCGATGACGGCGCTCCCGTCGGGCATCAAGGCGATCTCCGCCGCATCGTCCGTACCGCTCCACCCGAAATAGGTGGAGAAGACCAGCGCCGATCCCGTTGGATTGAAAACCGCGAGAAAAGCATCGATATCGGGCTGCGTACCGTTCCCTAGAACAGAATCACGGGCGGCCTTGAGGGGGAAGTCTGGGGAACGCGTGGTTCCGGCAACGTAAGCCAGTCCTGAGGAATCGACCGTAATCGCGTTCCCCTCATCGGCTGAGGCACCGCCCAGATAGGTGACGTAGATCCATTGGTCACCGGCGGCGTTCAGTTTGGCAACGAACGCGTCGGACCCGCCACCCGAGGCTGGCTGAAAGGCGCCTTGCGTCGCAGAGATGCTCGCGCCGGCTCGTGTGGTTCCAGTCACGTACAACGCTCCGTCCGGAGCCGCTGCCAACCCCCCGAATGAGTATGCGCCTTCCAGCGACCTAATGAAGATCACGCTGGCGGCGTCGAGAGACAGCCGGACTAGGATGGGGCCGTTCGAAGATGGCACTCCAAGAAATGTCACTGACTGTGTCGCGCAAGCCAGCGTGATTCCGGACACGCTCCAGACAAGCCTTCCGCATTGATCGAACGAACTCCCACCAAGGAAGGTGGCGGCCACCAGAGACCCGGATGGAGAGATCTTCGCGGCGAAAGCGTCTGTGCCCGAACCATAGGAACTTTGGATCGGCCTCACGACCGGAAAATCCGCCGATTCCGTGTAGCCCGTTACAAACGCGTTTCCGGTTGGGTCCGTGGAAAGGTCACTCACTCCGTCCGGCGCGGCGCCGCCAAGGAATGTCGAGAAGATGAGCGCGGTGCCGGCCCCATTGATCTTCGTCACGAAGCCTTCGGCGTTGACCCAGGTCAAGTCCGCTGGGTTGGCCAGGGGGAAGTCCGAAGAGGCTGTGATGCCCCCAACCCAAACTCCGGTGTTGTCCGCGGCGACCGCTGTAGCACTATCCGTGCTGCTTCCACCCAAGAAGGTCCCATACTCGAGAATCGGATCGATCACCACGGGTCGCGACTCATCATAACGGGCAAGCTCGAACCGCACTGATCCACCACGGATGCTGTACTCCGCCGCGACCTCGATCCGCCGGCCTGCAACCTCCTGATACACGACCGGCTTGCGTTGCCGCAATTCACCCGCCTTCGTCACAAGCACCAGATCGCCACCCTTGTCGATCCGCATCGACTCGGCACCTTCATACGCCAATTCGATCTTCGAAGCATCCGCCCCCGGCGACACCACGAAGTCGTATTCCAGCCGCCGCCCGTTTCCGTAGTAGACGACATCGATCCCTTCATACACACTCCGAGCCCGGACCCGAGCATAATGCGGAACGCCCTCCCGCCACTTCCTCGGATCGTTGCCGCGATAGTAGTTCGAAACGCCCGGCAGCTTATCGACCGGTTCGAACTTCGCCCGCTTTCCTCCCCGAAGCTTCATCCGCACGGGAGCCGCTCCACGGCGCGCCAGCACAGTTTCGTCTGGCGTCACGAAGATCGACATCCCGCCCCCGCGAGCGGTGAAGCTCACGCGCGGATCGGTCTGCCCCACGTTCGGCTCGAAGTGCAGCGGGATCGCCGCCATCATGTTCTTCGGCGGCTCCGGTTTTCCGGGGACCGCCGAGTAACCAGCGGCGGCGAGTAGTGCGAACAGCGGCGGGAGTTTCATGAGTTAGTCCGGATCGACAACTCGATTCTACCCGAAGCCGCCCTCGGGCGCCGGACAACCGGCGAGGCACACCGCTCAATTGCGCCCTCCCCCCGCGATGTGTAATTATTCAGAGTACTGAATAAAAATTCAGACCGCCGTGCCCAGCAATACCGCGCGCAAGATCGCCGAACCACCGCCCGTCCTCTCGCTCGCCTCCGGGCAGATGCGCAAGGATCAGGACATTTCCGTCCGCGAACTGCGCTCGATGCTCGATCTGGCGCACGACATGAAGGAACACCCGGAGCGCTATGCGGCGGCATTGCGCGGGCGCTATCTGGCGCTGCTGTTCGAGAAGCCTTCGCTCCGCACGCGGCTGACGTTCGAGCTTTCGATCCAGCAGTTGGGCGGCGGCGCGGTGACCACTGTCGGACCCATCGGCGAACGTGAACCAGTCAAGGATGTCGCGCGCAATCTCGCCCGCTGGGTCAACTGCATTGTCGCCCGCACGTTCGCGCAACAAACGGTCGATGACCTGGCCGAATGGTCGGGCGTTCCCGTCGTCAACGCGCTCAGCGACCTTTATCATCCTTGTCAGATCTTCGCCGATGCGGCCGCGCTCGAGCGCCACTTCGGCCGCCTCGCCGGACTCAAGCTCGCCTTCGTCGGCGATGGCAACAACGTCGCGCACTCGCTGATGCTCACGCTCACGCGGCTCGGCGTCAGTTTCGCGATCGCCAATCCGGCGGGATACGATCCGAATCCGGCGATCGTCGCCGAAGCGCGCAAGCTCGCCACGGCGCACGGGACGAAGGTCACGCTCACGCACGATCCGGAAGAGGCGGTGCGCGGGTCCGACGCCGTCTACACCGACGTGTGGGCAAGCATGGGACAGGAGCATGAAGCCTTCGAGCGCAATCTCCACTTCGAGCCGTATCGCGTGAATGAAGCGCTGATGCACAAGGCGAAGAAGAACGCCGTCTTCATGCATTGTCTTCCGGCCAAGCGCGGCCAGGAGACGACGGACGGAGTGATGGAATCGAAGCACTCGATCGTGTTCGATCAAGCCGAGTATCGCCTGCACGCGCAGAAGGCGCTGCTCCTCATGTTGCTGGAAGGAAGTAACTCGTGAAGCTTTGGGGTGGACGGTTCGCCGAAGGGCCGTCGGAAGTATTCGAGCGGTTCTCCGGATCGCTCCATTTCGACAAGCGGCTGGTCGAGGCCGACGTTCGCGGATCGCAGGCGTTCGCGCGCGCGCTCGAGCGCGTCGGCATTCTGACGGCCGAAGAGCGGGCCCAACTGGTGGCCGCCTTCGACGCGATTCTCGCCGAGTCGCGCACGCCCGCTTTCTACGAGGGTGCGACCGACGAAGACGTACACACACTCGTCATCCGCAAGCTGAAGGATCGCACGCCGCTCGCCGATAAGATTCACACCGGACGCAGCCGCAACGAGCAGGTTTCGCTCGACACGCGGCTCTGGCTGCGCGGCGAAACCGAGCGCGTCCAGACGCTGCTCGCGGGCCTGCTCGAATCGCTGGTGGAACTCGCCGAAAAGTATCCGGCGGCGATCATCACCGGATATACGCACCTGCGCCGTGCGCAAGCGGTGCTGTGGCCGCATTATCTGCTGGCATACTTCGAAATGTTCGCCCGCGATTGGGAACGCTTCGATCAGGCCCGTGCCCGCATCAACGTGCTGCCGCTCGGCTCGGGCGCGCTCGCCGGTTCGGGATTCCCGTTCGACCGCCATGCCATCGCGGCCGACCTCGGCTTCGATTCGATCACGCGCAACAGCATGGACGTCAGCGCCGATCGCGACTTCCTGCTCGATTTCCTCTACGCCGCGAGCGTGACGATGATCCACTTGAGCCGGCTGTCGGAGGACTGGATCCTCTATTCGTCCGACGAGTTCGGCTGGATCGACCTCGCCGACGGCGTCACCAGCGGATCGTCGCTGATGCCGCAGAAGAAGAATCCCGATTCGCTCGAACTGATCCGGGGCAAGTGCGGCCGCGTGATCGGGAGCCTCAACTCGCTGCTCGTTACGATGAAGGGTCTGCCGCTCACCTACAACCGCGACATGCAGGAGGACAAAGAGCCGCTGTTCGATGCCGTGGATCAGACCGCCGCGTCGATCGAGATGGCCACCGTGGTCGCACAGTCGGTCACGCTTCGCGAGGCGATTCCGGCCAAGGCCGCGGAAGAGGGCTGGGTAGTCGCGACCGATCTCGCCGAGGCGCTGGCCCGCGCGGGCGTTCCGTTCCACTCGGCGCACAAGCTGGTGGGCCGCCTCGTGCTCGAAAGCGTGAAGGCCGGCAAGAAACCCACGGATTGGACCGCGGCGGAACTCACCGCGTTCGCTCCCGAATTCACCGCGGAGATGGCGGCGCTTCTGCGGCCGGCCGAAGGGATGAAATCGCGCGAGGTGCCGGGCGGAACGGGTCCGTTGGCGGTGGCCGCGGCCCTGAAGGAAGCGCGCTCGCGTTTGGCATCATTACGGCGATGAACAAGAATTTCCGCCAGAGCCGGATCCTCGAGATCATCCAGCGGAAATCCATCCATACGCAAGAAGAACTCGCCGATGAGCTGCGGGCGCTCGAGATCCAAGCTACCCAAGTGACGCTTTCGCGCGACATCAAGGAGCTTGGGCTCGTGAAGACGCCGGAAGGCTACCGCGCCATGACCGTGGTGGCGCCGAAGGCTCCGGGCTTCGCCACCGTCGCATCGGAATTCGTCACCGATATTCGGCTGGCGCAGAATCTGCTCGTGCTCAAGACCGCGCCCGGCAACGCGAATTCGGTGGCCGTGGCGTTCGATCGGGAGGGCTGGCCCGGCGTGGTCGGCACGATCGCGGGCGACGACACGATCCTGATCATCACGCCCGACAACGAAGCCGCGCGCGCCATGGGCGAGCGTGTGCGCGAATTGCTGACATGATTCCCGCGAACCAAGCCGAACTCGACGATTTCCTGCGCGGATTCGAAGACGGCACCTATCCGGTCAAGCAGTGGACGCACGCCGCCCATCTCGCGATGGCGGGCGGATACCTGACGCGCATGAGCGCGGACGAGGCGCTTCCGTTCCTCCGCGAGCGGATCGCCGCCTACAACGTCGCGCAGGGCGGCGTGAACACCGACTCGTCGGGATATCACGAATCGCTCACCGTGTTCTGGATCAAACTCGTGGCGGCGCACCTAGCGGGTCTCGACGCGGCAATGTTACGGGTCGACAAGGTCCGAAGCGTTGTGGAGACCTTCGCGCCTCGCCGCGACATTTTCCGGGAGTATTGGAGCTTCGACGTCGTCAAATCGGTGGAGGCGCGCCGGAGTTGGATTCCGCCGGACCTGCGCCCGCTGGAATAGGATAAGAGTCATGACTCGCCGCGAGATGCTTGGCCGTTTCGGCATGGGCTTCGGCTCGCTCGGCTTCGCGTTGAACGCCGCGCCCGCGCTCGATGCCACCGATCCGCTCGCACCGCGCCGCGCTCCGAATCCGGCCAAAGCCAAGCGCGTGATCCATCTCTTCATGAACGGCGGACCGTCGCAGGTGGACACCTTCGACCCCAAGCCCGCGCTGGCGAAATACGCGGGCAAGGAACTGCCGATTCACCTGCGCACCGAACGCCGGACGGGCGCGGGCTTTCCCTCGCCATTCGCCTTCAAGCGATTCGGCAAGAGCGGAATCGAGGTCAGCGAGATCTTCTCGAACATCGGCGAGCGCATTGACGACATCTGCGTGATCCGTTCGATGCACACCAATGTTCCGAATCACGGTCCGTCGCTCATGATGATGAACTGCGGCACCGAGCGGCAGGTGCGTCCGAGCTTCGGCTCGTGGGTCACCTACGGACTCGGATCGGAGAATCGCAACCTGCCGGGATTCGTGGTGCTGTGTCCCGGCGGCATGCCGACGGCCGCCACGCAAAACTGGCGCTCCGCATTCTTGCCGGGCGCCTACCAGGGCACCCACGTCGATACCAAGGAAACCGAAGTCGACCGGCTGATCGCGCACGTGAAGAGTCACACGACGCCGCTGGACGATCAACGCGCTCAACTCGATCTGCTCGCCGAGCTCAATCAGAGACACAAGGCAGAGCGCCCCGATGACGCGATGCTCGATGCGCGGATTCAATCGTTCGAACTCGCTTTCCGCATGCAGATGGAAGCCGCGGATGTGTTCGATGTGAACAAGGAACCGGCGAAGATCCGCGAGCTGTACGGCGATACCCTGCACGGCCGGCAGTTGCTGATCGCGAGGCGTCTGCTCGAGAAGGGTGTGCGATTCGTGCAGGTGTGGCACGGCGCCGGACAACCTTGGGATAGCCATAGCGAGATCGCCAAAAATCACGCCAAGCTCGCGGCCGAATGCGACAAGCCGATCGCGGCGCTGCTGATCGACTTGAAGCAACGCGGCATGCTCGACGACACGCTGGTGGTGTGGGGCGGAGAATTCGGGCGCACGCCGACCGTCGAACTGACGGCATTCGGCAGCAACCTCGGCGTGAATGGCCGCGACCACAATTCCTATGGATTTTCGATGTGGGTCGCGGGCGGTGGTGTGAAAGGCGGACATGTCCACGGAGCGACCGACGAGTTCGGGTTCCGTGCCGAAGAGAAGCGCGTCCACGTGCATGACCTACATGCGACGCTGCTGCACTTGCTCGGCTTCGATCACCTGAGGCTGACCTATCGGTACGCCGGCCGCGACTTCCGCCTCACCGACGTACACGGGCAACTGGTTCCGGAGATCCTGGCGTAGACTGAGCTTTATGCTCACGTTCGCATTCCTGCTCGCGGCCACGGCGCCGCTGTTTGAAAAGGTGGACATCTTCGAAGCGGCCGTGGGCGGATACGCGCACTATCGCGTGCCCTCGATCATCGTTTCGCAACGCGGCACGGTCATCGCCGTTACCGAAGCGCGCAAGTCGCAACGCGGCGACTGGGGTCCGCAGGACATCCTGATGCGCCGCAGCCGCGATGGCGGCAAGACTTGGGACAGTCCCCGTGCCATCGCAAAGGTGGAAGGCGAAATCGCGCCGAACCCCGTGGCGCTGGCGCAGAATCTCGACAAGCCGGGCGACACCACCTACAACAACATCGTGCCGATCGTCGATCGCAAGCGCGGTAACCTGCACTTCCTGTTGTGTGCCGAGTACGCACGATGCTTCAGCATGACCAGCCGCGATGATGGTGACACCTTCTCGAAGCCCGTGGACATCACGCCGGTCTTCGAGCAGTTCCGCCGCGAATACCCGTGGAAGGTGATCGCCACGGGTCCAGGCCACGGCATCCAACTCCGCAACGGACGGCTCGTGGTGCCCGTTTGGCTGAGCGATGGAACCGGAGGCCACGCGCACCGGCCTTCGATCGTCTCGGTGATCTACTCCGACGACGGCGCGACGTGGAAGCGGGGCGATGTGGTGGTGCGGCACCCCGATCTGAACAACCCGAGTGAGACGATCGCAGTGGAACTCGCGGACGGGCGCGTGATGCTGAACATCCGCAGCGAAGCCGAGGAACATCGCCGCGCGATCTCCTATAGCCGCGATGGCGCGACGAAGTGGTCGAAGCCCGTGTTTCAACAGGAACTCATCGAGCCGATCTGCATGGCTTCGATCATCCGCCATTCTCCGCGCAAGCTCGTCTTCGTGAATCCGGACAGCTCCGAACCGCGCGACCCGAAGCGTCCCCTGCACAACTTCAAACGGCAGAACGTCTCCGCTCGTCTGAGCACGGATGATGGCAAGACTTGGAGCCCCGCCAAGCCGATCGAACCCGGCCCGTCCGGATACTCCGATCTCGCCGTGGGTCCGGACGGAACCATCTATTGCATCTATGAGCGCGGAGCCGTCTCGGGCTCTGATACCTACATTAAGTACCTGACGGTGGTGCGATTCAATCTCGAGTGGCTGAACGCGGCGCGCTGATACCCGCGCGGTGATCGTCTACGCCGTCACAACCGCGATCGCGTCGATCTCCACCATCGCATTCCGCGGAAGCGCTCCCGCCTGAATCGTTGAACGTGCCGGAGGGGCGGCGGTGAAGTATCGCGCGTAAACCTCGTTCATCTTCGGAAAGTCCGCGATGTCGCGCAGATAAACCGTCGTTTTGAGAACGGCGTCGAGGCTCGAACCCGATGCCGTGAGCACGGCCTTCAGATTCTCGAAGACCCGCTCGGTCTGCTCGGCGATTCCGCCTTCGATCACCTGACCAGTGGCCGGGTCGAGCGGGATCTGCCCGCTCAGATAGGCGATGCCGTTGTGGATGATCGCCTGCGTGTAGGGGCCGATGGCCTTCGGCGCGTTGTCGGTACTGACGGTTTGTTTCATTTGTTCGATTCTCCCATCTTCAGCGTGCCCGTCAAGTCCGCCGCTCGTGCGATATGTTCGGCGGCGAGGAACTGATCGAGTTCGCGCGCGATCCGGCTGACCGACGAAGGATCGAAGAAACTGGCCGTTCCCACTTCGACAGCGGTGGCGCCCGCGATCAGGAACTCGGCAGCGTCTTCGCCGGTCGCGATTCCGCCGAGCCCGACGACCGGAATCTTCACCGCTTTCCAGGCCTCATGGACCAAGCGCAGCGCCACCGGCTTGATCGCGGGTCCGCTGAGTCCGCCGAATCCGGCGCCGATGCGCGCGCGGCGGGTCCGCGCGTCGATGGCGAGAGCGATGAACGTGTTGACGAGCGAGATTGCGTCCGCGCCTGACTCTTCGGCGGCGCGGGCGAGCGGCTCGATCTTGGCGACATTCGGCGAGAGCTTCACGAGCATGGGGCGCGCGGTGCGCGCGCGGGCGGTCGTCACCAGTTCCGCGAGCAGCACCGGATCACTCGAAAAGAACACGCCGCCGTGTTTCGTGTTCGGACACGAGACGTTCAACTCGTATCCGGCGATTCCCTCCTCGGCTTCGAGCGCGTCGATGACTGCCACGTAGTCCGCCACTTCATTTCCGAAGACATTGGCGAACACCGGAACGCCGATTTGGCGGAGGCCCGGCAGCTTTTCCCGGATGAACGCGCGGACCCCGACATTCTGAAGCCCGATCGAGTTCATCATGCCGCTCTCGGTCTCCCAAAGACGCGGCGGTGGGTTGCCCTTCATCGGTTCGCGGGACAGGCCCTTGACGACAATCGCGCCGACCCAACCCCAATCGACGAGCCCCTCCATTTCGACGCCATAACCGAAAGTACCGGAAGCAGCCAGTACGGGCGTCGAAAGCGGTATGCCGCATAAGGTTATCGCGAGACGGGATTGAGGCATCTATCGTGCGAAAGAAGTAAGGTTAAAGCCTACCACGGGCAACGCCCCCTTTCCCGTAAGGGGAAGCCCCCATGTCCGGAACGGTGGAAACTGCCGCATTACTCTATGTGATCACGGTTACGTCTCCCGTTCAGGCCGCGCGACCCGGCGCGGCACCGGGCCACGTCCCGGAACCACCCCGGTCGAAGCTGGGTCAGCGAATGACCCGCTTCGTGACCGCGCTTCTGGTGTGGGTGGCCGTCGTATTCATCGTGCACGATGTGGGCGTGCGCGGCCTAGATCCCACCCGCACCGTGGCGCTGGCAATCGCCGTAACCGTGGGCGCCACAGTGGTGTCCCGCTACACGATGCGGATCCTCACTCGTCCGCTAACGATACTCGAGGAGAGCGCGAGTTCGGGCGAGCCCGTGATGGTGAGCCCGACAGGCGACGAGGTGGAGCGGATCGCGGAAAGCATCAACGAATTGATCGCCGGCGCCTCCAGGCCGGATCGCCCCGAAGTGTGGGAACAGAAAATCCGCCAGCGGACCGAAGCGCTCGAGGAGGCCACTTCGCGCGCGCTCGCCGCCAGCCGCGCCAAGAGCGAGTTTCTCGCCAACATGTCGCATGAGCTGCGCACGCCGATGGGCGGCATTCTGGGCATGATCGATCTGGCGATGGACGGCCAGGTAAATCCCGCGCAGAAGGAGCATTTGGAAACCGCGAAGGGCTGCGCGCAGAACCTGCTCGCGCTGCTGAACGACATTCTCGACCTTTCCAAGATCGAAGCCGGGAAGATGCTCCTCGAAAAGGCGCCGTTCGATCCGCGCGAAGTCGCCCGGCAATGCGCGCGCTCATTCTCGCGGCAATGCGCGGACAAGGGCGTGGAACTGCGCGAGAACTACGATTCCTCCCTTCCGGCGCAACTGGTGGGTGATCAACTCCGCGTCCGGCAGATTCTGATTAACTTGCTGAGCAATGCGGTGAAGTTCACCTCGACCGGCTATGTGGAGCTTTCGGCCGACTATCGCGCCGACGCGTCGAGCGGCGGGAGCGTCATCTTCCGTGTCGCCGACACCGGCACCGGAATTCCGCGCGACAAGCTGGAGGCGATCTTCGAGGAGTTCACGCAGGCCGACGGCAGCGTCAGCCGGCGATTCGGCGGCACCGGTCTCGGTCTCGCCATCACGCGGCGCCTGGTGGAATTGCATCGCGGCGCGATCTCGGTGACGAGCGAACCCGGCCAGGGCAGCACCTTTACGGTGGACCTGCGGTTCGAAGCGGCACCGAAACCGGTGACCGGATCGGCGCCCAAGGCCAGCATCGACACCGCCACGGCGGAAGCGCCGGGAAAGGCCGCGACGATCCTGCTGTGCGAAGACAATACCGTGAACCAGCGTGTGATGCGCGCGATTCTCGAAAAGCAGGGTCACTCGGTGATCATCGCGGGCGACGGCTACGAGGCGCTGAAAGCGCTCGAGGAAACCGCGGTCGACCTGATCCTGATGGACGTGCAGATGCCTGAGATGGATGGCATCACCGCGGCCAAGCTGATCCGCGAGAAGGAACAGTGGCGGGGCCTGCCGATCGTCGCCATCACAGCCCACGCAATGAATGGCGATCGCGAGCGTTGTCTCCAGGCGGGCATGACCGGCTACATCTCGAAGCCCGTGGCGCCGAAGGCATTGGTCCAAACCGTTCGTGACCAGTTGAACGGAAAGTTCGAGGTCTACTGCTCCACCAACACGATGGTCGCGGTGGCGCAAGGGCATCCCGAACCCATCGACCGGCAGTTGGCGGCCAAGCTCATGGGTCCGGACCGCGAACTGATGAAGAGCATGACGGCGCTGTTCCTGCAGTTGGCGCCCGAGCGTATCCAGAAGCTGCACCTCGCGGCGGCGCGCCTCGATTCGTTCGGCCTGCGCAACCACGCCGAAAAGCTGAGCACCGCGGCGGAGCGCATCGCGGCGGTCGAGGTCTCCAACCGCGCGAAAGAGTTGGCGGCCGACGCGCCCAATCTCAATCCGGAAGCGCTACTCGACAAGATCAACGATCTCGACAAGGCGCTGCGGCGGCTGGATCGCTATGTCCGCAAGCAAGACCGGAAGAGCCATGACGTCGCTGTCGCGGGAAAGCGGCGCTGACCGGCTCCGTGCCGAGTGATAGATTGGCGGGATGACCCGCCGCCATCTTCTTCAAGCCGCTCCGGCTCTTCTCGGCGCCGCCACCCGCAAGGCACGGGGGTTCGCGCTCATTGGCGACCGCCCTCACAACTCCGACTACATTCGCACCGGACTCCGCAAGACCATTTGCCAGGGATTGGGCGTGAGTATCGACTTTCGCGACGAAGTGGAGCTGCTATCGGAAGAGACGCTGCACGGATACGAGTTCCTCATCATTCTTCGCGACGGGTTCCTGTGGCCCGATGGCTACCTCGACGAGAATTCGAACGCGGCATGGCACGGAGGCGGTAAGCCGCCGTTGGTGAGCGAACCGCCTGTTCCGAAGCGTGACATCAAGGGGTTCGCTTGGATGACCGCGCAACAGGGCCGCGCCGTGCAGGACTTCGTGCGCAACGGCGGCGGCGCCTTGCTGTTGCACAATGTCACCCACATTGGCACGCACAATGCCGAGTTCCGAGAACTGTTAGGCGCCTCCTACCTCGGGCACCCGCCGGTCCGCACGTTCCGCGTGCGCGTGACCAATTCCAATCATCCCATCACGCGCGGCGTCCGCGATTTCACCGTGACCGATGAGCAGCACTACATGACCTACGAGAAGGACCGCAAGCATCTGCTGCTCGAAAGTGTACATCCGGCCGGGGTTTCATACGAGAAGCACGGTCCGTCAGCGCCGGCCGGCTGGGCCTTCGACTATGGCAAGGGGCGTGTCTGCTATTTTTCGCCCGGACACCTGCTCACCGTGCTCTGGAATCCCGAATACGTAAAGCTCCAGCAAAACGCCGTGCGATGGCTGCTGAAGCAGAGCTGACACCCCGAAAAAGCAGAAGGGGCGCGTTCGTTTGGGAAGCACCCCTTCGCGGTGTCGGTCCGGGTTAGTCCTGGATTCGTGACTTCTAGGTCCCCTTCTGATCGGGGTGCCACGCGACACTTGCGAGTGTAGCATGGATCGCGAGGCACGCCGCTTGCTGTGATAGCATCGTTTCGAAATGCCCGCCGCACTCGTCTCTTCCCTGAGTATCGACAGCGTTCGTGCCTACGATGCCGCCTATGAGCGTCTGGATCCCGCGAGCAAGCTCCGGCTCGATCTGACGGTGGCGCACCGGTGGGCCGCTCGCTGGGGTTGGAACGAAGGCGTGGTCAACCACTTCACCGCGATGGTGCCCGGATATCGCGACCGGTTCTACGCGATTCCGTACGGAGTGCACTGGGCGGAGGTGACCGCGCGCGACTTCGTCATCGTGGATCTCGACGGCAACGTGCTCGAAGGCGACGGCGAAATCGAGCTGACTTCGCTCATGATCCACGGCGCGATGCATCGCGGACTTCCACAGGCGGAAGTGATCCTGCACACGCATCAGCCGCACATTACAGCGCTCACCTGCCTCGAAGATCAGACCGTCGAGATCATCAGCCAACACGTGCTCCACTTTCCCGGCCGGATCGCCTACATGAACTCGTACGGGTTGGCCACTGAGCGCTCGATAGGAGACATGATCATCGACGCCATGGGTGACAAGGACATTCTGATGATGGCCAACCACGGCGTCACGATCTGCGGACTCACGGTCTCACAGGCTTTTGACGACCTCTACACGCTCGACCGTGCTTGCGAGCTTCAGGTGATGGCGCTCGCGACCGGCCGTCCGCTGCGCCGCATCAGCGATGACGCGGTATCACGCATGGCGGTCACAGCTCGCGCCAAGGGCATCGAAGAGGGCGATTATCACTTCCGCGCACTTCGCCGCCTGTTGTGGCGCGAAGAGCCCGGCATCGCGGACTGACGGCTCGGCTGGGGTATCATGAACCCCGATGACTTCCGTTACCCGGCGCGACCTGTTAAAGCTCGCCGCCGCTCCCCTTGCCGCCGCACAGAAGCGGCGGCCCAATGTTCTGATGATCCTATCCGACGATCTCGGCTTCGAGTGTCTGTCGAGCTATGGATCGTTGTCGTACCGCACGCCAAACCTCGATCGCTTCGCGTCGCAAGGGGTCCGCTTCACGCACGGATATGCGCAGCCGCTGTGTACGCCGACACGGGTTCAGTTGATGACGGGCCAATACAACGATCGAAACTGGAAGGCGTTCGGCGTGATGGATCCGAAGGAGAAGACCTTCGGGCATTGGATGTCGGCGGCGGGATACCGCACCGCGATCGCCGGCAAGTGGCAGATGTACAGCTACAATCCGCCGGACTTCGAGCCGGAGTGGCGAGGCAAGGGCCAGCGGCCGGAAGACGCAGGTTTCCACGAGTATTCGTTGTGGCATGCGTTCGAGACCGAGGACAAAGGCTCGCGGTACGGTGATCCCACCTGGTATGAGAACGGCAAGCTGCACAAAGACGCGAAGGGCAAATACGGCGACGACGTATCGGCGGAGTTCCTGATGAAGTTCATGGAGAACAACCGGACGCAGCCCTTCTTCGCCTACTTCCCGATGGCTCTGACGCATGGCCCGTACCATCCGTCTCCGCGCGGCGCCAAATGGAACACCGCGCGCTTGAAGAACGATCCAGCGAACTTCAAGGACATGGTGGAATACATGGACGACGTGATCGGCCGCGTGGTGCGCAAGGTGGATGACCTCGGACTCGGCGAAAACACGCTGATTCTCTACTTCAGCGACAACGGTACGGGTAAGGAGATTCGCACGCAGTTCCGCGATGAACGCGGCGAGCGCGTGATTCGCGGCGGTAAGGGGCTGACCACCGATGCCGGCACGCGAGTCCCGTGCATGGCGAGGTGGACCGGCACGGTTCCCGGGGGCCGAGTGCTCGACCATCTGATCGACTCGTCCGATTTCTGGCCGACGATCGCCGGCGCCTGCGGTGTCGCCCAGCCGAAGGGAGTTCCGTGCGACGGGCGAAGCTTTGTGCCGCAACTCATGGGGCAGCGCGCCAAGCCGCGCGATTGGACCTATTGCCACTATGATCCGCGCCCCGGGCATGGTAAGGAGGCCTACACGAAACTGGTGCGATATGCGCGGACGCAACGCTACAAGCTCTACGATGACGGGCGACTGTTCGACATTCCGGCGGATGAGTTGGAACAACGCCCGATCGCGGCGGGAAGCGAGCCGAAGGAAGCGGTCGCGGCGCGGAAGATGCTGCGCGCGGTGATCGAGTCGCGGCCGAAGCGTCCGGCCGGCCATGTGGGATGACTAGCGAGGATGCTCGACCGGGCGGTGCCAGTGCAATGGCTTGTCGCGGTTCAACGCCCGCTGACGGATTCCCGTCGATAGCCTTCGGGTATGACGGTGCCCGAGGGTCTCCGTGGGATAATTCAAAGTGAGCATGCCCGCGCTATCGAGCATTCCGCCTCTTGTGCAAACGCAGGAAATCCCGTGGTCCGAGATGTTTCCCGTCTCGGTGGAGCAGTACCACGCGATGATCGCGGCCGGCGCGATTACCAATGAGGACAAGGTCGAGTTGCTCCGCGGACGGCTGGTGAGGAAGATGGCCAAGCATCCACCACGTGAGACGGCGAACTACGCGATCTCGAGGGGGCTCGACCGGGCAGTACCAGCGCAGTGGTTTGTCGCCGTTCAGCGTCCTCTGACGACTTCCGACAGTGAGCCCGAGCCGGACGTGATGATTGTCCGAGGAGCCTTTCTGGACTTTGCTCAGCGCCACCCCTTGTCAAGCGAGGTGGGTCTCGTTGTCGATGTAGCGGATTCCTCACTGAGCCGCGATCGAGGATACAAGCGCCAGTTGTACGCTGAGGCTGGCATCCCTTTCTACTGGATCGCGAATCTGATCGATCACCAAGTCGAAGTCTACAGCCGGCCCGTCAACGGGGACTACACGATGCGAAGCGACTACTCGCTTGCGGACGCGATTCCTCTGATCCTCGACGGAGTGGAAGCCGCGCGATTCGATGTGAAGGACCTGCTCCCGTAGTATCGGGGTGCGAAAACAATGCTCGCCGCCGCTGTCTGGACCATCGACGCAATCCTCGCGCTATCCGCGCCGTCGAGCCCGCGTATCCATGCCGATGGCTCGCGCTTCGCCTACGCCTGGAAGGGCGACATCTACACGGCTTCCACGGCTACACCAGACCAAGCCACCAAGGCTGTCAGCGGTTCCCGCCCCCAGTGGGTTCCCGGCACGAATCTGTTTGCGTACGCCGCGAAGGATGGACAGATTCATCTCTCGAGTGGACCCGCGATCACCGCCGCGCCCACGCCTGTGGGAGCCTTCGCGTTCGATTCGAGCGGTGGCTCGATCTACTACCTCGCGATGGAATCGCGCGACACCGCGGACCCGGTTGTTTCCGGCGAGCGGCGGCCTCACCAGCGTCTGTATCGGCGCTCGCTGAAGGGCGGCGAAACGATCGCGATCAGCAAGCCCGATTGGCACGTGGCATCCTTCGCGATCTCGCCAGACGGCACACGCGCCACCTGCGCCGTTCAGTTGTCTCCGCTGAATCGAGACGCGTTCCACATCGACCTGCATGAAGTCACGATCGCGACCGGCGAGACCCGCCGGCTCGTGGTCCAGCCGGGGCGCGACGCCGATCCATCGTATTCGCCCGACGGGCGCACGATCGCCTTCCACTCGCAGGGCGGCACGTGGAACTACTTCGCGACGCGTCACGTCGGTCTCGTGCCTCCGGGTGGCGGTCCGGTACGTTACATCACGGACGATCGGGCGTTCGACGTCTTCCGCGGCGGCAACAACTTCGAATGGTCGAAGGACTCGCGCTCCCTGGTTTTCACCGCGGGCCGCGGCACAACCGATCTTCTGGTCAGCGTCGACATCGCCTCTGGGCGCTCCACGGTGATCACCGAACGGATATCGGGGCCGGCGTCTTTCAGTGCGGACCACCAGAGCGCGGTGTTCCTGAAGACGAGCCCGTCGAAACCCGCGGAAATCGCGCTGCTTCGCAACGGTCAGGAGCGGGTCGTCACCAACCTCCACCCTCAGCTCGCGGGCCTGCCCACCACGCGCTCGCGCGTCGTGAAGTGGCGCGCCTCCGACGGGCTCGATGTCGAAGGAATCCTGTGGCTTCCGTTCGACCACCAATCCGGCAAGCGCGTACCGCTGCTGGTGGAACTCCACGGCGGGCCGACCGGAGTCGCGCTCGACGCTTTCCCCAATCCGCGCACCTATCCGACGCAGGTCTTCCTGCAGAAGGGCTACGCGATCCTGGTGCCGAACTTCCGCGGCTCTTGCAACTACGGCGGCGGCTTCCGCATGAAGAACGCGCAGTCCCAAGGGATCGGCGATTTCGATGACGTGATGAGCGGCATCGACCATCTGGTGCGGGAAGGCATTGCCGATCCGGAGCGGCTCGGCGTGATGGGCTGGAGCTACGGCGGATACCTCACCGGCGCGGTGATCACCAAGACGAACCGCTTCCGCGCGGCTTCCGTCGGAGCGCCCGCCACCGATTGGACGACCTACTACGGCCAGTTCGACGGAGCCAAGGAAGTGCTCTGGACCTATTTTGGCGGCAAACCGTGGGAGGTCCCGGAGAACTACGCGCGCCATTCGAGCCGCTCCGGACTTCGCAATGTCCGGACGCCGGCGCTGTTGCAGGTGGGCGGCGAGGACATCAATCACAACGCGGAGATCTATCAGGCGCTGACCGACTACAATGTGCCCGTCGAGTACGTGGTGTATCCACGCGAGGGACACGGCATCGTCGAGCCCGCGCATCAGCGCGATCTGCTCGAGCGAAATCTACGCTGGTTCACGACCTGGGTGAAATGATCGCTCTTTCCAACGTCAATAAGCAGTACGGCAAGCAACTGATCTTCGTTGACGCTTCTTTCCAATTGAATCCCGGCGAAAAGGTGGGGCTCGTCGGCCCGAACGGCGCCGGCAAGACCACGCTTTTCCGCCTGATCACGGGCGAGGAACTGGTGGATGACGGCAGCGTCACCGTTCCGAAAAGGCTCACGATCGGCTACTTCCGTCAGGATGTCGAAGAGATGAAGGGCCGTTCGACCCTCGATGAAGCGATCGCGGGCAGCGGCCGCGTGGGCGAACTCCATCACGAACTCGAAGAGTTGCAGAATGCCATGGGCGACCCCGATCGCGCCGATGAGATGGATCGCATCCTGGAGCGCTTCGGCGAAGTCCAGGAGGAGTACGATCACCTCGGCGGGTACGCACTCGAGGCGCAAGCGCGTGAAGTGCTCCACGGGCTCGGATTCGCGGACGATCAGATCGATGGTGATGTGGGCGCGCTGTCGGGCGGTTGGAAGATGCGCGTCGCGCTCGCGCGAGTGCTACTCGGACGGCCCGATGTCCTGCTGATGGACGAGCCGACCAACCACCTCGACATCGAGTCGATCATCTGGCTCGAGCAGTTCCTGAAATCGCTTTCTGGCGCGCTGCTGATGACCTCGCACGATCGCGAGTTCATGAACCGCGTCGTCACCAAGATCGCCGAAATCGATTCCGGTGAGATCAATCTCTACTCGGGCAACTACGACTTCTACGAACGCGAGCGCGGCATTCGCGAGTTGAATCAGCAGGCCGCTTTCGCCCGCCAGCAGGCGATGCTCGCCAAGGAGCAGCGCTTCATCGATCGCTTTCGCACCCACGCCGCCAAGGCGGCGCAAGTGCAGAGCCGCATCAAGGCGCTCGACAAGATCGAGAAGATCGAACTACCGAAGAAGCGTCAGGTGGTGAAGTTCGAATTCCGGCGCCCGCCGCGATCGGGCGATCAGGTGGCGATGGTGGAGGGTATCACCAAGACGTTCGGCCCACGCCGGATCTACGACGATTTCAGCGTCACGATCCGCCGCGGCGAGCGTTGGTGCGTGATGGGCCGCAACGGCGCGGGCAAGACCACGCTGCTCAAGATGGTGGCGGGTGTGCTGAAGCCCGATTCGGGGGAAGTCCGGTTGGGCGCGAGCATGAAGATGGGTTACTTCGCGCAGCAATCGCTCGATGTGCTCGATCCCGAACTGACGATCATCGAGCAGTTGCAGAAGGACTTTCCGCAGGAAGGGCTCGGCGCACTGCGGACGCTCGCCGGAGCCTTCCAGTTTTCCGGCGATGACACCGAAAAAAAGGTTCGCTCGCTCAGCGGCGGCGAAAAGTCGCGGTTGGCGATGGCGCGGATGCTGTTCGATCCGCCGAATTTTCTGGTACTCGATGAGCCGACCAATCACCTCGACCTCGCAACCAAGGAAATGCTCGTCGAGGCGCTGACGGACTTCGAAGGAACGATGCTGTTCGTCTCGCACGATCGCGCGTTCCTGCGCGGCCTCGGCTCTCGTGTGCTGGAATTGGGAGGCGAGAGCGGAACCGATCGCGAGCCGTTGATTTATCCGGGAACCTACGCCGAGTACGTCGAGAAGACCGGCCACGAGGCTCCGGGAACGCACTCCTAGCGTGTAGCCATTTTGCCGCCGGCCCGCCCCGCCCTGGGTTTGGCGGATAATCGAACCTATGTCCGGCGGCAGTTCCCTGCTTCTTCTCACCCTCGGCGCGATCGCGCTCCTGCTCGTGCTGATTCTTTGGGGACGGCTCCACGCCTTCCTCGCCCTGATGCTCGCGAGCATGGCGCTCGGACTCTCGGCCGGAATGGCTCCGGCGAAACTGCTCGAGTCGATGCAGAAGGGTTTCGGCGAGGCGCTCGGCTTCATCGCCGTGGTTGTCGCGCTCGGTGCGATGATCGGCCGTTTTCTCGAACACTCCGGCGGAGGGCGCGAACTCGCCGACTGGCTGCTGTCGAAGTTCGGCAAAGACCGCGCGGCGTGGGCCGTGCTCACCGCGTCGTTCCTCGTGGGGCTTCCGATCTTCTTCGAGGTTGCTTTCATCATCCTCGTTCCTCTCGCCTGGAGCCTCGCGCGCGAATCGAAACGATCGCTGCTTTACTATGGGCTGCCGATCGCTTGCGCTCTTACAGTCACGCACGCGATGGTGCCGCCGCACCCCGCTCCCTCCGCCGCCGCGCAACTGCTTGGCGCAGACCTCGGCAAGACAATCCTCTACTCGATCGCTGTTTCGATTCCGATGGCGATCATCGGCGGCATGGTCTACGGACTCTGGATCGCGAACCGGGTCTTCGTGCCCGTACCCGAAATGGCCTCGCGGCAGGAAGCTGTTCATGACGGTGCTCCACCTCCCGGCGTCGGCCTCGTGCTCGTGATTCTGTTGCTTCCCGTGATGCTGATCTTCATCGCGACGATCGCCTCCATGCTGAGCAAGCCGGGCGCGCCCGCCGGAATCTTCACTTTCATCGGACATCCGTTCTCGGCGTTGTTGATCACCACGCTCGTGGCAATGCTATTCCTTGGCGCGATGCGCGGCCTCGATCGCGGCGCGATCACCAAGATGGCCACCGAGTCGCTCGGCCCCATCGGATCGCTGCTCGCCATCATGGGCGGCGGTGGAGCTTTCAAGCAGGTGATCGTCGATTCAGGCGCTGGCGCCTATGCAGGGGATCTTCTGGCCAATTCATCGGTGTCGCCACTGCTGGTGGCCTATTTCGTGGCGACCGCGTTGCGCATCGCGCAAGGCTCCGCCACTGTCGCAATCATCACCGGCGCGGGCATCGTCGCGCCCTTGATCAAGAACATTCCCGGTTATTCGCCGGAGATGATCGTGCTGGCGCTCTGCGCGGGCGGCACGATTCTTTCCCATGTCAACGACGCCGGCTTCTGGCTGGTCAACGAAACGATGGGGATGACGGTTCCCCAAACCCTTCGCACCTGGACCGTGATGAAGGTGGTCACTTCCTTCGTGGGAATCGCGATCATTCTCGCGGTCCAGGCGCTGATTCGGTAGCTACGGCGCAACGGTGAACGTGATCACACCCGTGACACTTTGCGACCACGGCCCCCATCCGGCATCGGATCCTGCCGAGCATGTGGCGCCCGCCGGGCAGGCGCGAACGATCATCTGATAGGGAGTCGGCTGATTATTTACGGCGGCGAGGGGAGCCTGCACCAGCAGTCCGGGAGTAACGCCTCGGGCGACTGGGTTCGCCGGGCCGGAAACGTAATACTCGTACAAGGTCGCCCCGGGAACCGGCGTCCAGCCGAGCTCCACGTTGCCTGCTTGAACGGTTCCCTGATGGCGCGGGGCCACGGCGGTCGGTGCGGCTGGGCTGTTGCCGCGAACCACGAATCCCAAGGGTGGTCCTTGGATCGACACCGGGCCATCGGGATTGGCGATTACCAGCGAGTCGTAGCGGGTTCCCTCCGCCTTGAAGTTGGCCGCGAAGAAGTTGTTTCGCGTCATGACGTCGAGCGCCGTCCCTTGGCGTGATTGATCCTGCACGAACAGGCGGTACCACGTGTTGGTTCCGTTGTCGCCCGGTATCCGGTTCCAGGTGAACAGAACCACCGGACCGGTTTGTGACGACCCAGGCTCCGGAGCCGCCAGGATCGGCACGGTTGGCTGCGCGGCCGAGGGCGAGATCGGATCGGAAGTCGCGAACGGACCGCAGCCATCGCCGTTGCAAGCCGCGACCAGCACTCGCGCGTTGCCCGCCGGAATCTGGAAATTCGCTGGTCCGCCCGAAACACGCCGCGAAGCGACCGTCAGTGCGCCGCCGCCCGGGCCGGCTCCCGGCTGCACCACCAGGATGCGGAACAGATCGGCACTCGGAATCGGAAGCCACGACACCGTGATCGAGTTGTCACCGAACGTGGCCAAGCTGATCTCCGGCTGAGCCGTTGGCACCGAGCCGAGCGCAATCGTGAACCGTCGCGCGGCCGACCACGGTCCGCAAAGCTGGGTGCACGCTCGCACCACCATGTCGAACACTCCGGAACGGATCGAATAGATCGCGGACGTGCCAGGCGCGGAGACTCTCATCTGCAGCTCACTTTGTCCGCTCGCGGCTTCGGTGATCCGGAGTTCGTACGCCACCGCCCCCGTTACTGGAGTCCAACTGAAGTTGACCGTGGAGCCGGTGATCGTCTGATTCGCCGTGGGAGTCGACGGTGTGGGCGACGTAGTGGGGCCCGTCGCCGCGACCGTGAAGTTCTGCGAGGCGAACGTTCCGCACGTGGCGTCGGAGAAGCCTCCCGAGCACGAGCGCACGCGGAAAGCGTAGACGCCGTTCGGCAGGCTCACCAGCGTTTGAACGGAACCGCTTCCGGAAAGAACTCCGCTGAATATCACGCTGCTCGACTGCGATTCCACGATTCGGATGTCGTACCCGGTCACTCCGCTCACTGGAGTCCACTGGAACGTCACACCGCTGGTCGTGACCACTTGGCCAGCAGTGGGAACGAGGATGTCGGGTGCCGCCGGGCCGCCTGAGCCGGAGGCGTTGATCGTGGTCGGATCGGCCGCACTGTTGTTCGTGGTGTTCGCATCGTTGCCGCCGAAAACGGTCGCCACGTTGGTCAGCAGTGCCGGCGCGTCACTGGCCACGTTGACCCGGATCCGGAGGATCGGGTAGCTCGTGTTCGGCGCCAGTGCGTCGGAACGGGAACAAGTGGACTGCGTGCAGCTCCAGCCCGCTCCGATCGCCGAGAACAGAGTCATTCCGGGGGGCAGCGTGTCGGTCACAGTCACGGTTCCCAAAGCCGGTGCGACCCCCCCGTTGGTGACCGTGATTTCGTAAGTCGCGCCCTGCTGGCCGCGGAAGAAATTGCCGGCGTGGGTCTTCGCCACTTGCAAGTCCGCTGCGCCCACGGCCACTACGTCGATAGCGGTGTTGTTGGCTGCGTTGTTGTCACCGCCACCGGAGAGCACGGCTGTGTTGATCAGTTGGAGAGGAGAATCCGTCGCGACATCGACTGTCACCGTGATCGGCTGATAGCTCTGGTTGAAGTTGAGAAAATCGCTTCGCGTGCAAGCTGCTCCCGCGCAACTCCAGCCCGCTCCCTGCATGTTGACGAGTGTCAGGCCGGCCGGTAGGATCTCGTTCACTTGAACTATTCCGCTCCCGGCCGAGGAGCCGATGTTTGAAACGGTGATCGTGTAGGTGGCGCCCTGTTGACCGCGGACGAAATCGCCTCCGTTGTGAACCTTGGTGATGCGGAGGTCGGTAGGATCGGTGACCGGCGTTGGGTCGCTGGCGGAGTTGTTGCCAGGAGTGTCGTCCGTACCCGTCACCGAAGCGGTATTCGTCACGTTATCCGGTGCGTTGGCCGCGACGTCGGTGATGATGGTGATCGGCGCCAAGCTGGAATTGGGCGCGATCCGATCGGTGGACGTGCACACGTTAGCCACGCAGTTCCAGCCCGGCCCGCCAGCGGAGGAAAGCGTCAAGCCAGCGGGAAGCGTGTCGGTAACCACCGCCGGTTCGGTGGTCGCGGCGGTGCCGTTGTTCGAGACCACGATGGAGTACCGCCCCTTGAGGCCGCGAACGAATGCGCCGGCATGCGATTTGTTGATCGTCAGGTCCGAGTACGCGAGATTGGTTGTCACCGCCGCCACGTTGTTGGCGGACGAGATATCATTATCTGCGAACACCGCGGCGATATTGGTGACGCTCGGCGGCGCGGTGGCCGACGACAACGCGACCAATCGAATCGCGGGGTAGCTCGCACCCGGCGCCAGCGAATCGCTGCGTGAGCAGGATGTCGCGAGACAGGCCCACCCATTTCCGGTAACGGAGTCCAGTGCGAGTGCGCTGGGTAGCGTGTCCGACATCGTGACGGTACCCGAGGACGGCATCGTTCCGATGTTGGTGACGACGATGTCGTAGGTGATGAGGGCGTTTCGCCGCGTACCGGACACATGGGTCTTGGAAATTCGCAAGTCGATGCCCGGTTGGACGGACGTTGGGTCAGACACCGTGTTATTCGAGCCGTCGGTATCGCCACCGCCCGAGACGCTGGCCGTGTTGGTCACCAGAGTGGGCGCATCGGCCGCGACGTTCACCGAAACGTTGATCTGCGGATAGCTGCCGCCCGCGGCCAGTGCGTCCGCGCGGGTGCAGACGGTCTGGACGCAATTCCAGCCATTGCCACTCATCGCAACGAGGCTCAATCCGGCCGGAAGCGTGTCGGTCACCGTAACCGTGCCGCGCGACGGAGAAGAGCCTCCATTGGCCACCGCGATGACGTATTGGGCGCCTTGCTGGCCCGGAAGGAAATTCTGGCTATGTGTCTTGGTGATGCGGAGATCAGGCCCGCGAATCACCGTGGCATCGATCGCCGTATTGTTGGTAGTGTCCGCGTCGCCGCCGCCGGAAACCGTCGCGCTGTTGGCCACGCTCGCGGGCGCGTCAACGGCCACGTTCACCGTTACGGTGATCTGCGGAAAGGTTTGGTCGGGCGCAAGGGCGTCCTGCCGCGTACAGGTCGCGGTGCTGCACGTCCAGCCCGTGCCCGTCATGCTGACGAGCGTGATGCCTTGCGGAAGCGTGTCGGTCAGCGAAACAGTTCCCGAAGTTGGCTGCGTTCCCGTGTTCGTCACACGAATCAGGTAGGTCGCGCCGTTCTGGCCCTGCGAAAAGTCGCCGAAGTGGACTTTTTGCACAACGAGGTCCGGACCGAACGCGATGTTGAACCGATCGGCCGACGCGCTGTTCTGCGCGATCCCGTCGTCCGCGACGGCGAGTTTGGCCGATAAGTGCTGGACCCCGGAGACGTTGGCCGCCACCTTGGCCATCACCACGACCACCGGGTCCTCATGGCCGGGAGCCAGTGGATCGGTCCGGCGGCAGATTCCCTCCGCGCAAGCCCATCCCGCGCCGAACATCTCGGCGACCTCGATTCCCGCGGGCGCCTCCGCGATCGTGACGGCCCGGTCACCCAGCGTCTCCGAACCCGTGTTCATCGAACGAACGGTGAAGCGCGCCCCGGATCGCCCCGCCTGGATCGCTCCGGAGTGTCGCAGCTCGATCGCGCCATCGGCGCCCGGCTCGAAGCGGGCAACCGACGCGCCTTTCGTACCCCGTCCCGCGAGCCACACGGCTCCGGCATGATCGGAGCTGGCCGATAGGGCGACCTCGCCGGAAGGCAGATAGCTCTGCACCAGCACCACCCCTTCACCGCTGACCCGCGCGATGAACCCGGCCGAACCGCTTTCAACGGGCGCCGTGCCATCGAGCGCGTTCACAGCTTCGAGATCCGTTGATTCCGTCACGCCCACGATCGTCGCGATTCCGAAAGCGTCCACCGCGATGGCATGGGGATGATCGGCGCCGCTGGCGCCCAGTTTCGCCCGGTAGAGGACCTGGGAAAGGCGATTGTCGAAGCGCAGCGCGAACCCATCCACGCCGCCGGCGGCTCCGGCTTCGCCGGTGAGGAAGACCGAACCCGCCGCGTCCACCGCCATATCAGCGACCCGTTCAGAAAACGAACCCGAGGTGGCACGCGCCGCCGCCAGGACACGGCCGCCGGCCGAAAGCCGCAGGATCGCGATCGTGCCGGATTCATCGCTCAGCGCTCCGGGCGTCGCGGCGAAGTCCGAACCGGCCCGGCCCGCCAAAGTGATGTTGCCCTGAAGATCCATCGACATCACACCCGCCGTGACCGGACCCGTCCAGTCGTACTCGACGGCGCCACCGTCGGCGCGGAGCTTCATGATGCGTGCAAACGAACCCGAGTCGAAAAGTACCGCCGGAGACCCGGCGCCGTCGACGCCGACCGCCTTTGCCGTCAGTGCCTCCGAGCCACCCAGAAACGTGGAGTAGACCACATCTCCAGCCGGATCGAGCTTGAACAACACCCCGTTCGTTTCGCCCCTGGGCGTCGACTGGAGGGCTCGCATGACCGGGAAATCGGCCGAAGTGGAAACGCCCGAAACAAACGCGTTTCCCAGCGAATCGACGGCGATCGCGGCGCCGCTCTCGGCACTTGAACCGCCGATCCGCTTCGTGTAGACCATTTTTCGATCCCGCGACAGCTTGGTAACGAAGAAATCGCTCGAGCCGTTGGCGGAAGCCCGCGTCTGTCCGGCAATGTAGAGGTTACCCTGGGCATCGCTGGCGGAGGCGGTCGCGGCGTCGAGGGTCACGGCATCGCGCAGATCGACGAGCGAGAGCACCGGGTCGATCACGAGTGGCCGAGTGGGATCGTATGGACCCAACTGGAACTTCGTGGTGTCTCCGCTGGTCTGTTGCAAGGCCGCTACTGAATACTGGCCGGCTCCGGCCGCCGATTGATAGGCGACTGGCTGACTCTGCCGCACCGCCAAGCCGCCGTTGGAGGCGAGGATGGCGCCGAAGCGCTCCTCAGTGATCGCCGCACCGCTCCACGAGAGACGGATTGACGAAGGATCGGCTCCAGCCGCGACTTCGAGGTCGTACTCGATGTCACGCCCCTTGCCGTAGACGACCACATCGATGCCAGGATAGACCTCTCGAATTCTGACCCTGCCGAATCCCTGTTCCGTGGCCGTTTCGCCCATGACTCCGGAACCGCGCGACCCGTCGAACCGCAGCGTCGCTACCGCACGCCCATTCGCTGAAACCGATATCGAATCGCGATCGATACGCCAGGCACCCGCGGCTCCGTTCGACACGAATGTCGCGCCACCGTGCTCACTTTGGAAATCGACCGCCGCGCTGAGAAAACCAGCCAGAAAAAAGAGGGAAAAAGGCTTGACCACGAACAGCTCCTAGCAGAGGTTCCAGGACTCGCGCCGACTGCGGGCGCAAGTCTAGTACCTATCACTTGTACCATTCCCGGACCCTTTCTTGGGGGGCATCCGGTGCCCTGTCAGTGATACGATGCTGCAAGACCATGTTTCGAATCGCGCCGCTCTTTCTACTCGCCAGCCTGTTGGTGGGGCAGGTTCCCGAACTCATCGTTCACAACGCCAAGATCGTCACCGTCGATTCCCGTTTCAACCTCGCGCGAGCGATGGCGATCCGGAACGGACGAATCACGGCCATCGGTACTGAATCGACGGTACTGGGACTGAAGGGCCCCGCGACCCGGCTCTTGGACGCCAAGGGCCGCTCCGTACTTCCCGGACTGATGGACAGCCACGTCCATGCGGCCGACGCCTCGATGTACGAATTCAGTCACGAAATTCCGGCAATGGAGACGATCGCCGACGTGCTCGCCTACTACAAACGCCGAGCGGCGGTTGTTCCGAAAGGCCAGTGGCTGCGCCTCACGCAGGTCTTCATCACCCGCCTTCGCGAACAGCGATATCCCACTCGCCAGGAACTCGACGAAGTGGCGCCCGATCATCCGGTGATTTTCGGCACCGGACCAGATGCGTCAGTAAACACGATGGCGTTGAAGCTGAGCGGCATCACGCGCGAGAAGCATCCGAAAGAGGGCCAGGTCGGCAAAGTCGAGCGCGACGCGTCCGGCGAGCCTACCGGAATTCTGCGCGGGGCCGCGCAATTCGTGAAGGCGGGCGCGTTCGGCAAGTCTCCTACCACCGAAGACCGGCTGGCGCGTTTGAAAATGCTGATCGCGGACTACAACTCCACGGGCATCACCAGCATCGCCGACCGCGATACGAGCGTCACCGAACTCGAACTGTACCGCGCGCTCCACGAGCGCGGTGAGCTCAATGCCCGCGTATTCATCAACTACAGCATCAATCCGCACCAGCCCATCGAAGAAGTGGAAGCGCAGATCCGCAAGGCCGCTTCCGATCCGCTCCACAAGCAGAACGACATGCTTTGGGTTCGCGGACTGAAGGCCTATCTCGACGGCGGCATGCTCACCGGAAGCGCCTACATGCGCGAACCGTGGGGAGTGAGCAAGATCTATTCGATCACCGATCCGAACTATCGCGGAATGCGATATATCGAAGCCGAGCATCTCTACCGCATCACGCGATTCGCGTTGAAGAACGACATGCAGTTCACCGCGCATTCGGTGGGCGACGGCGCCGTTCACGCGCTGATCGAAGCCTACGAGCGCGTGAACCGCGAATTCCCCGTGCGCGATCAGCGGCCTTGTATCACGCACTGCAATTTCATGTCGCCCGAGGCGATCGAGCGCATGGCGAAGATCGGCGTGGTGGCGGACCTGCAGCCCGCCTGGCTCGAGCGTGACGGCGCGACGCTACGCAAACAGTTCGGCGATCCGCGCCTGCGGTTCTTTCAGCCCTACAAGTCGCTGTTCGAAGCGAAGGTGGTGGTGGGCGGCGGCTCCGATCACATGCAGAAGATCGGGAGCATGCGCGCCATCAATCCCTACAATCCCTGGTGGGGAATGTGGGTGACGCTCACCCGCCGACCGCGCTGGACCGATCAGCCGCTGCATCCGGAAGAGCGGATCACGCGCGAACAGGCGATTCGCCTCTACACGATCAACAACGCTTTTCTCGTCTTCGAGGAGAAGAACAAGGGTTCGCTCGAAAAAGGCAAGCTCGCGGACTTCGTGATTCTCGATCGCGACATCCTGACCTGCCCGCTCGACGAGATCAAGAGCATCCAGCCGGTGGAGACCTATCTCGGCGGGCGCCGCGTGTTTCCGCGCTGATTTCAGCCGCGCTGGCGGTGGAAGTCCGCGTAGGGACAGCCTTCCCACCAGATGGGCGCGTTGTCCAGGTTCTCGCCGAGCACGCGTGCGTGGCAGACGCGGCAGTAGTTGAGCTGACGGATTTCTTCACCCACCGGAGCCACCCGCATGATTTCCTCGAAAACGCAGAGATCACGTCCCTCGGCCTTCGATTCGGAAACGCTCGCAAGCGGGCCGTCTTTGGCCTGCTCGAGGTTCAGGCGCGAGAAGACGTTCGATCGCAGACGGGGCGGCGCCGGCTGCTCCTCCAAGGCGGCATCCGCGGCTTCCGCGAACTCGAGCCACTGATCATCGAGTTCGTCAGGCATCTTGCCACCCCCTCTTGAAGTTTTCTCGCGCTCGCGCCAGCAGCCGTTCGACGGCCTTCTCCGTGCGGCCGGTTGCCTCTGCGATCTCCCGCGAGCTCCGCCGTTCCCAGTATCGCCACAACAGGATCGCTGAGTAGTGCTCTGGCAGTCCCGCGAGCACGGAGCGCATTCGTTCGGACAGTCTTCGCGAGTCGAGCAATTCATCGAGCGGCGGCGAAGCAAGGTCCGGCGGTTCGGGCAGAGCGTCCTCCCACTGACTGAATTCCCGCAGTCTCCGCCGGTAGTGGTCTTCCACCTTGTGCCGCGCGATCCCCATGATCCAGGCGGCGAGGGGCGAGGTTCCGCGATAGCCCGGCAGGTACTGCCAGGCCGCGACGAAAACCTCTTGCACGGTATCCTCCACCGCGTCGGCGCGCGGAAACAGACGTCCCCTGACGTAGGAATAGACGGGACCCGATAGCTTTTCGACGAACTCGGCGGTTGCCTTCCGGTCCTTGCGAAGCACCGCCTGGGCCAGAGCAAGGTCGGGATGAGCGCCGGGCGGCATGACTGCTTGCCCGGGCTCGATCCTGACCAGATTCATTCGGCGGTCTCTGATTCCATTGTCGGCGAAAGCGGCGAGTCCCCCCTCTAGCGGCTGTCGCGAACTTCACCCAGGGTTCCCGTGAACTTTCTCGCCGCGAGGTAGGCGTAGTAGTAGACGCTGTCTCGCATCAAGTACTGGCGCGTTTCGAGCGACATGCGCCGCGCCATCCGGACCGGCCACTTGTCAGGCCGCTTGCTGGGCGGCGCATCGATCGCAAACGTTCTGGGGCTCGCGCAGGCGGTGAGTTCGACCACCGCCAGTGAGCCATCGGTGACAATCTCTCCGGACCGTACGAGATTGCCACGCTCCATGAACGCCGCGGAGCGAATACAACCAGCGAAATCGAGGTCAGCGATGACTTTGCGGCGCTCGGCGTCGATCCGGGGATCGATGCGATGGGTGAGTGTGAATCGGCGGCGCACGACCGTGATTCCGGTGTCGTGAGTGGCGGCTCCCACCCATACGTTTCCGCCGTCCGGGTCCACCGTCTCCCAGATTCGGATGTGATGACGCTTGGCGATGGTGTTGAACGATTTTTGGAACACGAGGCCGGGCTTGCGTCCCTGATACAGCAGCGGCGAAACTGGGGCCGTCGGATAACCGCGCATGCTGACCCACGAGTGATAGGCTCGCCGGAACGAAGACCGGGTCGTCGGCTCGGCTGGAAACCAGCCAGCGGCGGTGAACGCGTCGATGATCTCCACGCGAGTTGCGCGGAACGCGAAGTTGATGATGTCGCCAGCGGGCCGTCCATTCGGCTTCTTAACCCCATGCGGAAGATCGGCCAATGCCCCGCGTGCAATTGATGGCGCGCTCGTCGCGCGATTCGTGGACGGTCCCTCGCCGTGCACCTCGAGACTCAATTCCGCGCCAGGAGTCAGATGGATCTCCGGGTCCGGCAGACGGAACAGCAGTGTCTTGGCGGCGAACATGCCCGCGGCTCCGGCAGGCCCCAGAGCGGCCCGGCTGCAAATCGTACCCGAGGCTCCGGTGAGACCGATGGCAGCACGCCCGAAGATGTTCGGGCGAGGCCGGTGCCAAAGTCCGCGTACCCATGCTCCTGGCGGACTCGCGGCGAGCACTCCCCGGATCGTGCCGTCGCGTGAAACCTGTTCGCGCGCGTTCTCCACCGACAGAACCTTGGCGATGATCGCACGCCGCTGTCCGCCGGGTAATTCGAGATCATGGAAATCAACTCGAAGCAAGGCACGTTCGCGGAACACTCCGAGGCGGACGCGCGAAGCCCGGCTCACCTTGCCGTACACGATCGAGCCAGCCGGAAAGGAGCCATCCGGCTGTACCACCACCGCCCGCACCGGAGTTCCAACGGGCGATGCATCACTGGTGACATGGCTGAGCAGGCGGACCTCAACCTGTTGGGGGCGCTCCAGGTTCGCGGCGCGAAGTCCGGCCGCGGCGATCAACGCCAGCAGCTTACCGTTCATCCCATGCCTCCGACAGCCGCCAAGCTGCCACGCTGATCAGGAGGCTGGCGCAACCATCCGCGGCGTAGTGATAGCGGCCATAGATCGTGGCGAGGAAGACGAGCGCCGCGGCAGTCAAGCCGGCCGCGCACAGTCGCGGGCAATCGGGCACGGCACGGATCAATCCGAACGCCGATGAGAATGCGGCGGCGACGTGTCCGCTCGGAAACACGCTCGTGCTGATGTCGAAGTTGCCGAGCAGCCAAAGATTGAACGATCGCCACATGTTGGTGGTTGACGGCAGATCCTGCTCCGGAAAAGCCACACGAGGCGCTAGGGTGGGAAACAAAGGGAGCAACGCGTAGGCGCAGAACGTTCCGAGCGCGAAGGTCGCCAGAAACCGGTCCACCCGGTGGCGCCTTCGCAGCCAATAGATCGCCGCGAGGGACAAAGGGGGAATCGTGTACAGCAGGGTATAGCTGAGTTCGAGAAGCCAGTGCAACGGCTGTCCGCCCGCCCTGACCAACTCGCCGAACCCGGCGGCGCGCAATAGCCACTGGTCCCATCCGAAAAACCGGTTCTGCAGGGTCACGTCTGGAGCGCGGCTGAACCACTCGAGTTGCAGGTAGCCGGTCAGAACGAGCGCGGGAGTGGCCCATTCGCGCGCGATTTCGACGCTCAGACGCGGATAGCGGGCTGCGACGGTTCCCAGCCACCAAACCGCCAGTGGCAGGGCGGCCGATATGGCCTGATGCAGCCAGCTTCGCGGAAACACGACGCTCAGCACCGCCGTGTAGGCAAAGTACGCGACGGCGACGCGTTCGCCCGGGCGCAGAGGGCGACAGCTCGAGATGGCAGAGGGAACAGCGGCGTGTTTCACTGGCCACCCGTTACGACGAACAGGTGCCAGATCATTGTAACCGTCCCGGCGTCTTTCCGCTATCCCTCGTGCGTGGGATCTTGGGCTACTTCTTCTGGCCTGCGCTTCCGCCCGCCGCGCCCGATCCTAGCTCGGGACTGGTGGCGGTGGCCGGCTCCATTCCGAAGTTCTCGCGAATCACACCCGTCTGATCGCAATAAAACGTGCGGCGGCCGGTGGCGGCGCTGAGCGGATTCGCGTTGATCGTGAATCCGGTTTGCGTTCCCTGCACCACGTACTGATAGCCGTTCTTCACGCCTTTGGTCATTTCATCCGAGACCAAGCCCGCACCCGATGGGCTGGGCTGTCCGCTGGCGGGGGTTCCGAGCTCGGTCAGTGAGGTGGCGTAGCGCCCGAACTGCGACATGTACTGGATTTGTGCCTGGTTCAGGTTGTGGATCTCGCGCGTTGCCGCCATCTCCTTCGCGTTGATGAGCGCCTGACCGATCTTGGGAACCGCGACGGCCCCGATGATCATCAAAATCGCGACCACGATCAGCAGTTCCATCAGCGAAAAGCCTGCGCGGCGCCGGGTGATGCGGTGATTTCTCATGTTTGCCTTCTCCTCTATCCTATGACGGCGAGGACCCTGCTGGCGTGTACCGTTACTTGCGAAGGCGCTCCGGCACCAGCCGCTCGCCGGTCGCGCCCTGCTCGCCTGCCCGGCCGGACTCGTGATATTCGGCGTCCTGGTTCACCTCCCACACGTCCCAGACCTGCTTGCCCTGGAGAATGTTGCGCGCGGTCAACATCGCCGTCATCATCGCGTGATCCTGGTTGTTGTACTTGTGCATCCCGTTGCGGCCCACCAGGTGCAATCCCGGATAGCGCGCCACTTCCTTCCGGATCGTGGCGACATGCTGAGCGTAGGCATCATCATATACGGGATAGGCGCGGGGCTGGCGCACGACACAGCCGTCGATGACATCTTCCTCCCGAGCAAGTCCGATCTTGGCAAACTCCCGCTTGCCGAGGGCGATCAGCTCGGCATCGGGCGCGTTCCACAACCCATCGCCTTCGAAGCAGAAGTACTCGAGGCCGTAGCAGGAGTAGGCGGGATCTGGCACCATTTCCGGTGACCACGACTTGAAGTTCTGGATCCTCCCCACCTTTACGGACGGCTCGTGGATGTAGATCCAGTTGTCGGGGAATGCGTCCCTACCCTTCAGGATCAGCACCACGGTCAGGAAATCGCGATAGCGCAGACCGCGCGCCGCCGTGACGGCTTCCCGTGACGGAGCGGGCTCGAGCGAAGGGATCAACTCACGCAGCGGTGCGGAAGAGATGACGTGCCTGGCCTGCAAACGCACCGTCTCTCCACCGGTGGTCCGGCCCTCGACGAACCATGTTTGCGCGACCGTGTCCCACGCGCATCCGGTTACGCGGATTCCAGTCTCGATCGCTCCGCCCAAGGCTTCGATCTTGGCCCGGCAAGCCTCCCACATCATCCCCGGACCCTTGCGCGGATACCGGAACGTGGTGATCAGCGTTTTCACCGCCTCGCCCCGGGAACCTGCGCCGAACCCCGAAAAGAGCGCGTTGCGGATCGCCGTTCCGAGCGACAAGCCCTTGATGCGCTGCGCCGCCCAATCGGCCGAGATCTCCTTGCAACTCATCCCCCACACCTTTTCCGTGTAGGTCTGGAAGAAGATGCGGAAGAGCCGCTCTCCGAACTGATTGGTCACCCAATCCTCGAACGAGCGGACATCGGAGACGGGCCGCAACCGGGCCGCGGCGTACGAGACCACGCACAGCACCGACTCGACCGGACCCAGATTCAGAAACGCCTCCATCGCGCGCAGCGGGTAGGAATAGAACTTGCCGCCATAAAAAATGCGCGACGAACGCGGCCGTTCGAGCATGTCGTCCGGCAGGATCTCGCTCCACAGGTCCTCTACTTCCTGAGCCTTGGAGAAGAAGCGGTGTCCCCCGATATCGAACAGGAAGCCCTTGTAGCTCTCCGTTCGGGAGATCCCGCCGACGTGTTCGGGATCCGCCTCGAGCACGACAACCGGCTCACCAGCCTTGGAAAGGCAGTATCCTGCCGTCAATCCCGCTGGACCCGCGCCGATGATGACCGCCGTGTATTTCTTGCGTTGATCTGCCCTGACGAGCCCCACTGATAGTGCCGTATTGGAACTCCGGTTTGGCGCCGGAGCTTCCAGTATACTGGAGGCCCGCCAAAGTCTCGACCGCCGGAAGTCCCAGGACTGGCCGTACCACCGGCCGGGCGGAGCGGATCGGCCATCGCCTGGCGCGTTTCGGCGGCGGGCTGTATAATTTCGAAGAGGCGTGCCGCGTGTCCGCCGAAGCGCAAGGGCCGCCGAGCCGCTGCCCAAACCCGAGAAACACGCGAGGTTGTATCGTGGCGGCCGGCTCGTTTTTGCGCGTACCTTCAGAAGGAGTGCCTATGAATCGGCGCTATTTCATCATGAGTTCAGCGGCCGCGACGGCCGCGCAGTCGGTTCGCGCCAATCCGAGCCCGAACGACACCGTACGAGTCGCCGTGGTTGGCTGTGGAGGCCGCGGCAACAGCCACATGGGTGCGTGGACCTCGATGCCCAACGTCCAACTGGCGGCTCTCGTGGACGTGGACGATTCGCACTCGGAACGCTACATCGGTGCACTCCAACGCAAGGAGATGAAGCCAGTTCCGACGTTCCGCGACATTCGCAAGGTGCTCGACGACAAGAACATCGACGCGGTGTCGATCGCCACCCCGAACCATTGGCATACTCTCCAGACGATCTGGGCCTGTCAGGCGGGCAAGGATGTCTACGTCGAGAAGCCCTGTTCGCACAACGTTTTCGAGTCGCGCCAGATCGTCGCCGCCGCGCGCAAGTACAACCGAATGGTCCAGATGGGCAGCCAGAGCCGGTCGTCCCCAGCCTTGCAGGAAGCGGTACAGAAGATGAAGGCCGGAGCATTCGGCGATATCTACATGGCGCGCGGACTCTGTTTCAAGTCGCGCAACACGATCGGCAAGACGCCTGAAGAGGCCGTACCGCCGGGAGTCGACTACGACATGTGGCTTGGCCCGGCGCCGAAACGCCCGTTCACCAAGAATCGCTTCCACTACAACTGGCACTGGTTCTGGGATACCGGCAACGGCGATCTCGGCAACCAGGGCATTCACGAAGTCGACATCGCCCGCTGGGGCTTGGGCGTCACGCACCCCACCAAGGTGAGCGCGATCGGCGGGAAGTTCATGTTCGATGACGATCAGGAAACGCCGAACACGCTCAACTGCGCCTACGAATTCAACGTGAATGGGAAGGCGAAAATGATGGAGTTCGAGGTGAGGCACTGGTACTCGAACCACGAGGCGGGGATTGGTGGCGAGAAGGCCGGCAATACGATCGGCAACACTTTTTATGGTGCCGATGGCTACCTGGTGATCGACGGATACAACAAGTACTACAGCTACATGGGCAAGGAAGGAACGCCCGGTCCTGCCCGAACGACCCGCGATTCCCACTTCGAGAATTTCATTTCGAGCGTGCGCAGCCGGAAACGCGAGGATCTCACCGCCGAAATCGAGGAAGGCGCGATGTCCTGCGTGCTGGTGCACCTAGCGAATATTTCGTATCGCCTGGGCCGGACCTTGAATTGGGATGAAAAGACCTGGACGGTCAAGGGTGATCCCGAGGCCACCCGGATGCTCACGCGCAACTACCGCGCACCCTACATCGTTCCGGCCAAGGTCTAACGTCGTTGGGGCGGCTATCGGAGAAGCCGGGTCGCCCCAGCCCCTGCCCCCGCACCGGCCAGCGCGGCAACCGGATCTCCCGGTGTCTCCACGCGGGTCGAGAAGACCGATACTGCCTTGGCGAGGGCCTGAAGGTCCCCACCTTCCTCGATCATCATCTCGTGCTCGACCCAGTTCGATAGCGGGATGTTGCGGAAATAGAGCCGTTCCTGCAGGACCATCGCCTTCTTCTTCAGGAACAGGGACTTGTTCTCGCGCAAATAGTGCCGTTCTTCCACCCGGAAGTCGCCGAGGAACTGATCCAGGCTTGTCCGCTTGCTCTCTTCCTGCGCGGCCTTGATCTGGACTTCCAGGTGCTTCTCGAAGTTGGCCAACGAGGCGCGGGCTTCCGCCGTGGACTCACGCTCCTTTGCGAGCGCCACCTCCATCTTGGCCTGCATGATAAAGAATGCCAGCAAGGCCGAACCGGCCGAAGTCAGCAGCGGAAGGAATAGCCAGAGGAGTGCATCCATGGGAAAAGTTCCTTCTTCATCATCGGCGGGGGGACCCGGCACCTTTAGGTTCTCCCCCCGCAAAATCCCCCCATCTGACTGACCGTACTAGGCTATCCCCCTGTCCGGGGATAATACCGGGACCCCACCTGCCTATACGGTTTACACCCTACGAGGAACTAGGCAGTACGAAAAAAAAAAGGTACTCTCTTAAAAGCTCAGTGAGATTTTTGATTCCGAAAACACACTAATAAATAGACGCCCAATGGTCGCAGAACCAAGGCGCTTCAAAATTGACGCAAACGAGGGTATCAGGTGGGTCTGGATAACAGCTCAAGCAGCGCACGGTCACTGGTTGGAGTATCGCAACGCACGAAACAAGTGTTGCGCAGCATCGATAGGGTCGCGCAGGGACGGTGGCCCGTTCTCGTCCTTGGCGAGACGGGAACAGGGAAGGAAGTTGTAGCTCGTTCGATTCACGAAGCGAGCCCGTCTGGGCCGTTCGTGACGATCGACTGTTCGAGCTTGGTAGGTCCGCTGATGGAAAGCGAACTCTTCGGGCACACGAAGGGCGCGTTCACGTCAGCTGTGGGGGCCAAGACCGGACTTCTCGAAATGGCGGATGGTGGCACCGCGTTTTTCGACGAAATTGGCGAGTTGCCGCTCGACATGCAGTGTAAGCTTCTGCGAGCACTGCAGGAAAAAGAGTTTCGGCCGGTTGGGTCGGGAACGACCCGGAAGTCGGACTTCCGGATCATCGCCGCCACCAACCGCGACTTGGCGAAAGAAGTGGAGCGCGGAACGTTCCGCCGCGATCTCTACTATCGGTTGAATGTCGTCACAATCAAGCTGGCGCCGCTACGGGAAAGGCGGGAGGATATCCTTCCGCTTGCGGATCATTTCCTCAGGCGGTATGGTTCGGGTCACGAATTGACGCAGGATGTCATGGATGCTCTGGAGGAGTATGCATGGCCCGGCAACGTTCGCGAACTCGAAAACTGTATCCAGCAGATGGTGGCGATGAACTCGGGTCCGGCGATTCACGTGGGCGACCTGCCGTCCCAGGTAAACAATCACTATCAGGCTCAGCGATACCAAGCTACGCTGGCGCCTCCGATCCCGTTCGAACCGGTGGCCATGATGGCTCCGGACACAATGATCCCGCGCGTTCCCCCGCAGCGTGAGGACGTACCTGTCGTTCCACTCCAGGAGTTGGAACGGCGGGAGATCATGCGAGCGATCCGGTTCACACAGGGTGACCGGAATCTTGCGGCCCACTTGTTGGGCATTGGCCGCACGACGCTGTATCGCAAGTTGAAGGAATATGCCGTAGCATGAAATTCGAAACCCTCCACGTTCTTGTCGTGGAGGATCAACCCGGTGTAACCCAACTCCTCGAGGAAGCCTTCGGAGAAATCGAGGAAATCCGTTTCGCGCAGCCGTGGATGCGGCTGTGCCGGCGGACGTTCGTAAGCACCGTGGACGAGGCCCTCACCCTGCTCAGGGAGAGGCCTTTTGACGCCATCCTGCTCGATCTGGCGGTCCCCGGAAACCGGGAATCCTCCGCATTCGATCTGATCTACGACCGGCACCCTGTCGTGCCGGTTATCATCTTGGCCCAGCCGGGCGACGAGCCCCTCGCTCTCGGCCGCATCCGGCAAGGCGCGCAAGACTACCTCGTGACAACCGAAATCGACTGCGCTCCATTGTCGAAGGCGCTTCGAAACGCCATGGAACGATCGCGGCATGTTACCGCGCTCACGCGCATGCGTCAGCCGGTGGCGCTCGAGGAGGTACGCGTATCGTAGAATAGGCCGTTGAAAGTCGCGCTGGATGCCACCTACTCGCTGGGCGAACAGCTCACCGGGATCGGTGTCTACTCGCGCGAGCTCATGCACGGTTTGGCCACTCGCACTGGGGCCGAGTGGCTCTGGTGCTACCGTTCCAACCGGTTCTTCGCGGGCCGGCGCCTACCGCCGCAGCCCCGGGTCCGCGTGCGTCCTTTCTTCAACTCGTGGACGCCCGCCTGCGACATTTTCCACGGGCTGAATCAACGCCTGCCCAAACGAACCAGGGCCCGCCGGATGGTGGCGACCTTCCACGACCTGTTCGTCATGACCGCCGGATATTCGACGCCCGAGTTCCGCGAACGCTTCGCCGCCCAAGCCCGGGAAGCCGCCAGCCGCGCCGATCTCGTGATCGCCGTTTCCCAGTTCACGGCGGATCAGGTCCACAGTCTCCTCGGTGTCGATCGCGGGCGGATCCGGGTAGTTCCGCACGGAGTCCATCCGCCCGATCCGATGCCTACTGTGCCACGAGAGCCGGTTATCCTGTTCGCGGGCACGTTGCAGACGCGCAAGAACATCGCGCGGTTGGTGGAGGCGTTCGAGCGTGTGCCCGGACCCTGGAGACTCGTGCTTGCCGGATCGACAGGCCATGGTGCGTCCGAGATCCTGCGCCGGATTGACTCGAGTCCCGCTCGTGCGCGCATCGAAGTCACTGGCTGGGTCACGGACGAGGTCTTGCGGATGTGGCTCGCGCGGGCATCGATCTTCGCGTTCCCCTCGCTCGACGAAGGTTTCGGGATTCCGGTGCTCGAAGCAATGGCCTGGGGGGTTCCCGTGGTTACCTCGAACCGTTCCGCGCTGCCGGAAGTGGCGGGCGGCGCGGCGTTGCTGGCCGATCCGCTCGACACGCGCTCGATCGCCGATGCGTTGCTCACGCTGGCGGAAAGCGAAACCGAACGGCTGCGGCTACAAGCGGCCGGATGGGAGCGAACCCGTCTCTTTCCCTGGAGCCGGGCGGTGGAGGAAACCTGGCGTGTCTACGGCGAGCTCACCGCGCCGTGAGGTTCACTTCGCCTCTTCGTCGACAGCGATCTTGAGAGCCTTGAGGAACTTCTCGTCCTGCGAGGTCCAACGGACCTTGTCGGGAGCCTCGAAGTGGATCGGCCCGGAGCCGGACGAGTCGTCGTCATCATCCGAATCGGTCCGCTTGTTGAATCCGATCGTCGCTTCCAAGACAAGGAAGACGTCGTATCCCGAGCTCTTGATCTCCCCGATCGCAGCCGCGATCCGGTCAGAGTCGGACAACGATTCGTTGATCGCGTTCCCCAGCTCCTGCATCAATTCTTTCAGCCGGTCGTCCAATTATTTGGCCTTCTTCCTGAGAGACACCTTCAGCATAGCACTGCCTGCGGCGCGAGCGCCGCTGACGATCCTGGCATGAGGGGTTCAACATCCATATCGTCATCCCCGCTAGGAATCTACAGGTAGCTTTAGGGTGTTTTTGATATAGGCGAGGCTCATCCGAGCGCTCTCTTTCGGCGGCCGGAATGGCGAAGAATCGAGCTCGACGGTGAGGTGGCCCTTCCATCCGATGCTGTCGAGATGGGCCTGGATCGCCGGGAAGTCGACGCCACCGTGCCCGAGCGGGAAGAAGGGAGGGTCGTTCATCATGTCGGGCCGGTCGAGCCGCTTTCTGGCACCGCCACGATTCTCGGGTTTGGTGTCCTTCATGTGGAACTCGACGATGCGATGGCCAAGCGTTTTCGTCAACTCCACCGGATCCATTCCGGCCATCGTCACGTGACCGGTGTCGAGCACGAACCCGACGTTCTTCGGATCGGTGTGGCTCATCACGTAATCCACTTCACGGCGGTTCTCGAATTGCGCCCACATGTGCGCGTGTACTGCCAGCCGGACGCCTTCGGCGCGGAGCTTGGCGCCGAGCTGTTCGAGCACCTTCGAGATCTGGATCAGATCCGCGTCCGTGGTGCCCGCCGGCCTGCGCGGCCCGAGGTTGATCTTCAGATGGGTGCAGCCGAAGTTGCGGATGAAGCGGCCGAGTTTCATGTGATCCGCGAGAAGCTTCGGGTGTTTGGCCGGATCCTCGAAGTGCATCTCGAGCGGACCGCCGTTGGAGATGGTGACGAAGCGGACGCCGATATCGTCCACGCGCTTCTTCAACTCCGCCGGCTTTTCCCAATAGTCGACGAAGTAGTGGATGAAGCTCTCCACCCACCGGTAGCCCACTTCGCGCGATTCGCGAAACGAGAGGAAGACGTCATTCTCCCATCCACCGCGCGTGTTCGAGGTGATGCCGACCTTGTAGCGGGATTGCGGCGCCGCGAAAGACGAGGCGGCAGCCGACGCGAGAAGAGTTCGCCGGGTGATCATGACGCTTCTATCCTACGCCGATTTGGCGGACAAGATGGCCGTCACTTCACCGGCCGGCACCGTCCGCGCTTCGCTTACTGCTGGTGAGAATCGCTTCTCGAGAATCAAGCGCGGGACCGGGCGCACGCGTCTCGACGTGGCATCGCATCGGACAAGCGCTCTGAGACCCCGGGCGGCTGGACGGGTCCGAGCGTCCTGAGCGGAGGGCGGCGGCCACCGCGGACTCGATGCCGCGGTGATTCCCTCGCCAGCCTATCAGCGCGTCGTTCTCGCGCGCTCGGCCCGCTCTTCCTGCTCTTCGTCCTCGAGATCGAGCGACAGGGGCGCGAAGACCGCGCGGCGAGTGCCCGGATACGGAGTGTTCCAGCCACGCGTGGCATGCCACAGGATCTTGTTCAATTTGTCGGAGGGAACCGCGTCCGGAACATCCCAGCGCATCCTCGCCGAATCGTTCGCCGCGCGCAAGGCAAGGCCACGCAATTGGGCGCGTGACGGATTCACGTCATAGAGCGACTGTTGCGGCGCCACCGCCGAGTACGGCGTGAAATCGGGCTCGTTCGTGAAGCTCGCGCGCATGTCGTTGGCGATCAGGTCGAACAGCGACATTGTCGGCAGCCCGAGAATGAGCTCGATCGTCTTGAGGATGCTCTGATTCGCATAGAAGGTGGAATCGACCGAGCCGCGCTTGGTGTACGGACTGATCGCGAGCGCCACCGTGCGATGCCCGTCCACGTGATCGACCCCATTCTGCGCATCGTCTTCCACCACGAAGATCGCCATCTTTTTCCAGAACCGGGTGCGGGTCAATGCTTCGACAATCTGGCCCAGCGCATAGTCGTTGTCGGCCACCATCGCCGAAGGAGTCGAAGTACCGGGAGACGTCCCGAACGTGTGGTCGCATGGCAGTTGCACGATCGTGAGATTCGGCATCGTGCTCTTGCTCTCCCATTCGGTGATTTCTTTCTTCAGGATCGAGGCGCGGACCAGGTCGGGAATCGCATTCGAATAACCCGGATAGTTCTTGGCGAGCAGCGGCGTCAGTGTCGCGATGTGGGAAGCCGCACTGTAGCGCGTCGAGAAATCGCCGCCCTTTTCCCATTCCTTCAGAAGATTCATGCGGTCGGACGATCGCGCCTCGGAGAACCGCGGAATGAACTGCCCGAACACGCGCACCGACTTCTTCCGGGCCAGTGCGAGATCCCAGATAAAGCCGCCCGACGAATAAGCGATCGGATCAGTGCCATCGAACGGATAGCTGCGTCCCGCATAGCCAGGCCACATCGTGTAGGCCGTTTCGTTCGCCTGCGTCAGCCATTGATGCCCGTCGGCACTGTTGCCGCCCGTGGCGTAGAGATTGTCGAGCAGCACGAACTGATCGGCGAGGCGGTGGTGATTCGGCGTGACCTTTTCGCCGAACATCACGAGAGACGGATCGCCGTTGCCCTTCGGCATGTCGCCGAAGACCTGATCGTAGGTACGATTCTCCTTGACGATGTAGACAACGTGCTCGATCGTCGAGGGATCGCCCGCGCGCAGCGGGACTGGAATCGCCTTGGCCGCGACAGGCGGAGTGGGTTGGGGTGCCGATCCGGCGAGGCGCATCCGGTTGTTCTCCGCCACGGCGGTGGTGAAACTGGCCAGTTGCGCGGCGTCCGGCAGATCGATTACATGCACCGATCCGCGATAGGCGTGCACGAAGCGCTGCCGTGGTTCGTCGCGCCAACCCGACCCGGCTCCGAGCAGCGTTGAAACCGCCAGCATCTTTCCGTCCGGACTCAGCGACAACGCATTCGGGAACCAGCCTGTCGGGATCAGCCCTTCGATTCGCCCAGTGGCCGTTGCAATTTGAGCCACTGCGTTGATCCCGCCGCAGGCGGCCCACAGCCGTGTGCCATCCTTCGAAACGGCGATCGCGATGGGCGCGATTCCGGCGACGCGGCGGTCGAACGGTTGCACGTCGATCGTGCGAGCCAGCCGGTTCGCCTTCGTATCGATCACCGAGATCGACTGCGAGTTCGCATTGGCGACGTAGAGCAATCCGCGATCTTCGTCCCAGGCGAGCCCGTTCGGATGAAGTCCGGTAGCGATCTTGACCGGCTCGGAGGCACCCGCGAGATCGAGGCGCATCACCGTGCCCGAGGCGGCGACGCCGCGCGAATCGACGGCCACTTTGTCCGCGGTCGGAGCAAGTCCGGTGGGCGCGGTGAGATCCTTGGCATTCGGTTTGCGCCCGCCCCAGTTGGAGACCCAGGCCACGGTGCCCGCGCGGTTCACCGCCGCGGCGAACGGCGCGATATCGGTGGGAAGTGTCTTCGATCCGCCCCCCGCCAAGTCGACTACCGCGACCTTGTTGTCGAAGATCAACGGCACGACGGCCTTCTTGCCGGGAGCAACGCCGAGTCCGCCCGCGATCTGCGAGCCTTCGCCCTCCGAGATCGTGTTCAACTGGCCATTCCGCGCCGCAACGAGGCGGGTCTTCTTGTCGGCGCCCGCTCCGCTGGCTAGCGCGGTGCCAGAAGCCGGATCGAAGACGATACCCTGCAAGCCGGCTGTTCCCTTCAGCGCGACCTGTTCCAGAACCTTGTTCGCGCGCCAATCCATCCGGTAGATCGAATTGGCGGTCAGGACCCAGACTTCGGAGGCGTCGCGGCCGAAAGAGACGCCGTGGACCTTGGTCGAAAAAATCGCCGGTACACCGGCGGGCGTGATCGATTGCCGCGTGGTCACGACACCCGGATCGGAGACCGACCGGACGGGTTTCTGAGCGAGCAGGTTTGATGAAACTGCAACAAATAACAGATACTTACGCGGCGCCATGCACGGATTGTATCAACAAAGTCCGTGCCAGGTGACGCAGAAGTTCGAGATGGGCGGGAGGAGTGGATCCGGCCCGGGCTCGTTTGGCGATTGCCCCGAGCAACTCCACGCGCTCTTGCGCGGATGCGTCGTAGCCAGCCGCCCGCGCCTCGAGGCGGCCCACCATTCCCGCCAACGCCGAGACGCGTCCGCTGTCGCCCTTCGATACGCTGTCCAGCAACTGGCTGGCCAGCCACGCGGTCTCCGTGTTGCCTCTCTCGATCCAAGCTACCTTTGCCACCGAGGGGCATATCGGATCTCTTTCCCCCGATTTTGAATTTCGACGCACTCCCCATATTTCCCGCATTTCGGCCGATAACATTCCTGGATGATCCAGCTCACGCGAATCAACCAGAAGCCGCTGCTGATCAACTCCGACCTGATCGAACACATCGAGATTACGCCTGATACCGTGATCGCGATGACGACCGGACAAAAGTTCGTCGTGCTCGAACCGGCGGACGAGGTCTTGCGGAAGGTCGTTGATTTCCGCCGAAGTATCCTCCCCCTCCCCTCCCCCAATCCCTCCCAATAGGCCTATGGCTGACGCGACCCAAACCCCTTCCAAGCGTCCGGACTTCGCAACCATCGGCGGACTGGTTCTCGCTGCTGTCGGAATCGTCGGTGGACTGATTCTCGAAGGCGGCGAACTCAAAGACATCACCCAGCTCACTGCGGCAATCATCGTCATCGGTGGTACGGTGGGCGCGGTCTTGATCAACACGCCACTCGCCACCTTCATCGGTGCGATGAAACGGCTCGGTGGAGTGCTTTTCGAACAGGGAATGCCCGTGGAAGCGTTGATCGAGCAGATGGTCGGCTATGCCACGCAGGCACGTAAGGCGGGCCTCGTCTCCCTCGAAAAGGAGGCGGAAAACATCACCGATCCTTACCTTCGCAAGGCCCTGAATCTGGCGGTCGACGGCACCGACATCCAGGAGATTCGAAAGATGCTCGAAGTCCAGATCGCCATGGATGAGCACCACGCGGAGTCCGAGGCGAAGGTTTTCGAATCGGCCGGAGGATATGCGCCCACGATCGGCATCATCGGCGCGGTGATGGGCCTCATTCAGGTGATGAAGAACCTATCCGACATCGACAAGGTAGGACATGGGATCGCGGTTTCGTTCGTCGCCACGGTCTACGGAGTGGCGATCGCGAACATCTTCTTCCTTCCCATCGCCAACAAGATCAAGGCTCGCGCGCAGGCGGCCTCGCAAGTCAAGGAGATGATCCTCGAAGGCGTGGTCGCGATTGTCGAAGGCATGAATCCCAAGCTCGTTCACAGCAAGCTCGAGGCCTGGGCACCTCACGGCGCGAAGCCACCCGGAGCCGGTACGGAGTCAGACTGATCCGTGCCCAGAAAGAAACATGCCGCGCACGAGAATCATGAGCGCTGGCTCGTCTCCTATGCCGACTTCATCACACTGCTCTTCGCGTTCTTCGTCGTGATGTTCGCGACGTCGCAAACCGACAAAGGCAAGACGCAGCAGCTCGAGCAGAGCATGAAACGCGCGATCGAGGAGGATCAAGTCGCCTCGGCGATCGCCGGCATCCTCGGTGGCGTCGCGGACGATAAGGGCAAAGGCAACGCGCAGATGCGTGGCCCGGGCGGTGCCGAGCGTCTCACCGAGCAGAAGAAGGAAGAGGGCAAGTACGCGGAACTGCTTCCGTCGCTGGAACACCTGACCAAGGAGCTCGAAAAAGAGATCCGGGAGGGCAAGATGCAGGTCAACATGGAAGCGCGCGGACTCGTGGTCAGCTTCCAACAGGCCGCGTTCTTCCCCTCGGGTGACGATGCCATCCCCGAAGAGAGCTACAACTCGATCGAGAAGGTCGCCGACGTTCTCCGCGCCGTTCCGAATCCAGTCCGGTTCGAAGGCCACACCGACTCCGTTCCACTGCGCGAGTCCGCCCGCTTCCGCACCAACTGGGAGCTTTCCGCCGCGCGCGCCATCGCGATGATGGAAGTGCTCGTCGAATGCTGCCAACTCGCGCGCGAACGCTTCTCGATTTCCGGCTATGCCGATAACGCTCCGGTCGCCACCAACGAAGACGAAGACGGCCGCATGCGGAACCGCCGTGTCGATATCGTGATCCTCAATCAGGCTGGTGCTGCGATGGAACCGCGATTTTCTAACTCCGGACAGCAGTGAGGTTCATCTTCTCCAGTGAACCCTTCCCGGAGGGAGAAGGGCCGAAACCAAAGGAGAATCACTCAAATGATGTTTTGTGCCTGGCGCGCCATGAAGAAGAGTTCGCGGCGTGCTTTCGTTTGCGGTTCGGCCGTGGCGGTTGCCGCAACCGCGGCTACCGGGGCGGCTCATGCCACGCCGTCGAAGGATATTGTCGACGTTGCCCTGGGCGCGGGTATGTTCAACACGCTGGCCACCGCGCTCAAAGCCGCCGGTCTGGTGGAAACACTGAAAGGAGACGGCCCGTTCACCGTATTTGCGCCTACCGATGAGGCCTTTGCCCGGCTCCCGCAAGGAACGCTCGACGAACTCCTGAAGCCCGAAAATCGCGACAAGCTGACCGCAATCCTCACCTACCATGTCGTCTCGGGGCAGGTCCCCGCGCGAAAGGCCATGACCCTGCACGCCGCCAAGACGGTCAACGGCCAGACCCTGGCGCTTCGCACCTTCGGTGGATCGCTTTTTGCCGACCAAGCCAAGGTGATCAAGGCCGACATTCACGCCACCAACGGCGTCATCCACGTGATCGACACTGTGATGCTCCCGAAGTAGGCAGCCCTACTCGCCGAGCAGCTCGAAATACCGGACGACAGCGTCGATGCCCCGATAGAAGTTCTCGAGGTAGAACTTCTCGTTCGGGGCGTGGAGGTTGTCGTCCGGCAGCCCGAACCCCAGCAACACACTCGGAATTCCGAGGTGCTTCTGGAACAGGCCCACGATCGGGATTGAACCGCCCGAACGAATGTACACAGTCTCGGTTCCGAACGTATCGGTGAGCGCCCGTGCCCCCAGCCGGATAAACGGATTCGTGGGATCGATGAGAGAAGGCGCACCCGCGTGGAATGGCAAGTATCGCGCGCGCACGCCGGGAGGCGTGGCCCGTTCGACCGCTGCCTGCAACTGCGCCACCGCTTCGGCCGGATCCTGATCGGCCACCAGCCGCATACTCAGCTTGGCGAGCGCCTTTGCCGGGATCACGGTCTTGGCACCTTCGCCCGTGAAGCCTCCGCGAATCCCATGGACTTCGAGCGTCGGCTGTGCCCACGTCCGTTCGAGCACCGGAATCGCCGGATCGCCCACCAGCGACACCGACCCGATCTCCTTCTCCAAGTAGTCCGCTTCGTTGAACGGAAGACGCCCCCACGCGCGGCGCTCCTCCGGAGATGGCGGGCGAACCTTGTCGTAGAACTCGGGAATCTGAATGCGTCCCGAACGGTCTTTGAGGGCCGCCAGGATTTCCGCGATCGCCTGGATTGGATTCGGCGCCGCGCCTCCGTAGACGCCCGAGTGCAGATCCGTGCGCGCACCTTCGACAATCAGCTCGCCGTACACGATTCCGCGCAAGCCGACGCAGATGGTCGGCAGTTCGGGCGCGAACATCTCGGTGTCGCACACCACGGCGGCATCGGCGCGAATTTCGTCTGGGTGCTTTTCGACGTACGAGGTCACATGTTCGCCACCCGACTCCTCCTCGCCCTCGATCAGCACGCGGACATTGACTGGCAGCTTTCCGTGTTCGTGCATCAACCGTGCGATCGCCTGGATGAGGATGTAAGTCTGGCCCTTGTCATCGCAGGCGCCACGCGCATAGATGTTGCCGTTCCGGATATCAGGCTCGAACGGCGGTGAAATCCATTCGTCGAGTGGCTCGGGCGGCTGCACGTCGTAGTGTCCATAGAGAAGGACCACCGGCTTGCCGGGCGCCTCCATCCAATCGGCACGAACGAGTGGATGCCGGCCCTCCGCCTCCACCAGGCGAGCATTAGCAAGACCCGCCGCGCGAAGCTCGGCCATCACGAAATCGGCCGCGCGCCGGACATCGGAAGCGCGTGCCGGATCGGTTGAAATAGACGGAATCCGCAGAAAGTCCTGCAGTTTCGCGAGCGCCGCGGCGCGATCGGCTTGGGTCATTCGCGCAGTATAGCGCGGTACACTGAAAGCTTCTTCGGGCCAGCACAGATGCAGCCGACACCAGATTCTCAACTGCCGGTTCCGCAGGGCCCCGCGCGCCTTCCCGCGCAACCCACCGGTCCGTTTTTGCTCGACAGCGGAGGGGAAGGTCCGGCTGTTCCCCTGACCCACTACATCTGGCTGATTCGCCGGTCGTTCAAGAAGATTGCCGTGTTCGTACTCGCGGTGCTCGCGGCGACAATCGTGGTCACCTACCGGATGACCCCAGTCTACGAAGCCACCGTGACTCTCGATGTGGACCGGCGCGGCCGCACCGACGTGCTGGGGCGTGACTCGGGCCCCATCTCGCCCATCGACTCCGATCAGTTCCTCGCTACCCAGGTCCGGCTGATCCAGTCCGACTCCGTGCTACGCCCGGTCGCCGACAACTTCCGTCTGCTCGAAAGGCCCGAGGAGCAGATCGACAAGACAGCGGAAGATCGTTCCAAGAACGCGGATTCGCCTGTTCTGCTGAAGGGCCTGCGTGTCGTGCGTCCACCGAACACGTATTTGCTCATGGTGAGCTATCGTTCAACGGACCGCCGTCTGGCCGCCGATGTGGCCAACGCCATCGCGCAGTCGTACCTCGAACACACCTACCGCATCCGCTACAAGGAAGCCGCCGGACTTTCGCGCTTCATGGAGAAGCAGCTCGAGGAACTGCGCACCAAGATGGAGCAGTCGAGCGGCGCGCTTGGAAAGTTCGAGCGCGAGTTGAACATCATTCAGCCCGAGGAGAAGACCAACATCCTCGGTACGCGCTTGATCGATCTCAACTCCGAATACACACGGGCACAGTCGGATCGCGTAAAGAAGGAAGCGGCTTTCCGTTCGGTTGCCGACGGCAATGTCGAAGCCGCCCAGGTTTCCTCGCAGCGCGAAGCGCTTCGCAAGCTGACCGACGATTTCAACGCCGCGCGCCAGCGTTTTGCCGAGGTGAAGACGAAGTACGGCGTGAACCATCCCGAACACAAAGCGGCGTCCGCCCATCTCGAAGAGATCCGCCAACAGCTCGAATCCACGCAGTCGAGCATCCGGAAGCGCGTAGAGGTCGAATTCCGCGAGGCCGAGAGCCGCGAGAAAGCCTTCGAAGGCGCTGTCGCCGATACCAAGAAAGAGCTGGACAGGTTGAACTCGCGCTCGTTTCAGTATCAGAACCTGAAGCGCGAGGCCGAAGGCGACAAGAAGCTCTACGAAGAACTGCTGCGCCGCATCAAGGAAGAGACGATCAACTCGAGCTTCCAGAGCAATTCGATCCGCGTCGCCGATCCGGCGCGTCCGGCGCGCAAGCCGGTAACTCCCAATGTCCCGCTGAACCTCGCCCTGGCCGCGATCTTTTCGACAATCCTCGCGGTGGGCAGCGTGATCCTGCATGACGTGCTCGACGACACGGTGCGCGAGCCGGAGGACGTCGCGCGCACCTTCGGAACCGACGTGATCGGTTCGCTGCCGCAGGTCAAGCAGTGGCAGGAGCAGACGATCGCGCTCTCGGCACCCGGCGGGCTTACGCACGTTTCCACCAGCAGCCAGTTGAGTGCCTACGAAGAGGCGATCCGCAGTCTTCGAAATTCGATTCTGTTGAAAGACTTCGAACGCCGGGTGCGGACGCTCATGTTCACGTCGAGCACGCCTTCGGAGGGCAAGTCCACCGCGGCGACTCATCTTGCGGTCGCGCACGCGATGGCGAACCATCGCACGCTGCTGATCGATGGTGATTTGCGCCGTCCCACGGTCCATCAACGCTTTGGCGTTGAGAATTCACGAGGGCTCTCCGATGTGCTCATCGAGCGTGCCTCGTGGCGCGAGATGGTGACTGAAACGAGCGTGGCCCCCGGCTTGAAGATCCTCACCGCAGGTCCGGCATCCCCACGGAAAGCAGCGGATTTCCTCGGGCCCTGCCTGTCGCAGATCCTCGAAGAAGCCTACGCCGACTACGACCTCATCATCCTCGACGCTCCACCGTTGCTCGGATTCCCGGAATGCCTGCAGATGGCGGCCGCGGTCGATGGCGTGGTGATCGTGGCCAAGGCCGGTGAAACCAGCCGCAAGGGCGTGGCCACCGTGGTAACCACGCTCGAGCGGATCGGGGCCAATATCCTGGGCGTGGTGCTCAACCACGTGCATCAGAAGATCAGCGACACCTATTACTATTACGGTTACTACGGCAAATACCACGGCCACTACTACGGCCGTCCCAAGGCGTAAACCGCTACCGGACCCCGTCCCTCCGCGATCCAGCGAGTAAGGCCGACAGCCTCCGCGCCCTCCCTCGAGACTAGAGGAGCCTTCGTCTCCGGCCGCTGCGTGACGGAAGGGCCCAGTGAAATCCACGAACTCCCTGACATGACGAAGCACGGCGCTACAGCTTCGGCTTTGCCGCGGTCGATCGGCCCACGATTCTGGGCACTCGAGCCACGCCAAGATCCGCCGGCCTCCAGGCGGTGGAAGCTCCATCGCCGCGCGAAACAAGACGGCGATTTACGCCGACGCCATCTTGATCAGTTGTTCGGCGTGTTTGACGGCTTCCGGTGTCAAGGTCTGGCCGGACAACATACGCGCGATTTCGCGGGCGCGATCCTTCGAAGAAAGCTCCTCAATGCTCGTGGAGGTCCGGCCGGCGGTCTCGCGCTTCTCGACGCGATAGTGATGGTCGGCGAATCCAGCCACCTGAGCCAAATGCGTCACGCACAGGAGTTGGCTGCCCTTGGCGAGTTTCTTCAGCCGGCGTCCCACCGCCTCCGCCGTCGCGCCGCCGATTCCGCTGTCCACTTCGTCGAACACCATCGTGCGCGTGGATCCGGCCGCTGGCTTGTTTTCCTTCGCGGTGACGCACGTCTTGAGCGAAAGCGCCAGGCGGGACAGTTCGCCACCCGAGGCGATCTTGTCGAGCGGCTTCGGTTCCTCGCCCGTATTGGGCGAAAGCAGGAAACGAACTTGATCGGAGCCGTGCGCCGACCACTCGGCCGGACGCAACTCCACTTGGAACACGGTTCCGCCCATCGCCACTTCGGCGAGTTCGGCTTGCACCGTCTTTTCGAGCGCCTTGGCGCCCTTGCGCCGGATTGCGCTCAGTTCGGCGGCGGACCTCTCATAGGCCGCCGCGGCGGTCTCGAGTTCCTTCGCCAGTTCCGCCTTGCGCTCGGCCGCGTTCTCGACCGAGGAAAGCTTGGCGCGAACATCCTCGAGGAAAGCGATGATCTCTTCCACCGATCCGCCGTATTTGCGCTTCAGCTTCTCGATCGCGGCGAGGCGCGACTCGACCCGTTCGAGACGGTCCGGATCGGCTTCGAGCGAGCCGATGTATCCGCGCAGCGAGTGCGCGGCTTCTTCAATCGCGATCTCGGCTGGCTTCAGCGCGTCGAGCATTTCGGCGGATGCGGGGTCGATCTTGGAGAGTTCCTCGAGACGCCGCCTTGCCTGGCGCACTTGCGCGAGCGCGGCGCCTGGAGAATCGTAGAGCGCGCCGTACGCCCCTTCGGCGTTCTCCTGGAGGCGCGTTGTGTTGAGCAGGACACGGCGTTCGGCTTCGAGTTGCGCGTCCTCGCCCGGTTTGAGCGACACTTCCTCGATCTCCCGTTTCTGGAAACTCCACAGGTCGGCAAGGCGGAGCTTCTCCTGTTCGCCGCGTTCCATCTCAGTGATCTCGCGGCGAACCGCGTGCCAGGTGCGAAAAGCGGCACCGGCCCGCGCGACTGACGACTCCCCGCTCGCGAACCCATCGAGCATCTCGAGTTGCGTCACGGCCGAAAACAGAAGCTGCTGATCGTGTTGTCCGTGGATATCGCCGAGATGCGGCGCGATCTCCTTGAGCAGCGCGGCGCTGACGGGGCGGCTACCGATGAAGGCGCGCGACTTGCCCGACGATTGGATCTCGCGCTCGAGCAGGAGTTCGCCATCCTCGAGTTCGACGCCGTTGGACTCGAGCAGACCGCGAAACGCGGGGGTGGAAGGCGCTTCGAAGATGCCCGAGATGCGGGCCCGGTCCGAGCCGGTGCGGACGACTTCTGAAGACGCGCGTCCGCCGAACAGGAGTCCGAGCGCGTCCACGACAATCGACTTGCCGCTGCCGGTCTCACCAGTGAGCAGATTCAAGCCACGGTGAAATCGAACCCGAATCCGTTCGACGACGGCGTAGTTCTCGACCACGAGTTCGACGAGCATCCGATCTTCGATTATACGAAACGGGGCAACCGCGCACGCTCGTCCATTCGCAATAGTTGGCCGCGCCGCGCGCCGGGACGGCGCGTGCCATGACAAGAATGTCGGTGTTGTTGCTGAAATTGTGATGTCATCACGCTATGATGTTCCTTTAGCCCCCAATGAGGCTGCGGCGGGCTTCCGCTCGTCGTGTGCTTCCTAGTACAAGGAGATCTCCCATTCTGCTCGCGCAGGTCGGCATCTGGGAGCTGGTTCAGCATGCCAAACCGCTCCCGATCGCGGTCATGGTGTGCCTGATCGCCATCTCGATTCTTTCGCTCACGATCATCTTCTCCAAGTGGAAGTCGCTGAAAAGGGCCCAAGTGGACAATCGCGGATTCCTGCGCGCGTTCCGCAAGGCGGGCGCGCTGCCGGCGATTGCGACGCAAGTGCGGCAATTTCCACTTTGTCCGCTGGTTTCAGTGTTCGAATTCGGGTATGAGGAAGTGGACCGCCAGATCCGCTTGCGCGGCAAGCTGGGCAACTCGACCTCGGTGGAGCGGGCCTTGCAACTGGGCATCAGCGAGGAGCTGACCAAGCTCGACAGAAACATGAACTGGCTCGCGACCGCCGCGAACATCTCGCCATTCATCGGACTGTTCGGGACGGTGTGGGGCATCATCGACGCCTTCACGGCGCTCGGCGCCGCGGGTTCGGCGAGCCTGCGCGTGGTGGCTCCGCCGATCGCCGAGGCGCTGATCGCGACGGCGCTGGGCCTGTTCGCCGCGATTCCTGCCGCGATCGCCTATAACTATTTCGGACATCAGGTGCGCGAGATCGGCACGCGGATGGACGACTTCACTCTCGAGTTCATCAACATGGCGGAACGAGGGGACGGCTGAGATGGGCATCCAGGTCAGCGGTGGCGGCGGAGCGGGGCGCGGACGCGTTCGCGGTTCGGCGCCGATGGCGGAAATCAACATCATTCCGCTGGTGGACGTGACGCTGGTGTTGTTGATCATCTTCATGGTGACGGCGCAGGTGATGGAGTTCGGTCTGAACATCGAGGTGCCGAAAGTTTCCCAGACAAGGGCCTCGGCCGAAGAGTTGCCCGTGATCTCGATCACGAAGACGGGTGAACTGTATCTCCTCGACAAGCCGGTGAAACTGGTAGACCTTGCCGATGAACTGAAGAAGCGCTTCGCGGGGCAGAAGGCGGTTTACGTACGGGCCGACAAGGGCACCACATGGCAGCCCATCGCGACCGTGATTGCGCGCCTGGGCGCGGCCCAATTCGAAGTCCGGATGGTCACGCAGGTCGGAAGCTGATATGCCGCACGTCGAGATCCTGGACCAGGAAGAATCGCTGCGAGGCCCGCTCCTCCAGTCGCTGGGCGTGCATTGCGGACTGTTGGCTTCGATCGTGGGTATTGCGATGTGGACCGGCGGCCCCGTGAACCCGTTCGGTGAACAGAATCCGGGCGCGGGCAGCGGTGCGGTGCAGGTGACGGCGGCGTCGATTCCGATTCCCAACCGGAGCCCGCGAGTGAATGAGGTCGCCAACGATACCGAGTCGATGGTGCGGGCTCGCCGGCAGCCTCAGCCGGTGAAGCCGCGGATCGATGATGAAGGACTCGCGATCGATCGCAAGGCGCGCAAGCAGCCGAAGAAGAGGCTCGACCTCAACAAGTACGCGCAGAATCGCGAGCGAGAGCGGGAAGAAGAAGAAAACCAGCTCTCCAGCGATACGGGCGCGCGTGCCAGTTCCCCAATCTTCGCCATGCCCGGCGGCGGGCAGATCGGCACGGGTCCGAACGCACCGATGGGTGGACGCTTCGGAGCCTACATCGCGGCAGTGCAGCAATGTGTCGGAAGGAAGTTTCGTGAGCAGGGCGTGGCTACCTCGTCTCGCGTGAATCAGGCGGCCATCGTGCGGTTCGACATCCAGCGGAACGGCAACGTGCGTACCGCATCCATTCAGCAAACGAGCGGCAATCTCGATGTGGACCGCGCCAGTCAGCGCGCGGTGCTCGATTGCTCGCCCTTCCCAACGTTGCCGCCAGCGTTCGAGCGGAACGAGGCAACGATCGAGTTTTGGTTCGAGTTCAAAAAATGAAGCACCTCTACCTCCCCCTGGTATTGCTCGCCGCTCCGGCTACGTTCGCGCAACGCAACGCCGATGCGATTCTTCGCGAGACGTTCGAGAATCTGCCGAAGATCGCTGTTCCCGCCATGCGGGGTTCAGGCGACGCGCAGAATCAGATGGCTGTTTTCAACGAGACTCTTTGGAAGGATCTCGAAACGTGTGGCTACTTCCGCATGGCCGCCATGAGCAACTATCCGCGAGAGACTCCGCAACAGCCCTCCGACTTCAAGCCGCCTCGCGGAACTGAACGTCAGGGTCCATGGCTCACCGACTGGACCACGCCTGAGGTCGAAGCCGACTGGCTCACCATCGGCTACACGCAGATCCAGAACAATCGCATGGTGCTGTTCGGGTGGCTCTACAATGTTCGGCAAGCCGATCTTCAGAACGCGCAGAGCTTCGGCAAAATCTACTTCGCCGATTTGAACGCATCGGGCGCGCGCAAGCTCGCGCACGAGTTCGCCGCCGACATCATCCGCAAGTTCGGCGGCACGCCGCTGTTCGGATCGAAGCTCTACTTCACGTCCAACCGGAGCGGCGCCAAAGAGATCTACGTGATGGAGTATGATGGCAGCGAGCAAAAGCAGTTGACGCGAGAGGGCAACATCTCGAATTTCGCCGCAGTGTCGCCGGATGGGACGCGCATGGCGTTCACCAGTTTTCCGCGCGGCAATGCGTCGATTCTGATGATGTCGCTCGAGACGGGCCGCAAGCTCCCCTTCTACAACCAGCGCGCATCGACCAACGCCTCGCCCGAGTTCACACCGGATGGCTCGAAGATCCTGTTCGGGTCGACGGCGGCGGGGATTCAGCAGATCTACTCATCCAACCTCGATGGATCCGGGATCAAGCGGGTGACGTTTTCTCCGTCCGTCGAGACCGAGCCGAAAGTCAACCCCAAGACGGGTAGTGAAATTATTTTTACATCTGGCCGCTCAGGGCCGCCGCAAATATATAAAATGAACATGGACGGAGCTGCCGTTGACCGCCTCACCAACGGTGAGGGCGAGGCTGTCAATCCCGCATGGCATCCCACTGGACAACTGATCGCCTTCAGCTGGACCGGCGGGCCAGACCCCGGCACCCGAAATATCTTCATCATGGACGTTGCGTCAAAGACGATCGTACAGCTCACGCATGGCGCGGGCCGTAACGAGAACCCCTCGTTCTCTCCGGACGGCCGGCACCTCGTGTATCAATACACAGCGCCGGGCGCGCGGCGGAGCCAGATCTTCACGATGCTCGCCAATGGACAGCAGGTCAAGCAGCTCACCACGCTCGGGGCCAATGAAGAGCCCGTGTGGAGCAAAAATTGATGAAAAGGACTTCGCAGTATCGGAAACAAGGAGGGACACCTCGTCTCATGAGTAAACGAAACATACATCTAACTCTGCTCGCTTTCGCCCTAATCCTCTTCTCTGCTGGTTGCAAGAAGAAGGCTCCCGCGCCGCCGCCGCCACCACCCCCACCGCCGGCTGAAAAGCCCGCGCCCAAGCCGCAACCTCCGGCCATCGCATCGTTCACGGCCGAACCGTCGTCGGTCCAGCGCGGCCAGGGCGTCACCTTGCGGTGGAACGTCACCAACGCCGACAATATCACGATCGAGCCCGGCGTGGGCACCGTTGCCGCCAGCGGTTCCCGCCAGGTGTTCCCGAATGAGTCCACCGTGTATACGATCCGCGCCAGCGGACCCGGTGGCTCGGCGTCCGGTACGGCGCGCGTCAGCGTCACCGAACCGCCGCCTCCGCCTCCGCCTCCGCCTCCGGCCACTGCGCCGAGGAGGAGCCTCCAGGAGCGGCTGGAATCGGAAGTCTCCGACATCTACTTCAACTACGACAAGTACGATGTTCGCGAAGACGCCCGCTCCACGCTGACCCGCAACGCGGATGCGCTGAAGGCGATCTTCAGCGACTTCCCGGGCTCGGTGGTCACGATCGAAGGCCACTGCGACGAGCGCGGCTCGGCCGAGTATAACCTCGGACTGGGCGACCGGCGCAGCTCCTCGACGAAGGATTTCCTGATCCAACTCGGCGTTCCCGCCGACCGTGTGAAGACGGTCAGCTATGGCAAGGAACGTCCGCAGTGCCAGGACGCCAACGAGGAGTGCTACCAGAAGAATCGCCGTTCGCACTTCGTGGCCGGCCAGTAATTCGGCGGTAGCAGCGAAAAAAAAGAGGCCGGGGCGCGGCCCCACCGGTTGGTGGGGCCGCCCCCGGTCTTTTATATTGGAAATAGCATGCAACTGAAGTCCCTCCCCCTCATCCTCCTCGCAACGCTGCCATCCCTGTCGCTTGCGGCGAATAAGGAGCACGAAGCGATCATGCGCGAGATCCAGGCACTCGCGACCGAGGTCCAGAAGCTCCAGAAGCTCGACGAGCGCGTACTCGAGCTCCGGCTGCTGATCCAGCAGACGCTCGAGATGGCCACCAAGGCGAACACGTCGGTCAGCGTTCTCGAGCGAGACATGAAGGACCGGTTGCGCGAACAGGAAAAGTCGCTCGTGGGTCCGGTGGCGACGCTCGGCACCAAACTCGAGACGATGACGGACGAGTTCCGCTACGTCAAGGAAAACATGAACGAGGTGAACTCGCGCATCACCAAACTCCAAACACAGATCAAGGAAGTGGACGAAGCGGTGAAGACGCTGCCCACGCTGATGGCTCCGAAGCCCGTCGAACAGCCACCGGCCGCGCCTGCTCCGGCCGATAGCCCGAAGCCGCAGGGATCGGCGCTCGACCTGTTCGAGAATGCCCGCCGCGACCACTTGGCCGGCCGGAACGAGCTCGCGATCCAGGGCTACAACGATATCATCAAGCACTACAAGACGTCGGACTACGCTTGCAGCGCCACCTACCATCTCGGCGAGATCCAGTTGCGCAAACAAGACCTCGAGAGGGCGCTCGGCCATTTCGACGACGTGCTGGAAAAGTTCGGCGACGATTGCGCCAAGCGGGCCGACGCGATGTACATGAAGGCCAAGACGCTCGGCACGGGCGGACAGTCCACGGCGGCCGCCAAGGTCTATCGCGAGCTGAAGACGAGCTTTCCGCAGCGCGAGTGGATCGACAAAGCGAATGCCGGTTTGAAGGAACTGGGCTTCGCCACCTCATCGACACCGGCCCGGAAGAAGCGTTAGCACCATGGAACTGGAGCGGGAGGCGCTTGATACCCATGCCGCGCTTGCCAAGCGGCTCGACTACCCGCTTCTGAAGCCCGAGCTTCCGGACGAGGAGGTTCACCAGGGCTGCGAACTCGCCGCCCGCCTTGGCATCGGCGCCGTGGTGGCGAGGCCGTGCGATCTCGATATCGTGGTGCGGGCACTGCGCGGGTCGGGCGTCGCGGTTGCTGCCGCGGCTGGATTTCCGCACGGCAACTCGACCACCGCCGCAAAGGTCTACGAGACTCGCGACCTCGTTCGCCGGGGAGCGGTGGAGATCGACTTCGTCATCAACATCGGGAAACTGATCTCCCGGAATTTCACCTACCTCGAGACCGAGATCGTTCAGGTTTCCAAGGCCTGCCACGAAGGCGGCGCGATCCTCAAGGTGATCATCGAGACGGCTTACCTCACCGAAGAACTCAAGCTGATCGCCTGCAAGATCGCCAAGCGGGCTGAAGCCGACTTCGTGTCGACCTCGACCGGGTTCGCGCCCAAGGGTTACTCGGCGGAGGACTTGAGCCTGATCGTCCAGAAGCTCAAGGGCCGGGCGAAGTTGAAGGCCGGGCATGGCATCCAGCGGCTGGATCAAGCCCTCGATGTCTATGCCAAGGGCGCCGACCGGATCGGCACCCTTCACCCTGCCGAGATCCTCGACGCATGGAAGCTGCACCTGGATGAGCTCGAGCGCCAGCGGAAGACCACGGACCCTGTGATATCCTGATCCAACCGTGTCTCGCCGGACTACCCTCCCTCGTATCTGCATTGCAATGGGCTTTCCCGAACTGGGAAACCTGCTGGCCCACGCGCGCAAGGAAGCGGAATCGGGGGAGACGTTTCTCGAATTCCGTCTCGATTACCTGCCCAAGCCGATGGAGGGCGCGGAGGCGATTCGCAAGTTTCTCGCCGAACAGCCGGATGTTACGCTTCTTGCCACTTGCCGCCGCCATCAGAACCATGGCAAGTTCAACGGCAGCATAGAAGAGCAACTGCGGATTCTCGAGGCAGCAATCGACGCCGGAGCCAAGGCGGTCGACATTGAAATCGAAAGCGCGGAACTGGTTCACGCGGCGGTAGAGCACCTTCGCAGCAAAGCCTGGGTCATCATCTCGTTCCACAACTTCGGCGGCACTCCGGCGGTTGACCCGGTGCTGAAGCGGATGACGAAAATTCCGGCCGACGCCTACAAGCTCGTCACCATGGCGCGGAAGCCCTCCGACAGCTACCGCGTCCTCTCGCTGGCCACCTCGCATCCGAAGACGCCGCTCGTGATGCTCGCGATGGGAGAGAGCGGACTTCCCACGCGAGTGCTGGCGCCCGCCTACGGTGGCCTGTACACCTACGCGGCTCCGAACGCGAACGAGGGAACGGCTCCCGGCCAGATCGCCGCACGCGTGCTTCGGCATCTTTACCGGGTGGACAAGTTCAGCCGCGCGGCGAAGGTCTACGGCGTGATCGCCGATCCGGTGCGGCATTCGATTTCGCCGGCGGTCCACAATCGCGGATTCCAGAGCAAACGGCTGGATGCGGTCTACCTGCCGTTCCTGGTGCAGCCGGCGCAACTCAAGGACTTCTTCGTGCTGGCGGAAAAGCTACCGGTCTCGGGCTTTAGCGTGACAATTCCGCACAAGCAGAAGGTGATGCGCTACCTCGACATCGTCGATCCGCTCACGCGGCGGATTGGCGCGGTAAACACGGTGTGGCGAAAAGGCGGCAAGTGGCGCGGAACCAACACCGATGTCCACGGCGTGATCGCGCCTCTCAAAAAGAAACTGAACATCGCCAAATCCTCGGTGCTGATCGCAGGCAATGGCGGCGCGGCCCGCAGCGCCGCGTTCGCGTTGCTCGACGCGGGAGCCCAGGTGTCGATCACCGGGCGCAACGCCGATCGGGTGCGCGCGCTGGCCAAGGTTTGCAACGCCGAGCCGCTCACGATGGAGCAGGCCGAATCGCAATACTTCGACGCGCTGGTGCATTGCACCCCGATCGGCATGTGGCCGAACGTCGATCAGTGCCTGTTCAAGGACAGGATTCCGGCGGACGTGGTGTTCGACATGGTCTACAATCCGCTCGAGACGTTGCTAATCAAGCGCGCCCAGGAAGAAGGACGCGACGTGATTCCAGGCCTGCAGATGTTCATCGAACAGGCGGTGCATCAGTTCGAGATCTTCACGGGTGAAAACGCGCCACGGGCGGCGATGGAGAAGGCTGCCCTCGAGGCTCTCGGCCACAAGTAGCCCGCGCGCAAGTAGAATGGATTCGTGAGTGCGAATCGTGACCTGACGCGCCGCCAGTGGGCGGTGGCGCTGGCTGCCGCGTCCGCGGCAACGGCACAGACTCCGGCGGTGCCCGGTGGCTCGAATCCCGCGCAACTGCTCGAGGAAGCCCGCGCGGCGTTGCAGCGCAATCGTGAGGCGTTGAAGCGCTTCAAGCTGCCGATGGACGCCGAACCGGCTTCGGTGTTCCGGGCCTAGTGGCATGGCTGTTTCTTTCGACGACTCGATCTTTTTCGCCTCGATCCGCGAACTTAACGACAAGCTGAAGGCGAGGGCGTTTTCCTGCCTGGAATTGACCCGGGCTTTCTGCGACCGGCTCGAGAAGATGGGCCCGAGCTACAACTGCCTCGCCCTTTCGCTGCGTGACCAGGCGATCCGCAAGGCGAAAGAGGTCGACAGCGACTTGAAGAAGGAGCGCTATCGCGGTCCTCTGCAGGGAATCCCCTTCGGTGCCAAGGATCTGCTGAGCTATGCGGGGCAGCCCACGACGTGGGGCGCGGCGCCCTACGCGGGCCAGGTCTTCAAGACTGACGCGACCGTCATCGCCAAGCTCGCCAAAGTGGGGGCGGTGATTGCGGGAAAGCTCTCGATGGTGGAACTGGCGGGAGGCGGCGGATACCGGTTTCCGGCAGCGTCGCTGCAGGGTTCGGGGTTGAACCCATGGGATCGCGGACGCTGGTCCGGTGGATCGTCCAGCGGTTCGGGCAGCGCCGTGGCTGCCGGTCTTGTGCCGTTCGCGCTCGGATCGGAGACCTCGGGTTCGATTCTCACGCCCAGCGCGTTCTGCGGAGTCACCGGACTCCGGCCGACCTATGGTCTCGTCAGCCGCGCGGGTGCGATGGCCCTCTCCTGGACCATGGACAAGATCGGTCCAATGTGCCGCACCGCCGAGGATTGCGGCTTGGTGCTGCAAGTGATCGCGGGCAAGGACGGCTCCGATCCGGCATCGGCGGGCAAGAGCTTTTACTACTCGCCGCAGTTCGTGCGGCCGTTCAGCGACCTGACGATCGGGTATTCGCCAGCCGATTGGTCTGACTACGTGGACCCGGCCGCCAAGTCCGCATTCGGGCAGGCGCTAGAGGTGTTCAAGAGCCTCGGTGCGAAGGTCGTGGAAGTGGAGATTCCGGACTTTCCGTATGGTCCGGTAACGGGGACGATCATCTCGGCGGAAGGCGCCTCGGTGTTCGAGGAGCTGATCGAAAGCGGCCAAGTGGACCGGCTCGCCGACGCCAAGCAGATCGCCGGACTCAAGGCGGGGCTCGAAATCCGCGCGGCGGATTACCTGCGCGCGATGCGCATCCGGTCGCTGATCCGCGCGGCGTTCGATGAACTGCTGGTGAAGGTGGACGTGCTGCTGTCGCCCGCGCGCAGCGGTCCGGCGTCGAAGATCTCGGAGCCGCTGGACGCCCCCTCGCTCTTCGCCAACGCTGGTTCGAAGTCTCGCGGACTGCAGGGGCTGATTCCGGCCGGGAATCTCGCGGGCCTGCCCGCGCTCTGTCTACCCTGTGGTTTCGCGGATGGAATGCCGATTGCTGTGCAGTTGGTCAGCCGGCCGTTCAACGAGAATACGCTCCTGCGGTTCGGGACCGAGTTCCAGTCGCGGACGGATTGGCACAAACAACGTCCCAAAGTCAGATAGGAGGCTTCATGCCCGGACAACCGCAGGCGCCCACGGAATTGACCGATCTCGATATCGAACAGGACCTGGCTCTGGAGTTCATCCGCGTGGTGGAAGAGGCCGCGATCGCGTCGGCGCGCACCATGGGACAGGGCGATGCGCCGAAGGCCGATCAGGGCGCTGTGCAGGCGATGCGGCGGGCGTTCGAGCGCGTGGCGATCGACGGAACGATCGTCATCGGCGAAGGTGAGCGCGACAAGGCTCCGATGCTCTATATCGGCGAACAGGTGGGCTCCCGGCCGCCCGCGGGCGTGAGTTATCCGAAGGTCGATATCGCGGTCGATCCGCTCGAGGGCACCAACCTGTGCGCCACGGGCGCGTCGAATTCGATCGCCGTGCTCGCGGCTTCGGAACCCGGCGGCCTGCTCCACGCGCCCGACTGCTACATGGAGAAGATCATCGCGGGTCCGGCTTGCCGCGGCGCGCTCGATCTCGACGCTCCGGTCGAGGAGAACCTCCGCACCATCGCGGCCTGCCTCGAACGCGACGTGCCCGATCTGACGATCGTGGTTCTCGAGCGGCCCCGCCACGCGGCGTTGATCCAATCGATCCGCGAGGCCGGCGCGCGTATCCGGCTGATTCAGGATGGCGATCTCTCGGCGGGGATCGCGGCGGCAATCCGAGGTGTCGGCGTGGACGCGGTGATGGGCAGTGGCGGCGCGCCGGAAGGCGTGATCACGGCTGCGGCGCTGCGCTGCCTGCACGGCGAGATGCTGGCGCGGCTGGTGGTGAATTCGCCCGAACTCGAAGAACGTGTGGCCGCGATGGGAATCCGCGACCCGAAGCGGATCTACACGGCGCGCGATCTGGCTCCGGGAAAGAAGCTGGTGTTCGCGGCGTGCGGTGTGACGCAAGGTGCTCTGTTGAATGGCGTCCGCTTTTTCGGCGAGGGCTGCCGCACCCATTCGCTCGTCATGACGCGCGCGAGCAACAAGGTACGGTTCGTGGATGCGATCCACCTGACACGGCCGCCCGGTCCGCGTGGAGTTCGCTTGTACTGAGCCCCCGCTTGCGCGACGGAACTGCGCGTGCTCTCATGAATGGCACGAAGGAGCAATGCCGTGGAACTCACCGTTCGAGACCGCGAATACTTTTACACTCGTGTGGAGGATACGCCGGGCAACGCCTATGCGTCACTGGCGAAGCTCGCGCGCGAGGATGTCAATCTGCTGGCGTTCAGCGCTGTGCCATTTGGCCCGAACCATGTGGAATTCACCCTCTTCCCCGATGACACCGGGCACTTGTTGGAGGCGGCGAAGAAGCTCGGATGGGTGCTCACGGGCCCACAGCACGCACTGTTGATCCAGGGCGATGATCGTCTGGGCGCCGTGGCGGAGATCCACCGGACACTGTTCGACGCGGGCGTCTCGGTGTTCGCGTCGAGCGGAGTCACCGATGGGCGCGGGCACTTCGGATATGTGATCTATGTCCGCGAGGCGGATCACGAGGCGGCGGCGAAAGTCCTGGCGGTGAAGTGAGGTAGCGCCGTCAACCGGCGAGGGGATCCCACACCGGCGCCAAGTCCACCTCGAATCCCCCTCCATTGGCCCCTCTCCCCGGACTGATGGAGCGCCGGTCATTGCTTCCGCTTCGAGTCCCGGACGATACACTTCGACGGTACGTGTTTCGGGATCGATCAGCCACCTGAGTTGCGCCCCGGGCGGCCAGCCATTCGTCCATCTTTTCGCGGCAGTGCCCGGATGCGGCCGGTTGGCGAGCGCGACTCGATCACGAAATTCGGGGCCGCTGGCCAGAAGCGGCTGAAGGCCTTACGGATCCAAGCCCTTGATGCGGCCCTTGAAGACCCAGGCGGCATCGGCACCGCGGGAAGATGAGCCTCTTCGATCACGAACGCCATATTCCACCGTGTAGGGCACACCCCGGGCCCTCCCCCAGCGTCAACTCCACCTCTTCCGGCATCCAAAAGGAACCGTGGCCACGACGCCAATGAAGCCCGTGTTGGCCATGGGCCTTGGAAGGGCGGCCCCCTGGCTGCTCGTGCAAGCGGCGGTTCCCAACACCCGAGATCCTCGAAATCCCGCGTCCATCGGCAAGTTCACCTCCCGGCCGTTCGGGCTCGAGCTGTGGATCTCGATTCACGGCGAAGGCGGTCCGCACGCGTCACCGGCAGGCTCCTCGAATGAGCGAGGCACTGCCGCTCTACCGCGCGGAACTCGGCGTCAGCCGGCGCTGCTCGAATGCGAGAGACTGGACTGTTCCGGGGGACACCGGGCACCTCCTGAAAACAACGAAGAAGCACTGCCGGGTGCTCTCGGGTCACAGCTCCCAGTGTTGATCCGAGGTGACGATCACCCGGGCGCCGTGGCGAGATCCACCGGCGGCCCGGCACTTCGGGTACGTGATCTAGGTTCGCGAGCCGGATCATGGGCGGCGGCGAAGTAGCGTAGCGTTTTTTTTTCGCATATTGTGATCCCTGAAGGGTCTGGATGACGAATTCACTTTCGACGGACCGATATTCAAGGAGAGCATAGTGACGATCAAGAACTTTCGCGCCGCGATGATGATGAGCGCGCTTGCCACGACCGGCTGGGCGCAAGGCAACAGCAACGACAACATGCCGTTCACGATGAACGGGGTGACCTTCGCGAACAAGCAGGCGTTCGTTGACAACGCGCGCTGTTCGACGCGCAAGCTGGAACAGGACGAAGTCGAGGAGATGGACCGGGTGGTCCGCAACTTCCAGGGCCGGGCGGCGGGCGCCGCCGCGCGGACCGGCGGAGTGATCGACGTCTACTGGCACGTCATCAACCGCGGAACGGCGTCGGCGGACGGCAACATCTCCAACAGCCAGATTGCGTCTCAGATGAGCGTTCTCAACGCTGCCTACGCGTCAACCGGCTGGTCGTTCAACCTCGTCTCCGTTGATCGCACCACCAACGCCGCTTGGTACGGAATGAGCCCGGGAACCTCCGCTGAAGCGGCGGCGAAGAACGCGCTTCGCCAGGGCACTGCGGACGACCTGAACATCTACTCCGCCAACCTGGGCGGCGGCCTGCTCGGCTGGGCAACATTCCCGCAGGATTACGGCAGGAGTCCGAAGATGGACGGTGTCGTGGTGCTTTTCTCGAGCCTTCCCGGCGGATCGGCCGCGCCCTACAATCTGGGCGACACGGCCACCCATGAGGTCGGGCACTGGATGGGTCTGTATCACACCTTCCAAGGCGGCTGTAGCCGGACCGGTGACCGCGTGAGTGACACGCCCGCCGAAAAGTCCGCCTCTTTTGGCTGTCCTACCGGGCGCGATACCTGTACCGCGCCGGGTTTTGACCCGATCACCAATTTCATGGACTACACCGACGACGCCTGCATGAACACCTTCTCGTCCGGTCAGGACACGCGAATGGATTCGATGTTCACGACCTACCGCGAAGGCAAGTAGCCGTCCGATTCCAGGGCCCGTGCGGCGACATGCGCCGGACGGGCCCCATTCTTGCTCGGCGGAAGCCTGCTACGTGCCGCGGTTCGACTGGAGAGCCTTCGCCGTCACCCAGTCCGTCCAGATCGAGGTAGCGCCGGTGGCCTGCAACTCAGCTTTGCCGAGCAGCGATTGCACGAAGTTTTCGACGCATGGATAGTGCAGATTGGCGTGCCGTGGCAGGTCGAGCCGGCCGCCGGGATAATCGAGGTACGGTCCGCTCAGAGGTGACAATACGATTTCGCCATCGGTTCCGATGATCCGGAAATCGTCCCGATCCCGGCGCGAGTGCCAGCGCACGTCGATCACTCCGCGAACCTTGTTTGCGTATTCGATCATCACCGTGGCCGAGTCCTCGACCTTCGGCGGATGTACGATGTTCGAAAGTTGCGCGGCCACGCGCACGGGAGTTCCGAACAGAAAGTTGTAGAGGTCGATGCGGTGCGAGGCGATGTCGTACAGCGGACCGCCTCCCGACCACGCTGGGTCGAGCAGCCAGCTTCGGCGTCCATCTTCATCTTGAAACCAGCTATGGCAATTGCACTCCGCGTAAACCGGAGTCCCGATCGCGCCCTCGGCGATCAGATCTTTGGCGCGGCGCACCTTCGGATACATGCGGCGGTAGTAGGCGATTCCGAGCGTGCGTCCGGTTTGCGTGGCGGCGTCCACCATCGAAACGGCCTCGGCGTAGTTCATCGCGACGGGCTTTTCGCAGAGTACGTGTTTGCCCGCGCGCATCGCGGCGATCGACTGCGGCGCATGCATCACGACCGGAGTCGCGACGTAGACCGCATCGATATCGGGCTGCGCGATCGCCTCGTCGAAATTCGTGTGGACGCGACAGCCGTAGGGTGCGGCCTTTGCCGGATCACGAGTGACGGCGGCGCGGAGTTCGCTATCGGGTTCGGCGAGAATCGCGGGAATCGCGCGTTTCGAGGTGATGTCTCCGATGCCTACGACGAGCCAGCGGATCTTCATGCAAACCTCGCGAGCGTTTGCGCCATGCGGAAGAACGCGTATGCCGTCATCGCCAGGAAAGCGTAGAACAACGTGTTCCAGATTTGTTCGGACCAGTGTCCAAACCTCGGGCGTCCCGCAACGCGCGCCATGACGAAACCGCCAGCAAGTCCGCCGACGTGCGCGGCGTTGTCGATGTTCCCGAACATGCCGAAGTTCGCGACCACGCCGAACAGCAGCGAGTAGAGCGCCCAGCGTTTGTACTGCGCCTTGACGGCGAGTCCCTGCAGCGTGCCCGCCATCGAACCGGCGGCGATCATCGCGCCGATCAGGCCGAATAGTCCGGCGGAGGCTCCGACGGAAACGGCGTTCGACCAGAGCGAACTCGCCATGAAGCCCGTGATCGTTGCCATGAAGTAGATCATCACCATGCGCCGGGGTCCGAACAAATCCTCGACGGCCGCGCTCAGGTCGAGCATCACCCAGGTGTTCATCAGGAAGTGCATCAACCCGCCGTGCAAGAATCCCGCCGTGATCAGGCGCCAATACTCACCTTGGGCGAGCAGAGGATTCCACTTGGCCCCGAAGAGCACCAGCGTCCGGCTGTCGATATCGGAGATCGCGCGCGGATTGCCCGCGTTGTGGCTCATGATGATCGTCGCAACGAAGAGCGCTCCGTTGATGAGCAGGATCAGCGAAGTGACGAACTGCGCGTGCGGAATCAGCCCGCCCACCAGATCTTGCGCGGCGGCGAAGCCTCGCGCCGGAACCGGCACGTCGCAGTAGGGACAGACCTTGTCGTCGATCGTGATAAAAGCCCGGCAATTCGGGCACATGCGGCGGCGGTCCACGTAGTTCCATTGTACCGGCCCTGCGACAATGGTCGAAGCCCATGCCACTTCGCGTTCCCGCGGCCTTGTTGGCCGCCACCTTCGCGGTCGCGGCCGCCGAGCCGTTCCTGACCTCTGAACTCGTCTTTCCGCCCGAGAAGAAACACAACCACGCATCGACGATCGTCGAACTGCCGGGCGGCGATCTGTTCCTCGTCTGGTATCGAGGCTCCGGCGAGCGGACCGCCGATGACGTCGACATCCGCTACTCGCGGCTGAAGAAGGGCTCGAAACAGTGGATGACACCGCGCGTGATCGCCGACACGCCGAACTTCCCTGACTGCAATCCTGCCGCGTTCGTCGATTCCAGGCAGCGTCTCTGGATCCTGTGGCCGGTGATCATGGCGAACGAGTGGCACACGGCGATGATGAAGTACTCGATCTCCTCGGATTACAAAGATGTCGCGAAGCTGCCTGAATGGGATCTCTCGGATAACATCACGATCATCCCGCGCAATTTCGCGGCGAAGATCGAGCAGGTGTTCGGTCCGGCGCTGGCGAAGGCTGAGCCGGGATCGCGCGCCGAGAAGTACCTGAAGAACGTGATCGAGAAATCGAAGGACAAGTACTTCGCGCGGATGGGCTGGATGACACGTGCGCATCCGGTGGAGTTGCCTGGCGGACGGATCATCGTGCCGCTCTATTCCGATGGCTACAGCGTGTCGATCATGGCCATCTCCGACGATGGCGGCAAGACCTGGTTCGCGAGCGAGCCACTGGTGGGCTACGGCGCGATTCAGGCATCGATCGCGCGGAAGAAAGACGGAACACTCGTGGCGTACATGCGCGACAACGGACCAGCCCCCAAGCGTCAGCAGATGTCGGAGTCGAAGGACAACGGCGTGACATGGTCCGCCGCGGTCGATTCGGAGTTGCCGAATCCCGGCGCCGGGACCGAGGTGATCACCCTGCGCGATGGCTCATGGGCCATGATCTACAACGATCTCGAGAAAGGCCGCCATTCGCTCGCGGTCGCGATCTCGGAGGACGAAGGCAGGACGTGGAAGTGGAAGCGGCACCTCGAAAACAAGGAGGGTGGATCGTTCCACTATCCGTCTCTGATTCAGGCTCGCGACGGGTCGCTGCATGCCTCGTACAGCTACTTCGTGGCCGAGGGAAAATCGATGAAGCATGCCCGCTTCAATGTGGAGTGGGTCAAAGCGGGGCCTCGAGAACCGTAGCCGGATCGGAGGGGTCGTGACGCTTTGCGATCGCGGCCATACCGATCGTCGAACCGGCTAAGCTAGGGACATGTTACGAACACGTGCTGGCTGGGCCGCGAGCCTCCTTCCTTCGCTGGGTCTTGTCGCGAGCGCAATCATGAAGCTGAAGGGAGGCGCGGATTTCGAAAAGGCATTCACGCAACTCGGATGGCCGATCACGGTGGCGGCTCCGCTGGGTGTCGTGGAGTTGCTGTGTACGGTGCTCTACCTGATCCCCTCGACCTCGGTTCTCGGCGCGATTCTGCTTACCGGTTATCTGGGCGGAGCTGTCGCGACGCACGTCCGGATCGGAGAGCCCTTCATTGCTCCACTTCTGCTCGGCGTGATGGTGTGGCTGGGACTGTATCTGCGCGACGCTCGCGTCCAGGCGTTGGTCCCGATGCGTCGGGCGAAGTAGCCCCTCGAATCACGCTCCCGCGGCGAGGAGCTTCGCCAGCAACGCGGTCCGGTCGGCGATGCGATCCGCGAGGATGCTCTCATGCATCGCGTGCGCGCCTTCACCCACGCCACCGATTCCGTCGAGAGTCGGAATTCCGATGCCTGCGGTGAAGTTGCCGTCGGAGCCGCCACCGGTCGCCGATTCCTCGATCTTCACGCCGAGTTCGAGCGCAAGGCTCTTGGCGGAGCGGAACAGCCGGATCACGCCTTCGGTCCTCTCCATCGGAGGGCGGTTCAACTCGCCACTCACCTCGAGTTGGCAGCGCTTGTCGCGCGGCCGGAGCTTCGAGATCTGGCGGCTGAGCTTGTCGAAGTCGCGCATGCGGGGCACGCGATAGTCGACATCGACGGAGGCGTCAGCGGGCACGACATTGGTCCGGGTGCCACCCCGGATCACGCCCGGATTCACGGTGACTCCGGCTTTCAGATTCGTGAACCCGGCGATTGTCTCGATCTGGTGCGCGAGTTCGACGATCGCGTTCACGCCGGCGGCGAAGTCCACTCCCGCGTGTGACGACTTGCCTCGCGCCCGCACCTGGAAGCCTCCGACACCCTTGCGCGCCGTCTTGAGCTTACCCTCGAGGCCCGTGCCCGGTTCGAGCACGAAGACGGCGCTGCTCTTGCGGGCTTCCGTTTCGGTGAGCTTGCGCGAGGAGTGACTGCCCACCTCCTCATCCGACACGATCAAGAGCGATACCTTCGCTGGCGCGGGGATATCGAGATCGCGCAGGGCTCGCGCGGCGAAAACGAAGAAAGCAAGTCCGGACTTCATATCGAGCACGCCTGGCCCCCACAAGCGGCCCGCTTCTTCGCGCCACGGCATCGCGTCGAGCGTGCCCATGGGCCAAACGGTGTCACTGTGGCCGAGTCCGAGAATCCTGCCCTGCTTGCGCCGGCCTGGCAGGTTGAATTCGAGCAGCAGGTGCTTGCCTCGCGCGCCGCCATCGAACGTTTTCGCGGAGGCGAGGCCGGCCACTCGATCGGCGAACAATTCCACGAAACGGCCGATCGCGGCGGGGTCATCGCTGGGCGACTCGCACTGAACCAAGTCGCGCAGGAACGCCACGATCGCCGGTTGTTGGCCCTGGATATGGGCAAGGATTGGATCCATCGCTGCTATAATAGCCACTTCGCATGGCTGTAATGGACGTCAACGGGATCCAGTCTTATCTGCCCCACCGCTATCCGATGCTCCTCGTGGACCGCATCGTCGAGCTCGCTCCCGATCGCATCGTGGGCATCAAGAACGTGACCCGCAACGAATGGTTCTTCGAGGGCCACTTTCCGGATGTCCCGGTAATGCCCGGAGTTCTGATCGTCGAGGCGCTCGCGCAGTGCGCGGGTACGCTCGTACTCAAGTACGTTCCGGATCGCGACAAGAAGATGGTGCTGCTGATCTCGATTCGCGAGGCGAAGTTCCGCCGGCAGGTGGTTCCGGGCGACCAGTTGCGGCTCGAGATGAACGTGATCAAGCGCAAGGAAACGCTCGCGATCATGGCGGGCAAGGCGATCGTCGATGGCATTGTGGTTGCCGAAGCCGAGCTCATGTGCAAGCTCGCCGACAAGCCGCAGCAGGAGGAAGCCGCGAAGCCGTAAGCGATGGCGATTCATCCGTCCGCGATCGTCGACCCTTCGGCTCGCATTCATGAAACAGCCGAGATCGGCCCCTACTGCATCGTGGGCGCCCAGGTCGAGATCGGCGAGCGGACGCGGTTGATGAACCACGTTTCGGTCGAGGGTCCCACCTGGATCGGTGCGGACAATCTCTTCTATCCCTATGCCTCGATCGGGCATGCATCGCAGGATCAGAAGTACCACGGCGAGTATGCCGAGACACGCATTGGCTCGCGCAACAACATTCGCGAGTTCGTCACGATTCATCGCGGAACCGAAGGCGGCGGCCGCGTCACCAGTATCGGCGACGACAACCTGCTGATGGCCTACGTGCATGTCGCGCACGATTGCTGCGTCGGCAACGGTACCATTCTTTCGAATGCCGCGACGCTCGGCGGACACGTGATCGTCGAGGATTTCGCGCGCATTTCCGCGTACAGCGGCGTGCATCAGTTCTGCCGCGTGGGGCGTCACGCGATGGTCGGCGGATATTGCGTGGTGACGCAGGACGTTCCTCCGTTTTCACTCAGTTCGACCGAGCGGGAGATCAAGGTCTATGGTGCGAACAAGGTCGGGCTCGAGCGGAAGGGTTACGCGCCCGAGGTGATTCAGGCGCTGCACAAGACGTTCCGTCTTCTCGGGTCGCGCGAGTTGAACACGCGTCAGGCGGTGGAGCGAATTCGCGCGGAAGTGGCACCGTGCGCGGAAGTGGACGAAGTGATCGGTTTCATCGAAAGCTCGGAGCGCGGAATCATCAAGTGAAGCGGTACGCGTTGCTGGCCGGCAGCGGCCGCTTTCCGGTCCTGGCGCTCGAGGAAGCGCGCAAGCTCGGGCATGACGTGGTCGCGATCGGAATCAAGGGCGAGGCCTCGAGCGAGATCGAGCCGCTCGCCTCGCGCACCCATTGGATCAGCATCGCGCACCTCGGAAAGCTGATCGAGACGCTGCACACCGAGCAAATCGGCGAGATGATCTTTGCCGGCCAGGTGAAGCACGTCAGCATCTTTTCTGGCAATATCCCCGATATGCGGCTCGCCAAGCTGCTCTGGTCGCTGCCCGAGAAGAACACCGGCGCGTTGATCGGCGGCGTGATCGCGGAGTTGAAGAAGGAAGGCATCGAGGTGACCGATTCGACGTCGCTGCTCAAGCCGCTGCTCGCAAGTGAGGGTGCGATGACACGCCGCAAGCCCTCGGGGGACGAGGAGAAGGACATACGTTACGGGCGCCGGATCGCGGCCGCGCTCTCGGGGTTCGACCTCGGACAAAGTGTGGCCATCTGCGAGCGAGCCTGTGTCGCCCTCGAAGCGATGGAGGGAACCGACGCGATGCTACGCCGCGCGGCAGGGCTCGTCAACGGACGCCGGTTGAGCCTCGTCAAAGGATCGCGGCGGCGCGAGCACCTGCTGTTCGACGTGCCGGTGGCGGGTCCGGGAACGATCGCAGTGATGAAGGAAACCGGCACGAGCGTGCTCGCCGTGGACGCGGGACGCACGCTGCTGCTCGATCGCAAGGAGATGCTCGCCGCCGCCGACGCGGAAGGGATCTGCGTGATCGGGCATGATCCGGAGGGGCCGCAATGAACAAACATCGCGTGGCGGTGGTTGGCGCGGGTGCGTTCGGGCAGAATCACGTTCGTGTGATTCGAGAATCGCCGCGCGCGGAACTGGTGGCCGTGGTGGATTCCGATCCGTCCAAGGCGGAAATCACGGATTGGCGGAAGCTGGCGGGAATGGCGGACGCCGCCGTGGTCGCGACGCCGACCACGACCCACGCCGAGATCGGTCGCGGACTGCTCGAAGCAGGTCTGCACGTGCTGGTCGAAAAGCCGGTTTCGCACGATCTCGAAACCGCGCGCGCTCTGGTTGAATCCGCTCGGTCGGCAAGCCGCGCGTTGGCCGTGGGCCATCTCGAACGGTGCAATCCGGCGGTGCGTGCGCTGCGCGAGATCGTGACCGTGCCGCTGTTTTTCGAAATCAATCGCATGAACCAGTTCGCGCCGCGATCGCTCGATGTGGATGTGGTGCTCGACCTGATGATCCACGATATCGATATCGTGCTCGCACTGGTGGGCCAGCAACCGGAAGAGGTCCGCGCGGCGGGTGTGCGGATCTTGTCCCAGAAGGTCGACATCGCGAACGTGCGGCTGGCGTTTCCCGGCGGATGCGTGGCGAACATCACGGCGAGCCGTGTGTCGACGGAAAAGGTCCGAAAGCTGCGCCTGTTTCAGCCGCACCAGTACGTGTCGATCGACTATGCCAAACAGGAGGGAGTCGCGATTTCGGTAGGCGACAATCAGCAGGTGAGTTTTCGCCCGTTGGTGGCGCCGAAGCGCGAACCGCTTGCCGCTCAGTTCGACGCGTTTCTGGACGCGGTGGAGGGCCGCGCCGAGCCGCTGGTTTCGGGCGAAGACGCCATCGGAGCGCTCACGGTGTCGCTCGAGATTCTGGCGAAGATCGAGGAGCATGGCGCGGTGGTGGCGCGAACGCTCGAGCAGTTCGAGCAGCGTACGTAGCCTGCTAACATTGGAGAAGAATGGAGCCATCGTCGCTGGGACGCTGGCAGGAACCACAGCTCCACTTGCTCGTCGAGGCGGCGCCAATCAGCCGTCCGAGCCCCGGAGTTGCGGCAATCGGCTCGGCAGTCGTGCATCTCGCGTTCTTCGCGGCAGCGCTCTATCTGCCCTGGGGACCGGACGCCGCACCCCGCACCGGAGCGGTGATTTCGCTCGACCGGCCGCGCGTGACCCCAGTGTTCACGCTTCCCAAGGACCTCACGCAGATCTCTGCGAACAAGGGCAAGGCGGCGTCCGAGGTGAATCTCGAAGGGCTGCTGGCGCGGCCGCAACCGCCCACTATCGCGCGGGCTCCCGGAAAAACGAACCCGGCGGCGCCGCCGAAGGCTTTCGAGGCTCCGGCCGCGGCGTCGGTTCCCGCTCCGAAGCCGGTCATGGAAGCTCCGAAGATCGAAGGGCGCGGCACCGATGTGACTGAACTGCAGGCGAGAAACCTGCCAGGATTGGGGACTCCGCAGGTCGCGCCGCCACCGGTTACTCCACCGCCGCCACAGATCCAGCCTGAAGAGCGGCCGAAGATCGCGTTCGAGCGTCCGGGAGGAAACACGCCAGGGCGCAACACGGGAGTTTCGCCGGGCCGGGTTCCGATGCCCGCGCGGAGCACCGTGGACGAAGCGGTTCGGCAGGTGGCGAAGTCGGGTGGGGCTGGTCTCACGGTTGGCGATTTGGGAACCGGAACCGGCGGACTCGGTGAGGCGCTCAACAATCCCACTGGACCCGTCAAGAACGCAAGCGCACTCGAGCTCTTGAGCGACACGCAGGGTGCCGACATGAAGCCATATCTGATCCAGGTGCTCTCGTCGGTGAGGCGCAACTGGCAGGCCGTCATCCCCGAAGTTGCGCGGATGGGGCGCCGCGGGAAGGTGGCCATCCAGTTCGCGATCGACCGTGACGGATCGGTACCCAAGCTCGTGATCTCGACCGGAAGTGGCACGCAGTCGCTCGACCGGGCCGCGGTCGCGGGGATCACCGCGTCGAACCCATTTCCGCCCTTGCCGAACGAATACAAGGGTGGTCAGCTCCGGCTGCAAATGGTGTTCGCTTACAATATTCCGAAATGAGCAGGAACCGGCTGTGGAGCGCGATGGCCGCCTACGCCGCCTTGGCGGCAGCGGGCCTATCCATCGATCATCGCGAGATGCGGCTCATGCTTTGGGTGCTGCTCGCCGGACTGGCGGTGAAGAGCTACGTCGGATTCCTGCAAGAGCAGCGGCGAACCCGCGAATAGGCCGCGCCCGGTCATGCCCGTTCCGGCCTTGCGCCTCGCCAGCCTCGCTTCCACTGTTCCGTCAGCTGCTTCACCAAGTCCGCGTTGCCCGGTGCGCCCGCGATGTTGGTGTTCTCCGCCGCATCGGTCTGATGATCGTAGAGTTCGACGGTCTCGACCTTCGCGTGATCCTTACGATCCACCCAGACCGTGAAGCGATAGCGCTCGGTCCGGATCGAGTAGCCCATCCGCTCGCCCCGAGGATACTGGCTGAACGCCGCGGACTTCCATGCACGCTTCGGGTTGGCGAGGAGCGGCTGGAAGCTCGTTCCTTCGAGATGACCGGGCAGGGGCAAACCCGCGAGTTCCGCCAGTGACGGATAGACATCGACGAACTCCACCAGCGCGCGTGTGTGCTGGCCGGCCGTTTTCATGCCGGGGGCCGATACGATCAGCGTCGAGTTGGTGTCGTTCTCGACGTTCGAATGCTTGGCCCACTCACCGTGTTCACCGAGCTTCCAGCCGTGATCGCCCCACAGAACGATGATCGTGTTGCTCGCGAGATTCGAACGGTCGAGTTCGTCGAGCACTTTGCCGAGTTGCGCGTCCATGTAGCTGACGCAGGCATAGTAGCCGTGTTTGAGGTGGCGGCGGAAGGCTTCGGGGAAGACGCCTTCCTCGACGCCTTGGTAGGTTCGCACTTCGCCCGAAGTTGTCAACGCGTAGTCCGGCGCGCCCTTCGGACGATAGTAGTTCGGCGCAAGCGCGATCTTCGCCGAATCGTAGAGATCCCAGTACTTCTTCGGCGCGACGAACGGCAGATGGGGCTTGGCGAAGCCCACGGCGAGGAAGAAGGGTGAGTTCCTCTTCCCGAGTTCGCGCAGCGTGGCGGCAGCGAGGTTCGCCACCTTGCCGTCTTTGTAGAAGCCGTCGGCGACATCCGCCGCCTCGGTCACCGGACCCTTCGCTCCCTTGTTGCGCTTCTTGCGCGCATCGGTGAGGCGGCGGGTGGACGACTCGGGCAACGCGTAGGCAGGCGCGTCCGGAGTCTGCCACGGCACCGACCACGAACGCGGATCGTCGTAGCCAGGATGATAGATCTTGCCCATGCCCTGAACGAAGTATCCGTTCTGGCGAAAGTGCTGCGGCAGCGTCACGACGTCGGGCATCGCATCGCGGAAGTGCGTGACCAGATCCCAGACCTTGGTCGTATCCGGACGCGCACCGGTGAGCAGGCTCGTGCGCGAGGGTGAGCAGACCGCTTGCTGGCAATAGGCGCGATCGAACACCAATCCGCGTTTGGCGAGCCGGTCGATGTTCGGACTCTTGATTCCGCTCATACCATAGCAGCCGAGTTCGGGGCGCAGGTCGTCCACCGCGATGAAGAGCACGTTCGGGCGGCGCGAGGTGGACTGGGCGGAGAGGCTCGGGAGCGCGAGCGCTTGTTGGAGGCATTGCCGGCGAGTCATGCAGCTAACAAGGTACCGCACGGCGCGATTATGATGGACATCGAATGACACGCAGAGATTTGTTCGTGGCGGCGATGAGCCCGCTGGGGCTCGGGGCCGTGCTTTCGCGGCGTGAACTCGACACGCCCGAGCAGCGCGCGGCCTATCTGCGCGAGATGCTCGATGCGCTGTGCACCCGGATCGGGCCACGGCCATCGGGGAGCGCGGGCTTCAACAAGGGCATCGCGCTCGTCGAGCGCGAACTGCGCCGCGCGCTACCGGTTGTCATGCGCGACTCGCTACGCTTCCGCCGGTGGGCCGTTACCGGCAAGCCGCACTTCATCGTGGGCGATCGCGCGCTCGAGACGTTCGTGGCCGACAACAGTCCCGAGACGCCGGGCCGCGAGGTCAGCGGGACCTTGCGGAAAGCCGGACAGTACGAGGTTGTCGATGCAGGCGGACGCGTGGTGGCGCGGGCCGGCATCAGCGAATTCGGGCGCGCCATTGTCACCATGCACTCGGGCTCCGATGGCGCGACGCTGTTCAACGTCGGCCGCCAGGATGTCGAACTGCTCGAGCGCGCGATCCGCGACAGGACGCCCGTGCGGGCGAACGCCAAGGTGAAGTGGATCGACCATGTGGAGTCGAGCAGTGTCGCGGGCTCGCTTCCGGGGAATTCGAAGGAAGAGATCCTGATCGTTGCTCACGCCGATACGAAGTACAACACGCCGGGGGCCAACGACAACACGGCTTCGCTGATCGCGATGCTGATGCTCGCGCACGCGATTCCCGCGGCGAAGCCCGCGCGCACGGTGAGCTTCCTCGCGACGACCGGCGAAGAACTGACCTTCTTCGGTGCGAAGCATTACGCCGAGACGCGGCGCGCGGCAGGCACGCTCGGCGGCATCAAATACTGCGTGAACCTCGACTCGCTCACCTATGGCCCGAACCTGCAGATCAACACGACGAGCGCGGGCCTCGCGACGATGATCCTCGACATCCATCGCGACCTCCGTATCGGAACCGCTCCGAAGGTCTTCGAACGCGACGACACGATGGACTCGGCTCCCTTTCTCGCCTCGGGTGCGCGAACCGTTCATCTGAATAGCCGTGGCGACGACGCGCGGACTCTACCGCTGTGGCATCGCCCCGAGGATCGCGCTGAGACAATCCGCCCCGAGTTCGTCGAAAGCAGCTTTCGCGTCCTGCTCGAGCTGATCGCGCGGCTACAAACGGCTCAGAATTTGTAGTGGAGCCCGAACTGGATGATGCGCGCCTGATTGCCATCCACCAGTGACGTGATCCGCCCGAACGCCGCGTTGCCGCGGTTCAGATTCGGCGGACCGAAGCTCGGTGTATTGGTGAAGTTCAGCGCCTCGGTGCGGAACTGGATCGAGTGGCGTTCGAGGAAGCGGAAATCCTTGAGGATCGACAGATCCATCGACATCGAGCCCGGACCGAAGCCGGAGATGCGGCCCGCGTTTCCGAAGGTGAACTGCGCGGGCTCGGCAAACGCGGCGGTATTGAACCACGCATTCAGGAAGTCGTTGCGCGAACGTCCGTCCGGTAACCGCGGATCGCCCACGACGTTCGGCCGGTTCTGCGGCGAGAAGGCGTTGGTGCGGTTGACCTGTTCGATAACGCCCCACGGCGCGCCGGAGCGCAACTCGCCGATGAAGCCGAGCGTCCAGCCGCCGAGCACGTGCTTCCGGGCGAAGGGCAGTTCGTAGACGACGCTCGAAATCAGGCGGTGCTGGATGCTGTTGCCGCTCAGGCCGCGATCGTTGCGGCGGTCATAGACATTCATGTAAGCGTTGCCCGCGCCTCCACCGATCTCCGCGCGCGATTCGGCGTCGTCGATTCCCTTCGCCCATGTGTAGTTGGTCTGGAAATGCAGGCCGGCGGAGGTGCGCTTGTCCACCTTGATGTTCATGCCGTGGTAGTTCGAATTGCCGATCGGCGGCGACAACAGCAGCACGTCGGTGAATTGTGGGAACGGCCGCCGCGATTGCGCGTTGCCCGGACCCATCAATTCCGGCCGCACCTGATTCTGCGTCAGGCTCGCCGGAATCGCGAGCTTGTGCCCGAGCGTCGACAGGTAGCCGAGTTCGATCAGCATCTGCCACGGGAGCTGCCGTTGCACATTGAGATTGAAGTTCATCAGATACGGCGTGTCGCGGCCCTTCAGCGCGAAGTACTCGACGCTGTTCACCGGCGATTGCCCCACGCGCACGGCGCCGAAGCCGGGCGTGAGATCGGCTTCAGTAGGAATGGTGGCCGCCGGCATGCCGTCGCGAAGGCGGAACGCGGCCGTGAGTCCGTTGTCGGGCGAGGTGAAGTTGCCGCGCCAACTGAATCCGGTGATCGCGTTGGTGGGAACGGCCTGATCGTACTGACCCATGTAGAGCAGCGCGGCGCCGCCGCGAACCACCCATTGATCCCGTGCGCGCCAAGCGAATCCGAGCCGTGGTGCGTAGTTGTTCAGGTCGAAGTTATGCGCGTAGCGGCTCACGCCGTTGCGGCCCGAGTACAGCATCGCGCCGGGCGTTCCCGATACCGGATTGATCGCGAGCGGATCGAACGAGTTCTGCCGGTTGTCGAGCGCCTCGCGCCGCGGAATGTCCATGTCCCAGCGAATGCCGAGATTCAGCGTCAGGCGGTTGGTGACCTTCCAATCGTCCTGGAGAAAGCCACCGATGGCGTCCATTCGCGAGCGGATCGGGAAGATCTCGTTGATGTTGGCGCTCTGTACCCACCCGAGCAGCAGAGACGCGATGCTGTGTCCGGTGGCGACATCGTTGAAGTTGAACACGCCGCCCGACGTGTTCCGATTCAGATCGTCATTGCGCGCGTAGCGATACTCGAACCCGGTCTTGATGCTGTGATTGCCGCGGACCATGAGGATGTGATCGACGAGATGGATTCCGTGGATCGGGAATTGGATGCGCTCATGGTTGGAGCTTTCGCTCATCGCCTGATAACCGGTGGGAACGATGCGCGGCGCGAACGCCGGATTGACGCCTTTGAGGCCGATTTTCTGGTTGAAGTTCGAGTAGGCGCCGGAGTTCCGGTTGATGAACTTGCGGCGATCGAAATTGCCGCGAAACTCATTGATCACGGTAGGCGTGAAGTTGTGGAACCAGGTGCCGGCGATGTTGACATAGTAGTTATCCCGGCGGCGATGAATCGGATCAATCGCGGGATCGGTGCCCCAGATTGGCGAATCCGTCTGTCCGCCGTGGCTCGCCAGGACACGCGCGTACATGCGGTCGCGGTCACCGAAGGTATGGTCCACGCGGCCGATGTAGGTGTTCGGCGGATCGCTGTTGCGTCCGTTGGCGCGGAAGTTCGCGTTGCCTGAGCCCTGCCCCGCGACGTTGGGGCTCGGGTAGAAAGCAGCGATGGCGCGGCCCATCGGATCCTGCCGGTTGACCGGAATGATGTTGCCGGGAAAAGGAGTCCGGTTGTTCTCGGGATCGCGGATCACAATCCGGCCGCCAGAGAAGTCGCCCTGCTTTTCAGCCGCGGTGGGGACGCCTTGAATGAACGTCGATCCACTGATGGTGCGGCGGCCTTCGTAGTTGGCGAAGAAGTGTGTGCGATCCTTGCGAATCGGTCCGCCGATGCTCGCTCCGAACAGGTTGTAGCGCAGAGGCGTCTGGTCGGCGGCGAAGAAGGTGCGGGCGTCGAAGGCGTCGTTGCGCAGGTATTCGTAGGCCGAACCGTGGAACTCGTTGGTGCCGCTCTTGGTGGTCATCTGGACCACGCCGCCGCCTGTGCGTCCGAGTTCGGCGGAGTAGTTGCTGACGGCGACATTGAACTCCTGCAGCGCTTCGATCGGCGGATCGAAGTTGAGCCCCTGATCGCCGATCAGAACGTTCTGCGCGTTCGAGCCGTCGATGCGCCAGTTCGTATTGTTGCCACGGCCGCCGGCCATCGTGAAGTTCGAGCCCGTGCCGTTCTGGACGACAAAGCCCGTCAGCCGCGCCAACTGCGCGGCGCGGCGGTTGATGAGCGGCATATTGATGATGGTCCGGTTGTCGACCGTCGAGCCGACCGCTGAGGTCTCGGTCTGGAGCTGCGGCGCGGCGGCTTCCACCGTCACGCGTTCCGACTGGCTGCCGACTTCGAGCGCGATGTCGATGCGTGGTTGTCCGCCGGTTTCCAAAACGATACCGGTTTGCCGATAGGGCTTGAAGCCGGATTTCTCGGCGTCGAGCCGGTACTGTCCGGGCTTGACGAGTGGGATCGTATAGCTGCCTTGATCGCTGGAAGACGCGGGGAAGACTTCGCCGGTATCCACGTTGACGAGTTTGACCTCGACGGCGGGAATCACCGCTCCGGTGGAGTCGTGAATCGTTCCGGTGAGCGTGGCGAACTGGCTTTGCGCCAAGGCCGTGGACGCGGCGGCGAGAAGGAGGAAGAAGCGCACGAGGCCCCCTGGTGTGGAATTTGCCGCTACTATACCACGACCGTTCCGCGCGTGTTAAAATCGAGGCGTAGCCATTGAGCGGGAGTAACTCAATGGTAGAGTCACAGCCTTCCAAGCTGTTGGTTGCGAGTTCGATTCTCGTCTCCCGCTCCAACGTTTTCAGGGGTTTACGCTTCAGTCGCATGCCGGGCTTGCCCTACTTTGCCCCTTTCGAAAGGCACTCGACGAATTCATGGTAATCCTGTTCGGGCCCTTCGGCAAGCGCTTCGAGGTCGAACTGGACATATTCTTTGATGTGCGTGGCCCGATCGTGCCCTTGCTGGTAGGAAATCAGATCGATGTCGCGCTTGGCGCCGTGGTTGCGGCTTGAACAGGATCGGCGTAGGACGGCGAAACTCACCCAGGGGTAGCCGAGTGAGCGAAGAACGGGCTTGATACGGTTCTTCATCGCGTTGCCGGGGTCTTCCGGCGTGACGATGGTGGTTGATGGGAACACCCAATCGGTAGCCTCGCGCGCCGGTAGGCTCGCGATGTGGTCTTCGAATGCTGTTCGTAGCGGACCGGTAAACCCGATCTTACGGAAGCTGTCCTGTGTCTTGGGGAACTCCAACTGGAAATTGAACCAGCTTCTCCGGACTGCGATACCGTTCTCGATCAGATCGCCACACTGGAGACCGAACACCTCGGACTCGCGCAGTCCTTGGAACATCACGAGACCAAAGGCGAGACGGTCGCGCGGTTGAAGCGCCGTCCAGATTGTCACGTACGATTCCATGTCGAGAGTCAGTTTCTCGGCCTTCGGCTTGACCGAAGTTGCCCTCCCGAGACCCTCCCAAACCGGGCGATCCAGACAACCTTCGCCCCTTGCGCGCTTGCACACGCGGATCACGTCGCCGCGCAACTTCCTCAACATCTCGTCGCCGAGTTCACGTTCGCGCGCGGCGCTAAGGACGCGGCTCAGGTCGTCTTGCGTGACATCAGCAAAGACCACCTCGCCGATTATCGGGAGCACGTAGGCATTGAGCCGTTGCCGCTCGCTCTTGAACGTGTTCTTGCGAACCGACTTCACGGTCTCGTCTTGCCGGGCTGGGGCGTATACCTGCTCGATGAACTCCGCAATGGTCGCCTCGTTCCGGAAACGCCGCCGATCGAAGCTCGTTCGGTCGTTGACCTTCGCCATGAATTCGGCTTGCAATCGCTTCGCTTCAGTGCGAGTGATCTTGCCAGGGCCGCTGATCGGGCCGAGCGTCTTGGTTCGCTGAACGCCGACCGCGTCGTAGTACTTGAGCAGGAACGCGGAGTCACTCTCTCGTAGACAGCCACGCTGATACCTCCTTCTCGATTTGCGCATGGAATCTCCTTCCAGCGCTCCGTTGGGAATTCGACGAATCGAGGGTATCATTCCGCCACACTCCGACGCTCCAGGTCCGATAGCCACGCCTGTACCATCGCCTTCGAGAACACGCGCCGGCTCTTGCCGACCGCGCGGAATCCGAGCTTCGGTTGCAGTTCTCCGCGAACGTGCCGGTCGATCGTCGAAACGCTCATACCGACGATGTCACGAAGTTCCGAAGCCTTGAGCCAGTCGCGCTGTTCTATCGGCGGCACCGGCCGCCGCCCGCGTCTAACTTGTGCCTGTGGTTGCATCGTCACGATGCCCCCAGAGTGAAGCATTCGCGCGCATGGGTCTACAGGTCCAGTTCCTCGACCACCTGCACGCCGAGTTGCTTTCCGACGGCCTCGACGAGCGCCAACGGATGACGATTCGGAGAGTCGCGGAACTCCTCGAACGTGTCGAACGGCGCGAATGCTCTGCATCCGTTCTCGTCCAGGTAGAGGACGACGATTTTCCCCTTGGTCGATCGCGCCACGGCATAGCGCGCTACATCGCCGCTCGGGTGGAACCGCACGATGTTGCCTGACTCATCCGTAAACTGTGCCGGCCGCTCAGTGCTCCCGATCAACCAGTGTCCCTCGAATGCCTTCTTCGAGGCTCCACCGTCCGCAGTCCTGGCGTCGAACACAATGCGCCGTTGCTGGAGTTGCTTCAGGCGCAGCTCATTTTCGAGGCATCGCACGAAGGTAGCCGAGAGGGAGTCGCCGAGCTCCGCCTTTGCGCGTTCGTAGACCTCCGTCTTTTCGTCCGGAATGTAGAGGTTCGTTCTCATACTTCAACTATGCACCAATTTTGAAGCGCGCGCAACATCTATATACAGATATCTGCATTTTATACAGCGCTTAGCCCCAAAAGGGCCGGAGGTCGCGGCTCCGTCCGGCCCCGTTGCGCACGGTGAATGCAGAAAAACCGCGCGTTGGCCGCAGGCTGGAAACTACGGCCAATATACCCGAAAATCGGGCCGGATCGGTGCGGTAGCCGTTCCGGCCCAACGGCACGCCCGCAGGAGCTAGGCGCGCGCTCGCCGTGATGACACGTTCACGGCAAGATCGTAGAAATCCATCGCGCCATGGGGTTCCTTGGTTCGGACTTCACCGCCGTCACCAGGGCCGCCGGGTTGGCCGGGAACGCCGTCAGGCTCACCTCGGCCACAGCGCCGGACTGAATCAGCCGGACGGCGCCCTCCATGGCGTGCTTCAGCAGGCGGAAACCAACCGACAGGCCACGCGCCGCGCCTGCTTTCGCCCGGGCGTACGCCTCTCGGCCCGCCGTCGTGTCCAGCAGGAAGCGGCCCTTGATGCGCAGGCCCTCGGGCGAGTCCTCGAGCTTGCCCACGCCCGCCACTTCGTCGCGCTTGTGCGCCCACAGAATCGGCACCTCGCGCCCGTGGTCCGCCGCGAACGCGCCGGACTGGATCCGGTCGCCTTGGTTGTCGAGGTTGCCGTAGACCGCCGCCAGGCCCTCGAAGGCCCCATCTTCGCCGATCGTCTCGGACTTCAATTCCAGGTCCAGCGTCACATCCATACGCGCCACCTCGCGATCAGGGATTCGAATCCGAACGGAACACTGACCGCGTCAACGCTCGCCCGATCGCCGATCACCACTTGCTCGCGATGGGTGAACAGATGCGCCGCCATCATGCGCACCGCTCGCCGAAGCTCCGGAGGGACGGCCGCCGCGCTTGCCCAGCCAGCGGTCACGCGCACTCGCACGCCGCGAAACGGTCGCAGTTTGCCAGCAGGCCAACTCGCGCCTGACGGGAGAGCTAGGCGCGCGGGAGCGAAATTGCCATCCAGGAACCAGGGGCCCTCGTGAGTGTACGCCGACTCGTTGATGAGGTTCTCCGCTTCGACGAAGTAGTCGACTTGTTGAACAGCGACAACGGGCCGCATCGGTAGGAGGAGCGGAGCGCCTTGCTCGGGCCACGCATCAAGGTACACGTCCGCTGTCTGCGTGAGGAACCGAACGCCCGAGACATTCTCTATGAAGGCGCGTGCTGATGCGATGCAGTCGGCGATGTAGGGCTCCTGATCGTCTTCCGACATCAGCAGGTGGGCCTTCATCTCGGCTAGGCTCAGGGGTTCGGCCGTCGGCGGTTCGTGAGTCTCAATTGACCACGGCATTGTTTTGTGCCTCCCCTGCAGGTAGCATGTTCGCCGGTCTCAGCAGCTTGTCCGTGTCGGGCAGTTCGGGCAGGTTTTCCCACCGCCGCACGTCGGCCACCGTGAGGAACCCGCTCGCGAGTCCCTTCGAGTAGCTTTCGTATCGAGACGCCATGTCGCCGCGCGCTAGGCCGTTCGCGTCGAACTCGGCGAAGTGGGTACGCCGGAAAAGCTTGTGATTCAGTTCCGCCTCGATCGCCACCAGCCAGGGCCGGAGCGTGTGCGAGACGAACGCGAGCATCTCGGCTTCACTCGAAGCGTAGGCCAATCGCGTAGGGTCGCCCACCATGTGAGGCGGAACTCGGAACCATCGGCAGATCTCTTGAACGCTGAACTGGCGCGACTCGAGATACTGCGAATCCTCAGCACTGAAGCCGAGTGTTGCGAAGTCCCAGCCGTTCTCGAGGATCACCGACTTGCCGGAGTTCGCAGCGCCCTCGAATTGCTTCAGCCATTCCTTCATCTCGGCGCGATCCTCGGGCCCGATCACGTTGGGCGATTTGATGACGACACCAGGCCGCGCGCGATTCTTAAAGAGCGATCCGCCGAATTGATCTTGAGCGATCGCCAGGCCGATACCTTGCTTCGCCATCGAGATTACGCTCAGCCCCATGATTCCATCGAGACTCGGCCCGCGAAAATGAAGCACGTCCCAATGCTCGAACGTCCGCTTCTCACGCCCATGATGGGTGTACAGTAGGCGCCCATCCCGCACTTCGACAGTTACGGTTGTCGATGGCAGGGGCCACAGCGCCCGAACCGAACCATCGCCGCCGCGCTCGATCAGCGAGTAAGCGTTGCCACGCAAGAGCACGTTCGCCACCGCCTGCTGACGCCACAAAAACGAGGTTTGATATTCGCTCGGCGCATCATGCAGCAGCCCGTAGGCCGGGTGATCGGGGGTCCGTTCCTTCGACTCGCCCGCGCGCCGGTAGACGTGCAAGGGCAGCGATGCAACGGACTCGCTCAGCAGCCGGACGCATGCGGCGACGGTCGAGCAGTTCAGCGAGTTCTCGGGTGAGACTTCGACACCCGCGTACGTTTCTTCGACGCCGAGCACGTCGCGGAGCCAGCGGGCCGGACTCGACAGCCCGCTGACTTCTTTCGCGACGAACCGCGATAGCCATTTGCGGATCATTAGGGGGTTCCCCGATCCGTTTACGGCAGAATCGCGAGCAGGTTGCAGCACGCTTTCGGCTGCAAGATCTGGACATCGGCGCGGAGGATCGCGCGGATGAGAGTCTGATCTTTTTGGAAAGCCGATCGAACCGCCGTACCGTCGTCGTAGGCGCCTTCGCGGCTCACCTCGATCTGGAGGGTTTGCCGGAGTCCGAGCGCAACCTGATCGAACTGCGCCACGATCGCGAACGATTCGTTGGTTCCCGCGCCGAGGTTCGTAGGAATCTGGCCGGTGATGAACTTGGGGAGCCTCACGTAGTCGGCGGGAGCGGTCAGCGGGGTCTTGTCGCTGGCGATGCCGGTCTTCAGCTTCGCGAGCGACTCTCCGGTCCGCGGCGCCATGATGATACCGGTCGCGGCCCAGTTGTCTTTCGCGAGTTGATAGATCGCCGTCAGGAACGGATCGTAGTTAGCGGGGATTCCCACGGCCGCCACGGTCGAGACGCCGGACGCGCCGAAGATGCCGCGCGGTTCCGGGGCCGTGCCCGACCCTCGCAGGATCACGCGATCGAGTTCGAGCGCCATCGCTTGACCGATCGCGGTCTGGACCACGGTGTCCGCGTTCTGAGCGTCATCCAGTAGTTCATTGTTGACCACGACCAGGGCCGCCAGCTTTCGCGCGGTGAAGGTGACGCTATCGAGCGTGCCATCGCTCGGAGTGATCGCGGCCGCTTCGTTGTACCAACCAGCCGTGGGGTTGCCGGTAACGCGCGCGAGCTTGAGCGTCGAAGTCGTCATTGGCACTGTGGAGACGCCCGCCTGAAGAGCCACCGCGCGATTCCGTGCGATGTCGATCACACGCGCCGCGAGCGGAGCAGGAATCAGGATTCCGCCGGCCGATGTGGGCGAGCTCGCCATGGCTTTCTGTTCGAGCTCCGCGCCGGACCAGTCGCCCGCGATGTAGCCCTTGAGCAAGCGCCCGAGGTTCAAGCGCTCGAACTCGTCGGGATAGCTGCCCTTGATATGCGTGGCGTAGGAGTCGATCGACTTCAGGACTACCGGGCCGGAGTCAGCCGGAGGCCGCGCGATTCCATCAAGGAAACGCTTCCGCCCGTCCGATTCCCACGACTTCCGGATGTCTTCCACTTCGGACTTCAGCGCGATCAGCCGCGCGCGTTCATCGTCCGTGGGCTTTCGGTCTTCTGCCGCCAGTGTCGCGGCCAGGGCCGTCAGTTCGGCTTGCTTCGTTACGATCGCATCGTAAGCGTTCACTCACTCCGGGCCGCCATCAATCGACCGCCCGCCTAGTCGCTAGCTTAGCACGGGCTCGACCGCCCTTGCTATCTCATCAGCATACCCGACGTACATAAACTCGGAGTTTCCTTCAATCCAGAACTGGACCCGCCCATCCTGAGCGGACCTTTTGATCACAATGCGACTTCCTTGAGGCACTGGCACAGAAGGAAGGTTCCAAGGCCCACCGAGCGCGTTTGACCTGAATTGAATTGCGAGTAGTTCTCTGATCACCAGGTACGGAGTGTCGGCGGTCAATTTCTCAACGTGCATAAGGCCAGCATAACAAGTGTCACGCTGCGATGATCGGATCGCGGAACATGGCGCCGCTATCGATGCCACCGAACCGAAGCACGCCGTCAAAGGCCATCACCAGGGCAACGATCGAATCGACGCGGCGCGTGTGTTTCATGCGGTCGGGCTTGACGATCTTGACGTTCCCTGCCGGATCGCTCGCCACGGTCGAGCATGACGCTTGCCACCTCAGGAGCGGACAGCCACCATGGGCAAGTTGCCGCTTCAGAATCGCCGCTTCGAGTGACTTCGTAGGCGCCGACATCGCCGCGAATCCCTGACCGAACGGAACCACTTCGATACCGGCTGCATGGAGCTTTTGCGAGACGCTTTGAGCGCCCCAGCGATCGAACGCGATGCGCCGGACTCGAAACCGCTTGCAGGCCTCGATGACGCGCGCCGTCACGACGTCGTGATCGATCACCGCGCCCGGTATGAGTTCGATCCGGCCCGCATCCGCCCACGCCCGATAGGGGACGCGGTCGCGCCGCTCGCGCTCGATCAGATTCTCAGCAGGAAGCCAGGCGAACGATCGCACGTAGACGCGGCCACGATGCGGAAACGCGATCACGAACGCCGTCAGGTCGGTATTCGCCGATAGGTCGAGCCCGCCGTATCCGGTGGCGTACTTCAGATCGGCGTCCGGGATGTCGGCGCCGCAAGCGTTCCACGCCGACATGTCGAGCCACTCATGTTCCGCTGCCGTCCATCGGTTCAAGTACAAGCGTTCGAACGCCGCGCGTTGCGCCGGTATCTGTCGAGCGCGCTCCGCCATGATGCGCATTTCGGTGAGGTCGCGGAAGTGCCCGAGCGCCGGATTGCACGCGTGCCAGGTCGCTTCATCGTCCCACGCGGCGCCCTCGGGAGCTTCGAGAATGTAGGGGTAGAAGTGTGGATCGATCGAGGGATCGGCAAGCACCCGTTTCGCGTGTTGATACAGCTCTCCCAGTATCGAGGTCTCGCGATCGAATCCAGCGGTAGAGATGACGATTCCGAGTGACTCCCGCCGCGCGCCGGTCGAGGTCGCGAGCACGTCGTAAAGCTCGCGGTTCGGCGCTTCATGCAACTCATCGTAGACCCACGCCGTCAGGTCCATTCCGTGTGCGCGCCCCGCGTCCGCCGCGATCACCTTCATCTCGGATTTCGTCTGCCGATCCACCAGCCGGCGCGTTGCCCTCGACAGCCACGCGCGCGCGCTCAGGATCGGCGATGCTTCGACCGCATCCGCCGCCGTGCTGAACAAAAGGCTTGCCTGTTCGCGCGAGTTCGCCGCGACAACGACGCGCGCACCCGGCCCGCCGTCGAACAGTTCCTTCAGTCCGAGCGCCGCCGAGAGCGTGCTCTTTCCCGCTTTGCGTGGCATGAACAGGAGCGCTTGCCGGAATCTCCTGATTCCTTCCGGGGTCACTTCGCCGTAGAGCGCGGAGACGATCTCACACTGAAACGGCAGCAGCAGAAAGGGCCGGCCCGCATGCTCACCCTTCGAGTGCGTCAGGACACCCTCAATGAACCGGATCGCGCGATCAGCGCCGGTCAGGTTCCCGAGTAGCTCGGCCAGGGGGTCGCGTTGCGCTCCCTTTCGCTTCAGGGCCACGCGCCGCACTCGTGGCACGCTAGACCCCTCCCGATCCTGCCGGGCGCCCCACAGGGCCAGGGGCCGCGATGTCGAGCCCGAGTTGCCTCATGTACCGCCCGAACAGGCCGTAAGCCGTCTTTTCGATGTCGCAGGCCGGGTGACGCTTGCCTTCGATGACGAGTCCTTCGAGGTCGATCAGCGCGCGGGCCGATTGCGCCCGGTCGAATTGTTCGAGCGCGCAGCGCAGCAGCAGCGCTGCATCCGGGCCGAGGTCGAACTCTTTCGAGATCCGCCGCCAGTGGCCTTTCGATTCGTCGGATAGGTGGTTCGGTGCTTTCATATGCTCTCGGAACGGTTTGTTTCGCGTTTGGCTGGGAAGCGGTCCTGTGTCTCGGCGCGGTATGGCATGACCCCTACTCCCCTCTCGCGGTCCTGACCGAGTGACACGACTTGCACAAGGCCAAGACGTTCGATGCAGCGAGCCGAAGATGAGGGTAACTCCTCACCTTCAGCAAGTGATGGACCTCTCGCGCCGGGTCGCGATCGCAGTCTTGACAGACAGGCCGCAGACTGAGGATGGAGGATCGGAAGCGCCGCCAGTCCGCATCGTAGCCACGGGCCGCCGCTGAGCCGCGTTGCTGGTCGAACCCGCGCGCCTGCTGCTCGGCATGAGCCATGCAGAACCGCTTGCCGGTCTCGGCGTAGGTCGGGCAGGTCGCCACGCGGCAAGGTCGCGCCAGTCTCACCGCCATGGCCGGCATTCCTTCGTGACCGTGCTCCAGTCCTTGCCATCGTCGGCCTTGCTGACAAGACCCTTGGCTCGCCGCCGACAATCCGCGCAACAATAGCGCTCGCCTCGGGGATTCTTTCCGCCGCAAGTGCGGCACACTTCGCGTGAGCGATGCATTCACCTCCGGTCGCTGGCGTCACCACCAGCGCCATGATTGCGTGCCTTGAGAGCAGCCGTCAGACTTGCGGCGCATTGCGCCACGGTTCGCGCCTGATCGCGCGGCAGGGCCGGAGCCAAGCGTCGCAGGGTCTCGCGGACCTCGACCGCGCTACGGGCGAGCCTGAGGTGATCCGGTGACCATTGGCGCCTCATGCGACCCTCCATCGGATCTCGAGATGAGCCGCGCATCTCGGGCACTGTCGGCGCCCCCATACCGGGATCTCGATCAGCCATCCACAGCGCCAGCATTCCACCTCGAAGACTTCCACCAGCCGAGCCAACCGGATCATGCGCGCATCTCCCATCCGCCCGAGCATGCGCTCGTGAGCATCTGGCCGGGCGTGACGAACGATCCCAGCCCAGTAGATCTGCGCTTGCGGTTGGCTTCCTCGCGCTGCTCTTCCTTCGCCTTCCTCTCGGCGTGGAGCTTCGCGGCGATCGCATCCTTGCGAACAAACGCGTTGTGCTTCTCGACTCGATCGGGTTGGGAAGCCTTGGCCCGCTCGCCGTGCTCGCAGCCGCAAAACTCGATGAACTGCAACAACGAGTCCGGAGGAATGCCGTCTGGTCGCTGGCCGGTTTCGAGATAGCCATCTCCGCCACAGTGCGGACACCGCGCGTCACGAGCCGCCTTTCGCTCGTCATCGGCTTTGGCCGCCGCACCATTGGCACACGCGCAGTACTCCTCGGTCTCCAGAATCCGTCCGTAACCGTGGCAGTCGTCACAGTGTTTCACGGTATCGATCGAGTGTCGGCGCCAGCCCTTCGCTTCGCATTGCGCGACACGCTGAGCCTGCTCGGCGACCCGCTTCTTCCACGCGTCCCTTCTCGCGGTATCGTCATGATCGGACAGTTCCGGTTCCGTCACATTTGCCGATGGCTGGTAGCTCGCCCGGTTGTCCGGCCAGGATCGAGCGTCGGCCAGCAGCAGCCCGTATCCGGGATTGCGAAATTTTCGTGGGTCGGCATCGAACGCTTCGGCCCAAGTGTCGAAGTCGGATCGATCGCGGAAGAACCTACCGCCGATGATCTGGTTTGTGATCGTGGCATCCGGGAGCGGAAACGTCGTGATCGGCACGGACGATCCGAAGACCGCCTCTCGCTCTCGCCCGTGGCGCAGTCGTCGCAGGGTCTCTCGAGCATGCTCGAACGGGATCGGTTCGAGTTCGGTTTCTGAAACAGAGAGCGCGTTCGTCGTCGTCGATTCGATCGGTTGTTCGGGTTCCGCCTCTGCTACTGAATCTCCTCCGAACGACGACGTCGTTTCATGAATCGTTTCTATCTGAATCGTTTCTTCCTTATATGCACTCGGGGTTTTTGCGGATGCTTGCCTCCGCAAATTGCCCGAGTCAATGCCGCAAATCTGCGGACTCAATGCGCCGGTCTGGCATTCACTCCGCAAATCTGCGGACTCAACCGTGTTCTTCATTGATTCCAAAAGGTTTGTGTGCATTCGGAACGTGTGATCCGGGGTTCCACCCTGACCGTTGAATTTCGTCGTGATGTACCCCTGTCGGCGAAGCTCTCCGAGCCATCTGGTGATCGAGTCCGGGGACACGGCGAGCTTCTTTGCCAAGGTCTGGTTGGACGGGTTGCATTGACCGTCCTTGCCGGAGAAGAGCATCAGCCGGCCGTAGAGCAGCTTTGCCCCGTGGGTCAGCTTTGGATCCTCGAGAACCCCAAGAGGAATTGGCGCGCAAAGGAACTGGTTGTACGGGTTGATCGGCTCGCCGATCCGGGCGAGTGGGGGGCGCTTGCGCGCCCCTATTCTGTTCTCGGGTCCAGTCATTGCCCACCCTCGATGATGGCGAGCAGCTCTGCGGCCAACTCGCCATCGGCCACAGTGATCCGTTCCTTCACCGCCTTGACCCGCTTGTGCTCGTCGGCGTACTTGCGGGCTTCGATTTGAAACGCGTTCATCAGCGCGTCGGAGAAACTGTCGCTCGTCTCTCGGCTCTTCGTTTGCCTCACGATCTCAGCCCCGAAATTCGACAGGAGCGCTCGGCAGTTCTCGGGTGACAAGTCGTAGCCGGAGAAGTCGCCGTCCGCAAAGCGAGCCAACACGTCCAGGACGGGCTCGTCATCGTCCGTGTCATCACCAACGGCGTTG
>CADECY010000020.1:0-12654 GCA_902825945.1 uncultured Acidobacteriota bacterium
CATGGGCCGCGTCTGCTACCATCCGTGCGAATCGGCCTGCAACCGCCGACATCTCGATGAGGCCGTGGGAATCCACGCCGTGGAACGCTTCCTCGGCGATGAAGCGATCAAGCGCGGTTGGGAATTCTCTCTGCCGATGATCGACACCGGCAAGCGCGTGTTGATCGTGGGAGCGGGCCCGAGCGGACTCGCGGCCGCCTATCATCTCCGCCGTCTCGGACATTCGGTGGTCATCGACGAAGCCGGGCCTTTCGCTGGCGGCATGATGCGCTTCGGCATTCCGAAATACCGCCTGCCGCGCGAGGTGCTCGATGCCGAAGTGGCGCGCATCGCCGCCATGGGTGTCGAGATCCGGCTGAACTGCAAAGTAGAGGACCTCGGCGCGCGGATGCGCGAAGGCCAGTTCGACGCGGTGTTCCTCGCGGTCGGCGCGCATCTGGCCCGCCGCGCCTACATTCCCGCAGGCGACGCAGCGAAGATCCTCGACGCGGTGTCCCTGCTGCGCGATATCGAAACAGGCGAGGCACCGCAACTCGGCCGCCGCGTCGTCATCTACGGCGGCGGCAACACCGCGATCGACGCCGCGCGTTCGGCCAAGCGCCTCGGCGCCGAAGAGGCGGTCATCGTCTACCGCCGCACGCGTGAGCAGATGCCCGCGCACGATTTCGAACTGCGCGAAGCCCTCGAAGAGGGCATCCTGGTCAAGTGGCTCTCGACCATCCGCCAGGCGGACGAGGGCGCTCTCGTTGTCGAAAGGATGAAGCTCGACGAAAAGGGCTTCCCCCAGCCGACCGGTGAGTTCGAAACCATGACCGCCGACTCGCTCGTGCTCGCGCTCGGACAGGAAGCGGACCTGCGCTTCCTCGACCAAGTCCACGGAATCGCCGTGAAGGATGGTGTGGTCGAAGTGGGCCCGAACATGATGACGGGCCATCCCGGAGTCTTCGCGGGCGGCGACATGGTCCCAGCGGAACGCACCGTGACCGTCGCCGTGGGCCACGGCAAGAAGGCCGCGCGCCACATCGACGCGTGGTTGTGGGGCAAGACCCACGATCCGGAGCCGAAACACGAGGTCGCGAGCGTCGACAAGCTCAACCGCTGGTATTACTCGGATGCCCCGAAGACGATCCAGCCGGTCCTCGGCGCCGCCCGCCGCACGAGCAACTTCGAAGAAGTGATGGGCGGACTCGATGAATCGAACGCCCTGTTCGAAGCCCGCCGCTGCCTGTCCTGCGGCAACTGCTTCGAATGCGACAACTGCTATGGCGTCTGCCCGGACAACGCGGTGATCAAACTCGGACCCGGGCGGCGGTACGAGTTCAACTACGATTACTGCAAAGGCTGCGGCATGTGTGCCGAAGAATGCCCGTGCGGGGCGATCCGGATGGTCGCGGAGACGGTGTAGGGTGTTGCCAAGGGACTGAATTTCGCGACGATGTGATGCGGACGATTCAATCAATCCCTTACTTCGAGGGAGCGGCCAGCAGTACGAGCGCCTGCGGAATCAGTCTTGACAACCTCCCTTGGCGGAGGGCCGGTTCGTGCCACGAGACCGAGTTTCCCGCAGGTGGCGCCCACTCGACCGTTGCTGCACAGGAGACTCGGAACCAATGCGACGTTCAATGGCGCCGGTGGTGCGGATATTCGAAACACATTCGGCGATTCCAAAATCACCTCGGTGTCCACAGCGCTCTTGTCGAGGCGGAAATCGAAAACGAGGCGAATCGGCGTGCCGGCGCAGTCCGGCCTCACTTTGGACTTGCCCATGGCCTGAACGACTGCTCGCATCAGATAGTCATGCTCCGAGTAGGTTCGCTCCACATTGATCTTGCCTTGACGATCGGCCACCAAGTCTAGCTCGAATCGCCCCGTGAGGCCAGCTTGCCGGGCCAGGGTATGATAGGAGGGGATCGCCAGTGTCGTGAAGCAGCTTAGCGGCGTTTGTTGGGCGGTTGCCTCCCGGGGGAGCATAAGTGCTGCGGCGAACCAAAGTGTAAGCGCTAGCAAGTGTTTGTTGCCGAATGGATCGGCGGAGGCAGGCGGGCAGGAGCGGCGATTCACTAGTTTCTCTCCGAATGTTGTTGGCTATGCCCAGTGTGGACTGACAGGTGCGCCAAATGAGGTCATTGTTCCTGCCCGATTGCCCCGGATCGAATCCGGCACCATCTTATGGTAGCAACTCCGCAGCGTGGGGCACGTCTTCGATCTTGGTGGTCTTCGATCTTGGTGATCTGCGCACTCGCGTTCCCGCTCGGCCCGCTCACCCGCTGGTCGTAGTTCACCTGCTCGAGGTCTCCGTTGGCGTCCTGGATCCGCGTCGGATACCGTCCGCCGGAGTTCTCTTCGATCCCGCCAGATTGCGAACCCATCTCCCGGAAAACGTCGCTGTTGAAGTAAAGCCGATGCGGCGAAGAGTTCGTGTCGCAGGTCAGGTAGATCCCCTCTTCAATTTCACTCGATGCTTGAGTCTCGTGTGGCTGCGATCCTGATCCTGATCTCACGAACTGGGTCTCGGGAGTCGAGCGCGATCGATCGAGCAGCCAGTAATCGCCCGCTTGGGGAGAAGACCTCCACTGCATAAGATCCATCATGGAGTCCTCCGACTGAAAAGCTTCCTGATTTGTCTACCTCGGCCTCGGCTTGGTGATCCAAAAACACTCCCCGGACACGCACGAAGGATCCCGCCGGCTGGCCAGGCTGAATCTGCCCCTGGATCTTGAGGTTCCCCCCGGGCCATTCGGAATCGCCCCGCGGGAACGGCATCGCAATCATCGCGTATACGCTGACTGAGTTGATCATAATTGGTCTGGAATATACATAACCTGCCACCCTGGCTCGTAAAGTGTATGAGCCCCAGGGTATCCGGGAGATGATTACCTCAGGTTTCAGGGTATTCACTTTCTGCCCATCGGCGTCGATGAGATCGACGGAGGCACCATCGAGGCGCTTACCCCACGGGTCGAAAACGCGAACGGTGACCTTCGCGAAGCCCAATTCCCCAGGCTCCTGACCGAACAAGAATCTAAGTCCAAACAAAATGACGAGTGCAATGGGGGCAAAACGCATCTTCAGGATCCTTTGGGGCAATTCGTTGCTAGCCGTGCGCCGACGTTAACGCTGGGCTTCTTCGCTTTCGCGCTTCCCGCCCCCCAGGAAGGCTGGCCACCGCGACACGGCGCCCCGCAAGCGAAAAACCAGACGCGATCCTTGACAGGCTGCGGCAGTGTCAGCACATCCAGGCTGTATGCAACCGAAGAAGTTGCCCCATTCGGCCCCGAACCGGAAGTCAACCCCAGATGCGAATTCCATCCCAGACCATGCGACAACTGACTCGTCCCGTTCGGCGTGATCGTCTTTGGCACCGCGTACCCGCGATCCTTGTCCGTGCTCACCTTCACGTTCGAATTCCCCGTCGTAGCCTCGGCTGGCATCCCGAGCATATCATAGCGAATCAGCTTCCCTGTGCCACCACCCGATAGCGATGTCGGATTCCCGCGCAGAGCGTAGCTCGTCGTGTACGTCGCCGAATCGTGCAGCCTGGGCGCGGGTCCGCCCACCTGTTGCGGATCATTCTAGTCCGGCGTTGGTACAATCGTGTTCGTCCCCGAATAGTCGTCGTCGGCCATGTTCGAACTCGGTGCCGTGACCCCGGCCTCGGTGAGTGTCGAAGCTAGCAGCCGGTTCCTCATGTAGAAGTGCCCGCGCGGGGGGATGGTCGCGGAAACGGCGTAGAGCCGCATATCCGGGAACAGAATTCGCTATGACCGGTTTCGAATGAGGCTGCTACTGATCCCCATCCTTGGCGTTATCGCGCTCGGCCAAACACATTCGCTCAACTTCAAGCCCCTCGATGCGGAGTACAGTGTCGCGCTCGACAAGATCATCATGGTGACCGCGAGTCCCGGACGGCTCATGATCTACGATCCCGTCGCGCGGACTACCGTGATCGTGCCTCTCACGAGGCCCGTGGGAAGCTTGTCGGTGAGCCCGAATGGGCTCTACGCGGCGGTCGGACACCTCAATCTGATCTCGTACGTCAACCTGACCACAGCGACCGTCGAAAGGACGTACGACATTACCGATGATGGCGCCGAGACCGCGTTGGGCCCGCAGTACTTTTACACGCCAATGACCGCCACCAGCCTCAGCACCGTCGTCGTCACCCACTCCTCCAATGTCGTCAGGGTTGGTCGTGGCTTGCGGTACCATCCGTCCGGGCGCGCATTGTATGGATCCCGCGGAGGAAGTCCGGATGACATTTTCCGTATGGATATCAGCACGGGACCGGTAACCTCCATTACCGACTCACCCTACCATGGAGGATTCGGGATGTGTGGGCAGGTCTGGTTTTCTCCGGATGGAAGGCGGATTTACAACTTGTGCGGAGCTGTCCTTCAGTCGTCCGCGGATCCAGCCTTGGAACTGACCTATCTGACAAGTTTCGGTGGTTACAGCCTAGGGGCTTTCGCCGAAACTGCTTCCGGGCGGCTAGCCATCGTTCCTTGGGTCTTCTCCCCGTACCAGTCCGAGAAGGAAAACGAAGTCCTCGTGTACGATAGTGCCTTCCTGCGTCAGACAGGCCACTATGTGCTTCCCGACTTCACCGCGAACGGAAGTTCATTCCAAGCGCACGGCCGGTGGATCTTCTTCAATAACGCTGGCTCTTCCCTCTATGCCGTCATGCAGGCGGATTCTCTGTCCGGACTGTCGAACGACTTCGCCGTTCAGACGATTCCGATGTCGAATCCGCCCGCGTGCGGTGTGACCTTCGGTTCCACGTCCGCGTCGCTGGCCGCCCATGGTGGTCCGGGAACGTTCAGTGTCACCGCGCAAACGAGCTGTAACTACGCCGCGGCTTCGAACGCCCCGTGGATCGTGCTCACCGGTTCAATCGGCGGTTCTGGCAACGGCACGATCTCCTATCACGTGAGGCCGAATACGGGAGCCGCGCGGAGCGGTACGATCACGATCGGACAGACGGCGTTCACGATCAATCAGGATGCTCCACCCGCGGTGGCGCCAGCCGCGAGACGGTTGGGCTACAAGGTGGTTGACGCGCGGTATGACCGGGGCCGGGACAAGCTGATTCTGGTTTCCGCCAAACCGGATGAACTTCATATCCAGGATCCATTCACGGGTAGCGAACAGATCGTGCCACTGAGCGCAACGCCCATCCAATTGACTCTCAGGCCGGATGGCCTCAGCGCGGCGGTGACGCATGACGGGTGGATCTCGATCGTGAATCTGCAAACCGCGGCCGTGGAGCGCGTCGTGGAATCGATCGACGGAGCGGTGAACTCCGTCTACGCCGGCAACGGCCGCATCTATGCTTTTTCCACTGTGGGCCGCGCAATGAAAGTGATCACCGCGGCTTCAGGATCGTCGTTGACCGTGCCTTCGGTCAATACGCTGGGAGTGCTGCACCCGTCTGGCTCGTTCATCTACGGAGAGCAGAAGTTCGACATCAGAGGGCCGGTTCCCGTGCACATGTACGGTGCCCAGAGCCCGTGCGGCTTCTATTGGTTCAACGAGCCGGGCACGCTGATGATGACCACCTGTTCCACGATCTTCCGTTCCTCGGAAAATCAGGCACTTGACCGGCAGCCTGCTGGCTCGTTTCCTGGCGTCGTCGCGGGCGTCCGCTGGGCCGATCATGCCCTGTCGGCGGCAGCGACAGCGACAGCTCTCGGGTCGGATGCATTCAGCCAGGACCCGTCCGAGATGGAGATCCGCGTCTTCCGCGATCCCGATTTTTCGCAGCGGAACCGCTACTTCCTCCCCAGGATCCAGGAGGGCACCGCCTCCTATCCGGTGAGGGGCCGCTGGGCTTTCTGGAACGGAGCGGGGAATCGCATCGTCACGGTTGAGGAAGCGGACCCAACTCTACAATTGCCTGCGCCCTTCGCGGTCACCTCGTTCTCCACTGCCGATTGCAGCGTCACTATTGCGTCCGGTTCGGCCTCGGCCAACTCAGATGGAGCGACGGGTTCGGTGGCGGTTACCGCGGCTCCGGGTTGCCCGTGGCATGCGACCGCGAACGTGTCGTGGATCGGGGTCACCGCGGGAAGTTCTGGCACCGGATCGGGCACGGTCACCTACTCGATCGCACCCAACGGAGATCCTGGGGCGCGCAGCGGTATCCTCCTGATCGGCGACAAGAGCTTCACGGTCAATCAGTCCGGAGTCGTCTCGGTCGCGACCATCAGTCCGGCGTCGGCTAGTTTTCCCGCGCAGGGCTGTTCCGGGTCGTTCCGCTTGACGGTCTCTCCTGCGTACACCAATTGGACGGCTTTCTATTCTGGAACTTGGCTCGAATTCCCCAGCGGTTCACCGTTCCTGTCCGGCACCGGCAGCGCGGATATCGGCTATCGCTGTCAGCCCAACACCGGGCCCCCTCGTATCGGGTCGATCAACGTGCTCGGACAATCGTTCACCGTCACGCAATCTTCGAACACCGTGGACATCGTGTCTCCCACAGAGGGGCAAGTCATCAATGGCGCCGGTGTCACGTTCTTGTGGTCGCCCGTCGGCGGCGTCGCTGGGTATTCGCTCGAAATCCGGTCCGGCCAGTCATTGGTATTTACAGGATCGCTTCTCGGCTCCAATTCCACCACGACCTTGATCACCCTTCCATCCGGGTCATTCACCTTTCTGGTTCGGCCTTGCACTGCGGTCCCGCTTTCAGGTCAGAACTGCGGCGCGCCCGTGACGCGGAACTTCCAAGTTGCTCTTCCCGTGCCAACCGCGATACCCATCGTCACATCGCCTTCGCCTGGCCAGAACCTCACGACGTCGACCCATGAGCTCAAGTGGTCGCCGGTTCTCGGAACGACACGTTTCGAAGTCCTCCTGCGCGATATGGCCGCCGGAGGGACACCGGAGCTTTCGATCAGTGTCCCGGGTTTCTCGACGATCTACTCGATGAAATCATCCACGCAGTACCGTCTGCAGGTTCGAGGCTGTTCGGATGCGTGCGGGGCATGGTCCGCGGCCATCGACTTTTCGGTCACGCTGCCGCCCGTGCCAACGGCCGCGCCGAACGCTCCCTCCTGCGGTGTGACCACCAACCGGGTTACCTGCAATTGGAATTCGGTCACGAACGCGGACCTCTATCTCGTGCAGATCGTCCAGCCGGGAGCGGGGCCGGGCGGAGGTGCGTTGACAGTGGCCAGCCGCCAAGTGAGCACGGCCTCGATCAGTGAACCAGATCCGCTGATCGCCCCAACTGGAGCTTCATTCGTCTTCGTGGCCGCTTGCAACGGGAATGGCTGTGGACCGAACAGCTCTCCGGCGGGCATCACCGTTTCGGGTAGCAATGCTCCCGATCCGAATCTGGGCACGCCCGCCGCGGGTACGGTGGTGACCCGCAACGACGTTCTGTTTTCGTGGAACCGCGTGCAGGGCGACACCGGAAATACCATTTACCGGCTCTACGTGCAGGACTTGGCACGAGCCGCGCCCGCGCTCGATGTCCTGACGGTGAACAACTATTACGCGGCGCGTTTTCGCGGCGAGGGCGGGCGCTATGACGCGCTGGTGATCGCCAATCCAGGGCCCTCGCAAGTGCAGGGGCCGGCGTCGGGCTTCGTTGTCCGAGCGTCCAGTCCACTTTCGCCGACGATGGTCCAACCTAGGCATCAGGAGCCGGCCGTGACGAGCGTGTTGACTGGTGCGAACCTTCAGCTCGGGTGGACGCCCGTCCCTGGAGCCACGGCGTATGAATACTACGTCGGGGTTGCTGGAGCGCCGGCCCCGAGCGCCCGCGGCGTGACTCCCGGACTGCTTGTCCAGGTGCCCATCGCGTCGCTTTCCTCCTACACCGGCATCGTGCGGGCCTGCCCCGCCGGTGCGGTCTGCGCTCCGGACTCCGATGCGGGCTGGGGACCGTGGTCGAACGCTCCCGGGCAGACCGGCGTCACCAGCTTCCGCGCCGGGCCATGAGCCGGAATTCCTGTAAGATTCGGCGCCTACTCCGCATTGTATAGTTGGAAGATACTTCCCAACTAGAACGATGCGTCTCTCCTGCGTCCTCCTCACTGCCGTGGTGTGCCTAGAGGCAGCCTCGGCCCGCCTGCCCATCCGGTTCGAACCCAATGTGGGCCAAGCGCCGGGCGATGTGCTCTTCCAAGCCCGCGGCCCGCGCCAGAGTCTCCAGGTCGCGCGCCGCGAGGCCCGGATTCAGATTGCCTCCACCGGCGAGGATGCGAAGCTCGCATCCGTTCGGATGGAGTGGCTCGGATCGGACGGCGCGATCGAGGCCGAGCCCTCCCGCAAATTGCCGGGTGTCTCGCATTACTATCTCGGATCGAATCCCTCCGGCTGGGTCGCGAACGTTCCGCAATATGAGGAGGTCTTACTGCGCGGCGTTTATCCGGGTGTGGGCCTGAAATACTACGGGAACGAGGGCAGCCTCGAGTACGACATCGTGCTCGATCCCCACGCTGACCCGCGACAGGTGCGCTTCAAGATCACGGGCGCGGAGTCGGTTCGCCTTGCGCCAGGTGGCGACCTGCTCGTCGAGACCGCGGCGGGCGAGATTCGCTGGAGACGCCCGGTCTCCTATCAGCCGTCGGGCGGGCGCAAGCGGGCCGTCTCCTCGCGATACCTGCTCGATGGTGAGACGGTGCGATTCGAAGTCGGCGGCTATGACCGCTCGCTGCCGCTGGTGATCGATCCCGTGCTCGTCTACTCGACACTGCTCGGTGGCATCGACGCCGAACGCGGAGCGCGCCTCGCGCTCGATCCGCAGGGCAACGCGTATGTGGGCGGCACGACGTATTCGCGCAACTTCCCCGTCAATACGCCGATGATCATGGGCCGCGCGATTCGCGGCCTCTACGACGCCTACATCGCCAAGCTCAATCCTGCCGGCACACAGCTTCTCTACTCCACCTATATCGGTGGGTCGGATCTCGACATCATCAACGCCATCACCGTCGATGCGCGCGGTTCGGTCTACGCCACCGGTCCTACTTCATCGGACGACATCCCGCTCTCCGACACCGCCTATTCGCGAACCAAACTCGGCTTTTCGGACATCTTCGCTCTTCGGCTGAATCCCGATGGAACGCTCGGCTACAGCACCTACTTCGGCGGACCCGGCGAGGAGAACGCGACCGCCATCAATGTCGACTCCTCGGGCGCGGCCTACATCGCGGGCTTTTCTTCCGACCGCTTGCCCACATCGCCCAACGCGGCGCAGCGTGAATTCGCCGGTGGACGCACCGACGCCTTCGTGCTCAAGTTCAACGCAGACGCCTCGCAAGTGATCTACGCCACCCACTTCGGCGGGCGCGGCGAGGAAGAGTACACTTACGGAAACACCAGCGAGATGTTGCCCAGAATGGTGGGCGCCGCGGCTTTCGGACTCGCGATCGACGGGCAGGGCAACGCGTGGTTTGCGGGCACCACGACATCCGGCAACCTTCCGCTCACCAACCGCAACTTCGGTCTCTACGCCGGCGGATTCACCGATACCTACCTTGCCAGACTCAACGCCGACGGCTCGCAGTTCACCTTGGTCACCTACCTCGGCGGCGGCGGAATCGATGTCTTCACCAGCCTCGCGACGGACACGCAGGGCAACGCCTATGTTTGCGGAACCACGAACTCGCGGAACTATCCGGTGTCGGCCAACGGCCTCAATCGCTCGTTCCTCGGCGGCGAGTTCGACGCCTTCATTACCAAGGTCGCGGCCGATGGCAACTCGGTCCTCTACAGCACCTACTTCGGCGGAACCGGCGAAGACGCCTGCAATGCGATCACCGTGGCGTCGTCCGGTGACATGTATTTCGCCGGCGCCACGAGTTCGCGCAACTTCCCCGTCACTCCCGACGCGCTCGATCCCGGTCCGGCGCGCAACAGCACACCTTTCCTCTCAGCACTGAACGCGGCCGGTTCGCAACTGCTGACCTCCGGCTTCTTCGGCGGACCCGACGCCGGCTCGTTCAACGACATCAAGCTCGACGGCGAAGGCGGAGTTGCCCTCGCCGGACTCGCCAGTGGATCGGGCTTCACCACCACGATCGGCTCCGCGGACCCGACCTTCAACGGCGGCATCTCCGACGTCTTCGTCGCGCGCTTCGCGCGGCTCGGCGCTCCGGTTCAACCAGGCCAAACCGGACCGTGCGCCTTCACGTTGAACCGCGGCTCGCTCGACCTTGCCTCGCCCGCAGTCGTCGCCGAGGTGACTGTTCTCACCGGGCCCGAGTGTTCGTTCAGCATCGCGAACACGATTCCCTGGGTCACGCTCATCGGCTCGCGCGAACGCCGCGGCGCGAGCGTGGTCTTCCTGAGCCTCGCCGCCAATACCGGCACCGCGCGAGCCGGTGTGATGCAAATCGCGGGCCGCGATTTCACGATTCGCCAGGCACGTCCCGATTCCGGTGCCGTATCTGCGCTCACTCCAGTCGTGACCACGCTTGCGGGCAATGGAACCAAGGGCACGCTCACCATTCCCGGACCCGCGCGTGCGGCGCAATTCGGCGCTGTCTCGGGAATCGCATACGACGCAAGCGGCAACCTCTATATCTCCGACGCCGAGAACCACGTCATCCGGCGAGTCACGCCCGACGGCACGATCCGCCTTTGGGCGGGTATCACCGCGATTCCCGCCTTCAGCGGTGATGGTGGCCCCGCGATCTCCGCGCGTCTGAACGAGCCCGAAGGACTCGCCGTCGATGCGGCGGGCAACCTCTACGTCGCCGATAAAGGTAACCGCCGCGTCCGGCGCATCTCACCCGACGGCTCCATCATCACGACCGTTGCGGGAAGCGGCCTGCAAGGACAGGACGGCGACGACGGGCCAGCGCTGCAGGCTGCGTTCCGCGAACCGGCGAACATCCTGATCGATGCGAGCGGCAATCTCTACATCGCCGATCGCGCGGGCAATCGTATTCGCCGCGTGTCGCCCGGCGGCACGATCACTGCATTCGCCGGAACCGGACAGGCTGGCTTCTTCGGCGATGGCGGGCCCGCTCGCGACGCTCGTCTTCTCTCGCCCGCTGGCATGGCGATCGATCGCAACGGCGCGCTCTACATCGCCGATCAGTTGAACCATCGCATCCGCCGCGTGAATCCGAACGGCAACATCGAAACGGTAGTGGGACGCGGAATCGCGGTGTGGGACGGCGACCTCGGGCCCGCTCTGCAGGCGAGCATCAAGGCGCCCTTTGGCGTTGCCTTGGACAACCAGGGGCAGTTGTACATCACCGATAGCGAGAACCATCGCATCCGGCGCGTGGATGCGCGTGGCGTGATCACCACGTTCTCGGGCGATGGCAGCAATCAGTTCCTCGGCGAGGATGTCTCACCGGCAGCCGCGCGTTGGAACCAGCCCACCGCGATCGTCTCTGACAGCGCGGGCAATCTCGTGATCGCCGACTCGAGCCTGCGCGTGCGCAAGGTCACATTCCCGCTTCCGCCTCCGCCCGCCGTCACGATTCGCTCCATCACGAATGCGTTCGGCGGCCAAGCCTTCGTTTCGGGTCTGAGTCTCGCCGCCATCGCGGGCGAGAACTTCACCAGCGCGCCCGTGACATGGGATGCCGCGATCGCCGAAGGAACGCTGCCCACTGAACTCGGAGGCGTTCGTGTGAAGTTCAACAATCGCGATGCGGCCATCGCGTTCGCCGGGCCGAATCAGATCAACTTCCTCGTGCCGGCCGATCTCAGCTCCGGCCCGGTTCCCGTGGAGGTCTCGACCGCCACCGGACGCGGTACCGCCACGGCCTTCATGGCGCAGGTCTCACCCGGATTGCTCACGATCAAGATCGGCGAGCAGACCCACCCAGTCGCAACGTTCGACGGTGAGACAGTGCTGGTCGCACCGGCGGGCGCGGTGCCCGATCGCGAATCGCGTCCAGCACGAATCGGTGACACCCTCGCACTCACGGCCACCGGACTCGGCCTGCCCACGCCGCTACCGGCGACAGGCCAGCCGTTCACCGATCCGCTTCCGCTGGCCGATCTCACCAAGCTGACCGCCACGATCGGCGGTCAGCCGGCGACGATCCTTTCGGCGGCGATGATTTCGCCGGGAGTCTTCCAGGTCCGCCTGACAGTTCCGGAGGGTGCTGGCGCGGGCTCGCAGCCTATCGTTCTGTCGGCGCAGGATCAACGCTCGCAGTCCGGCGTGGTGATCGCGCTCGAGGAGTAGCCATGTGCTTCGCTGGCGCCCCGGCGATTTCGATGGCGTCGAGGAGATGGCTCGCTTCGATGATGCTCGGGACGCCAGCGTCAATCAGCAGCAACTCCGCCGTCGGCTGGGCCACCCGTTCCGCCGGGAAGGGCTCCCTTCTCAACGTTCGGCGGCTGCGGAGTGTGGCTGCCTTCAATGTCGATGACTACGCCGCGCGCCTCAACTCAATGCCGTTCGCCCGCGCAGTTTGGCGCCGGCCTATCAGGGCGTACCTCCGGCAGTTCGCACCGAGGCTCGAGAGGCGATGCGCACTTCATTCATCGCAGACCACATTGCGGCATGACGGCCCATCGTTTCCGAGACAACCAGATCCGCCGCCCGCCTCGGTTTTGAGGTCCAGATGAGCTTCATCGCTGCTGGCTGTTTGGAAGAACATATGGTGCGCGTCACGAGCCGGGAGAGCCCGTGCGATGGGCCACTTGGTTGATCGATGGGTTCCGCGAATCGATGAGTGG
>CADECY010000020.1:12754-95739 GCA_902825945.1 uncultured Acidobacteriota bacterium
ACGAACTGGAATTGCTCCGCCGTGCGATACTCGTGGACTCGAACCTGTGACCCTCTATCGCCCCGTCGGCCAGCGTGAGTACGAACTCATCGAGGCCACCGGCTTCCGCCGTTTCCCGCCGCGCCTCCGCGAACAGCCCTTCTTCTATCCGGTGACCAACGAAGCCTATGCGACCCAGATCGCGCGCGACTGGAACAGGCGCGACGAAGCATCGGGTTTCACCGGCTATGTGCTGCGCTTTTCCGTTCGGGAGGACTTCCTGGCGCGCTATCCGCTCCAGACCGTTGGCGCCTCTGCCCATCAGGAATACTGGATACCAGCGGAGGATCTGGATGCCTTCAATGACCAAATCGAAGGCCCAATAGAAACCGTCGCCGTTTGGCGCGGCTAAGTTCCTCGACTTTCCGCACCAAGCCATTGCCCCCGGAGGCTGGCTTACCTATCCGTTCGCGACACGCCGGCGGTTCGTCGAGGTTGCCTCGAGCGGACTCGTCTTCCGGTTGCGGCGGGTCTGGTACATCCGTTCGCGGGCGGAAGCGACTGCTTCCGTCAGCCGTTCGTTCTGCACTTCGAGCCCACCCCAACTGAACATCACCGACAGATGGCCGAGCGAACGAAGCTGGAAGTCCCAGAGCTTTTCCGACACCTGGAACAACCGGCGCTGAGCAGAGGGCCCACTTTCACCCGGGTACAACAAGATGAACTCATCGTCGGTGAACTGGCAGGCGAAATCCTGCGGCCGCAGCATCGACTGCACCATCCGGTTGAGGGCTCCAAGCGAGTCCAGCCCTGAGTTGGCCGCCAGCTTCTCCTTCAGGCCGGTGCTGTCGTTAATACCGATCGCGACCGCGACACCGGAGAACGGCATGCCGGACTCGATGAGCGATCTCAGTGTGGCGGAGTCGTGCAACCCGGCTGGAATTTCGGCGGCAGGCGTCTTTTCGCGGGCGGACGCTTCCTGTATGGCGGCTGCGAGCGCGGGCACGATCCTGGACGTAGTGGTCTCGGACTCGATGGTCTGGGCCACCTGTTGCGGGGCCTCCGGCTCGGCCGGAATAGGAGCCAACACCTCCACCGAGGATGGTGGGGTGATGGCCGCCGTCTGCACCGGGCGCAGGAATGCGGGCGGTTCGGGATCCGCGACTGCGTCAATAGAAGGTTCGAGTTCGCCGTCATTGGCGCCGGCGGCTTCCGCTTCCGCGGCCTGACGTGCTTCTGTCAGCGCAATCTCCGCCACTCGTTGAATCTCAGTTTCCAGGTCGAGCGGCTCAGTCTCGATTGGCCCGTCATAGCGATCCGGCGCGCTCCGGTCGATTGGCAAGACCTTGAGATTGGAGATCTCCGCGCTCGATTCTTCCTTGACCGGGGCCGCGGCAACCGGTTCAGCCAAGGGTGCGGACTCAGTAGGTGGCGTGGGCGGCACATACGCCGGAAGAGAGACCGACGAGCGGAATCCTGGTTTGTTCTGGTCGAAGGACAACAATGACTCCGGTACCGAACCGGATGGCTCCGGCGTGTAGACCGGCATCATGGCCGAACTCCCCACCAGCTTTACCACCGGGCGAGGCCGTTCCGGTTCTGCAGGCGGGGCGGCCGGAGCCAAAGCTGCGGGAGCCGACGTCGCTAGCCCGACTTCATGCTGCTTTTCCTGCTCCACCTGTGCTTCGGTTTCCTGCCGGATCCGATCCTCGTTCGTCTTGAGAGTCTCGTGACGGGCGCGGATTCTGGCGGCCCTCTCGGCCAACTGCTCGAGTTCTTCCTTGCTCGCCCACGGCGGCGGAGTCTGTTGTGACCGCGACTTCATTTCGTCGTACATCCGGCGCCGCATCGGCCCCGTGTCGGTGTCGCTGCCGCCGGTCTCCGTCTCTGACGCCTTGCGCAGAGGGCTGAACGCCTCGGCTTCGCGGTTCATCGCCGCCGATGCAGCGCTCTCGGCCGTTGCTTCCGCCGTCTGCGGGCGGAGGGCGTCCGCCAGAGCCTGGATCCACTGCATCGGGTTCTGGAAGATCCCGAGCCGCTCGCGTTCCTCCTGGCGGGTTCGCAACTCGACGTTCCGCTCGCGGAGCTGTTCGTTGTTCCCCTTCAGGAAGTCACAGATGAGGGCCACGAAGATGGCGCCGAGCAGCACCACTAGGCCGCTGAAAATCTCGATGTCCAGGATTACGAGTTGCATGACCGTCCCTTAGTCTCATCGTCGGGCCAAGCCTTCGAGTATAGACCTGAGGAACGATTTGGTTTCGCGGATTTCACACGTCCTGGGGCTGCACCTCTGGCAAACACCTGACCGGGATGGGGCCATCGCCCGACCATCCCTAGGGGATTCGCCCTACGCCCGGCACCGGCAGCGGACGCCGCGCTGGCTTGGCCGGTACTTCCTCTTCCACGGTCCGGGTCACTGTCCGGGTCACGGCCGGAACTTCCGGCTCGCTGAACTCGAGCGCCCGGTCCAGCACCATCTCGACCGTCGTTCCCCGTGCCAGTTCCGCGTCTGGGCCACGCGTGAGGATCACGCCGATCACCCCCGCCGCCGCGCCCGCCGCCGCGCCGATTCCCGCGCCCATCGCCGTGCGGCCCGCAACGCTGCCCGCGATCGCGCCAGCACTCACGCCGCCTGCTGCCGCTTCGCCGATCGTGCGCGCGTCGTTGCCTTTGTTGGTGTCCCCCTCGAGTTTGCCTTCCTCGCGATCAAACCTCTCCTTCACCGTTCCGTCCACCGCGCCCATCCGCGAGCGGAAATCGCGCGTCACGCCGTTCGGAAGGATCAGCGAATCGAAGCGGACGAACAGCTCTGCCCGCCCCTTGACCCGGCCCGCGCGCTTGACCCGCGTCACCGTTCCCGCCACGTGACTGTCTACCGGAATCACGATCTTGCCGTTCACCACGATCGGGAAGATCGTCTGCAGATAGACCGCTTCGCCTTCCGCTGTGCCGCGTGAGCTGATTCCCTTGATCACTCTGAGCGGGATCTTTGTGCCTGGCTCCAGGCGGTACTTCTTGTCTTCCACGGGCCCGTCCGCCGCAAAAAGCACGGCGCCGGCCGCCATTACGGCGAGTATTCTCAAGATCGGTGCCACCATAGTATTGTATACGCCGCCACTCGCCGCGAGGTTGCCAGGCTGTCTACCGGATCGCCAACTTCAGGCCCTCCTTGCTCTTCCCCTCACCGATCGTGAGGCGCAGTTCCATCCCGCTATCCGCCCATTCCGGGATCTTCCAGTTGATCTGGTACAGTCCCGCGAAGCCCGGCGAAACGCCCATATAAAGGATGTCGTCTGAGTCGATCTCGCGGCCACCTAGACTCACACGAGCGCCGGCCAGATTGCGAATCCAAGCCGCCGACCGCGCGATTTGACCATAGGTCTGCGCGGGCGCCGTGTCGCCGAGCCCGGTGGCGTAGGTCACCACGACCTCGCCCGGCTCCGCCGGCTGCTCGGGCAGGAGCACGCTTCCATCGGCCCGCGCCGACAGTGCGTAACCCTCCGGAGCTTCAAAGAATGCTGGAGCGGACTCGGCCACCCTCACCGGAACCCGCGGTCCCACCACGCCATCCACGAACACCTGAAGGTCGAAAGCGCCTGGGCGCAAATTCGCCGGAACCAGAAAGTTCACCTGCTTGGGCGAAACATAGTAGATCTGTGCGGCGATGTTGCCCACTGATACCCGCACTCCCGTTCCAGGCAGCACCGTGGGCATGATCCCCGAGGCCGGAACATCCTGCGGCTGAAGCGCCCGCGTGACGAAAGCAAGCCCGTCGCCCTTGATGTAGGCGATCGTGTTCGCGGCGAGCGCGCCGATTTCATTCGACGCTGCGTTGGCGACGCTGGAAGGCGTGTAGGCCGGCACCTCGCGCACCGCGTTTTCGGCTCCGAAAAGACGCTCGAAAAGCAGAACAGCCAGCAGCACCCGGGCTGCAAGCATGGATATTTGGGCTCGAACTCATTGTAGCGCGCGAAATGGTAGGATGATCGGACGATGAAACGACGCCACGTACTCACCGCTGTTGCCGCCGCCGCCGTACCTGCCGCCGCGGCCGATTGGTCGAATCCCTTCGCCAAAACCTGGCGCGACACCTTCCTCCATCACTGGGCCGACACCAAGAGCTACACGCTCGCCATGCTCGACGCCATGCCCGCCGATGGCTTCGACTCGAAACCCAATCCCGCCCAGCGCGGTTTCGGTGAACAGTTCGTTCATATCGCCCGCGCCAACAACGCCTACGTCAATGCGTTCGGAATCGGCAAGGCGCCCGAACCTCCCAAGACCAACGGCAAGGAAGAGGTCCGGGCCTTCGTCGTAGCCAGCTTCGATTGGATCACGGACGTTTTGAACAAGATGACGCAAGAGCAACTGCTCAAGCCCGATTACAAGTTCAGTCCGCGCCTGCCTCCACACTCGGGCACCGATCTCTTCATGCGCGCCTACATGCACACCTCGCATCATCGCGGCCAGGCCGTCGTCTACCTGCGCGTCAAAAACATCGTTCCGCCCACCTGGAAGTTCGAGCCCACCGGAGCGTAGATGGCCGGATACATCGACGCTCACGTCCACGTCTACGATGCCGATTCCGGCACCAAGATGCCGCTGCGATTCACCCCGGCCGATCTGTTCGCGCATTGCAAGCCATCGGGTGTCGATCGCATCGTGCTGATCCAGATCAGCTCCTATCGATACGACAATTCCTATATGCTCAGGGCCGTCAAGGAGCATCCCGGCGTCTTCTCGGCGGTTGCGGTTGCCGATCACGAACGCACCGATATCGAGCCGCTCATGCGGGACTTCGCGCGCCAGGGTGTCCGCGGCTGGCGAATCGCGCCCCGGGGCGTCAGTCCGGAACATTGGCTCGATTCACCCGGCATGCATCGTATGTGGAAACTCGCGCCGGAGCTGAAGCAGGCGATGTGTCCGCTCATCAATCCGGAGGCGCTGCCCGCGGTCGATCGCATGTGCGGCCAGTATCCGGACACCAACGTCGTCATCGACCACATGGCGCGCATCGGCGCCACCGGCGAGATCAAAGACGCGGATATCAAGCTCCTCACCCGGCTCGCGCGCCATGCGAATACGTACGTCAAGATCTCGGCCTTCTACGCGCTCGGGAACAAGAAAGCACCGCACACCGAACTCGTTCCGCTGACCCATCGCCTCTTCGACGCCTTCGGACCGAAGCGTCTCATGTGGGCATCGGACTCGCCCTTCCAAGTGATCAACGGCCATTCCTACGCCGCATCGGTCGAACTCGTGCGCGACAAGCTCCCCTTCCTGAAAGGCGACGATCGCGACTGGCTGCTCGCCAAAACCGCCGCTAAAGTCTTCTACTGAGCCGAGGGCAGCGGCTGCTTCAATAACTCGCGTACGACTGAGCCCTGCGGCGTGATCTCGCCCTTCACCGTGAATTGTCCGAACTTCGACTGATCGATGAACTTCCCACCGGACTCAACGCCTTGCCCGTCCTGATCGTAGATCACCCACAATTCCGCGCCCTCCACGCCGGACTCGATCGCCGTCCGCAGAATCGCCGTGATCACCGATCCCTCGGCGTCATCATGATCGCGCAGGAATCCGATCTCGCCGATCGTCAGCGTGCGTCCCGCCGCATCGGCAGCGGACTTCGCTCGCGCCAAGTCCTCACGTAGCGCTTTGGCCGAAACGTCCCGGGAATCCCCGATCGAACCCGTGTGGAAGATCGATCGCCAGCTCGAATAGGCGGCGAAGGGCACGTCGCGTAATGACAGAGCAGCTTCGGGAAACGCTGGATCCTTCGAGGGCAGGGAATGCTCCTTCTGCCAGCGCTGAATGTAGGAGTCGCGAATGTCGGTGAACTCCGCCTGAGCCGAGATCTTCACCGGATATCCCGTCAACGCGAGCCCTTCCGCGGCGCCCTCCGCAAGCCCGTCCGCGCGCGCCTGCAGATACTCGAGATAGATCGCGCGTCCTTCCGCATGCGAACCTTCGTCGTTCTCCCACTCCCAGTTCGACACACGAATCTCGTGCCCCTCCACGCCGCATCCCGATTGGATCAACGCGAGTTCGCGCCCAAAGCTCCGGAACTCGGCGCGTACCGCCGCAAGCACCGTCGCCCACTCGAGCTCCGTGAGTCGGCTCCGCTCGAACCGGTAGATCGGACCCGGCTCGGTGAACGAAGCCAGATCATATGCGGTCAGCGTCACCACCGGAAACGCACACACCGCCGCGCGATAACTCGGCCGCCGGATCTTTTCCGGCAGCGGGGTGAATCTCTGGCGGTCGCCATCGGGATCCCACGTGGGCGCGATCGTGAACCGGGCCCGTTTGGCCCCGAGTGACCGCAGCCGCTCGACCGCGCTCGCGAGCGGATCGGCCTCGAGCGTGGTCCGCGGCACGATCCACCACGCGTAGATTCCCACGCGATCCGCATAGGTCTGCGCGGAAACCAGGCTGGCGAACAGCAAGGCGGCTGGGAGAATTCGCGGCATCGAAGCACAGACAACCATGCCGATCCCAGTCTACCGCACCCCCATTTCGCCCCACCGCACTTGCGGACCGTGATACTTCTCGAGATCCTGTCACTAGTCCATAGCAGCTGCTTATGCGCCCGAACTCACACCTCCTCCGCCACGCCGCCCCGGCCGTGCTCCTCGCCCTGGCCGCCGCCTCGATCGCCCTTCGCGGCGGCTCACCCCCCGACGTTCCGTGCGACGGCAAGTGGGTCAGGAAGACGGTCACCGAGACCGTGACGAGCTGTGACGGAGACGAGTCAGAGGTGGATGTCGAGAAGTGGTTCTGCATACGGGGCGTCACGCTGCCCTCCTCGATCAGCTTCGAACCGAACGCTGGCCAGGCACCCTCTGAGTTCGACTTCGTCTCGAGGTCTCGCGGATTCTCGGTGGGACTCGACGATGGCGGCGCCGAACTCGGCCTCCTCGACCCGGACGGAACTCCGGCGCGCCTTCGGCTCCATCTCGATGGCTCCGCGGAGCATTCCACGCCGGAGGGACTCGAGCCGCTCCCCGGAGTGGCAAACTACCTCATCGGACGTGATTCCAGCCGCTGGCTCACCAATATTGCCTCCTACTCCAAGGTCCGCTACCGAGACGTCTATCCGGGCATCGACGCCATCTACTACGGCGCGGAAGGCGAACTCGAACATGACTTCGTCGTGCATCCGGGAGCCGACCCGTCGCGAATCCGAATGCGGTTCACCGGCGCTGATTCCATCCAGCCGGACTCCGATGGCTCACTCGCCGTCTCTGTCAACGGACTCCGGGTCACATGGCGCCGGCCTGTCCTCTATCAACTGCTCGCCGGCCGCAAGGTCCCAGTGGACGGACGATACCGCATCGGCGGCGGCCACTCGGTTGCCTTCGAAGTGGCGAACTACGACCGGAGCGCCGACCTCGTCATCGATCCCGTGATCGCATACGTTTCCTACTTCGGACGTTCGGGTACCGACGCCGGCGGCCGCGTGGCCGTCGATGCCGCGGGCAACGCCTACACCGCGGGAGTCACCTATGACGTCTTCTTCCCGGTCACTCCCGGAGCGCCGTTCGTTTCGAAGGGCAACCATGGTGACATCCTGATCACTAAGTTCAATCCCTCGGGTTCTCAGGTCTTGTACTCGACTCACATCGGCGGCGCGAACTCCGATGGCGCAACGGCGATTGCCGTGGATCCCGCCGGAAACATCTACCTCACCGGCACCACGGATAGCGACGACTATCCGGTCACGCCCCGCGCGCCGAAGGGGTTTCTGCAACCTCCCGGCGCGTTGAACGATCCGGGCGACTGTGTCGTCACCAAGCTCAACTCCACCGGAAACGCCATCGTCTACTCCACCTATTTCGGCGGTACTCGAAACGAAACCTGCTATGGCATCGCCGTCGATTCGGGCGGTAACGCCTATGTCACGGGAGCCACTCGCTCCAACAGCATTCCGGTGAGCGATGACGCGCCGCAGCGATCTCCGCGCGGGGATAGCGACGGATTCCTCTTCAAGCTGAATCCGGAAGGCACCGGCTTCGTTTACTCGACTCTGTTCGGCGGCGCGCGTGACGATCATGGCCTCGCCATTGCGCTCGATGCGCAGGGCGCGGCTTACGTCGCCGGCTTCACCCGAAGCAACTTCGGATTCCCCATCACGCCAGGCGCGCTGCAATCCACTTGGGGCGGCACGCGATCGCTCAGCGGCACCGGAGATGCCTTCGTGTTGAAGCTGAATCCGGCGGGCAGCCAATTCGTCTACTCGACATACCTCGGCGGTGACCGCGACGAGGCGGCGATCGGAATCACGGTGGACGCGCAAGGAAGTGCCTACGTGACCGGCAACACCATTTCCACGAACTTCCGCACCACCGATGGCGCCTACCAGCGCGAGCACAAGGGCCTGGGAGGAAACAACATCTTTCCCGGAGGCGATGCTTTCTTGGCGAAACTCAATCCCACTGGCACGGGCCTCGTCTATTCGACGCTTCTCGGCGGCGCGCGAGATGATTGGGGCACTTCGATCGCGGTGGACCCGGCGGGCAACGCCTACATCGGCGGATCCACTCTCTCTTCCGATTTCCCCACCTCGCAGGATGCACATCAGCGCCGCTACGGCGGAACCATCGCGGGTACCAACTTCCCCACTGGCGACGCATTTCTCGCCCAACTGAATCCGGCCGGAACCGCGCTCGTCTACTCCACCTACATCGGAGGCAGCGGTGACGAGATCGGCTTCGGAGTCGCGGTGGATCGCGTGGGCGGCGTCTATCTCGCCGGCTCCACGATGTCGCCGAACCTTCCGGTAACGCCCGGCGCGGCGCAGACGGCGTATGGCGGAACCTCGCGGCAGGTGGTCCCGTTCGGCGATGTCTTCATGGCGCGCTTCGGGACGCCGATCGTCGACCCGAACACGCCCGCGATCCGCACTTTCGGCAGCGCGGCGAACGGCGCCGCGGTGAGCGTCGCGCCCGGGGAATGGATCATCGTCAACGGGTCGAACCTCGGACCCGCTCAGCGCGCGGACTTCACTCGCGCCGCGGACGGCTCAGTGCCCACCTCGGTGGCGGGAACACGCGTCCTGTTCGATGGAGTGGCAGCGCCCGTGTTCTATGCATCCGCCGGGTCGGTGCAGGTCGCGGTTCCGCTTGCTGTCGCGGGCAAGGCGAGCACGCAGGTGATCGTGGACGTGAATGGAAGTAGATCCGCGCCGTTGACGATTCCGGTTTCGGCGGCGAAGCCCACGCTGTTCACCGCGAACGGGCAGGGGAATGGACAGGGAACGATCGTGCATCTCGGCGACGATTCGGCGAACGGCCCAGAGAATCCGGCGTTCCCGGGTGACTGGGTCGCGATCACGTTCACTGGCGGCGGGCAGACTTCTCCTCCGCTGGTTGACGGGCAGCCCGTATCCTCCGAAGGCGCGCCTCTCGAGAATCCCGCATCGGTCACGATCGGCGGTCGCGAAGTCGAAGTCAGCTACTCGGGCGGCGCCTACGGCCAGATCGCCGGACTCTATCGCGCGGATGTGAAACTGCCGGACGATCTCGAACCAGGGGACCACGAGGTGGTCCTCTCGATCGGATCGGCGCGAAGCCAGTCCGGTGTGACGATCACGGTCCGGGCGCGACCGCCGGCCGAAGAATCCGCTGAGCGAACCAAAGCCCGATCGGGATCACGATCATGGCTACCCACGCGTCGACCGGTAGTCCTGAGTACTGAGTTTGACCGGAACGGAGCGGCAGCACGCTGAGCCGGAACAGCGGATAGATCACGAAGGTCAGCGCCGGATAGAACCCCGTCCGGCGCGGCTTTCGGTCGAGGAGCGCGAACCCGGCCGCCATCGCGAACCAGAAGAGCATCTCGATCAGGCCCAGATCCCAACGCGCGCCATCGGGAAACGCGACGGCGAGCCAGTGCTCGCTCCGCTTCCCCGGATGGTCATGGACGAGGAAGCATCCGATCCGCATCACGGCGCAACCGAGCGGCGCGCAGTAGACCGCGGCGTCGAACATCGGAGCCCCGGCGCTCGGCTCCGAGCGATGCCAGAAACGGAACAGGATCCAGCCGAAGACGAAGCCGATCGTGCCGCCCATCGCGGAGAGCCCGTTCCACAGGTCCCGCAGCTTGATCCGTCCGGAGAGGAAACGCGCTGGCTCGTACACGGCGACCATCAGATGCGCGAACAGCAGCGCCGACACCGAGACGATCAGGCTCATGCGTCCGCCGAGTTCCGGCGAGAGTCCGCGCGCCGCCAGCCGCCGGAGAAACCGGTAGTGCATCACTGCGGCTCCGGTCAGGATCGCGATGAGAAACGGACCGACCATCACGCCGCCCACCGGAATCGCCGGGACGCGGAAATAGGGAATCACGCGATCAGTATCACACGCCGCCTCGCAACACGCGGACTGGATTCCCTCGCTCGAGATCGTGGTGCGCTTTCCAGCGATCTTTCCTCGACCGGTCCTGCTCGGCCGAATCCCGATCCGCGATCCTGGCAGCCAGCCGCGCGAGCGCCAATGCCCGATTCCGGTGCTGCGACCTCTCCTCCGATGCCGACGCCTGCAAGCCCGTCGGCACATGCGTGACCCGCACTGCGGACTCGGTCCGGTTGACGTGCTGCCCACCCGGACCGCTCGCCCGCATCGTCTCCCAGCGCACATCGATCGCGCGGAATCGCGTCTCCTCCACGGGCTCGAGGATCTCGACTCCCACGAACCAGTTCTTGCGCGCGTGATCCGGACGGAACGGGCTCCGCGCGATCCATTGCACGGTTCCGCGCCACGACGAGGCGAACTCCGCTGCGCGTTCGCCCACGAGCGAGAGCAGGGCCGAATTCGCGGTACCGGACTCCGGTCCGGCCTCGATCTCGATGCAACGCGCCTCGACGTCGGCCTCGGCGGCTTCGGTGATGATCCGCTCCATCACCTTCACCACCGCGAGCGCGCACTCGGCCGGACCCTGGCCCGCCGAGATCTGCAGCCACGGCGAACTCATCGCCGCACCTTGTAGGTCACGAGCGGACGCAGGATGGCGATCGGTTGCGCCAGTCCATGCCGGATCAAATCCTCGATCACCGACGTGATGTTCTTGTAGGCTTGCGGCGCCTCCTCGTAGAGCAGTTCGCGATCCTCGCAGATGACATGGCTGCCCAACTGCGTTCGCTGGAGGTCCTTGACCGTGAAGCGGCCCTCGAGCTTGCCGCGGCACTCGGTCCGCGACCACTTCCGGCCGGCGCCATGCGCGAGCGAGTATGCGGCGCGCGCGGCGCCGGGCAACGGCATCATGAGGTAGGAGAACGCACCGCGCGAACCCGGCACCAACACCGGGCCCTGCGTCGACGGTGCGGCTCCCTTTCGGTGGATCCAGCTATCGCGGCCTTCCACTTCACGCCGTTCTACCCAGTTGTGGCAAATCGACGTGATCCGCGTCCCGCGAGTGTCGAGTTGCTCGAAGATCCGATCGGCGATCAGTTCGCGGTTCGCCTCGGCCCACCGAATGGCATCGTCGTGCCGCATGAGGTAGTGATCCCAGCTTCCCGTGGGCAGCCCCGCGGCGCCGTACCGATCCGTGTGCATGCGCAGAATTGCTTCGCCGAGTCCGCGCGATCCGCTGTGGACGCAGAGATACGCGCTATCCGGCGTGATGCCGAGTTCTTCGCAGCGGGCGGCGTCGACGATCGCCTCCACGGCTTGCAACTCCGCGAAGTGATTTCCGCCGCCGATGGTTCCAAGCGCGTCCTCGAAGCCCGTTTTCGCGATCCCACGATCGGCGAGGAATCGCGCCGCGTCACCTGACCACGGGCGGTCGAGGTGGCGCAGCTTGTTGGCCCAAGCCTCGCGTTTCGGCTTACGGCCGTCGAGCCCTGTGCGATAGAGCGCGATCCCACAGCCGATGTCGTTGCCCACCAGCGTGGGGTAGATCCAGCCGTCCGACACGAAGGCGCCGCCGATGGGCGCGACTTTGCCGGGATGCAGGTCCGGCAGCCCGGCCGCGAGACGCATGCCGGGCAGCGAGGCGGTCTTCTCCAGTTGGGTCACCGCCGACCCTTCAATCCATGAATTCGGAGACGCAAACAGACGGACTTCTCCGCGTGGAGTCAGTTCCGCTCGTTGCGCCTCGTGACCCGCCGGAATGGACGGGTTGCGTGAGAGCGTCAAGCTCGATGTTCCTTTCTCGATGTCCTGTTAATGAGGTGGACGGGTCGCGAGTGGTAGACCACTCGTAGCTAACGTGGAAAGGAAATTGAAGTGACGGACTAACAGAATACCCGAAGTATAACGGACTTGGCAAGACCTGATCGGTTAACTGCGGTTAACTGGGTTGTCGAAATTCGCGCCCTCAGCCTCGTTTCGAGGTTCGCGCGGTAACCAACTCGGCCAATGCCCGCCGGACCTGCTCCCGCGTCCGGGCCCTGGTGATCGCCACGATCAGCCGGTTCGCTGTTTCCTGGTCCCGCACCTCAGCCAAGCCGGGCATCGGACCGATGTCCGGAAACCGCGCCTCCGCCATCATGCGGACCGCTTCGGCCAATCCGGTCTGCATTCCGGTCTGAATTCCTGTCTGAATTCCTGTCTGAATTCCGGCCCGGACGCCCTCCTTGCGCCCCTTGGCGATCAGGTCCCGCCCGACCCAAGTCATTTCGGCGATCTCGCGTGTTTCCTTTGCGAACAGCATCTCGAACTCCTTGACTCCCTTCTTATCGTAAACGTACGCCATGTTCACCAGCAACTGGCTGATCAACTCCTCGTCGCCTTCGCGCTTCAGCCGCTCGGCGGCCGCCGTCAGTTCCGCCCGATCGTGCCGGGTGAGCGGCAACAGCGGTAGCACCGAGGCGCGCTGGAGTTCCAGAAGCTCCCGGCCCGGAATTTCCCAGGTCATCCGGTAGCGGATATCGAGATAGGTCCGCAGCGCACCTCGCAAACGCCGGAATTCGGGCGGAAGTCTCCGCGGAAGATCTCTTGGCAGCGCGATCATCACCGTCGTCCGGATATCGTACTGGCGCAACTCCGGTACGGTCGAGATCAGCATCGCGCGCACGGTGATCTCCTCGATATCGCGAGCCTTCCAGCTCGCCAGCGACTCCACATGTTCCAGCCGCGCCGCCCGGCCCCGCCGCACGATGAACAAGTGGTCGGCGATTTTCTGGGGAGCCACCAGCTCCCGTTCCCAAGGCACGACGGTAGCCTTTTCGTGGAGCAACAAGCAACCCGCGAGATGGAGGAAGGCTCGCCGGTCGCGCGCCGCCATCCGCTTCGATCCATGATCCAGAGATCCCATACTGTATTGGTAGGAATCGCACGCCCGGAATCTCACCCGCGTTTGCGGAGGTGGTCGCGCTTTCCTTGTCGATCTCGACTGGTACCCAGCGTCTCATCCGGCGGAAGTACGTCATGTTTCAGCGGAAACCGTCTTCGTTCGGCGGGTCTAAAGCCTCACCATACGGCCAGCGGCTTGTCCCACCTCAAATGGTACGCCCTCGTTTCCGTGCTCCAATCCCTTGTTGCCATTCTGTAACAATGGCGGCCGAGCCCAGAACAGATACTATTAGAAAAACAGATACAGATTGCAGAGCACGTTCCACTTGCCTAATAGTTCGTTTGGCGCTATACTGTCCCCTACCAGCACTGTTCCCAGACCTCCCTCCACACGTGCTGTCCCCCCAAGGACTACCTCCATGAGCGACACCTTTAGAACCTTCGGCCTGCCTCCCAAGCAAGGAATGTACGACCCGAGCTTCGAGCGCGACGCTTGCGGCATGGGATTCGTCGCCAACATCAGCGGGGAAGCCTCGCACTCGATCATCGAACAAGGCATCCAGATCCTGATCAACCTCACCCACCGCGGCGCCTGTGGTTGCGACCCCGACACCGGAGACGGCGCGGGCGTACTCATCCAGGTGCCGCATGCCTTCTTCAAGCGTGAGTGCGCCGATATCGGCTTCCAAATCCCCGACCCCGGCAAATACGGGGTCGGGATGGTCTTCTGCCCAGTCGACAAGCAGTCGCGCCTCCAAGTGGAAGGGATCGTCGAACGGATCGCGCAGGAAGAGGGTCTCGATGTCCTCGGCTGGCGCGACACCCCGATCAATGCCGACGCGATCGGCCGCTTGGCCCGTTCCGAGCAGCCATACATCCAGCAGATCTTCCTCGCCCCGCGCGCTGAGATGACGGCGGATGCGCTGGATCGTAAGCTCTATATCGTCCGCAAACGTGCCGAAAACGAGATCGCCAAAGAGGACTTCCACGAGAAGGAATTCTTCTACATCCCGTCGCTCTCCACGCGCACCATCGTCTACAAGGGACTTCTGCTTGCGCCCCAGATCTCGGCCTTCTACAAGGATCTCGCTGACCCGGAACTGGTGAGCGCGCTCTGCCTCGTCCACCAGCGATTCTCCACCAACACCTTCCCCACATGGAAGCTCGCCCATCCGTTCCGCTTCATTTGCCACAACGGCGAAATCAACACCGTGCGCGGCAACATCAACTGGATGACCGCCCGCGAGAAGGTGCTGGCCTCCGAACTCTGGAATGGCGAGATGAAGCACGTTTACCCGGTGATCGCGCCCGGTGGTTCCGATTCGGCCAGCTTCGACAACGCGGCCGAAATGCTCTATCTCTCTGGCCGCAGCCTTCCGCACGTCTTGGCGATGCTGATTCCCGAAGCCTGGGATCACGATCCCACGATGAACGATGAGAAGCGAGCTTTCTACGAATATCACGCCTCGCTCATGGAGCCGTGGGACGGCCCCGCCGCCATCGCCTTCACGGATGGTAACGTCATCGGCGCCACGCTCGACCGCAATGGACTCCGCCCCGCTCGCTGGCTGGTCACCCATGACGGTCTGCTCATCATGTCCTCGGAAACCGGCGTCCTCCCGGTCGAACCTGAGAACGTCAAGATGAAGGGCCGCCTCCAGCCCGGCAAGATGCTGCTGTGCGATCTCAGCCAAAAGCGCATCATCCCCGACGAGGAGATGAAGCAGCAGTTCTGGTCCCGCCAGCCCTACCGCGAATGGATCAAGCAGCAACAGATCACGCTCGATCATTTGCCCGAACCGCCTCGTTGGCATCCCACGGACTTCGACACGATCCTCAACCGCCAGCGCTGCTTCGGCTACACCGACGAAGATCTGAAGTTCATCATCGGACCAATGTGTCACAAGGGCGAAGAGCCCATCGGCTCCATGGGTACCGATACGCCGCTTGCGTGCCTCTCAGACAAGCCGCAGCCGCTGTTCCATTACTTCAAACAGTTGTTCGCGCAGGTCACCAATCCGGCGATCGACCCGATTCGGGAAGAACTGGTGATGTCGCTGTGCAGCTACATCGGCAACGAGCGCAACATCCTCGCCGAAACCGCCGAGCACTGCCATACGCTGAAGCTCCCCCACCCGATCCTCACCAATCACGACCTCGAGAAGCTACGCCGCCTGTCGCAAGGCGATTTCCTCGCCACCACGCTCAATGCGCTCTTCCGTGCCGATGGCGGCGAACGCGAACTCGAGCGCAGCGTCGATGCGCTGTGCCGCCGTGCGTCGTGGGCGATCAAAAGCGGCTATAGCGTGCTCGTCCTCTCCGATCGTGGGGCCGACGAGGACTACGCTCCCATCCCTAGTCTGCTCTCGCTCTCGGCCGTGCACCACCACCTGATCCGCGAAGGTACACGCACGCAAGTCGCGCTCATCGTGGAGTCCGGCGAGCCGCGCGAAGTGCATCATTTCTGTCTGCTGATCGGATACGGTGCGAGCGCGGTCAATCCCTACCTTGCCATCGAAACCATCGAGGACATGCACCGTCAGGGTCTGTTCCCGAAGGACGTTACTTTCGACGCCGCGCTCAAGAACTACAAGAAATCCGTGCAGAAGGGCCTGCTGAAGGTCTTTTCCAAGATGGGCATCTCCACGCTCCAGAGCTATCGCGGCGCCCAGGTCTTCGAAGCCATCGGACTCAACCAGAAGGTCATCGACAAGTACTTCACCGGGACCTCCACCCGCATCGAGGGCGTCGGTCTCGAAGTGCTGGCCGAAGAGGCTCGCCGCAAGCACGCGCTCGCCTTCTCCAAGGTCACCGAAGTAGACACGGAACTGCCGGTGGGCGGAAATTACCAATACCGCCTCCGGGGCGAGTATCATCTGCTCAACCCCACGACGATCAGCAAACTCCAGCACGCGGTCAAACAGCAGAGTTACGCGACATACGAGGACTACGCCAAGGCGATCAACGATCAAAGCCGCGAACTCTGCACGCTTCGCGGACTCATGGAGTTCAAGAACGCCGCCACGCCTGTCCCGCTCGAGGAAGTGGAACCCGCGAAAGACATCGTCCGCCGCTTCGCCACGGGCGCCATGTCGTTCGGCTCAATTTCGAAGGAAGCCCACGAAACGCTCGCGATCGCGATGAACCGCATGGGTGGGCGCTCCAACACGGGCGAGGGCGGGGAAGACGAAGAACGCTTCCAGCGCGACCCGAATGGCGATCTCCGCCGCTCGTCGATCAAACAGGTCGCTTCCGGCCGGTTCGGCGTCACGTCCAACTATCTCGCGAACGCCGACGAGCTGCAGATCAAAGTGGCCCAGGGCGCCAAGCCCGGCGAGGGCGGCCAGCTTCCCGGACACAAAGTGGATGAGACCATCGCGCGTGTCCGCCACTCGATTCCCGGTGTCGGACTCGTCTCGCCGCCTCCGCACCACGACATCTACTCGATCGAAGATCTCGCCCAGTTGATCTACGATCTCAAGAACGCCAACACCTCCGCGCGCATCTCGGTGAAGCTCGTCTCCGAAGTGGGCGTGGGCATCGTCGCGGCGGGCGTCGCCAAGGCGCATGCCGATGTCGTGCTGATCTCGGGGGACACCGGTGGTACCGGAGCCTCTCCGCTCACCTCGCTCAAGCACGCGGGCATTCCCTGGGAACTCGGCCTCGCCGAAACCCAGCAGGTGCTCGTGATGAACGACCTTCGCAGCCGGATCATCGTCCAGACCGACGGCAAGCTTTGCACCGGCCGTGACGTGGCGATCGCGGCACTGCTGGGCGCCGAGGAGTTCGGATTCTCGACCGTGCCGCTCATCACACTGGGCTGCATCATGATGCGGAAGTGCCACCTGAACACCTGCCCGGTCGGCATCGCGACGCAGGACCCGCGCCTCCGCGCCAAGTTCGAGGGCAAGCCCGAGCAGGTCATCAACTTCTTCTTCTTCGTCGCCGAGGAGATGCGCCGCATCATGGCGCAACTCGGTTTCCGAAAGGTGGACGAGATGATCGGCCGCGTGGACAAGCTCGAAATGCGCCCCGCGGTCGATCACTGGAAGGCCAAGGGGCTCGATTTCTCCCAGATCCTCTTCAGCCCGCCCGTGCCGAAGCGCGTTGCCCGCCGCTGCACCACCAAACAGGATCACGGACTCGAGCAGGCGCTCGATCACCAAATTCTCGAACTCGCCAAGGACGCGATCGACAACAAGACTCCGGTCCGCTTCGATCTGCCGATCCGCAATGTCCATCGCACGGTCGGCACCATGATGAGCGGCGTGATCGCGAAAAAGCATGGCTCGGCCGGCCTGCCCGAAGATACGATCAAGATCCACTTCAGCGGATCAGCCGGACAGAGCTTCGGCGCGTTTCTGTCGCAGGGCGTTACGCTCGAACTCGAGGGTGACGCCAACGATTACACCGGCAAGGGACTCTCGGGCGGGCGCCTCATCGTCTATCCGCCAAAGGGCTCCAACTTCGTCGCCTCCGACAATATCATCGTCGGCAACGTGGCCCTCTACGGTGCCACATCGGGCGAAGCCTTCTTCAACGGAATGGCTGGCGAACGCTTCTGCGTCCGGAACTCGGGCGCCACGGCGGTGGTGGAAAGCGTCGGCGATCACGGCTGCGAGTACATGACCAAAGGACTCGCCGTCATCCTTGGACCCACGGGCCGCAACTTTGCTGCCGGTATGTCCGGCGGCATCGCGTACGTGCTCGATGAAACCGGTGACTTCGTCAAGACGCAATGCAACAAGGCGGGTGTTGATCTCGAGCCGGTCATGGAGACGGACGATATCCTCCTCCTCCAGAACCTGATCCGCAAGCACCGCGAACATACGGGTAGCGTGCGCGCGCAGGAGATCCTCGACAACTGGGCCCGCGTGCTGCCGAAATTCATCAAGGTCTTCCCGCACGAGTTCAAACGCGTGCTCGGCAAGGCCCGCGCGGCGGCGCCCGAGACCAAGTCCGCGCCACCGCCACCTCCCCCGGCCGATCCGGCACGTCCGGGAGTCCACGGAGATTAATGGATGGGTAAGGATACAGGATTCTTGGAATTCGGCCGCGAGACTCCCTCGCGGCGACCAGTCACCGAACGCGTGAACGACTACTTCGAGATCTATCTCGAATTCGAAGCCGATCGTGTCCGCACGCAGGGCGCACGCTGCATGGATTGCGGTGTGCCGTTTTGTCATACCGGCTGTCCGGTCAACAACATGATCCCGGACTGGAATGACCTGATCTATCGCAACCGTTGGCGTGAGGCGATCCGGATTCTGCACTCGACCAACAACTTTCCGGAGTTCACTGGCCGTGTCTGCCCGGCACCCTGCGAAGCCGCCTGTGTGCTCGGCATCAATGAGCCGCCGGTTGCGATCAAGGTGATCGAGCGCTCGATCGTCGACCACGCCTGGGAGCAAGGTTGGATCGTTCCCGAGCCGCCCGAAAAGCGGACCGGCAAGAAGGTCGCCGTCATCGGCTCCGGACCCGCGGGCCTCGCCGCGGCGCAACAACTGAACCGCGCCGGCCACTGGGTCACCGTCTTCGAGAAGGCCGATCGCGCCGGCGGACTCCTCCGCTACGGCATCCCGGATTTCAAGATGGAGAAGCACCACATTGACCGCCGTGTGCGCCAAATGTCGGAAGAGGGAATCACCTTCCGCGTCAACGCGCACGTCGGAGGCAAGATCTCCATCGACGAGATCCGCCGCGACTTCGACGCGGTTCTGCTTGCGGGCGGAGCCGAGCATCCCCGCGACATCCCTGTCCCCGGCCGCGATCTAAAGGGCATCCACTTCGCCATGGAGTTCCTGCCCCAACAAAACAAGCGCGTCGCGGGCGACAAACTCGATTCCTCGCTCGATATCTTCGCGACGGGCAAGAAAGTGGTCATTATCGGCGGTGGCGACACTGGTGCGGATTGCCTCGGCACCTCCCATCGCCACAAGGCCGCCTCGATCCGTCAGTTCGAAATCATGCCCCGCCCCCCCGAACAGCGCGCGGACTCGACCCCGTGGCCTCTGTGGCCCTACATGCTCCGCGAAGAGAGTTCGCACGAAGAGGGCGGCGAGCGGATGTTCGCGATCAATACGGTCAAGTTCGAGGGCGATGCCAACGGCAACGTGAAGGCGCTCCACACCGTGCGCGTCGGACCGCCGCCGAAGTTCGAAACCGTGCCAGGCTCGGCAGAAGTGATCGAAGCCGACCTCGTCCTCCTGGCCATGGGCTTCACCGGACCCGTGAAAGGCGGAATGATCGAACAACTCGGCGTCGAACTCGACAACCGCGGCAACGTGAAGTGCGATGAGAACTACCACAGCTCGGTTCCCGGCGTCTTCGCCGCGGGCGACATGCGGCGCGGACAGTCGCTGATCGTCTGGGCGATCGCGGAAGGCCGGAAGGCCGCGCGGGGGATCGATATCTATCTGACGGGCGCGTCAAGCCTGCCGTAGGAGTACCGCCCACTCTTCGCGGCACGTGCGGCACGCCCCCGTAGGCGTGAAAATGGTGAGCCGGGCGGGGCTCGAACCCGCGACCACCGCATTAAAAGTGCGATGCTCTACCAACTGAGCTACCGGCCCATGTCGATCTTCTTCAGTTTACCATGGGCTTCTCGGAATCCAGCGCGCGGCAAGCCCTTCCGCCGGCGGCCCGATTCACGCTATACTAGCAATTTGCCTGTCTAGGCTTCCGCGGAGGGTGTTCGGGTGTTCATTAGCGTCACAGACCTGGAACTGCGGAAGGTCCAGTTGGTGGCCTCGTTCGCGCCGGGCCTGATCGATCTCGAAGAATTGGGCGTGGCGCAGAAGACACCGATCGAGGTCCGCGGCGTGGCGGAGCTATCCGGGCCGTTGCTGGATATCCGAGTCCACGGTCATCTCTCCGGGAGTCTGGAAGGCAGTTGTGGACGTTGTCTGGAAACCGTGCCGATCGCGGCGGAAGGCGAATTCGATCTGTTGTATCGCCCCGCGGAGGCCGAGCCGGTTGCCGACGAGAAAGGAATCACCCAAGCGGACGCCGAAATCGGCTACTATGACGGCGCGGGGATCGAGCTTTCCGACGTGGTTCGCGAGCAGGTGTTGCTGTGGTTGCCCACACACATCGTTTGCCGTGAGGACTGCAAGGGAATCTGCCCCATGTGCGGCATCAACCGGAACCGGGAGTCCTGCGGTTGCCAGCCTCCGAAATTCGACGAGCGCTGGGCGGCCTTGAAAAGCTTACAATCAGGAGAATAGAATGCCAAATCCAAAACGACGCCATTCCAAGCGCCGCAAGAACAGCCGCCGCGCACACGACTTTCTCTCCAAGCCCGCGATGGCTACCTGTCCGGACACCAGCATGGCCGTGCTGCCGCACCGTGTGAGCCCGCACACCGGAAAATACAAGGGCCGCGAAGTCATCGAAGTCGAGGAATCGTAGTCCGCGGCCGGCTATGATATCCATCGCCGTCGACGCCATGGGCGGCGATCACTTTCCGAAAGCTGAAGTAGAGGGAGTGATTCAAGCTGTCCGGCAGTATCCCGTCAAAGTGATACTGGTGGGCCAGCAGGAGGTGGTGCGTCCGGAACTGGATCGCCAGTTCGCCGGATGGAAGGATCTTCCGATCGAGGTGGTTCACGCCAGTGAATACATCACGATGGAAGACAGCGCCGCCAAAGCAGTCCGGGCGAAGAAAGACAGTTCGATCCGAGTGGCCTGCCGTCTGATTCGCGACGGGCAGGCGAGCGGAGTGGTGTCAGCGGGCAACACCGGAGCCGTGATGGCCACCGCGAAGCTAGTGCAGGGGGTCGTGACGGGTGTCGAGCGGCCCGCTTTGGCGACCACCCTTCCCACCAAGACCGGGCGCCCGACCGTCGTGGTCGACGTGGGGGCCAATGTCGACTGCACCGCGAAGATGCTCGCGCAGTTCGCCATCATGGGCGAATGTTATTCGCGCACGGTGCTGCATGTCGAATCGCCGCGCGTGGGCCTGCTCTCGATCGGCGAGGAAGAGCACAAGGGCAACGAGTTGACTCGCGAGGCGACGCCGCTGTTCAAGACGCTTCCCGTCAACTTCGTCGGCAATGTCGAGGGCCGCGACATCTTCAAGGGCAACGTGGACGTGGTGGTGTGCGACGGCTTTGTCGGGAACGTCCTGCTCAAAGTCGGCGAGGGCGTCGCCGACATGATCAAGTCGCTGCTCAAGGAGTCGCTTTCGGCGACTCCGCTGCGCAAGCTCGGCGCGGCCCTTTCGAGGAGCGGATTCAATGAGCTCCGCAAGCGGACTGACTATACCGAGTACGGTGGAGCCCCGCTGCTGGGAGTGAAGGGTGGCGCCTGCATCATCTGCCATGGAAGTTCGAACGCCAATGCGATCAAGAACGCGGTGCGCGTAGCCTACGAATACGCCAACGGTGGCGTCAACGCGCGGATCGAATCGGAGCTGAACTGCTCGGTCGCATGATGCGGACGTAGCGATCGATGCCCCACGGGGGGCCGTTTCGGCTCCGAAACGAGAAGCACTCCGCGATCGCGGTAGATTAGAGGAATGAGCAGCTCCGTGGCGACACGAGAGAATCCGTACACCATCGGCGTGCCGGTGGACGCGGATGGATCTTTCTTCGGACGCGAGGAAGTGTTCGAAAGTATCCGGGCCTACCTGCTCGAAACCGCCCCGGTGAGCGTCATCCGCGGCCAGCGCCGGATCGGAAAGTCGTCGGTGCTACGGCGAATGGAGCAGCACGTTCGGATCCCAGGCCACCAATTCGTATTGTTCGACTTGCAGGCCGGCGCGCGTTCCACGCTCGGAGAACTGCTCAGCCACCTATCCGCGGCAATCGCGGACAAGATTGACAAAGCGCCTCCGGTCCCGCTCCCGGCGGCCCTCGAGGCCTCCCCATCGGCCTTCGTCACGGAGTTTCTCGGGCCCGCGCTTCAGGCATTTCCGGGAACGCTGGTGTTGTTGTTCGACGAGTTCGATGCGCTCGGATTCCAGTCGGGCCCGGATTCCCGTGTCGGCGATCAGTTCGGATCGATCCTGCTTTGGACGCTCGGCCGGGTCAAGAACCTGCGCGTGATCGCGGTAGTGGGCCGGAATCTCGATCAACTCGACCGGTTGCCGGGCATGTTCCACAGCGCTCCGCAGCAACCACTCGGACTGTTGGACGCGACTAGCGCGGAGCGATTGATCCGGATGCCGTCGCGGGGGCAACTCGACTTCGAGCCAGGGGCGGTTGACGCGATTCAGTCGCTTGCATGCGGGCATCCCTACTTTACGCAGTTGCTCTGCTTTTCGGTGTTTCAACGTGCGAAGTCGAAAGACAAGTGGAGCGTCTCCGCGGAGGACGTGGAAGAGAGCGTCACGGATGAGTTGGTGCGGGGCCGCGGTGGGCTCACTTGGTTTCGAGATGGATTGCCAGTGAACGAGCGGGTGATGTTCTCGGCCTCCGCGGAGGGAAACGGCGACCCGGGAACCGCGGGCAAGCTGCTGTTTCAGAGAGGCGCCGTTCGCACCGAGGGGCTCGGGCTTGCCGAGGACCGGCTCCGCGAGTGGGGCTATCTGACGCGCGAGGGCCGCGTCGCCGTCGAACTGGTGGGGCGGTGGATTCGCCAGGAGTATCCGCTGCGCGAGGAAATCCGGGAGTTGGAGAAGGCCGATGCCGTGGCCGATGATTCATACCGAAAGGCTCGTGAACTCGGAATGTCGGGCGACTCCGCTGGCAAGAAGAAGGCACTGCAGGAATGCGTGCAGCGTAACCCGAATCACGGCCGCGCCCTGTCCGATCTCGGGGCTGTCCACTTCGATGCGAGGGAGTATGGCGAGGCCGTCGAACGCTATCGCCGGGCTTGGCGGCTCAACCCGGCTGTGTCCGGCGAGTTCGTCGAAGCCTTGACTGCTCTCGCGCGTGAAACGGCCAAGAGCGGAGACGCGCAAACATATCTCGCGGAGGCGCTGGCCGTCGATCCGAAATCGGAATCCGTGCTCGCTCTTCTGAAGGATCCGGCGATGACGAGTGGCACCATCTCGAGAGCGTGGGCCTCGATTCAGAAGATCCTGGGGAGCTAACGACGTGGCGAATCCATTCACGCCTGGCTTGGCGAGCAACCGGCTGATTGGCCGGACATCAGAACTGAGCGACGCCTGCGCGCAAATCCGCAACGAAGGGCACTTCGCCATCAGCGGCATCTCTGGCAGCGGCAAGACGTCGTTTCTGCATGCCCTCGAGGAGCCCAAGCTTTGGATGCCTCAGGGCGTGAATGCCGCCGACGGATTCGCCGTGTTCCTCGATCTGTCGAACTACCAGCCGTTCCGGCCGGCCGAATTCTGGACCGCTGTCCGCGACGAGCTAGCCAACAAGCTCCACATCCACGATCCGCTGCGCGAGCAGATCGCCAAGAGCGAGGCAACCGCGAAGGGTGTCGAGGCAGCCTGCAAGAGCCTGCGCGCTCGCGGCAAGCGGATTCTCCTGCTGCTCGACGGCTATGACAACGCTGCGCTTGCCAACGGCGCCTACTCCGCGGACGAACTGCTCACTCACCTGTTCGAGACTCGCCGCTTGGCGCAGGCGCGATGCTTCGCCACCGTCACCGCGACCTATCGCCGGCTCAACGATCTCGGTCCGCCGCCGGAGAAGCTGCAGGCTGGCGCCTCACCCTGGTACAACCAATACCTGTTTCAGCCGATTGGAAACCTTGCTGAGAACGAGTGCGATCAGTTCCACTCGCTGCTCGCGCCGTTGAACATCCCCGGGGTCTGGCGGAAGGCGTTGTACGAGCTCTGCGGCGGATGTCCCGCGCTTCATCAGCACGCGGGCCACATCCTATTCGATTCGGTCCCCCAACAGACGCTGCCGCCGATTCAGGAGTTCTGGGACAGACTCGAATCGGCGACGCGGCACTACTACAAGATCTGGTGGAGCAGCGCCACCGAGACCGAGCGTCTGTTGATGAAGCTAGTCGCGGTTTCGGAGCTGCAGAACCGGCGGGATCTCAATCGCGAATATGATCTTCGCGATCTGCCGGTCATTTTCAGCCAGAATGACCGCCAACTTCGCGAGTTGTGCGAGCGCGGATTGCTGAGGAAGAAGACGAGCACGGCATACGAATTCTGCTCGTCGATGATGGAGTGGTGGGTGCTGCGCGAGGTCGAAAACACCCCCGCCGCGGATGCCTTCGGCGATCGCGAGAAAGACCTGCTCAACCTGAGCAAGGCGCAGGTGAAGGCGATCAATGGCGCATTCGCCAAGGTCTGGCAGCACAAGGACACGATCAAGTCCGTCATCTCCTGGGCAGCGAAGCTTTTTGCCTGATAATGGTTCGGAGCACATGCCCCGAATCCTCATTTGCGAATGCAAGCAGGAGGTCTCCTCCTTCAACCCCGTCCCCGGTCTCTACTCGGACTTCGCCGTCCAACGCGGCCAGGCCTTACTCGACTATCACCACTCCGTCCGGAACGAAGTGGGAGGCGCGCTGAGCGTCTTCGAAGCCACGCCAGGAGTCGAAATCGTGCCCGGTTACGGGTGCCGCGGAATCACTTCCGGCGGCACGATCGCCGGCGCGGATTTCGCGCGTTTAGCGAGCGAATTCCTGGCCGAGGTCAAAGCCGCTCGCGATCTCGATGCCGTCTACTTCTCGTTGCATGGCGCACTCGCCGCCACTGATGTCGAGGACTGCGAGGGACACCTGCTCGCCGAGACACGCAAGATCGTGGGTGAGAAGATTCCGATCGTCACCTCGCTCGATCTCCACGGAATCCTGACCGACAAGATCCTCGAACACTCGAATGCCGTGGTGCCCTATCACACCTATCCGCATGTCGACTTCTTCGAGACCGGCGTGCGGTCGGCGAAACTGTTGCTGCGGATCTTGAGCGGTGATGCGAAGCCCGTATCGATTCGCGTGCCGATTCCGGCGATGGTTCGCGGCTACGAGTTGATCACCGAGACGGGCATGTTCGGGCGCTGCGTGCGCCGCACGATCGCGTTCGAGGATGGTCCGGGACTGTGCGGCGGCATGTTCATCGGGAATCCCTTCACCGACGTGACGGACCTCTGCTCGAACGTATTGCTCACCGCGAACGGTGACGAAGCCGAAGGTGTGAAAGAGGCCATCTCGATCGCGCGGGAATTCTGGACGATGCGCGAACATCTGCAGCAGCCGCTCACCGGGCTCGAGGAGAGCATCCGTATCGCAGCCGCGGCGAAGGGGCGCATCGTACTCGTGGACGCAGCCGATGCGACTTCTTCCGGTGCTCCGGGCGACAGCAACGCGATCGCGCGCGAACTGATCCGCCAAGGCTGTACGAGAACCGCCCTCGTTCCGGTGGTCGATGAACCCGCGGTGAAAGCCGCGTTTCGCGCGGGTGCCGGGAATCGCGTGACCACGCCGATCGGAGGCACGCTCGATCCTGCGCGGCACACGCCACTTCTGGTCGAGGGCAAAGTGCGCGTGCTCTCTGATGGCGATCTCGTCAGCGAATCACACGGCGAGCGATGGTTCGCGGGTCCCAGCGCGGTGATCCAATCGGGTCCGATTACCTATGTGCTGAGCAGCCGTCCGGTGAGTCTCTATGACCGCACGATTTTCCTGGCGAACGGACAAGATCCGCATACGTTCGACATGACCGTGGTGAAGTCGCCGCATTGCCAGCCGCGATTCTTCGCTGATGGCGCAGAGCGGCTGATCAATGTCGACGCGCCGGGCGCAACGAGTGCGAATCTGCCGTACCTCGGCCACACGCGGTGCGCGCGGCCTGTGTTCCCGCTCGATCCAGGAATCGAGTATGAACCGAAGCCGCGAATCTTCCGGCGGGGTTAGGAGTCCACGATGACGATGAAACAGAAACTACAGGCTGGCGAGACCGTCTACGGCCAGATGATCCTCGATCTGTTCACACCCGGCGTCGCGCCGATCCTGCATCACGCCGGACTCGACTTCGTGATCTACGACATGGAACACGGACGCTGCGGCTACGAACTCTTGAGTCAGATGGTGACGTCGTGCCGTGGCACTCGCCTGACGCCGATCGCGCGCGTGCCTGATGTCTACGCGTATCCGGTCGCGCGGCTGCTGGATATCGGCGCCAAGGGCGTGATGATTCCGCGGCTCGAAACTCCGGAGCAGATGCAGGACGCCGTTGCCCAGTTGAAGTATCCGCCGCGCGGAAAACGCGGTGTCGCACTCGGGCTTGCGCATGACGATTATCACGCCCAGGGCGCGCCGTACTTCGAGAAGGCGAATGACGAGACCGTGGTAATCGCGATCATCGAGACACCGAAAGCGCTCGAGAACCTCGACGCGATCGTTGCGACTCCCGGGCTCGACATCGCCTGGATGGGCCACTTCGATCTCACCGTTTCACTCGGCATTCCGGCGCAATTCGATCATCCGGTCTTCCTCCAGGCGATGGACTCGCTGGTGGCCGCGTGCCGCAAGCACGGAATCGCAGCGGGATTCCTGCCCGCGAACGCGGATGACATGCGGCACTGGCTCGCCAAGGGATTCCGCGCGATCAGTCTCGGGTCCGATGTCGGGGTCTACTCGCGGGGCATCTCGGAGTTTCGAAAAGCCGCGAACTGATCAACCTCAGGGTACGTTCACCCAGATCGGCGAACTCCACGCTAGATTGCCGTCGGCTTGTTCGACTCGCACGTAGTAGTATTGGCTGCCCTTCGGACTCGTGGTGTCGCGGTACGAGACTGCGTAGTCGCGCGAGTTCGGCGAGAACTGCGCGAGGTACTTTCCGTTACGAATGATGCTCACCTTGGAGACCGGCCCGGCGCCACGAATCCGCAGCTTGATCTCGGGAACCTGCGGAGCGCTGAACTCCTCACCCATGAAGTGGCCGCCCATCGAATAGTCGAGCAGGATGTTCTCGGTGGCGCCGTAAGTGCGCCGCGCGCGAATCGCTTCGATGAGGCCCGCTCGCGTCGAGTCCTGTGAGTAGACCATGGCGAACGAAAGGTGCGTCGCGCCGTGGTCGGAACTGGCGATCACGCCGATGCGGACTCCCTTCTCCCACGCCTTCCACATGAATCCACCGGGATTGAAGTCGTTGCCGCCGGCGTATCCTCCGCGCGGTTTGTGGGATGCCGGCGCGCCTTCGTGTTCGTAGGAATCGCGCGCGGCCTGATAGATCTCGGCGACGGGCTGCACCTTGTCGTCGGTCTCGGTCCAGTCGTTGCCCTGGCTCGTTGCCAGCGTGTGTGGAATCGCGATGCCTCCCGTTTGGCGAACGCTGTCGTAGAGCAATTGCGTGTCGTTCTTGGCGAGATCGCCCGCGATGATCGCGTACGTGGACCAGTGCTCGGGCACATCGGGCCGCGTGAACAGCTTCACAATCGGGATGTTGCGGGTCGCATGGATGATGTTCTTGTGACCCTTCGGCCAGTGCGGAGTCCGTTCGTATCCGAACAGCGAACTGTAGCGGCCCGGCACGTGATACATCTCCGTCACCTTCTGGATCAGCCACCACCAGTACTCGGAATCGCCGCCCGCGCTGTGATCGGTGATGGCGCCGTAGTCCATCGCGGCGGCGTCGATCATGTAGCGGAAGAAGTCGAGGATCGATCCGTCATTGCGTCCGCCACCATCGGTCGAAAGCTCGGTGTGGCGATGGAGGTCGCCCTTGAAGATGCGATAGGTGCGATCGGCGAAGGTCACGCGAACATCGCGCAGAGCCTTGACGTCACCGGCTTCGGACACCGGATCGAGGGTATTAGCCGGCGCGGCAGGCGCTTCGCGCGGGACCACTTTGTACGGCCTCGGTTTCGAAATCGGCGTCAACACGCACGACCAGACTTGATTCTGGAGCGGTACGTAAATCTGGGTATCGTCGCGATGATCGGAATGCCAGAAGGTCCAGAACTGGCCATTCGGTGCGGGCGCTCCGGCGAGAGTCGAGCTCATGCGATCGCGGCTGCGCGGCAACTCGGAAGCGGGCAGCCACTCATCTCCGTCGTAATGGGTGACGTACGAACTCAGATACGAGCGAACGCCCATCGCGGTTGGCGTTCGCGCGGAGTCGACGGCCCATGTCCACGTGGTGTACTTGCTGATCCGATGTTGGAAGAGCAGCCAAATGCGGCCATCGGGATCGCTCACCAACTTCGGATTCACCACCCAGTTCTCTTCGCCGGGAATCATCGCGGTAGTCGCAGCCGTGACAGGCTGCATCCACTGTTCGTTTTGCCAGACGGCCATGCGAAGCTGCCGCCGGTCACCGACCCGCGTTCCCGATTGACGGACGCCGAGGCTGCGTCCGCCGGAATCCTTGGCCCAATTCACGCCAACATCCACGTAGGCGATCCACAGGCGATCCTGCTTGTCGTAAGCCGCGGTGGGAGTGATCTCGCCGAACGCCGTATCCGCAACCGCGACCTCCCGCGACCAATCGGCTCCGCGCAGGGTTCGCAGGAACACGTCGTAGTTGCCGTTGCGATAGCTGTCCCAGACGACGGCGGCTTCGCCCGCGGAATTGACGGCGACGGCCGGAGTCCAGTCATTCGCGGTGTTCGAGGTGACCTGATGCGGTTCGCTCCAGCGCCCGTCTTCGCAGTTCCGCAAGAAGATGTCGGACTGGCCATCGCGGAATCCCTGCCAAGTGAGCCAGAGCTTGCCCTTGCCATCGGCGATGAAGTGATGATTGATGTCGGGCAACGGATGATCGGTCAGGCGAGTGATCTTGCCCCACGCGCCATCCTCCCAGTACGTGGCGTAGAGATCCCAGTTCGGCTTTTCGCCGTCGCCGCGCGGATATCCGGTCTGTTGCGACCAGACGAACCACGGGCGTCCCTTCGCGTCGATCGCGACTTGCGGCATCCAGACATCGCCTTCAACGCCGGGAATCGGAAAGCCCGCATACCAGTGCCCGCCAGCGAATCGCCGGGCGTGTACTTCGTCGCGCAATCCGCTGTAGGAGGCCCACGTGACCCACACGTCGCCGTTCTTGCCGATGGCGGCGGAAGGGAAATCGTTTTGCCGCGCTGTGTCGCCGAGCGGCAAAACTCCCGTCATCCATGCGGTGCGGCCGCCCAGACCGGCTTGGCCGAGCGAAGGTCCGGGAGTGTTCGGAGCATCGAGCGGAAGCGGAGCCACCTGCGCGAAGGCGGTGACGGCGAGGAAGAGAATCGGTATCGGTCGCATCTTCAAAGATATAGTTTCAGGCCGAACTGGACTTGGCGAGGAGCGTTCGCTTGGCCGCCGATCACGCCGAAGTTGCCGGCTCCGAAGTTCAAGCCGGGGAGGCCGAAGTTCGGTGTGTTGGTCAGATTGAAGAACTCCGCCCGGAACTCGACGCGGCGTGCTTCACCGAACGGGAACTCCTTGAACAGCGAGAAGTCGATGTTGCGCTCGCCCGGTGCGCGAACATTCGGTAGAGTTCGCGGACCATTGCCAAAGGTGAAGGGGGCGGGCTGCGCGAAGGCCGCGACGCTGAACCATTGCGCGAGCTTCTCCGATGTCGAGCGCGAACCGGAGAGCGCCGGGTTGCCCACGATGTTGGGGCGCTGCAGCGAGTTGAACGCTCCGGCGTTGTTCTGAGCTGTGATCGGTAGCGCGAGGCCGGTGGCGATGGTCGCGATTCCGTTGATCTGCCATCCGCCGAGCACGTGGCTCACGGCAACGGGCCACGATCCGCCCCAGCGGCGTTTTCGGCCGAACGGAAGGTCGTAGAGATAGCTGAATACGAGCCGTTGCGCGATATCCTGCGGCGAGATCGATCGTTCGGCGCGGCGGTAGAAGGCGTCCTGGTGGGCTGACTCGAGTCCGCCAGCACCCACGCCCACGCTATCGTCGATCAGTTTGCCCGACGTGTAGGAAAGCAGGAACGTCGCGCCTTGCGCGATTTCCTTCTGCACGCGCAACTGCAGTGCGTGATATGTCGAGCTGGCCGAAGTGGGGCGGAAGTTGGTGACGTTGCCGTACTGCGGAAACTGGCGTAGCAACTGTCCGCGCGTGACTTCGGCACCCGCGATCGGCCCGCTCGAGATCAGGCCGAGAAAGGGGTTCGGAACCCGCTGCTGCAGCGCCGCGCCCTGCGACAATAATTCCGGCCGCAATTGATTCATCTCCCAACCGCCGTCTGTGAGCTTGGTGCCTTTGTTCCCGACGTAGGCAACCTCGGCGGCAATGCGTCCGGGAAGTTCGCGTTGGAGGTTCACGTTCCACTGCTGGACATAGGATGAGCGGATGGAGACGCGATCAATCGAATCGGGTTGGTTCTGACCAACGTTGGTGAGCAAGCCGAGGCGGTTTCCCGTTGGCAGCGTGAGCCCGCGCGGAAACGGATTGCTGATCAGGTTCTCGGGCCGCAATCCATCGATCGAGGCCACCCACTGCGACTGCGTCGAAAAGCCTTCCGAAGCGCGTGCGTTGCCCGCCATTCCGACATAGGGAGGATAGAAGACGCCGTAACCCGCGCGAACCGCCGACTTCGAATCGATCGAGTAGGCGAGCCCGAATCTCGGCCCGAAGTTGTTCCGATCGGTGGGATAGTGGCTGTCGCCGTCGATGCCCTGGAACCGGACGCCACCGCGGAGGCCGGGCATGCGCGCCGCGGCGGCGAGGGGCGAAGCGACATCGTAGTCGAACCAGGTGAGCTGACTGAAGCGGTCGCGTTTGCCTTGCTCGAGGTCATAGCGGAGCCCGAGGTTGAACGTCAGCCGGCGGGTGATCTTGAAGTCGTCCTGGACGTAGAGCGCCGTGTAGAGGTTCGACGTGAAGACGCTCGGCAGAATCTGCACGAATCCGCTGGCGCCGGTTCCGAGGAGCAGGCTAGCGACGCCATCACCGAGGTTCGCCGCGGCGACGTTCGGATTCGGGCCCTGGGTGAATGCGCGGTTGAACTGGTAGTTGCCGTTGGTGTCCTGCTTGAGGTTCGAACCGACTTGGTTCAGGCGCTGGTCGAGCCCTGCCTTGATCGTGTGACGGCCTTTGACGATCGTGGCGCTGGCGGCGAGCGAATAGGTCTGGAACGTTTCGAGCGGCGAAGAGAAGACCTGACCGAGCGCATTGTAGCCAGCCGCGTTGAACGTGGGGAATCCGATGGGACGCAATGTCTGCGTCTCGAGCGATCGCGGCATGCCGAGCGTGGTGTAGCTGAAGTCCTGGGGCACTGGAGGCGGCGAATCCTGCGTGACGGTGCTGAAGCCCGCGCGCACGTTGAGCACGAGCGAAGGCGACTGGACTCGCGTGTAGTCGGCTCGGCCGTTCCAACTCGGAATCCGGAATCCGCTCGTTTGAAAGCTCGTGTAGGCGATGTTGCGGTAGTAGTTCGGTTCCGTGCGAACGGACTTGCGATAGCTCATTCCGGCGAAGAGGCGGTTGCGATCGCTCGCGTTCCAGTCGACCTTGGTGTCGAGTTGATTGACGTCGAACGGATCCGAGGCCTGGGCGAAGTAGTTGTTCACGCCCGTGCAGGAATCGCCGGGCTGATTCGGGACCGGATAGTATTCCACGACCTTTGCGCCCACCGGATCGAATCGAGACGAGGGAACACGCCCGCCCGGGAAAGCGTCGCGAATGAAACCGCCGGCTGGATTGGCGCGGGTGGAGAACGGATCGAAGATCTGCATCGGTGCACACTGCGCGCCCACGCGCTTGGATGATTGCGAGAAGTCGCCCAGGCGCTCGAGCCGCGTGGGAAAGGTTCCGATGAAGGTGCCGGCTTGGCGCTGGCGCAGGCCCTCGTAGTTGGCGAAGAAGAATGCCTTGTCGCGCACGATCGGGCCCCCGCCCGCCACGCCGTACTGATTCCGCTTGAAGCTGGGCAACGCCGCGCCCGCGCGATTGGCGAAGAAGCTGTTGGCGTCGAGCTTGCTGTTACGCAGGAATTCGTAGAAGACACCGTGAAACTGATTGGTGCCGGAGCGCAACACCATATTGAGCACGCCGCCGTTGGTGCGCCCGTACTCAGCCGAGTAGCTGTTGGTTTGGACCTTGAACTCCTGCAGCGCATCTGGCGAGGGAAACGCCGCGTACGATAGGAAGCCATTCGAGGCGGGCGGAGAGTTGCTCACGCCATCGAGGAACAGATCGTTCATGTTCGCGCGGCCGCCGTTGATTCGGAAGCTCGATGCGCGATTGAACTGGTCACTGAAGGCCGTGGTCGGAACGAATCCGGGAACGAGATAGGCGAGCCGCAGCGGATTGCGCGAGTTCAACGGCATGTCGAGAATTTGTTTCGAGGAGACGACGGTGCCGAGCGCGGCGGTTCCGCTCTCGACCGTGGGCGCCGCGGCGCTCACCTCGATCGCTTCGGCAACGGCTCCGACTTCGAGCACGAAGTCGAGGCGGGCGACCTGATCGACTACGAGTGTGAGTCCGGACTGGGTCAGCGCGCGGAAGCCGTCCTTGCGCACGGTGACGCGATAGTTGCCCGGGGGCAGTAGCGTGATGGCGAAGTATCCGGCGTCATTCGAGGCGGCGCGGCGCTGGAGTCCGGTGTCGGTTCCGGTGACCGACACCTCGGCGCCGGGAATCACCGCTTGCGAAGTGTCGGTGACGCGGCCCGTGACCTGGGCCGTGGGAGTTTGAGCCGCAAGCAAGGTGGCAAACCCAAGAGCAAGCGAAACGACACGCGCGGGCGCTGTGGGTCTCATTGGGACATTGGATCACGCTTTCGCGTTATTGGCAACGCAGGCCGTCGGCCGCGGATCGCGGAAAAGGTCCGGCCAGAACCGGAGCTGGCTCTTCGCGCCGGTACGAACAGAACTGCGAGAAGCAAGGCGCGGTGCGGACCGAGAGCCAGTGTGGCGGGAATCTGAGATACTGTCACCATGAATGAGTTGACCCGCCGGGACCTGCTTCGCCGCGCCGCCGTTTCGGGAGCGGCCGTATTGGCGCCGCATGCCGCCAAGGCGGCGGTCAAGACGCGCTTCACCAAGTACGAAGTGTTTCCCACGAGCATTCCGATGGCCGAGCGCGTGCGTGCCGCCTGGGAGGAAAGCTACCGGCTGCAGGGAACATTTCAAACCCACTACAGCGCCGTATTCGTAAGGCTGCATACGGACGACGGGCTCACCGGAATCTGCGAAGCGCTCACCAGCGCGGCGCAGGCGGAAGCGATCGCCAAGCGAATGATCGGCCACTCACCGGTCGAGTACTTTCAGGACGACTCGATTCAGGGGCTGCTCATGGCGGTCCACGACATTCTCGGACAGGCGGCCGGCATGACGGTGGCGCGCCTGCTTTCGGCCTCGCCGAAGAGCCGGATCGAGCATACGTGGTGGACGCATTGCCTTCCGCCGGACCTGATGGCATCGGAGGCGAAACTTGCCGCCAGCCTCGGCTATCGCGTCCACAAGGTCAAGGCAAGGCCGTGGCAGGATCCGCTGGCGCAAGCCGCCGCGATGTGCGCCGTGGTTCCGAAGGAGTACCGGATCTGGGCGGACGCGAACGCGAGTTGGGGCTCACCCAGCCGCGCGCTCCACTTCATCAACGGATTGGCGAAGCACCCGAACTACTTCGCCGTCGAGTCTCCGGTGCAGTACCGCAATGTGGAGTCATTCCGCGCGTTGAAGGGCAAGTCACCTTTGAAGATCGCCGAGCACATGGGCGATGACCCCATGACGTTCATCAACGAGGGACTGCTGCAGGCGTTCGTGATCGGCGGTCCTCTGGGCCGCACGATGGCGAAACGCGCGCTGATGGCGGAGGCAACGCAGGTTCCGTTGTGGGTGGAATACGCGACGCAAAGCGGCATCGCGCAGGTGTATCAGGCGCAGCAAGCGGCAGCCTACCCAGGCATCGAGTATTGCATCACGGTGACGCACTGCCTTGCCGACGATCTGATGGTGGAGCCGTTCCAGATGCAGGCGGGATACTACTCGGTTCCCAAGGCGCCGGGTCTCGGCGCGACGCTGGACATGGCCGCGGTGGACAAGTACAGAGTGAAGTAGCGCGCTTCGGATTGGGGAAAGGTTCGATCGCGGAGGTGATCGCTTGGCTTCGGTCATGGCGATGTAGATCTGGCCGAGATGGGTGAAGACACTTCGGGTGTCCGATCGGTTTGTGGGTCAGCTATTGGGCTGCCGGGAGCTTGACTGTTCCGCGGCGGGGTCTGCGGGATGAAGGCGCGTCCGCGATGACCGGCCGAGCGCCGCGCCCTCACGGCTCACCGTAGAACTGCTTGCGGGTCTCCGGACGGAGATCATAGATGTGGTCCGGCCAGAGCGGCGGCAGCATTTGGCTGTTCCAGTTCCGGCGCGCGTTCTCGAGCCGGGCCAGGATCTTCGGCTCGCGTGCGGCGAGATTGTTCGATTCCGGGGCGTCGGTATCGAGATCGTAGAGCTCCGGTGGCTTGCCTTCGGCCTGGAAGAGCTTCCAGCGTCCTTCGCGAACGGCGAAGAACTTTCCGCCGAACGTCCGCCAGTGCAAGGTGCGGGCTGGAAGCTTCGCGGACTTGCCCTGGACGTACGGCATCAGGTTGACGCCATCGAGCTTCCGGTCTTTCGGGACATCCATCCCGGCGGCCGACAGGATCGTGGGAAACATGTCGAGCGCGCTCACGGGATCGGTCAGCGTCTTGCCGCCGGGAATGCGGCCCGCCCAGTTCATGAGGAACGGCACGCGGATGCCGCCTTCGTACAGAGTCCGCTTGGTGCCGCGCAGCGGATGGTTGTTCGACGAATTGTCGCGTGGACCGCCGTTGTCGCTCAAAAACACGAACAGCGTGTCCTGTTCCCGGCCCTGATCGCGGACGGCGGAGACCACCTTGCCCACCGAATCGTCGAGGGTGGCCATCATCGCGGCATAGGCACGGCGCTTGGGATCGGCGATCGAGGAGAACTTGTCGAGCCACTCGGGTGTGATCTGCAGCGGGCTGTGCGGTGCGTTGAACGCCAGGTACAGGAAGAACGGATCACGCGGATGGCGCCGCACGAATGCCGAGGACTCGCGACCGAGCGCCGTGGTGAGGTACTCCTTCTCCGCGATCGGCTTGCCGTCCTCACGATGGATGGGCAGCAACAGTTCCTTCTTGCGCTCGTCCGGCGAGCCGGGATTCAGGTAGTCATGCCCGCCACCCACGAAGCCGTACATCTCGCGGAAGCCGCGTTTGGTGGGATGAAACTTCGGATGCGCGCCCAGGTGCCATTTGCCGATGACGCCGGTCGCGTAGCCGTTGGACGAGAGAACATCGGCCAACGTGCGCTCGCTGAGCGGAAGCCCCTTGACCGGATCCTCGATATCGAACAGCATATTGTTCTCGTGTCCGAAGCGGTGCTGATAGCGGCCCGTGAGAAGGCCCGCTCGGCTCGGGCTGCAGAACGGATGGGTGACGTAGCCGTTGGAAAAGCGGACTCCGCCGCGTGCCAGCGCGTCGAGGTGCGGGGTCTTGATGTCGCTCGAGCCCTGGAATCCGGCGTCGGAGTAACCTTGGTCGTCGGAGACGATCAACACGATGTTCGGGCGCTTGGGTGATTGGGCCCTCGAGAGCAACGAGAGCGGCGCGCACGCGGCCGTTCGCAACAGATTCCGGCGGAGGATCATCCTGGCATCGTACACCAGATCGCACCCGGCTATTTGGCGCAGAGCACGTAGATCCGCAACGTTTGCGATCGAACCGACGAGTTGGCGCCGTAACACATCCAGGTGTGTTCGGAGTCCAAGGGATCGGGTCCGCTATAGGTTACTGTTGGAGCGGCATCCAACGCCCGCGAGTAAAAAGGGAACCCACAACCGCCGCTCACCAATTTCGGCATGTCGGAGGGGCACGAGAGAAAATACTTGGGGATGGTCAAGGTTCCCGTCTCAATATCGCGGACCTGGGAACCAGACAGCGTGATGCCCGGCCCTGTGGCACCGGCTGGCCCGGTCGCTCCCACGGGTCCAACAGGCCCGGTGGCGCCCCGGGCACCCGTAGCTCCAACCGGACCAGTTGCTCCCACGGGTCCAGCAGTTCCGGTGGGGCCTGGGGTACCCGTTGCTCCAACCGCTCCAGTCGCACCGGTAGCCCCCACAGCCCCCTGAGGCCCTGCCGGGCCAGCAAGGACGATCTCGAGTTCGGCGGGGTGGCTGGTGGTCGTGCTTTCCTTGGAGTCGATAAAGACAGTGTTCGCCGCGCTGACGATGAAGGCCATGCTCGAGGGGGCGGCCAACTTCGCCGCATCCTTCACCTGCTGGGTGACGTCGAAGTAAACCCACACAGCGGGCCGAGTGACCTCTCCTTGCGAGAGAGGGCCAGCGAGCGCGGCGGGTTGCGAGCTCCAGGAAACGGTGGCCTCGTCCCAAAGCGGTGACACCAGCCCCGCCGTTACCACGGTGGGTGGGGTGTTGACGCGATTGAAGAACACTTTCAAATAGGCTTTTGAAACCGAGTCTTGCCCGGTGATCGGGATCTTGGAGAGGTCGAAGTGGAGAAGCGCTTTCGCCTGAGGGCCCGCCTGAAGCTGAGGCAGCCCGCCGAAGTTGGACTGGGGCAAGCTCGCGTCGACAGTAGCGTCGGCGATCAGTTGGGCTTCCGCGCCCGGCAGATGGAAGAAGGCACCCGTTGACAGGACTGCGAGGACGAATCGGCTTTGTCGAATGAGGTGGAGATTCATGGGAGTTGATGTTCCTGAACTGGAGAACGTCTTCCCGCTGACAACACTCTCACGGCTGACTCAGTTTTCGCAAAAAAAGCCCAGGTCTCCCCGGGCTCTTTTCGCGAACGGCGGAAGCCGTTCAGAACGAATACTTCAAACCGAACTGCACCACGCGGGCGTCGCCCGGCATGCCGGCCGCGCCTTGACTGGTGCTGGTGATGCGCCCGAAGGTCGCCGGATTGAGGATGCTCGTACCGGGCGAGCCGAGGTTCACGTGGTTGAAGAAGTTGAAGAACTCGGCGCGGAACTGGACGTTGTGGCTCTCGTGGAAGCGGAAGTTCTTCGTCGCCGAAGCGTCCACCTGGCTGAGTCCAGGCAGATAGATCTGGTTCCGCATCGAGGTGCCGAACTGCCCCGCGCGGGGTACCGCGAAGGCGGCGGTGTTGAACCAGCGCTCACGTGTCCGCTCACCGCGGTCGAGTTTCCAGTTGGTTCCCTGCACCGCATCCACGCGCGAGACAACACCGGTTCCGGTGGTGTCCGCGACCCCGGCCAGCGCGGCCGCGAAGCCGGTCTGTTCGGTGATGATCGTTCCGACCTGCCAGCCGCCGATGAGCGTGCGCAACGGCTTGTTCGCCAAGTCACGGAAGAACGGCACATCATAGATCAGCGCCAGCGAGAAGCGGTGACGGATATCGAATGCCGAGGGTGACTTGCTCGCGGCGAGGTTCAGGTAGTCCTGAATGCCGCCATTGAACGAACCGCCGCCGACGCTCGAAATATCGACGTTCGACAAGCTCTTGGACCAAGTGTAGGAGGCGATGGCCGAGAGTCCGCGCGAAACACGGCGCTCGGCCTTCATCTGGAGCGAATGATAGGTCGAGTTGCCGATCGACTTGACCACGCTGATCGTGTCGAAGCCCTGGAACGGACGGCGGCTACCGACCGAGGGAGTGGTGGGTCCAACGACCAGAGTCTGGATCGGGCGGTTGCCGTCCATCGCCGCCGTGAGCCGCGTGCCCTTGGCTCCCACGTAGCCGATATCGAAGAACAGTTGTCCGGGCAGCTTTTTCTGGATCATGAAGTTCCACTGTTGCGTGTAGCTGGTGCGAACGTTCGGATCGAGCGCGCCCGATCCGAACAGGCCCGCGCGGACGGTGCCCTGCGTGGCAAACGCGCTCGCCACCGGAATCGGGTTATTGCGGCTTCCCGTGAAGGCGAAGGTGCGCACGATCGGCGGATTCAGCGTGAGCGTCGTCCAGGAGTTGGTGATCTCCGGCGTGTAGTAAATTCCGTAGCCGCCGCGAATCACCATGTCCTCCATTTTCGGGACCTGATAGGCGAAGCCCGCGCGTGGACCGAAATCGTTGTCGTCGTGATAGACGAGAGCCGGCGGACGATCGGTTGTGTTCGGGATATCCGGGAAGCCCCAGAAGGTTTGGCGCACCGGCACGAATCCGTTCAGGTCGAAGTTGGTCGCCTTGCCACGCTGAACGGGCGGGCGGAAGTACTCGTAACGCATGCCGAAGTTGAGAGTGAGGCGCGGCGTCACCTTCCAGTCATCCTGGAAGTAGTAGCCGTGCCACCAGTTGTTCATGCGTGTGGCGAAGGGTTCCACCGACACCTGAGCGTCCGTCGCGAGGCCGAGCAGAAACTCGGCGAACTGATTGTCGATGGTGCCTGCGGCGAGGGCGGGCGCGGCGGTGACGAGTCCGCTGAAGCCGAACGATCCGCGCGGGTTCACGGCCTCGTCGAAGGTCCAGTTGCGGCGGGCGATGAGAGCGCCGGCCTTGAAGTTGTGCGATTCATGCCGCCAGGAGATGTTGTTCGAGACCTGCCACAACTGATTCAGGCGGTCGCGCGGACCGATGCCTCGGACGGTGGGCATCACGTAACCGGCGCTGAAGGTGGGAGGACCGAAATCGCGCGGACGGGTGGCGACGCCGGGAATTCCGATGAGGTTGCCCACATCGAACTCGGGCTTGTCGGTGGTGCCGAAGAACTCATGTTCGAAGAACCGGTGCCAGCCGAGACGCATTTCGTTGACCGTGGAAGCGCCGAAGATGTGGGTCCAGGCGAGCGAAGAATTCTGTCCGCGGGCCGTGTTGCCGCGCGTATCGAAACCGAAGGTCGGGGTGGTGTCATCGGCCTGCGTGTTGAACATGTAGCTGCCGTTGATGGTGTCGCGCGAGGAGAAGACGTGGTCAATGCGTCCCACGTACTGATCCTGATTGATGGGAGCGGCCACGCGCGGTCCGCGGAAGTTGATACCGGGCTCATTGGCATTGGTGGCGGGTACGAACTGGCTGAGGAACCTCGTCGCGTAAGTCTGGATGCGCGCCGTGGGAATCCGGTTGCCCGCGAACGGCTGCCCGGTGGTGGGATCGTAGATCACGGCGGTGGATCCGGAGAAGTCGCCGCCACGCTGCGCGCTGGGCGGAATCAGCGCCTGGCCACCGAACGAGCCGGCGATCTGCCGCCCCGATTCCCAGTTGAAGAAGAAGAAGGTCTTGTCCTTGCCCTTGTAGAGTTTCGGCAGCCAGATCGGCCCGCCGACATTGGCGCCATACTGGTTGCGATTCAACCGCGGCGGCTTCGCTCCGGCCACGCGCGGTTGGAATCCGTTGAGCGCGGTGAAGGCGTCATTGCGATTGAACCACCATGCGGTCGAGTGCAAAGTGTTGGTGCCGCTCTTGGTGGTGAGGTTCACCTGTCCACCCGGCGCGCCGCCGACCTCGGCGGAATAGGTGCTCGACTGGACCTTGAACTCGTTGATCGCGTCGATCGAAGGCGAGAACGAGAAGCTGTAGGAGTCGAGGTCCATCGCCTCGATTCCGTCGTAGTAAAAGCGATTCTGGGTGTCGCGGGCTCCGTTGGCCGACATGCCGACGGCTTGACCCACCGATCCGCGCAGACGGCGAACCGTGATTGAACCCGGTGTTCCTGGATTGACGCCCGGAGTGAGCAGCGCGAGTTGAACGAACGAACGGCCATTCAAGGGAAGCTCGACGACTTTCTGCGAATCGATGACGGTGCCGACCGTCGCGTTCTCGGTCTGCATCAGCAGCGTTTCCGCTTGGACGGTGACGGACTCAGCGGTCTGGCCGAGCGTCATCTTGATGTCGAGACGCGCCACCTGATCGACTGAAAGCTGGAAGCGGCTGACGGATGCCTTTTGGAATCCGGCGGCCTCGACGATCAACGTGTAAGGTCCGGCATTGACGAAGGGAAACTCGTAGTTGCCCTGGGGGTCGGTGGTCGTGCTTCGGGCGGCGTTGGTTTCGACGTTGCGAAGATCCACTTTGGCGTTGCCCACCGCGGCACCCGACGGATCGGTGACGGTGCCCACCACACGGGCCGTGATCGCTTGGGGAAGCGCAGGCATTGCGAGGATAGCGCACAATATTAATTGCGAGACGAGTGAAGCTCTCATAACTGAACGGTAGCACCGTCCGGAGACTGATTTCAATACATGAACGCAAGCGGAGTTTTCGTCCTAGGCGCCGCGGCCGGCGCGCTTCTCGGCATTTCCGCGAAGTTCCGAACGCGGAACGTGGTCGAGATCGCCGTGGGGGCTGTGGCTGGAGCGGTGCTGGTGGCGTTGGCGCTAGGCACGATCGCGGTGAGCGCTGAGTGGCTCGCGATCTGGGTTCGATCACAGGGCATCGCGACCGGGGCGGTGATCGGCGCGGTGTTCGGCGGTGCAGCCAGCTACCTGCTCGGCGTCCTCGGTGTCGCGTTTTTCGGTTTCCTTTTCCAGCCCGATCGCGGCGTGATCGATACCTTGCGGGCGTCCACGGGGCGCGGTGCGATCATCGTCGCGATCATCGGCACCTTCTTCGGCGGACTCTCCGGCGCGGTGTTCGGCGCCCTGCGGGACAGCGGACTCCTGTGAAACGGCGCGACTTCCTCCTCGCTCCGGCGGCCGCGCTGGCACAGGCTCCCGAACGGCAGCAGCCGCTCGCCGAGCCGCACTTTCCGTCCCGCCTGCACCTCTTCGTATGGCGTAATTGGGAACTGGCGAATCTCGATCGCATGGCCGCGTTGTTGAAGACGGGCGAAGGAAACGTCCGCGAACTCGGCGAATCGATGGGGCTGCCGCTCAAGCGCACGCTGACCGCCGATCAACTGCGGAGGGTGTACGTGACCGTGATCCGGCAGAACTGGCACGTGCTGTCGCGGAGCCAGTTGATCGAGTTGCTTGGCTGGACCGAGGAGCGATTCACTTTCACGCTCAAGGAAGACGACTTCCTCGACGTCAAGATGGGCAAGCCCGGAAAACCGGTGCTGCCGGAGTTGTTTTGGGAGGAGCCCACCCAGGAGCAGCGCGAGCGGGCTCGCGAGATCAAACGGACCGTGTGGCGCTACTTCGGAACTTCGCTCAGCGAGCACGGTGAAGATCTGTTCGACTTCGTGAAGGTGCTGAGTGCACCGCTGTCAACGCCGGCCGTTCCCGCGGGTTGGAAGATCGAGGCGCCGGACCCGGCGTTGCGCGCCGCGGCCGCGCGTGCAATCGCGCGATTCGGCCGAACCGCCCCGCGCTCGCTCGTGCTTGCGAACGTGGAGGACGAAGCGCTCACGAGCGAGAGTTTTCGCGTGCGCGCGGCGCCGGCCGAAATCCGCATCGAGGCAGGAACGAAGGAAGGGCTGCACGAGGCACTGCGCCAACTCGCCGACATCGCGGCCGAAACAGGTGCGCTCCCGGCGGAAGGGGAATTGGCGAAGCGCTGTGTCTGGGATCCGCGGTATCTCTACTCGTACTTCGCCCTGTACGGCGATCCGCTGATCGAGCCCGATCTCGATCCGTTCCCGGACTCCTATCTCGAGAGCCTCGGCCGCGTGGGCATCAACGGCGTCTGGCTTCAAGGCGTGCTCAACACGCTCGCACCGTCTGAACACTTTCCAGAGTTCGGCAAGGGTTGGGAAACGCGCCTTGCGAACCTGAACAAGCTGGTGGCACGCGCCGGAGCGCTCGGCATGAAGGTCTACCTGTATGTGAACGAGCCGCGATCGATGCCAGCCGCGTTCTTCGAGAAGCGGCCGGGCATGCGCGGCGCGAGCTTCGAACAGGTTTCTTCGATGTGTACGAGCGCGCCCGAGGTGCGCGATTGGTTGAAACAGAGCCTCGCGCATCTGTTCCGGCACGTTCCGGATCTCGGCGGCATCTTCACGATTTCGATGTCGGAGAACCACACCAACTGCTTCTCGCACGGAGGAGCCTGGCGCAAGGCGCTTCCGAACGCGGGTGATTGTCCGAGGTGCAACAAGCGCGGCGCGGTGGAGGCGCTTTCGGAGCTGTATCAGACGTTCCGCGACGGCGTGCGCGAATCGAGCGCGAATGCGCGCGTGGTCTTTTGGGACTGGGGCTGGACGGACGACATGTCGGCGATGATCATCCCGAAGCTGCCGAAAGACGCGAGCTACATGAGCATCAACGAGTGGAGCCAGCCGGTGCGGCGCGGTGGAATCCGCACGGTGGTAGGCGAGTATTCGATTTCGGTGCCGGGGCCCGGTCCGCGAGCGGCGCGCAACTGGAAGATCGCACTTGACAGCGGAGTGAGCGCATTCGCCAAGTTGCAGTTGAACAACACGTGGGAGATCTCGGCAGTCCCCTACATTCCGGTGCCGCATCTCGTTCTCGAAAACCTCGAGAATCTGCGGGCTGCGAAAGTGACCGGCATCCAGGCCTCGTGGACCTGCGGCGGCTATGCATCCCCGAATCTCGAAGCGGCGAAGGCGATGTTTTTCGAACCCACGCCGCCGCGGCATGAGATTCTGGTGTCGCTGGCACGGCGGCGCTTCGGCGCGAAGTCCGCTGAATGGGCCGTTGAAGCGTGGCGGCGGTTCAGCGAGGCGTTCCGCGAGTTTCCGTACGGCGTCGCGATCTACATCGTGCCCGTGCAACACGGACCCGCGAATCTGTTGCGATGGATGCCCACCAAGCTCGCGCCGGGAATGATCCTTTTTCCGCACGATAACTGGAAGGCGTGGGCCGGCATGTATCCGCCGGAAGTGGCGCAAGAGCAGTTCGCCAAGATGTCGGCGATGTGGAAGTCCGGACTCGAGGCGATGCAGGAGGCGTTCTGGCTCTCGTCGCCCGAGTCGCGGGCCAATGCACGGTTCGACCTCGATGTGGCGTTGACGTGCTACCACCACTTTCAGAGTGTCGCGCATCAGTTCGAGTTCTACCGGTTGCGCGAATCAAAGGAGAAGAACGCCGCGCGGATGCGGCAACTGGCCGAAGCCGAGATCGATCTTGCGGTGAAGCAATACCACGTCGCGCGGCGCAATTCGGTGATCGGCTACGAGGCAACCAATCACTACTACTACACGCCGCTCGACATGGTCGAGAAAGTGGTCAATTGCCGTTGGATGATCGACCGGGAGATGACGGCGACGCCGTGAGCCGGGCCTCGAGCCACAGCAACAGGATCAGCACGAGCACGATGAAGGCGCCGGCGAACGGGAGCAGCATCACCATCTGGATTCCCCAGAGCGAGGCAGCGTAGCCGAGAAGCCACGGCGCGACGAGTCCGCCGGTGATGCCGAATGACAACAGTCCGTTGTAGAAGCCCGGATGGTAGTTCGGGAAGCGGTGTCCGATCTTTTCGACCACGAGCGGATAGATCGGAGCGAAACCCAGGCCAAGCAGCAGCAGGCCCGACCAGGAGCCGAAGGCGTTGTTGGTGAAGGCGAGGATCAGGCTTCCGAAGATCGCCGCGATCGCGCAGCCGAACAGAATGATGCCGTGGCCCATGCGCGGCAGAAGCGCCTGCGCTCCGATTCGGCCGAGCGTCAGGGAAAGCCAATAGATTCCGAGCATCTCGAGGGCAGAGTCCGGACTCACGCCCACCCGATGCACCAGATAGACGGCGAGCCATCCGGCCACCGACCATTCGTTGCCGAACTGGAAGAACAGCAGCATCGTGAACAGGACCGCACCGGGCGAGCGGACATCGGTGAGCACTTCCCGTAGAGGCTTGTGGACGTGCGCGACGGGCTCTGGAAATCGCCGCTGGTAGTAGAGCCCGGCCGCAAAAAGCGGTACGACCGCGAGCAGCAACAACGTGCTGTGCGAAGTGTAGAACAGGATCGAGCCCGAGGCAATCATCGCCATCAGGAAACATCCGATTCCGAACAGCGTTCCGGCCATGTTGACCGTGGCGGCCCGGTCTCGCTCGTAGAGCTGCGACAGAGCTTGGAAAGCGCTCGAGTTCAGGGTTCCCGCCGAGAAACCGACGCCGGAGACACCGAGCGCCCGCCACCACCAGGGTGCCGGCGGACCCGAGAACGCCAATCCACCCAACGATGCGGCCGCGACGGCGCAACCGAGAACGACCACCACTCGAGTGCCCTGGGCACGGGCCAGAGCGTCACTGGCCCCTGCCGAGGCGACGACACCCAACGCCATGAACAGGAAGTAACGGCCGATCTCGACGAAGTCATAGCTGAGATGGTAGCCCCAGGACGGCAGGATCGCGCCCGGGAATGCCATGAGCAGACCCGAGAGAAGAAACACCGTGAGTGCGATTCCGCCCGACGCCGCAGGGGCGGCGCGGGGGAGGCTAGGGGATGACGCTGCCAATCATGACATTATCGCAACATCATGCGAAGCAGTTCGGGAAGGCCGTGGATCTGGTCGATATGGTCGGGCGCGGAGTTGCCCGCGAAACCGATCACGCGCAGTCCGCGGCGTTTCGTGTCGGAGAGGATCTGCGTCTTCATCGGGCCCCAGCGGAGCACGGCCTGGCGCCGGATTTCGAGGCTCGCGAGGACGAAGTCGGAGACTTCGGTCGTCGATGCGAAAGTGCCGGGAAAGATCTCGGAGTGCGCGATCCAAAGGGTCTTCCGCCCCTTGGTGGCGTCGGAGGCGAAACGCACGAACTCGGCGAGATCCCCGGATGTGAGTTCGGATTCGAGCGGTCCCGGTTTGCCGTTGGCATAGCCCGCGTGGATCGAGTCGATCGCGAGGATCTGGCTCACGCGCGCGTAGCCGGACGGCGTCCGCAAGATCTCGCGAATCGCGCCGTAACCGGCGCTCCAACTCGACAGGATCACAGGATCGGCACGGGCCCCGAGTTCAGTCTCGGCGGCCGAGATCAGCTTGTCGAACAGCGTGGGATCGTCTCGAAACGGCGCGGAGTAGCGCGAGGATCCGGCGCCGGTCTGGACGGCGATCACGGGAATCCGTCGCGCATCGCCGGCGGCTTCGGCGATCCATTCGGCGCCGTGAAAGTGGATGAGAAGCGGAGATCGTCGGGCTCGCTTCCAGCGCTTCGGGACGAAGAGCTTGCCCAGCGGCATCGCGGCTCGCCGGCCGGCGAGTTCGCGCTGGGCCAAGCGGGGGTGGGCACGCGTGTGCTCGACCATCGGAGAGGGATTCTGCGCCAATTGCGCAAGCACGAGAAGGGCCAACATCGGCAACGCGATTCTACCAGCTTCCAGAGACGGGACGGACCGGAATTCGGATTCTGGGAGAAACAATTGTTACGTGTTCTGTTTTTTCAACGGCTTGCGGGCGGTCAGTCCGTGGCCCCCCGATTGCTCTATGACAGTAGGGTCAATTGAGGTTCTCCTCGCCTTGGTGGGTGTTGCCTCCAACGCCAGCTATAGGCGATTGATTTCAGGTCCCGGTGGTCACTTGCGGTGCCGCCGGGACCTATTTTATTTGCGTTGAAACCGCATCGGCCGCCTGGTAGCCGCTTCGAACGGCGCCCTCCATGGTCGCGGGCCAACCTGAATCCGTCCAATCACCGGCGAGGAAGAGGTTCGGGAATCTGGTTGCCGCCTTGGGACGGTGCAATCCCGGCTTGGCGGAGAAGGTTGCGCGGATCTCTTTCACCACATGCGCTTTGTCGAGTTTCGCCTCGCGCACGACCGGGAAGAACTCGGCTAGTTCGCTCGCCGCGAGTCGAATCACCTCCGCGCGCGCCATCTCGTTCAGATTGCGAGACGCGCTGACCACCAATTGAATGTAGCGGCCCCGATCCTTGTTGAACATCCACTGGATGGTGCGATCGAGCAGTGTGGCGTGAGGTAGCGTGGTGATCTCGCGATCGAACCAGAGATGAATTCCGGTGATGGGCGAGTGTTCCCAGCCCGTGAAGTCGAGACCGAGGCCAGGGGCAAGCGCGGCGACACGTTCGTACGGCACGGCCGAGACATAGACATCCGCCGTGGTGCGCTCGCCGTTGATGAGGGCGGCGGCGATTCGGCCGTCTTCTTCGACGAACTTTTCGACCGTCGAGCGATAGTGAACGCGAACCTTCGGTGCGCGCGAGTAGAGTTCGGCGAGCGGGACCCTGGGTACGCCCATTTCGGAGCCTTCCGAACTAGCGAGGAATCCGAGCCAGAAGACTTGGAAGCCGTGCGAGGCGGCCATGCGATCCAACTCTTCGTTGATCGCGCTGACGAGCACCTGGCGCCAGAAGCGCTCGATCGCGCCTGGCGTCTGGCGCTTCTCACGAAGCCAGTCGAGCATCGTGATGCGATCGAGATCCAACCGCGATTCGCGCTCGCGGCGGATGGCGAGCATCGCACGGGCGATCGCGATCTTGTCGGCCAAAGTCAGGAAGCGCAGGCCGGCGAAGGCTCCCGAGAAATGCAGCGGCGCCGGAAGCATTCCGGCTTTCAATGTCGAGATGCGTCCGCCGGGTTCGACGAAGTAGAACTCGCGATGGAACTCGATGCGATCAGCGACGCCGAGGCGGCGGTAGAGATCGAGGAGATTGTCGCAACAGCGCAGCAACACGTGCTGGCAGTTGTCGATGGTCTCCTCCTGATGTTGGTACGATGTCGCGCGCCCGCCGAGGAAGGCTCGCGCTTCGTGCAAATCCACTTCATGGCCACGATCGGCCAGCGCGACGGCTGAAGCGAGTCCTGCCAACCCACCTCCCGCCACGAGGATTCGCGCCATCTAGCAGGCGACGGGCAGACGCGCTCTGCGGCCACCGCCGCCGCCACCGTCGAACTCGGTCGCGAGCCAGACAACGACAGCCAAGAGGAGGACGAAGAATACGTCAGTCATGTTCTTCAAAGTATCGGCGACAAAACCGTGAATCGCAACGCCAACTAGTCCCAGTACCCGGTGTATGTCCCTAGTACGAGGGCCAGCAGGACGAAGGTTACGGGAAACGCGGCGATCGCCACGCCCAAGCGGACGGGCCAAGTCCAGTTCGGCAGGAGACTGAACAAGGCCTGAACCACGATGATGATTCCGAAGGTTCCGGCATAGCCCGTGTATCCGAATGAGCAGAACGGACAGTGCTTGCCAGTTGAGTTATGGATGTTGCAGTGAGCGTCGGCGGCGGCCCAAAGGAAGTCGCAACCGCAGCGGAACACCAGGTGGCAGACGTTGATGTAGAAGACACTAGTGAGCGCGGCAGCGGTAACGAAGGTCGCGGCCGATGCCTTGCTCAGCCGGGGCATCAGGCCACCACGGCGGCGCGCCGCAGGTTGGCTACCACGTTGCGAATCAGCCGCATTCCGTTCTCGCCCTCGAGCGTGAGAATCGATTCCGGATGGAACTGCACCGCCTCGACCGGCAGTTCGCGATGGCGAACGCCCATGATGATCCCGTCGTCCGACTGTGCCGTGACTTCGAGTACCGCGGGCAGCTTCTCGGGCAATGCATAGAGCGAATGGTAGCGGCCGACTTTGAATTCCGCGGGCAGACCCTCGAAGGCTCCGGTGTTGTTGTGTGTCACGATCGACGGCTTGCCGTGCATCGGATAGTCGAGCACGCCGAGTTCACCACCGAAGGCCTCCACGATTCCCTGCAGGCCGAGACATACGCCGAAAGTGGCAACCCCTGTCTTCGCGAGATAGCGGACCAAATCGGGCACTCCGAAATCGGATGGACGGCCCGGCCCGGGCGAGATCAACACGAGATCAGGCTGGATGCGGTTGATCAGGTCGAGCGGGAATCCCGAACGATAGGTGACCACTTCCGCGCCCGTTTGCCGCGCGTAGTTGGCGAGCGTGTGGATGAAGCAGTCGTCGTTGTCGACGAGAAGCATCCGCAAACCGGCTCCCGATCGATCGGCCGCGGCGGGTTCGTGTGCCGATTTCTCCGGTGCCGGACGGAGCGCGCGGAAAAAGCCCGTGGCCTTGTGCCGCGTCTCGAGTTCCTCGTTCGCCGGAACCGAGTCGTAGAGCAAGGTCGCACCCACCGGATACTCGGCGATTCCGTTTCGCAGGTGAACGGTGCGAATCAGAATACCGGTATTGATGTCGCCGTTGAGCGAGATCATGCCGATGGCGCCACCGTACCATCCGCGCGCGTTCTTCTCGATATTCTCGATCGCCTGCGCGGCCCATTTTTTCGGCGCACCGATGACGGTGACGGCCCACATATGCGTGAGGAAGGCGTCGAGCGAGTCGAGGTTCGGATCGAGAGTCGACTCGACGTGATCGACAGTGTGGAAGACTCCGGCGTAGGATTCGATCAGGCGCCGCCCGATCACTTTCACCGTGCCCGGGATGCTGACGCGCGACTTGTCGTTGCGATCGACGTCGGTACACATCGTCAGTTCGGACTCTTCCTTGACCGAACTGAGCAGTTCCCGGATCGCATCGGCGTCGCGCAGCGGATCTCCGGTGCGTGCCGCCGTGCCGGAGATCGGACAGGTCTCGATGCGCGCGCCTTCGATTCGCACGAACATTTCGGGAGACGCACCGATCAACGCTTCATCGCCGAACTGGATCAGGAATTCGTAGGGGCTCGGCGATGCCTTTTGGATGCGCTCGAACAGAGCGGACGCGCTGCCGCAGTAGGGCGCGCGGAAGGTCTGGCGCAGGACGACCTCGTAGTAGTCGCCGCGCTTCATCCCCTCGCGGACCTTGTCCACGTTCGCCATGTACTCTTCGCGCGTGTGGTCGGACCTGATCTCGCCTTCGCCGGTCTCGGGCGGGGGCGGGACCTTCGCGGCGCTCGATTCGAGGCCGAGCGTCGACAAGCCCTCCATGTCGAACTCGTACTTGTAGCGTTCGATCACTTCCTTCTTGCGATCCATCAGGTAGATGTCATCGCACAGGAACAGGTGGAGGTCCTTGGCGCCGTTGCGCGGCAGTTTCAATTCGATCGGATCGAACTGGAAGAGCAGGTCGTAGCCGAAGGCGCCGATGAGGGCGAGTTTGGAATCGCGCGGATTGCCCAACTCCTGAATCAGCGACCGGAGGATCGTGAACGCGGAGGGCTGGCGGCTGCGTTCCTCTTCGGAGAAGAGTTTCCCCAGCGCCTTCAGACGGCCATGGAGCACGCCATCGCGCTGCTCGAACGATTCCCAGTGCGGGTGCGATGCGAGGACGCGAAACAGCATCTGGCACAGAATTTCGCCGCGTTTGTTCAACGGGCGGAATTCGAGGTCGCTGCCACGTCCGATGATTTCGAGCGGCGGGCAGACCGAGGCCACATCCCAGCGAGAGTAGCGTCCCGGGTACTCGTAGCCGGAGGAGAGATAGACTCCGCGATTGCGGTCGAGGCGCTGGAGAAGGTGCCGGAGTCCGCGCTGGAAGGATGCCTTGGACGCGGTCCGCGTCACCGTGATTCCGCTTGGAGTGACGTAGCTGAGGAGCCGCATTGCTGGTGAGATTTCAGGATAGCATTGCGGGGGGCAAGGACAGCCGTTCGCTGGGAGAGTGCAGGCGCGGGCCAGGCCGGTCTCGAAAATTCTCCAAAAGATGAGGGTTCCGGGCCCGGCTTTCCGTTAGCCAAGGTGGAGGACACACCAATGAGATCGCTTTTGCTGCTTGCAATGGGGGCCTGCCTGGTTACGGCGGCGCCTGTGTATGTTGGCGTCATCGCCTTCAACGAACTGATTCCCAGTGCGCCGGGCGCGCCCGGCGTCAACGTCTTCGATATTCAGAACTTCACTGGCGCCTACTCGTTTCCGCCAGATCTGCCGGTTGTCAGCGATCTGACGATTCTGTCGGCGAGCCTACAACTCTACCAAGGCGCCACCCTCTACGACACGCTCCTGCTGGGCGACATCGGTCCGGGGCCCTTGCTCAACTTGGCCGGCGACCCGCTGGCACAGGTTGCCGGGGATCTCTCTTTCACTGCGGCCCGGCTAGTCGGAACGCTGTCGTTCACGTCGCTGCTCTTGGACACCGGTGGAACGGTCGATATCTTGCCTTTCTTGGACGTGGTCTTCGCACCGGGTTCCGGGCCGAGTTTCAATTTCGGCGACGGCGTGGCGATCCGTGTGGAAACGGTGACCTCGTCCGCTGTTCCCGAGCCGGTGCCGGGTTGGATGCTGCTAGCCGGCATGGCGGTGCTCGCCGCGCACCGCCGATGGCGGCGGACCGCGCGGCTTGGGCTGCCGCTGGCGGCGGTCGCGCTGGCGGTTTCGGCATCGGCGCAGAATCTCGTCACACTGACCCCTACAACGACGCCCTCCGCTGGACTACCGGGCGTCACGCTCATGTCGGTTACGGGCTCTGGGTTTCCGGCGGGCACCGACGTGACCCGGACGACTGTTACTTTGACACCGGTCACCTCCGGTCCCGCAATGACGGCGGCAACGCAGAACCTGACACTGGTAGTGGGAAATACTTGTATTGTGTACTTCCGATTCAACGGCCCGAACGTTACGGCACCGACCGACTATCATGTTTGGGTCGCCGGGCCCTCCTACGTGACGAGGGCCCCGGCTCGAATGACCGTGCGTCCAGCGCCCACGGCCTCGATTTTGCCCACGACTGTGTCGGCCGGATCGAGTCCGCTGGTACTCATCTCCGGCCTGAATACGACCTTCGTCAACGGCAGCACGCGGGCCAATTTCGGCACTGGCATATCCACGGGCGGCGGGGCGCCCGGGGCATTCGGGTTGGTCACCGTAACGTCGCCGGCAAGCGCGACGGCACAATTGGCCATCGCCGCCAACTCGCCGATCGGCCAACGGACCGTCACGATCGTCACCGGAGCGCAGCAGTTGACGGTAAACTTCACGGTTGCCGATCCCACGAACAACCGCCCGCGGATCACATCGGCGCCGGTGGCAACCGCCAACGCACAGCAGCCCTACACTTACGACGTGAACGCGACGGACCCGGACGGTGATCCGATTGCCTATTCGCTGAACACCTTTCCGGCGGGCATGACGATCAACGGGACAACCGGAGTCATTTCCTGGACACCAACAGAACAGGGGAGCTTCAACGTAACGGTGGAAGCCGCCGACGGACGCGGAGGCCGCGACACCCAATCCTTCCCGGTGGTGGTTGCCGGAGTCACCACGAATGAACCGTTGCTGAAGTTTTCATTCAAGAAACCTCCGCAGGCTGGAGCCGCGCTCTCGCCCGTTGTCATCGACTTGGACAAGGACGGCATCGGGGACATTGTCTTCGGCGGCGTAGGACCTTCTCAACTGAGCCTCTATGCGGTCGATGGCCGGACAGGCCAAAAGAAGTGGAGCGTGGATGGAGGCTACAATCTGTTCTCCTCGGGCACCGAGATGACGGCCGGCGACCTCGATGGCGACGGCTTTCCCGAGATTCTCGTCATCGTGGACGCTCCGTCGAGTCCCCGAACACAGATCCGTTGCTATAACCACGACGGAACCGTGAAGTGGCAAAGCAATGTCGTGGATGGGGCGCGAGTCACGTCATCCAACGGCACGATGCGGCTCGTGCTCGCCAACGTCGTCGGCGATTCGAAACCCGAGATCATCTTCGGGCATCTGGGCCGAACGAATGACCTGCCGGCGGGCCAGTTCTCCGAGCGGCTGGTTTCGATCTTCAACAATCAGGGGGCGCCGCTAACGGCTACGCGAATCGGCAGGTTCAGCGGCGGCCTCGACACCATCACGGTTGCCGATCTGAATCTCGACGGCAGTGCGGAGATCCTGTACGGCGGAGCAGCGGTGAGCGGCCAGGGGACACTCCTCTGGCTCTATGACCAAGTCACACAAGTCCTGGATGCCGCTGTCGCCAATCTCGACGCCGATCCGTTTCCGGAGATCGTCTACCTGGACCGCTTCTTCAACTTGTATTGCGCCGAGCACACCGGAGCGAAGAAGTGGGGGCCGGTCAAGGTGCCAGTAACGGGAAGTCTCGGCGACTTCGGACTACCGGTGATCGGCGACGCAAATGGAGACGGTAAGCCTGAGATTCTCGTGGCTCTGGGAAAGGCAATCCAGATCTTCAACACCGACGGCACGCTCCAGCGGACGATTCCCCTGTCCTACGAGGGCGTTGGGGGAAACCCGACGCTTTTCGATCTGAACGGAGACGGCAAGCCGGAGATCGTATACCACTCCGGGCGCGGCCCGTTCGATGTCCCCTCGCAGTTCCTCTACGGCGCGTTGTTCGTTTTCGACGGACCGACAGGCGTGGAACTGTTTAGCGCCGCCGCCAGCCGGACCAGTTCCGCGCAACTGGTCACTCCGTTGATTGCCGATGTAGATGGCGATGGCGCCGCCGAAATCGTCGTAGGCGGCGCCGATCAGGGAGGGATCCTGCGGGTGTTCAAAGCGAAATCGGGGAATTGGGCTCCCGCGCGGCCGGTCGCCAATCAACAGGAGTACAGCGTGACAAACGTGAATGACAATGGGACGATACCGGCGGCGCCGCCCGCCAATTGGACTGTTCCGGGGCTGAACAGCTTCCGTGTCTACACCAAGCCGGCTTCTGGCTCCTTCTGATGGATGCGCGCAAAACGGAGCCGGTCGCCGGGTGTTCCTCACCCGTTGGGCGACGCGGCTCCGCGCGTCTTGGCGCTTCTGATCTTCCCGGGATAGTATGCTGAGGGGATGGACGGGAAGCCGGAGCGCCCGGCGGAAGAGACCACCGAGATTCTGTCGCGCTGGACCGGTGGCGACACCGAGGCGTTGGAGCGGCTGATGCCCCGTGTCTACGACGAATTGCGGCGCATGGCGAAGGCATACGCGGGAGGATCGAACACGTTGCAGCCGACGGTGCTGGTGCATGAGCTGTATATGAAGCTGATCGCCGCCGGCAGTCTCGAGGTCAAGGATCGTGGCCACTTCCTGGCGGTGGCCGCGAAGGCTATGCGCCGCATTGCGATCGACGCGGCGCGAGCGGCGTTGACCCAGAAACGTGGGGGAGATCTCCGGCGTGAACCCGTGGACGGTAACGCAGCGGGGGCGGCTCCAGATGAAACGATCGTACAGGTGAACGATGCATTGGAAGCTCTCGAAAAAACCGATCCGCGCAAGGCCGCCGTCGTCGAGATGCGGTTCTTCGGCGGGATGGAAATGTCCGAGGTGGCGTCGGCGCTGCACGTCTCGCTCGCGACCGCAGAGAGAGATTGGAAGTTCGCCCGCGCGTGGCTGTACAACGCGCTCGGCTCGCAATCGTAGGGAGAGTGGAGGCGGGCCCTGGAACTCGCATGAACACCGAACGATGGACTCGGCTCGAACAGATCTTTCTCGAAGCGTCGGACCTTCCCGGCGGTGAGCGTGAAGCGTACTTGGCGGCCGCCTGTGGCGGGGACCCGGAGTTGTGGTCCGAAGCCAGCGCGCTCCTGCAATGCGACGGCCCAGCGGAGAAGCTGTTTACGGCGCTAGGCAGTCACTTGGCAGGGACCCTGCCGCCGCGGATTACGGACAGCGGCATGCGCGCGGGGCCCTACGTGCTGGAGCATCCCATCGGGTCCGGTGGCATGGGCGACGTATTCGCGGCGCGCCGCGTGGACGACCAGTTTTCGAAAAAGGTCGCGGTCAAGGTAACGCGCCTCGGACTCGGACAGGGAGACTTGGCGCGCCGCTTTCGGAAGGAGCGCCAGATTCTGGCGTCGCTCGAGCATCCGAACATCGCGCGTCTGCTCGACGGCGGTATTCTCGAGAACGGCTGCCCATTCATGGCGATGGAATTCGTGGACGGCGAGCCGATCGACCAATGGGTGAAGAGGAACGGCCTCACCGGCGCGGCGATACTGCCCGTCCTGCTTCCCGTCTTTAGTGCCGCCGCCTATGCGCACGCCAATCTGGTCGTGCACTGCGACCTGAAGCCAGGCAACATCCTCGTCCAAGCGGACGGCGTACCAAAACTGCTGGACTTCGGCGTGGCGCGTCTGCTCCGGGACGAGGATTCCGCGGTCACATCGTTCGCATTGACGCCGCGCTATGCCGCGCCGGAGTTGCGTATGGGTCAGGCGGCCACGGTCGCGAGCGATGTCTATTCGCTCGGAGTGCTGATCCGCGAGCTATGCGCGCCAGAAGCCGGAGGGGAACTGGCCCTGATCGCCACGAAGGCCAGCGAGGCCGAGCCGCCGGCGAGGTACGCGTCGGTCGATGCACTCCGCAATGACGTGGAGTGCTTGCTGGCCGGCCGGCCCATTTCGGCGCGGGCACCGACGCTCGGATATCGCGCGGGCAAGTACGTGAGGCGCCATCGGGCCGGCGTCATCGCGGCCGGCCTCGCCTTAATCGCATTGGCGGCCAGCGCCGTGCTCATCGTCCGGCAGTCGCGCGACGCGCAGCGCGAGCGCCGCAAGGCCGAGGAAGTCAGTGGATTCCTGCTCGAAATCATCGGCGCCGCCAACCCTGCCAGAGGAGGTTCTCTCGCGGGCAAGCCGGCCGATCTGAAGCTGATCGACCTATTGGACGACTACGCCTCCCGCGCCGGGGGCCGATTCGCCAACGAGCCCGACCTGGAAATTCGCATGCGCTCGGAACTGGCAAACGCGTATACCGGTATTCAGCAGTTCTCCAGGGCGCGCGAGCAGGCGCAACTGGCGCTCGATCTGGCCAGGCGCGTCTTTGGCGACGATAGCCAACAAGCCGCGCTCGCCTACTATCGCCTGGGAAGCGCGGCGACATCGGAGTCCCGCTTTGCCGAGGGCGAGGGGTTCCTCCGTCAGGCGATCCTGCGTTGGGAGCGCCTGAGGGCGGAGGACAGCCAGATCGTCATGGCCCGCGCTTCGCTGGCCGATGCGCTTTCGGGGCAAGGCAAGGCGGCGGAATCGCTGCGGGCGTACCTTCAGGTGTTCGAGTTCCACCGCCAACGGTCCGGCGAGAGCTCCATCGAGACGGCGACCGCCGCGAACAATGTCGCCTATCAGTACTACTCGATGAACGATCTGCCCCGGTTTCGAGAGTGGATCGAGAGAAGCGTCGCGATGTTTCGCCGCGCTCCCGATCCGCCCGTCGCATTCGGCAGCGCTCTGAACAATCTCGCGCAGGTTGCGTTTCAAGAGCGCGACTACCCCAAGGCCATTGCGACGATGGAAGAGGCTGTCCGGTTCTGGCGCAAGCGCTACACCAGCGTGCCACATGTCGATCTCGGAACCGGGCTGGCCAACACGGCGATCATGCGCACTACCGCGGGCCAGCCCGGCGGCACCGCGCTCGCCGCGGAGGCGGTATCCATCTATCGGAGACTCTTCGCCGCCGACTCGATCGAAGTCGGGCACGGCCTATATGCGCTCGGAATGTCGCAGTGCGCGGATGGCGGTCCGCTCGAGCAGGGCGCGGCGAACCTGCGGACCTCAGTCGCAATCCGGGCGGAGAAGCTTCCAGCCAATGACGGGCGCACCGCGTCGTCCGCTTTCCGGTTGGGAGAGTGTCTGATCCGGCTGGGCCGGCCCATCGAAGCGGTTCCGCAATTGGAAGCTGCGGTTGCGATTCGATCGAAGAACGTCAAACCGGATGACCAACTCCTGCGCGAGATGAATGAAGTCTTGGCGCGGGCACACTCTGGGAAAAAATAGGGACGGCCGGTGGCGCACCCGGCCGTGCAACCCACTGAAAAAGCCGGGGCGAGACACCCGGCTTGGCTTGAACCGCGATGGCGCCGCTGGACTACAGCAGGCTGGCGGCGGAGAAGAAGAACGGGATTTCGACCGCGGCCGTCTCCGGTGCGTCGCTTCCATGGACGCAGTTGCGCTCGACGTTCTCGGCGAACTTCTTCCGGATCGTGCCCTCGGCCGCGTTGGCCGGGTTGGTGGCGCCCATCAACGCGCGCCAATCGGCGATCGCGTTTTCCTTCTCGAGAGCCAGAACCACCACCGGGCCTTCGGTCATGAATGCGACCAGTCCGCCGAAGAAGGGGCGTTCCTTGTGCACGGCGTAGAAGCCTTCCGCCTGGGCCTTGCTCAAGCGCGTCTTGCGCATGCCCACAATCTTGAAACCGGCGCCTTCGATCATGGCCAGTATCTGGCCGGTGAACCCCTTCGCGACAGCGTCGGGCTTGATGATTGCGAATGTACGTTGCATGAACTTCCTAAGAGATGAGTCGAGTTACTTCAGACAAGCCTGGACGGTGACACCGATCTCGGCCGGGGTGTCGCAGACATGGATACCCGCGTCGCGCATGGCGGCGATCTTGTCGCTCGCCTTGCCCGAACCGCCGGAGATGATCGCGCCGGCGTGGCCCATGCGGCGGCCCGGAGGCGCCGTCTGTCCGGCGATGAAGCCGACAACGGGCTTCTTGACGTTCGCCTTGATATAGGCCGCGGCCTGCTCCTCGGCATTGCCGCCGATTTCGCCGATCATGACGATCGCGTGCGTATCGGGATCCTCGTTAAAGAGCTTGATCGCGTCCGTGTGGTTGGTGCCGATAATCGGATCGCCGCCGATGCCGATGCACGTCGATTGTCCGATTCCGAGCCCGCTCAGTTGTCCCACCGCTTCGTAGGTGAGGGTTCCGGAGCGGCTGACGACGCCGACATGTCCGGCCTTGTGGATGTGTCCGGGCATGATGCCGATCTTGCAGGCGCCGGGTGTGATGATGCCCGGGCAGTTCGGCCCGATGAGGCGCGTGTTCCGGCCTTTCAGGTACTGCCACGCCTTGATCATGTCGCGCGCGGGAATGCCTTCGGTAATGCAGACCACGAGCGCGATGCCCGCATCGGCCGCTTCCATGATCGCCTCGGCGGCGAATGGCGGCGGCACGAAGATCACGCTCGCGTTCGCAGCCGCCTGCTTGACGGCCTCCGCCACGGTATTGAAGACGGGACGGTCGAGATGTTTCGATCCGCCCTTGCCCGGCGTCACGCCACCCACGACATCAGTGCCGTATTCAATCGCCTTTTCGGCGTGGAACGTTCCTTCGCGGCCGGTGAAGCCTTGCACGATCAGCCGCGTATCCTTGCCAACGAGAACAGCCATTACTGTGCGAGCCTCACTACTTTCTCCGCGGCGTCTCTCATGCCGTCGGCTACGGTGAAATTGAATCCGGACTCCCGCAGGATCTTGCGGCCCTCTTCGACGTTGGTGCCTTCCATGCGGATCACCACCGGATGCTTGATCGCCAGTTCGCGCGCCGCGTTCACCACGCCCGTGGCGAGAACGTCGCAGCGAAGAATGCCGCCGAAGATGTTGATCAGCACCGCCTTCACGGCGGAGTCGGACAGGAGAATGCGGAACGCGTTCTTGATCTGATCGGCGTTGGCGCCGCCGCCGACATCAAGGAAGTTCGCCGGACTGCCGCCCGCGTACTTGATGATGTCCATCGTCGCCATCGCGAGTCCCGCGCCATTCACCATGCACGCGACGTTTCCATCGAGCTTGATGTAGTTCAAGCCGTGCTTCGATGCTTCCACCTCGAGCGGATCCTCTTCGTTGATATCGCGCAGTTCCATCAGGTCCTTGTGGCGGAACATTGCGTTGTCGTCGATGCCGAATTTGGCGTCGAGCGCCAGGGTGCGGCCATCCTTGGTCAAGATGAACGGATTGATCTCGGCAAGCGAGGCATCCATCTCGTCGTAAGCCTTGGCGAGGGCCATCATCGTGGCCACGGCGCCGTTGACGCTGGCGGCCGGGATGCCCATGCCAAAAGCGAGCTTGCGCGCCTGGAATGCCTGCAACCCGATGCCGGGCTCGATGGTTTCCTTGAGGAGCAGTTCGGGAGTGTTCGCCGCTACCTCCTCGATATCCATGCCGCCAGCGGCCGACGCCATGAAGACGTTCTTACCGGTGCCGCGGTCGAGCGTGATACCGAGATACAATTCGCGGTCGATCGGCAAGGTCTCTTCGACGAGCAGGCGCTGCACGATGCGTCCTTCGGGGCCGGTCTGATGGGTAATCAGTTTCATGCCGAGCATCTTCTCGGCGATGTCGCGCGCCTCGACCGCGCTCTTGCCGATCTTGACACCGCCACCCTTGCCTCGCCCGCCGGCGTGGATCTGCGCCTTGACGACCACGCTTCCACCCAGTTCCTTGGCCGCCGTCTCGGCCTCGTCCACCGTGAAGGCGACGCTCCCTCTCGGCACAGGTACACCGTATTTCGCCAAGAGGGCCTTGGCCTGATATTCATGAATTTTCATGGGAGTGTGCTAGACTGACCTTCCAATATAGCATGGAGTTTTTGGACTACCTTCATCGCGTGGTGGAGTGGAAAACGCTCCCCGAAACCGAAGCGGAGAGCGTGATGAACGCCATCCTGGCGGGCGAGATTTCCGCCTCTCTCCTCGCCTCGTTTCTCACCGCGATCCGGATGCGCGGCGATGTGGCGGATGAGCTTGCGGGGTTCGCGCGGGCCATGCGCGCGGCGAGCACCAAGGTTCCGGCCGCGGGCCCGCTGATCGACACCTGCGGCACCGGCGGTGACGGCACGGGAACGTTCAACATTTCGACCACCGTTGCATTCGTGGTGGCGGGCGCGGGAGTCCGGGTGGCGAAACACGGAAACCGTGCCGCGTCGAGTAAGTGTGGCAGCGCCGACATACTCGAAGCGATGGGTGTCAATATCGGACTTAGCGCGCCCCAAATGGGCGAGTGCCTCGACCGGGCGGGGATCGTCTTCCTGTTCGCGCCCGCGCTGCATCCGGCGATGAAAAACGTGGGCCCGCTGCGGCGTGAGCTGAAATTCCGGACCGTGTTCAACCTGCTCGGTCCGCTGACCAATCCGGCGGGAGCCCAGTCGCAACTGATCGGCGCGCCTTCCTTCAAGGCCGCGGAAGTGATGGCGGCCGCGCTTGCCTCGCTCGGCACCGGACACTCCTACGTCGTCTATGGCGCCGATGGACTCGACGAGATCAGCATCACCGGACTCTCGGTCGCCTACGAGGTCAGGGGTTCGGCGGTGAAGAAAATGGCGGTCAAGCCAGAGGATTTCGGAATCGAGAAAGGGTCGCTGGAGGACCTGCGAGGATCGGGAGTCCAGGAGAATCTCGCGATCTTGCGAGGCGTGCTCGTGGGCGACAGGGGTCCAAAGCGCGACGTGGTGATCGCGAACGCGGCGATGGCACTGATCGCGGCGGGTAAGGCGGCGGACCGGTTGGAAGGCGCGCGGATCGCGGCCGAGAGTATCGATTCGGGCGCGGCGCGGGAGAAGGCGCAGAAGCTGGTCGCGGTGAGCCGGTCGTTCGGGTGACGGCTACCGCGGGGCCAAGCCATGTCGAGGATCGACTGCCTGATCGCGGGCTGAAACGGCTTGGTCCGCTCGAGATTCCAGACCCGGACGTACCTTGAATACTGACGCTGCAAGCTCCCGCCTCAAACATGATGAGGCGTCGTTGTGTGTACTTCCCCTCCCGATCCGCCAGGCGCGGATCTCGATTCGATGGAACGCGGGGTTGGTGCAATGAGAAGCAGAATTCGAGGGCTCCTGGCCGCGATCAGAAAACTGAACCTGCCCGCCACCCGAAGCTGGCGCGCCAAACTGCGTGTGATTCCAGGTATTGAAGAACTCCCAGCGTAGCTGCGGTTGCTGGCTTTCCACGAAGGTGAAGTGCTTGAAGATCGAAATGTCCCAGTTGGCGGCGCGCCCGGTGGTCGCGGGATCGCGCGCGAAGCACGAGGTATCGAAACCAGCGCAGCCCCGTGCGCTCGCCTCGATCCTGGCGGCCGCAGCAGGTCCCGTTCGCGTACACCTGGCATCCACGTCTCCCCGTCGACGCGGGAGTCCAGTGGATACCCGAATGCCGTTATCGAGAGCCGCGCTCCCTCGCGCCGTGGGATCTTGACTTCCGCTCGCCCCCGGGCTTGTACTGTACGTTATGGCGCTCCGCTCACTCATCGCTTCCAGTACCATTTGCTTCGCGGCCGCGGCCGGGCAGGTGACCTCGACGCAGTTCGAGGCGCGTGCCTTTCCAGCGTTGGCGCCTGAACCGCTCTTCGACTTCCAGCGGCAAAACACGGAGGGGCTGCCGTATGCGCGCCGCGATCCGGGTGCGCGGCCATCGGCTGGAGAATTCGAGATCGCGCCGATGGGATGGTCGATCGAAATTCCCGAGAATGCTTCCGCGCCGCTCGCGATGGCCGCTGATGAATTGCAGCGTTATCTGGGCGAAGCGATGAACGTCCAGGTCGCCGTGGTGCGCGCCGCGAACCTTCGGGACTGGTCCACGCGAGCCAATGCGATCGTCGCTGCTGGACGTACGGAGATGACCGGTTGTGGCGGCAGGCTCGACGCGACGAAGGACTACCGAATCATAGCCGGCCCCGAACGGATCGCGGTGTGTGGGTTTGACGATCGCGGCGCCATGTACGGGCTCTACAACCTGATCATGCGTTTCCGGCTACGGGAGGCGCCCATCCTCCCGCGCAATCTCGACACGGTGCGCCGCAGCCTCTATCAGGCCCGAATGACGCTCTCCGGACTCGGATGGATGCAATGGCCTGACCGCTACATCGCGACGCTTCCGCTGTACGGCTTCGATGCGATTCACTGCTCCATCTATCGAAATCCGAACGACGCGCCGGGTGTCGGTCCGCATTGGGACAAAATGAAGGAGCACAAACCGGGCGTGATGAAGGATCTGCTCAACCGCACCGGGCGCGTCGGCATCGGCTTCTACGCACCGATCCTTTACCACTACACGGGAACGCCTGAAAACGTCGAGGGACTCCGGAAGCTGGTACGGGATATCGTGACGGAGTTCCCGGAGATTCGCGGCTACGTACTGTTGACCGAGGGATTCTACTTTCAGAAATGGTTCGGAGCGGCCGGTCACGGCGATCAAGACCTGCGCAACTGGGTAAAGGAATGGTCCCGAGCGGTGGCCATCGCCGCCGAGGCGGCTCACGCAATCAACCCCCGGATCGAGATTCTGCCCTGGGAGTACAACGTCGATTTCCGGCCCGAACAGGCCGGGAACAAGGCCTACGTGATGACGCAATTGCCGGAGTCCGTCATTCCGCTGCTCACATTCGAGAATGGGAAGTCCTTCGAACTCGATGGACAGAAAGGTTACCTGCGCGACTACGCGATCAATCAGGTGGGGCCAGCGGAAGTGACCCAGGCGCAATTGCTCGCCGCTCGCAAACGGAACTTTCGCGCGGTGTACGTGAAGGGCGACACCTTTGCGAGTTGGCAGTTTGGCACGTTTCCTTATCTGCCATTCCCCTACCAGTGGCACGCGCGGTACAAGGCGATGGAAGAGTGGAAGGTGGACGGCGCTCTCGAAACATGGAGCTACGGATTCAAGCCGAACTGGGTGGCGGAGATGCGGGCTTGGTACGCCTGGACCGATGCGCCTCCGTTGGATGACCTTCTCCGCCAGATTGCGCGGCGCGAGTTCGGCGCGGGCCAGGAGGACGCGGTGCTCGCGGCCTGGAAACACTTCAGCGAGGCGATCCAGGTATATCCGGACACGGGTCCGAACTGGGGGAGCTGCAACGCGTTGGCGTCGCCGCTGTTCTTCGAAAAGCCGAAGCCGCGCGCCATGACGCTCGCCAATTCGTGGAGCGATGAGGCGCTTTGGAGCCGGCAATCGCAGTTGAATCCCTATTGGCCGTATGTCCCGAGCCGCCTCATCTTTTGGCCTGATTTCAGCAACCAGCAGGACAATGCCGAACGCTACGCGCGATTCTTCACGGTCCCGGTGTTTCAGAAATATCTGAAGCTCGCGGCCAGCCGCATGGAAGAAGGCCTGCGGAGTTATCGGGCGGCGGCACTGCGGGCTCCGGCGGCGAAGTCGAAGGCGGCGTTTCGTGAAGTCCTGCTGGCGGAACAACTGCAACGGATGATGCGGAGCGAACACGCTGTCATCGAGTTCGAGGGGATACGGCTCGAGTTGAACCGGTCCAAGGATGCGGCGGTGCGGCGCGGCCTTCTCGATCGCATGACGGCGTTGCTGCGCGAGGAGCGGTCGCGATCGGTGGCCGCGCGGGAGACGGCGCGGCGAGACTCGCGCCTCGGATATGAGTGGGAGCAGGATTACATTTAGACGCCGGATACCATCGAGGAAAAGATCAAACTGATCGACGATACGCTGGCGCGACAGATTCCGGAGTTTCGCCGCCGAAACGGGCTATAGTTTCGCTAACGCCCAGGCAGTGCGCAACACGAGCGCGCGCTCGAACGTCGCGCGCTTCCTGGAACCTGCGTTTCGCCGCCAGCGCGGCTCCGGCATAGAAGATGCGTCGGCGTTCCGCGAATCGAGCGCGCAACCGAGAGGTGCCGGATGACCCACGAATGGTCCTGGGCAGCGGTGCATGATTCCGCTGCGTCGTGGCGCGCGCCGACAGACCGGCGCGAAGCCGGATCGCTTCCTCCCACCCGGCGAGCGCCTCGGTCGCGTTTGGAAGTCTGTTCGAGTGCTTAGAATACCAACTCGGAGCACAGGCCGGACTTTGATTGCGGCGGAGGCGGCGGCTCCTCGCCTGGGCCCCGCGGGGCGGCGCATCCCCACGGTTTGCCGCAACGTGCTCCACCGCATCGCGAACCACGGCGCGGTTGATATGCTGTTGGTCATTATGCGACCAGCGTTCGTCTCGCTACTCCTGATCTCCGTTCCCGTCGCGGCGCAAACAGGCCTCGGCAAGATCACCGGCACCGTCACCGATTCCTCGGGGCTTGCCATCCCCGGCGCCGGCATCACCGCTACGCAAACCGAAACGGGCGAGGTCCGGAAGACGGCGAGCAATCAATCCGGCGTCTACGTGCTCTCACCGTTGCCGCTCGGCGTCTATCGAGTCGAGACTCGCAAGGACGGATTCAAGGCGGTATCGCGCGGCGGCGTCCGGATCGACGTGAACTCAGTAGTCACGATCGACCTCACGCTCGAGGTCGGCAACGTCTCCGAGCGTGTCACCGTGCAGGAGAGAACGCTCGCCATCGAGACCGAGAATGCGGCGATCGGCAATTCTCGATACGAGGTGCAGCTCAAGAATCTGCCGGTGATCGTTCGCGAAATCCAAACGCTCGTCGGACAGACCGCCGGCGTTCCGGCTGGCTCGACCGACACCGCCGGCGGGACGTTCGCGCAAGGCGGCCGGAGCGCGATGCAAGTACTCTCCGATGGCGCGCAAGTGAATCCGCTGCAGACCACCGGATGGCCCGCGATCGACGGAATCGATCGCCGCGCCGATCTCGCACTGCCTTCGATCGATGCGATCGCGGAGGTGAAATTCACCACCAGCGGTGGCAGCGCCGAATACTCAGCGCCCACGCAGGTGATCGTCGCGTCGAAGTCCGGAACCAACGAATGGCATGGCAGCGCGTTCGAGTTCTATCGCTCGGGCGGCTTCGGCGCGCGGCGCTGGGCGGTTGCCAACCGGGAGTCGTTCGTGCGGCATCAATTCGGCGGCACGTTCGCGGGCCCGATCCGCAAGGACAAGACCTTCTTCCTCGGTTCGGTCGACAACTTCCGCCACACGGCGGGCCTCGTTTCGAACGCTCGATATCCGACCGCGGCCGAACGTTCCGGCAACCTGAGCACCTATCTGCTCCGCACGCCCGCCGTCACACCCCTCGATCCGCTCAACAACGGGCTGGCTTTTCCGAACAACACGATTCCTCTGTCGCGAATCAGCCCGGTGGCCACGGAACTGCTGAAGCTGATTCCCGATGCTCCGCAACCGGGCCGCATCCAGGATTTCAACGCCGTCTACTTCAAGCCGCAGTTCGACAATTCCGAGAAGTACGACATTCGCATCGATCACATGATCGGTTCGCGCGACAAGATCTTCGCCAAGGCGACCATCGCGCATCTCGACCAAGCGTCGCGCTACGCCGGAGACGTTCCGGGTTCGCTCGGCGCCAGCGCCAAGAATCAGTGGAACGAAACCGCGTCTTTCAACTGGACCCGAATCCTCAGCCCCACCTCGATCGTCACCGGGCAGTTCACCTTCCGAAGCATGCCGTTCAAGAACATCCCGAGCGGTGGCGATACGGCCTTCCCGGTGAAGATCAACGATCTCGCACCTGCGCCGCCATTCGCCGGACCGCCAGCCATCGCGATCGGGACGAACGCCGTGGGCATCAGTCCGCTGTTCGACCGGTTGTTGTTCAACTACTCGGCCGACTACGGGTTCACATTCGATCCAACGTTCAGCAAGACCATTTCGAACCACACGCTCAAGACCGGGCTCATTTGGCTGAAAGGCTGGAAGACCACTGAACTCGCCTCGCCGCCATATGGCCGCTACACCACGGCATCGGACTTCAACAACGCGCGATCGACCACGTCGGCGAGCGGTGACGCGTTCGCGGACTTCCTGCTCGGTTATCCATCCTCCACCGATGTCACGACCGGCGAAGTGGGCGGATACCAGCGCAAGCGGAACATCTCAGCGTTCGTGCAAGACGATTGGAAAGTGACGCAGCGGCTCACGCTCAACCTCGGGCTTCGCTACGACAATTTCGGCTTCTTCGACGAGTGGAATCAGCGCGCCGCAGTGGGCGACTTCGCCACCGGCAAGGTGCTGATCCCATCGGGCAGCCGCGGAAAGGTCCATCCGGTGTTCCGTCAGTTCGACGATCGCTACCTCGAAGCCGGCCAAGCTGGACTGCCCGATACCTTCATCCAGCCGAATAATCGCGACTTCGGCCTGCGCGCCGGCGCCGCGTATCGCGTTCGGCCCGATCTCGCCGTGCGGGCAGGCTTTGGCACCTACTACGTCGACTATACAGTGAACGAGTTCCGCGCGGCGGTCAACGTGGCGCCGTTCGTACGGCGCGCCCAACTTACACGAACCCTGCTCGTCTCGCAACGCGTGGACGTCAATAGCCTCTACACCTTCCAGAACCCGACCGCGAACAGCTCCGCCGCGGGCGCGGACTCGCAGCTCACCACTCTCGATGGATTCAACCCGAAGTATCCGACGCAGCGGACACACGCCTGGAGCTTCAGCATCGAGAAGGATCTGGGCCGCCAGATGGGCGTTCGCGGATCATACGCGGGCAATCTCGGACGGAATCTATCTCGCACGGTGCGGGTGAATTCGTGCGTGCCCGGGCCCACCGAATGCCTGAACCGGGCGGCGAATGATCCCACGGGCCGGCGCTGGACTCAGTTCGGGACCAACATAGGCCAGCGTTTCGGCGATGGCACGTCCAACTACAACACGATGGAACTCGAGTTCACCAAGCGCTACGCGAGCGGACTTTTCGTGAACGTGAACTGGGCTTGGGCGCGCGTGTTCCGCCTCGACCCCACGGCGACGAACCCCGTGTCGGCGCCGCTCTGGGACTACGACTACGGTCCGCTGCCGGGCCAGCCGCCGCAGGTCTTCCATTGGAACTTCGTCTACGAGCTTCCGTATCACGCCAAGGGCGGCGGCTTCGCGCACAAGATGTTCGGTGACTGGAACCTCTCGGGCCTCGGCACGTGGCAATCGGGCCAAGCGTTGACGATTACCAGTTCGCAAGGACAGAGCCCGAGCGGAGCCACTGGAAATCGCGCGGATCGCATTGCCGACGGCCGTATCGATCAATCGGGCCGGTCCCGGAACGACAAGGCCGATCAGTGGTTCGACCGGTCCGCGTATCGCCAGCCGGCTTTTATCGATGCGCGCGCTCCGCGTCCGGTCCGGCAGTTCGGAAGCGCGGCCGTGAGTACGCTGTACGGTCCGCGATTCTTCAGCTATGACATGACGATCCATCGCGTGATTCAGATCCGGGAGAAGTACCGGTTCCAGATTCGGGCAGAGATTTTCAATCCGTTCAACGTGCCGATGCTCGGGAATCCGGACACGTCGGTGGAGAGCCCGAACTTCGGGCGGATCCGGGCTTCGAATCCGGCGTATACGCCACGAAATCTGCAGTTCGGTGCGAGACTGGATTTTTGATGAATATGTCGCGTCACCACCGCTTGCTTGCGCGCGCGGCTCTGCTCCCGGTCTCGCTGCTCTCCGCCGCCGAATTGTTTCGCGATGACTTTTCGAGGTTCGCGCCGGGATTGTTGTCGCAGCCGATGGGCCAATTGAACGGAGCAATTCAGGAGTATCACTACATCGAGCATCGCGGAGTCCGCACGTTTCCGTGGCGCAATCCGATCGTGCATACCGACCATTGGGCGGCGGGCGACGAACTCGGCAAGACCTATCTGGAACAGCATCAGGCCGCCGACGATGCGCGCTACATGCCGCTGTTCGTCACCGGCGACAACGAGTGGGCGGACTACGCGGTCGAGGCGAAGGTCCGGCCGCTGTCGCTCGAAGGAGAGCGCGGCATCGTCTTCCGCTATCGCACCTCACGCCACTACTACGCGTTCGTCTTCAGCGGGAAAGATACCGTGCGGCTGTTCCTGCGGCTTCCCTTCGACAAGGGCTTCCGCACGAGTGATTATCGCGAACTCGGCCGCGCGAAGTTCGCGTTCGAAACGACGCGCTACTACACGATGCGAGTCGAAAACGACGGCCCGCGGATACGCGCGTCGATCGACGGCAAAGCCGTGCTCGAGGCCTCCGACAGTGACGTGCTGAAGGGCCAAGCCGGACTGATCGGGAATCGCCCCGCCCGCTTCACGGACTTCCAGGTCTCGGCAAGCGAGGCAGTCCACGCGGCATTCCGGAAGCGCGCCGCCGCGCGCGAGGCGGAGTTCGTGAAATTGCGAGCAGCGAATCCGAAGCCCAAGCTGTGGCGCAAATTCGACACGCCGCAGTTCGGGGCGGGACGCAACGTGCGATTCGGCGATCTCGACGGCGACGGTCGCATCGACATGCTGATCGGACAGAACGTACCGAAGTTTCGCGGCGATGCGTTCGACCAGATCAGTTGCCTCACCGCCGTCACACTGGATGGCAAGGTGATCTGGCGTCAGGGGCGTCCCAATCCGGAGAACGGACTTCTCACGAACGACACGCCGTTCCAGATCCGCGACATCGACGGCGACGGCAAGAACGAAGTGGTGCTGGTGCGCGACTTCCAGTTGCAGGTGCTCGAGGGTTCTACTGGCAAACTCCGCCAGAAGACGTGGCTCCCGAAGGCGCTGCCGAACAACAAGGACGAGATTCCGTTCGATTTCAACAACGGCGACTCGATCGTCTTCGTCGATCGCGACATGCTGCTCAAGGATCGCTACAACGGATTTTGGGTCTACGGCCCCGATCTCGATCTGAAGTGGGAAGGCCGGGGCCAGACGGGCCACTACCCGTATCCGATCGATCTCGATGGCGACGGCAAGCAGGAGTTCGTGATTGGCTACGCGCTGTGGAACTCGCAACGCAAGATGCTGTGGTCGCATGACGCGGCGATGAAGGATCATGCCGATGCGATCTCGATGGGAAACTTCACCGGCCGCGAGGGCGAGGCGCCGCGCGCCTACATCTGCGGCAGCGATGAGGGGCTGGTGGTGATCGGCCGCGACGGGAAGATCATCCGGCAGCAGCGCATCGGGCACACGCAAACCCAGAGCGTGGGCAAGTACCGCCCCGAGATGCCGGGACTGCAATTGATGGTCGCGAACTTTTGGCGGAATCCGGGAATCGTGACGCTGTTCGATCCGGATGGCAATATCCTCGCGCAGGACGAGATGGTCCCGGGGTCGACGCACCTTGCGCCGGTCAACTGGCGCGGTGATGGCCAGGAGTTCGCGCTGCTTTCCGGCAATGTTCGCGAGGGCGGGATGATCGATGGGCAACTGCGGCGGGTGGTGATGTTCCCGGACGATGGGCATCCGGATCTCGCCTACCATGTCGCGAACCTGACGGGCGATGAGCGCGACGAGATCGTGGTGTGGGATCAGAAGCGTGTGTGGATCTACACGCAGGATCGGCCGTTCACTGGGGGCAAGATCTACAAGCCCGTGCGGAACCCGGACCATAACGAATCGAACTACCGGGCCAATGTATCGTTGCCGCCACGGTGAGGCGAGGGAGCCCGGCTCCGCTCTTGCCATGAAGGGCGATCACCTCGAGTACTTCTCGGACAGCCGGCGAGCGGCTTCGCTGACAGCGAAGAGATTAGCCGCCTGTCGAGTGCGACTGGATTCGCTTCAAGTATTGAAACGGCGCCAGTGAGGGGATGGTCGGGTGCTCAAGTAGTTCTTCCGTCGAAGCACCAGTACCGATGGCTCTTGCGCGTGATCCCTGATATCCCCGACGCTTGCACGGCTGGTAGCCTCGAGGCGGACGTATCCCGAAGCGAATTGCTGAACACCTCCACCGTGTCACGATCGCTGTCAGGCCGAGGACCGGGACCCAAGCTCGCGCTGGGCTAACCTTCCGCCTCCTGAGCCAAGCGCCTCAGGCCCGGCGATGATCTTGGCCCACTGGGAGGCCGGAAGCTCTTGCTCTGCCGACAGATTCCGAAGACGGATGGACGCCGTCAACGCCGATTGTATCCGAGCGTCATGTCGCCGCCATTAGCATTAGCCTCGCGACTCGGCCTCCCCTGCCGCGGGTCCACCGCAGCTTCGATCCGTCAGGCCGCCCCGCGAACGCGCCGCGAACATTTGTCTTGACACCCAGGTGTCACAAGCGTCATAGTACACTTGTGATCCCGTTCCGGCTCAATCCGCAGTCGGGCGTCCCGGTGCACGAACAACTCGTGCAGGCCGCCAAGAAAGCGATCCTCTCGGGCCGGCTGCGTCCGGGCGATCCGTTTCCATCGGTGCGGACGCTCGCGGCTGGTTTGAAGATCCACGCGAACACGGCGCAACGCGCGGTCTCGATCCTGAAGCAGGAGGGGTTGCTCGACATTCAACCGGGCATCGGCACGGCGGTGGCTGCGCGCGCTCCATCGGCGCGGTCCGAGCGCACGCGTCTGATCCGCGCGGAGATGGAGCCGATCCTCGTCGAGGCGATGCACATGGGCGCGACGCTCGACGAGTTTCAGCAATTGGTGGCGGGCGAGTGGCAACGGCTCGCGCCCAACACGAAGCAGGAGGTGTGAATCGCATGGTCCACATGGAATCGCTCACCCGGCACTTCGGGCGGGTGAAGGCGCTCGACTCGGTGACGCTCGACGTTCCCGGCGGTTCGGTGTTCGCGGTCGCCGGTCCGAACGGCGCGGGCAAGTCCACGGCATTGAAAGTCTGCGTGAACCTGCTACGGCCGAGTTCGGGCCGAGTCACGATCGACGGAACCGATTCGCGGCGATTGGGCCCGGCCGAGCTCGCGAGGATCGCCTATGTGTCCGAACATCGCGCGCCACCCGGCTGGATGACCGCTCGGGAGTGGTTCGCCTACTTGCGCGCTTTCTATCCGGATTGGCGCGCGGACGAACTCGACGTGCTCGTCCGGCAACACGACTTGCCGCTCGATCGCAAGCTTGGCTCGATGTCGCGCGGACAACGGATGCAGGCGGCGTTGTGCGCGGCACTGGCTTATCGCCCGAAGCTGCTATTGCTCGACGAACCTTTCAGCGGTCTCGACGTGCTGGTCCGCGATCAGTTGATGGAAACGCTCGCCGCTCGAAGCGGAGAGATCACGATCGTTCTCGCCTCGCACGATCTCGCTGAAATCGAGAGCTTCGCGACGCACGTCGCCTACATCGCCGGCGGACGGCTGCGATTCGTGGAGGAGATGGGCGCGTTGTCGAGCCGGTTCCGGGAGATAGAGGTATTGCTCGACGCCCCGGGTGCGGATCTGCCGGCCGGAATGCCGAAAGGCTGGCTACAAACCGAGCGCTCAGGATGCATGGTGCGTTTCATCGACAGCCAATTCCAGCCCTCGGCGAGCGAGTCCGATATCCGCGCGCTGTTTCCAGAAGTGCGGGAAGTGGCCGCACGGCCGCTTCCGTTGCGATCGATCTTCGTGGCCTTGGCCAGAAGGGGAGCGGTATGAGACTCGTCTGGCACATCTTCCGTAAGGACCTGCGGAGATTCCGCTGGCACATGCTCGCGCCGATGGCGATGTTGGCGTTTACCGCGCATCTCGACGCCGCGCGCACTGGCGCCACACCTGGAGCGCTCGAGGGCTGGTTGCATCTTCTCGTTCCGCTCGCCTGGAGCTTCCTCATCGCGTCGCTGATGCGGGAGGACTCACCTATCTCCGAATCGAGCGAATGGAAGACCCTGCCGCTCCGTTGGCAACAGTTGTTGGGTGCCAAGCTGTTGTTTGCGATCGTGGCGATCCACGTTCCTTTGTACGCCGCTCAGTTCTACGTTCTTGCCGCGCGCGGACTCGGTCCCGGCGCCAACATCGGCTTTCTGCTCCAAAATCAATTCGATTGGTTCGTGACGCTGACGCTCTCTTCGGCCGCGCTCGCCGCGCTCGTGAGCAGCACGGCGCAATTCATGGCCTGCGCGATACCGTTGGCAGCGGCTCTCGCTTACATTTCAGACGGTCTCGTGTTCGCGCAATGGATTCACATGCCGCGAGTGCAACTGTTGCCTCCGGCGATCGTGCTGGTGGTGGGTTCAGTGGTGGTCCTGGTGTGGCAATACCGCCGCTTGCTGCTGCCGCTGGGCAGAGCCGCCGGCGCTTGTACGGTGGCCGTTGCTCTCGTGCTTCAAGTGTGGCTGCCGCGCCGCGCGACGGCCACACTGCAGATGGCCCTGGCGCCCGCGCATGCTGGATCCGTTTCGATCGCCGCGGGGCCGCCCGTGAGTTTCGACAAGCACCCGCTCGGCATGTATGCGCTGAGTGGAATCGTTACCGCGATTCCCGTCCAGGTGTCGGGATGGCCGGAGGTTGAAGCCATCCCCACGCCGGTTTCACTGGAGTTGATTACTCCCGCTGGCGAACGCATCGCTGCGGATTGGCCCAACTGGAAGTACGGCCCCGCCGAGCCGCTCGAGTTCACAGGATTCTTACAGATGGAGGGACACACGCCCGAGTGGCAGGTCTTGCACATGAGTCCCCACGTCTACGAAAAGTTTCGAGGGAAGAAGCTGAAGTTGCGAGCTTCCATCGTGCTCGCCCTGCGCCGATATCTGCCTCCGGTGGACCTCGCGCCGGAAGGATGGACGCAAGTGCCGGCCAGTGGACGATGCTCCGCCGCGGTTCTGCCCGAGATGCTGAGCCGCGGGATGCTGAGAACCTCCTGCGAATCCGGCGCGCCCACTCCGTTCGGCGCGCGGGTACGCCTGATCGACCGGGGAACGGAGCGTCAATGGACTGGCGGGCTCGGCGGATCGCGAACCGTCATGCTTGCGCCGCAGACGGCGTTGCTGTCGCCGGTCCACCGGCGGGATGCATTCTTCCAACTAATGGACGGTGAAGTCACCGCGCCCAACATGAAGTGGATGGTGCCGCGGCAGGCATTGCCGGGTGCGACGATACAAGTGGCGTCCGTGGTGAGCGCTGGCACATTGCTGATCGATTATGAGTTCGACGGGATCTCGCTCGAAGACTACACGATTCCCAACCCGGCGGTTCCGTAGAGCTGCTAACATCGGGTCATGAGACCATCCCTGTCGGGATTGTTTCTCGTGATGCTCGCTCAAGCGAGCCAGCCTCCGGGCCTGTGGTTCGAGCATGCCAACGGGGGCGATGCGCGGTTTGTTGCCCGAGCCGGACCGGTTCACTTGTGGTTCACGCCGTCGGGAGTTGCGGCGGACTTGCCCGGTGAATCGAGGCGGCAGATCACGTTCGAGTTCGTTGCTTCGAACGGCACTCGATGGGAGCCGATCGGTGAGCCGGTTGCACGAATCGCGGACCTCACCGGCCCCCAGTCCCAATGGCGCCAGAACATCCCGGCCTACGGAGCGATTCGAAGCCGGGGCGTGTTTCCCGGAATCGATGTCGTCTACCGGCCGGATGAAGGAGGGGGGAGACGGCTCGAATATGAAGTGCTCGTGGCCGCGCACGCCGATTGGTCGCGATACCGGCTTCGCGTGGGCGGAGCGAGAAGGACCTTCCTCGACGACGCGGGGAATCTGGTGACCGAGACGGCAGCGGGAAACCTCATACAAAGAGCACCACGCGCCTGGCAAGTGACGCCCTCGGGGAAAGTGCCAGTGGAAGCGCGTTTCGTGTTGTTGGCGGCGAACATTGCGTCGTTCCGGATCGGAGCATACGACAAGGCGATGCCGCTGATCATCGATCCGGTGATCGAGCTCTCTGGGCCGCGCGGGTCGGTGAGCGAAGATGCGATCACGTGCGCTTCCACCGATCAGGCGGTTCGTGTGGGATACATGACGAGATCGCGAGCGCCCGGAGCGCCCGCGTCCAAGGACATCGCTGTCTACTTCGACCAGCAGCCGCTCGCCGTCGTCGTAAGCGGAGGATCCGGTGACGAGATGCCGGTCTGCGGCGTCCGGGTCGTGACGAACTTCTCGTTACGATTCAGCACCGTCACGGCTACCGTGGCTGGCGAGACCACGTCCCGTGATTTCGGGGGAGCAAGCAATTTTTTCGCGGGAGGCGCCCGCGACGGATTCATCGCGAGATTGTCGGTCGGTCTGAACACGACGGTCACAGGCACCATTGGATCCGCGAATGCGACCTACTTTGGCGGATCCGGTGACGATTCGATCCGCACGCTGCTGCCCGTTCAACGGGGAGGCATTTTCCTGGCGGGCTTCACCGGCTCGACGGATCTCGCAAACGCCACCGGCTTGCAATCGAAGAACTCGGGGGGCTACGACGGATTCCTCGCATGGCTGCCCGAGTCTTGGATCGGGACGAACGTCACCACCTATTTCGGCGGAACCGGGAACGACTACATTCGAGCCGCGACACTCGATCCCGAAGGCAGGATCCTGATCGCGGGAGAGACCGAGTCTGCCGACCTGCCGCTGCGGAATCCGATTCAGCCCACGATCGCTGGAGCCTCCGACGCTTTTCTCGCGCGGGTGACGCCGAATCTCGATGGCGTCGAGTTGTCCACCTACTGCGGAGGGTCCGGGCGAGACAGCGCTACCGGAGTTGCGCACGATCCGTCCCATGTCGACTCGATCTATTTGGCCGGCACGACTTGGTCGGAAGACTTTCCCGTTTCGGCGGCAGCACAGGATCGGCTCGCTGGTCCATCAGACGGATTTCTCATGCGGATGACGGAGGGCCGCATCGGCTTTGCGACCTATTGGGGCGGCAGCCGCGAAGAAGAGGTAGCCGCACTCGCCGTATCGGTGTCAGGAGATCCCGTGATCGCCGGCGCGTCGGACTCACCGGACTTGCGTCTCGAGGATGCGGTGCAAACGTCGTGGCGTGGTGGCACGGATGCCTTCGTGGCGATGTTCGACGCGAATACGAACGCTCCTCTGTTCTCGACGTACCTGGGTGGAGAAGGCGATGATCGCGCGCTCCACGCGGCGTTCACGGGAGAGCATCGCTTGGTGGTGGCGGGGTCCACCGCGTCTGCCGGGTTTCCCCGGGCTTCGGATCCGACAGTGTTTGCTGGTGGCAGCGATGGATTCTACTCCCGTTTTCGCATCCCGTTCATTCCGGTTCGCCCGGTCCCGCTGCTCGCGAAAGGCGCGACCTATTTTGTAGCTCCAGTGTCGTTCGCGGTGAGCATCTCGGCATCTGACAAGGTCCTGGCTGAGCGGGGCTCCGTGACCGGACTCGCGGACTCGGGCGAAGTCACTGCTACGGTCACCGCGAACGGCTACTATCCACGCACCATGTCGATCCGGCTTACCCCGTTGGCCTTGGGCTTCCGAGCGTCCACAGTCGAATTCTCATCTTTCGATCCGCCGGCCTTGCTGGACATCGCCGCCTATGCCATCGATGCCGGAACCGGCTGGCGGCTCGAGATGCCGGGGGTCGTGGAACGGCGGGCCGAGCCATTCCGGTTCACCAGTTCCGAGCCGGCGGTAGCGGAGGCCAGGCCGTTCGACCGGTTCCCTCAGGACCGCGCCTATGTTCAAGCGCGCACTGAGGGTGTGAGCCTGATCCGGATACACGGATTTCCTGGCGATGAGGGAAGTCTTCCGTTGCGTGTGAAGGTGTCACCTCCCAAGCTTTCGATCGAGTGCGCGCCGCTTTCGATACCGCTGGAATCATCGATCGTGGTGCACCGGCACGGGGCGTTCGGCGGGGAACTGAACCTGCGTATCGATGATCCAACCATGGCTCGGTGGACTGAAACCGGGGAGCCCGTTCAACAGAGATCGTTGATGGAAGGCACGAACAGCGCATCGGCTCACTTCTTCGGGATCCGCCCACGAGCCGCGGCCGGTACGGTCGAGGTGACGGCTTGGATGTCGAACGGAGCGCAGGCTACGGCGTCGTGCCCGATTGTTCCCGCCATCGCCGCAGTCAAACGGGAGGCGCTCGAAGTCGCGGTGGGGAGCGGAACGCCGGTCTACGTGTCCTACCATGCCCTCGACCCGGAAACGGGCCGGCCCAGTCCAGCGGGCACCCTCGCCACAGGCATCACGCCACGGCTTCGCTTCGAAGTCGAGGACAACTCGCTCGCCGAGAACATCGAGACGACGCCTTTCTATCCCTACAATTCCGGCGCTGTGCGCGGACTGAAGCCAGGCTTGACCACCTACCGGCTGGTGCCGCCCGAGGGATTCGGCGATGCACCGGAGTTCGCTCGCGGCCGGCTGATCGTGAAGCCTGAGTCCTACCCGCTACCGGGTTCTGGGCTTCGCCCATCCAGTCCGGTCGCCGTCGGCTTCGAGACGGAACTGACGTTCGCCCCAGCCTCCCAGATCACGCTGCGCAGTCTGGACCCGAGCCGCGTGTTGATGACCACGCGCACCGGCACGACGGGAAGCGCACAAGTGACCCTGCAAAGCCCGCTTGGCACCGTTCGTGAACAGTATCCGAAAGTGCCAGTTTTCCTCCAAGGAATCTCTCCAGGTCCCGCCATCATCTCGATCGGAAACGGCAGTCAAGAGTCAGCGCGCTTCCTGGTCGAGGTGATGCCTTCCGGGTTTGTCTTCTCCGGGGGCACTGGCGTGAAGGCTGCGCGAGCCAACGGCGCACCGGTGGACTTGAGCCTACATGCCGTGGCGATCGGCCCGGACGGCGAGTTGATTCCGGTGACCGGCGCGCCCGCGCAGCCGTTCGTTCCGTTGATGGTCGAGTTGCGCAACGACGCACCAGAGACGGGCCGGTTCGTCACCAACCCGATTCGATTCCAATGGCCCGCCGGATTCGTTTCGTTCCGGCCTGCCGCGCCGGGGATTGCTCGCCTTCGCATTCTGCCGCCGATCTGGGCTTCGGAGCCTCCTCGCGGCAACGTTCTCGAACTGCCTGTACTCGAATAGCGATGTACCCCGATGGAATCAGCGATCTGGTGATGTGTGCCTGTGCTTGTGGGGCTGTATCGAGGAAAGATCTGCCTCCGGTGACCTCGCGCCGGAAGGATGGACGCAAGTTCACTCTGTTCGGCGGACGGGTACACCTGATCGATCGGGGAACGGAGTGTCAGCGGACCGGCAGGCGGCGTTGCTGTCGCTCGCCCACTGGCGGGATGCATTCTTCCAACTGATGGACGGTGGAGTCAAAGGACCCGACATGAAGTGGATGGCCTTGGCGCGCGTTGCCGAATGCGACAGTTCAGGTGGCTACCGTGGTGAGCGCTGGAAACGATGCTGGTCGATCACGAGATCGAGGGGATGTTGCTCGAAGCCTGCGCGATTCCACGCCCCGCCCAACCGTGGCGTTGCGCCAGCTTCGAGCCGGCCGGGCGTCCCGCCGTTGTATCGTAGAGTGTGATGCCCGGCGCGCGGTTCGGGCCAGCGAGAGCGATGCGACGGAGGTTGCGATGAGATTGGCGAAGGCGATGCTGCTTGCCAGCGTGACGGTGGCATGGGGACAGGTGAATGTCGGCGAGAAGAAGCCCGAGGCGGCGTTGCCGTTTCAGATGACCACGGTGGCGACTTTCGGCCTCCCTTGGCGGATCGCGTTCCTTCCCGACGGGCGAATGCTGGTGACAGAGAAGATTGGCCCGGTTTGGCTGGTGTCGGCAAAAGGGGAGAAGATCGCGCCCCTGGCCAACACGCCGCCTGTCTATTGGCAGGGCCAGAATGGCATGCTCGGGGTGTTCGTTTCGCCGAAGTATGCAACCGACCAGAGCATTTACCTCACCTACATCGAGCCGGGCGAATACGGCGGGAGCCAGGTGCTCGCCCGCGCCAAGCTGAACCTCGGACGCGTGCCAAGAATCGAGAACCCCGAGGTACTCTGGCGGCAGATGCCGCGGGGCAAGGGCGGCCAAGCGGGCGGACAGGTGGCGTTTTCGCCCGATGGACAGTATCTGTTCATGTCGGTGGGCGACCGTCAGCGGATGACGCCGGCGCAGGATCCGAGTCAACCGGTGGGAAAGGTCCTGCGGTTGACGCTCGATGGAAAAGCCGCGCCGGGCAATCCCGAGTTCGGCAAGACTGGTGCGGCAACGATTCCTCTGATCGATCCGCCGCGTGACACCGAGGCCGCCAAGACGGCTCCCGTGGTGAGCAGCTACACCTTCCCCGGTTCCAACCAGACTCCGTCGGAGACATGGGCCTCTGGATTTCGGGCTCCATACGGTCTGGCGTTTTCTCCCACCGGCGAATTGTGGGAGGTGGAGCACGGGCCACGGGGCGGAGATGAGTTGAACCGGATCGAGAAGGGCAAGAACTACGGGTGGCCGGTGGCCTCGTTCGGAAAGAACTACAACGAGGTGCCGATCCCGAGTCACGACTCGCGGCCGGAGTTCACCAAGCCCGTGCTTTACTGGACTCCGGTGATCGCGCCCGGTAACCTGATGTTCTACCGTGGCAAGCAGATGTTCCCGCAGTGGGATGGCAGCGGCTTCATTAGCGGTATGGGGAGCAAGTCGCTCAACAGGATCGTCTTCGACGGGAAGGGTGGCGCCAAGGCCGCTGAGCGATGGGACGTGGGCAAGCGGATACGGGACGTGGCACAAGGTCCGGATGGATCGCTCTGGTTGCTCGAGGATGCCAACCCGGGTGCATTGATTCACGTGACGCCGAATTGATGGCCGTGTTGGGTGACCTCGCCACGGGGCCCTCGCGACTGAAAATCCAGGACTGACAAGCCGCCGCGCTCGATCTCGGGTGAACCGGCCAGTCCTAGCCGTCAGCTATTGACGCGATTCTGGCGTGCTGTAGCGGTTGTTCGAGATCTTCTCGCCGGTGTGGCTGTCGGCAGCCAGCAGATCCGGCCGGGTGTTAGTATACTGTGCCGATGGCGACTCCGATTGTTTCGCGCCGTTTGCGTTTGCAGGCCATGGCAGCCATGCAAACGGTCGCGGCCTCCGACGATCCGCTGGCGATCCGCGACCTTCGCGCGTGGCCGCTGCGGGAGCCCGGCTCGGGCAGGAAATACACGGTGATCCGCGTGGATACGCGCGGCGGACTCTCCGGATGGGGCGAATGCGGTGAGTTCACTCGCGCCGAATTCGAGCAGGCCAAGCAGCTTGCCACGGGCATCCCGTGCACGGCGTTCGAGATCGCCTGGCGGAAACTGGCGCCAGCGCCGAAGGTCCGCGCGGCGATCAACATGGCGATGATCGACGTCGCGGGCAAGGCGGCGAAGGCGCCGGCCTACCAAGTGCTCGGAGGACCGACGCGACACAAGGCGCGCGCGCTCGCTTTCCTCGAAGGCGCGGCCGCGCTTGACCGCGCTCAGGCGGCTGGATTCCGCGCATTCGCCGTGCCCGCTCCGCCGACCGAATGGCGCAATCAGGGCAAGGGCTACATGAACAAGGTTTCGGCCCTGATGGCGATGATGCGCACCGCTGCCAATACTGGGTCAGACTTCGTGCTCGACGGCAAGGGCTCGCTCACTCCCGGCGACGCGCAGTCGATCGCGGCGGAACTCGAGCGCTTTCACCTGCTGTGGTTCGATGAGCCCTGTCCGCCCGTCAACTTCGGCGCGGTGAAGAAGATGGCGCGCGAGAACGTAACGCCGATCGGCATGGGCCGATTCCTCGATAGTCCATCGGGGTTCCAGAACATTCTCGCCGAAGATGCGGTGGATATCCTGCGGCCCGATATCGCGGCACACGGCATCTCTCAGATCCGGCGTATCGCGGTGATCGGTGAAGTGAACTATGTCGCGGTGGCGCCGTTCCACAATGGCGGGCCGATCGCCACAGCCGCCGCGATTCACCTCGCGGCTAGTCTTCCGAACTTTTTCATTCAGCAGATTCCTCTGCCCGAAGCAGCCGGCGATCGTGAAATGCGCAAGGCCATCGCGGGCGATGTGGAAGCCGTGAAGAGCGGCTTCGCCGCGCTGCCCACCGGCCATGGGCTGGGAATTGCCGTGAACGAATCGGCGCTCGCGCGCTACCAGGAGGCCGCATGATCCGGCGCAGACACTTCCTCGGTGGACTCGGAATGGCCGCGGCTGGCGGCGGCGCCGGACGCTTGCGCGCCGATGACGCCGATTGCGGATGCGCGCTCATGCCGCAGTTCGCGCCCAAGCCAACTGACGGACGCCCGTTGGGCGCGGCGGCGTTCGACAACGCCGGTACCAAGGTCCGCATCACTGGTGTGAAGGCGTTCGGCGTGTCGTTGACGCCGGACTCCGACCGCCCCTACGTCTTCGTGAAAATCGAAACCAACCAGGGCGTGGTGGGCTGGGGCGAGGGGACGCTGGAAGGCAAAGCCGCCGCGGTGATGGCGTGCGTGGATGACTTCAAGGAGTTCCTGATCGGCGCCGATCCGATGCTCGTCGAACATCACTGGCAGTCGATGTACGTGCACAGCTTTTATCGCGCGGGTCCGGTGATGGGCTCGGCGATCTCGGGCATCGATCAAGCGCTGTGGGACATTCGCGGCAAGATTCTCGGCATGCCGGTGTACAAGATGCTCGGTGGTCCCACCGATCCGGCTGGCGTGCGCGGCTACTATCACGTTCGCGGAACGTCTCCGGCGGAACTCCAGAAGATGCGCGACTCCGCCAAGCAACAGGGCATCACCTGCTTCAAGAGCGGCATTCCCGGATACTACGAGTGGATCGAGACCAACGAAAAGATCACACGCGCGGTGAAGGGAATGCAGATGCTGCGCGAAAACGTGGGTCCGGATATCGATATCGGTATCGACTTCCACGCCAAGACAAGCCCCTCGGTCGCCGCGATCCTGATCAAGGAGGTGGAGCCGTTGAACCTGCTGTTTGTCGAAGAGCCGTGCCCGCCGGAAAATGTCAAGGCGATGGCGCGGATCGCGGCACGGACCACAACTCCCATCGCGACCGGTGAGCGGCTGATCGCTGCCTATTCCTGCCAACAGTTGATCGAGAGCGGCGTCATCGACATTCTGCAGTGCGACATCAATCACGTTGGCGGTATCACGGCGCTGTGGAAAGCCGCCGCGCTCGCCGAAGCGTCGGGCGTGTCGCTAGCGCCGCATGCGTGCGAAGGTCCGATCGGCGGACTGGCGACGGTTCATGTGGACGCGGCCTCACCGAACTTCCTCGTTCAGGAGATCTGTTCTGGCGTGATCCCGGAGATGAAAGAGAAGGTCTGGGAAGAGTGGCTCGGATTCCCCGCCATGCGGATGGTGAAGGGGAAGTTCCCGCTGCCCACCAAGCCCGGCCTCGGGTTCGATTTGACCGAGGCGGCGCTGAAGAAGTACCCGTTCGGCGGGACTCGCGCAATGGCTCGGGTGTTTCATGACGATGGTTCGGTCGCGGAGTGGTAGGCAGCAGACTCAGTAGCGGTGGGAAGCCGTAGGGAACGCGCACGATGACTAACCCAAACACTAACGGCGGGATGCACGGTTCGGGGTCTGCGCCCTGACCACATCGTTAAGGACGACTGTTGAGGATCGGTGTCTTCCGTGTGTTGGATGGGGATTCCCTTGTCGGCCGAATCGCTGGTTTCGAATTCCTACGTGGTGACACTGTGGAACTTGGGCTGCGTGCGTGGCAGGCCGGTATCGAGGCGCTTCTGGTCCCCTCGGCCGCGCTTCCCGGCGCAGTGAATTGGTCGCGGTTATCGACAACCAGAAACCCAAATGGCGCGTGGAACTGGCATCCCTCGACAAGCTGGCGCTGCCATAGCAACCTTCGAAACACAAGCTACCACTTCACCAGAGTCTGCTTCTCGACCTTCGACTCGTCGAACTCGATTCCGAACCCCGGACGGTCCGGCAGGGCGATCCTGCCGTTCACGGGCACGAGTTTGTGTTTCTCGAAATGATAGTACGAACTCATCTTGTTGATGAGGTACTCGGCGAGAGGGCACGTCATCGGAGACTGACTCGCCACCACGTGCAGCGCCGCGTGAACGCTGTGTCCATGCGGAATCACTTGCGCGTCATGCACCGAGGCGATCGCGCAGATCTTGACCAGTTCGCTGACACCGCCGCACCATTCGGGGTCGGCTTGCACCACTGAGATCGCACCCGCTTCGAGAAATTTCGCGGCTTCCCAGCGGCCGTACATGTGCTCGCCCGTGGCGACCGGCACCGACGTCGCCCGGCTCAGCTTCACGAAGCTTTCGAGCTTGTCCATGTGGAACGCCTCTTCGATCCAGCGCGGGCGGAAACGTTCCACCTGCTTGGCCCACATGATCGCGTAGTCGAGACTCCAGCCCATGAAGGCGTCGAACATGATTTCGGCGCCGTCTCCCATGGTTTCGCGCAGGGTCCGGACGAGTTCGACGTTCTTGCGCAGTCCCTCCGCGCCATCGCCGGGACCATAGGCGAGGAACCATTTCTGGTGGCGGAAGCCTTGCTTGTAGAACTCGGCGCAACGGCTTTGGACGTGTTCGGGTTCCACCGAATAGCCGAGACAACTGCCGTAGACTTCCACTTCAGCTCGCGTGGGTCCGCCGAGCACGCGATAAACCGGTGCCTTGAAGTAGCGTCCGCGAAGATCCCAGAGTGCGTTGTCGAGCGCGCTGATCGCGATCATGTAGGCACCGGCGCGCGAGTGCCGGTTGGAGCGGTGCATCTGATCCCACAACGTTTCAACGGCCAGACCGTTCTTGCCGATCAGGTAGCTCTTCAGTTGTTGATCGACGACGATCGCGCCTTCCTTGTCGATCGGCCCGTACAATCCATCGAGCCCGCCCTGGGTCTTGATCTTCAGGTAGAGCGCCGAAGTGGGCGCGATTCTGCTCTCCGCGCCCGGGCCGGGATCCTTGTACGGCTTTGGCCGCATTTCATCGTAGATGTGGATGGGCTGCACCTGAAACTGGCCCGTGCCCGGCTCGACCGTGCGCCGGCCATCGAGTTTCCACAACTCGATCCCGGCAATCTTCATGTCGGAGGGCTCGGCGGAAAAGGCGAGCGTGGGAATCGTGGCAAGGAACTCGCGCCGGCGGATCATATCGGTGACAATGAGGATAACAAATGAGGCTCTCTGGAAAGGTAGTCCTGGTGACGGGTTCGGCGTCCGGTATCGGTGAAGCCGCGGCCCGGTTGTGCTCGGCGGAAGGCGCACTCGTCATCGGGATCGATTTGGTGCCGTCGCCATCCTGTGCCGACTCACGCATCGCGGATGTCGGCGACGAAGAGCAGGTTCGAAAGGCGCTCGAACCGATCGGGCGGCTCGACGCGGTGGTCACCTCGGCCGGTATTGCACGCCGCTTCCCGGTGGCCGAGCAGGACTCGGCGGGCTGGGACGAAGTGATGCGCGTGAATCTGCGCGGAACGTATCTGGTTTCGAAGTACGCGATTCCGAAGATGAAGCCGCGCGGCGGGAGCATCATCCACATGGCGTCGGTCGTGGGTGTCACGGGTGTTCGCAATCGCTCGGCCTACGTCGCGAGCAAGGGCGCGGTGATCGCGCTGACGCGCAACATGGCGCTCGACTACGCAAAGGACAAGATCCGAGTGAATTGTTTGTGCCCCGGTTTCACCAAGACGCCGCTCATCCTAGGGCTCATGAACGACTCCGAACGGCTCGCCAAAATCACCGCGCTCCATCCGCTCGGGCGTCTCGGCGAACCCGAGGACATCGGCCACGCTGTCGTCTTTCTCGCTTCGGACGAATCGGCGTGGATAACGGGCCAGTCGATCGCGGTGGATGGCGGGTTTACCGCGGGGCACGCGGCGGACGTCTGAGCCGGCGCGGAAGCCAGCCTGATCCATGGTTCGGCGGTTTCGATATCATCCGCTCCATGCCAACTCGTATGGCAACCTTCAATGTCGAGAACCTTTTCAGCCGGGCTCGTGCGATCAACGATCCGGACCCGGCTCGCAATAAACAGATCCTGGCGGATCTGGCCGAGTTGAACCGGCTGATCGCCAAGACTTCCTACTCCGCCGCGGACAAAGCCGCGATGAAAGAGATCCTCGAGCGGAACCAAGTCACCAAGAGATCGATACGGCCGTTTTTCGTAAGCGAAGTTCGCGGCCGGCTCTTCAAGAACTCAGCCGCCAGTGGCATCGAAATCACCGCTGCGGGAAGAAGATCTTGGGAGGGATTCATCGACAGCGAACGCCAACCGCTGGACCGCGACGCCATCCGGAACACCGGAGACGTGATCAGGAAAGTCAATGCGGATGCCTGGACCCTGATCGAGGTGGAGAGCCGCCCGACTCTTCTCGAGTTCAATCGTCAATTCGTGAACAACGGATATGATCACGCGATGCTCATCGATGGCAATGATCCGCGAGGAATCGATGTCGCGATGCTCGGGCGGCTTCCGGTTGGAAACATGCGGAGTCACGTGGACGACAAGGACGGCGGAAAGAACATCTTTTCGCGCGATTGTCCGGAACTCGAGTTGATCACGCCTTCCGGTAAGTCGTTATGGCTGGTCTCCAATCACCTTTTGAGCAAATTCGGCGGAGACACGCCAGCGAAAAAGGTACGCCGCAAGCTCCAGGCCACTCGCGTGCGCGATATCGTTCTCGCCAATTTCAATCTGTCGACCGACCTGGTCGTGGTCGCCGGCGACTTCAACGATATCCCGGACTCGGACCCTCTGCAGCCTCTTCTGACGCTCACCGGACTTCATGATGTCCTCGACAAGCTCCCCTCCGGAACGCCGAGGTTCACTTTTCGCAGTCCCAAAAATCAGATCGACTACATGCTCGTCTCGACGCCACTATTCGCCCTGCTGACTCATGTTGAAATCGAACGGCACGACATGACCACACCGGGCTTCGATCGCGCGAGGCTCGCCTCGGATCACGCGGCGATCGTGGCGGACTTCAACGTCTGAACCCGAAAAATACCTGACAGGCGGCCGCACCCACCAGCGACATCGACCAGCCCCATACGAGCAGTCTCCGGAACAGCCGGTCCCGGTCCGGCGATGGCGGAACCGCCGCGATGCACAGGGCACCGATCGTGGAGAGCGGTGAAACGTCCACGAGGTGCGCGCCCACGTTGACCGAGTAGGCGATCATCAGCGGATCACCTCCGCCAAGCCGTGACACCAGTCCCGGGACGGTGGG
>CADECY010000021.1:0-32086 GCA_902825945.1 uncultured Acidobacteriota bacterium
CGAGGATGGCCGCTGGGGCCACGCCTACACCCTTTTCCCGGAAATCATCCGAATTCCCCTGATCATTCACGTCCCGCCGGACATGGCAAGTTCGCTTCGTCCGGTCCACGGTCCAGTGTTCTCGACAGACATCACGCCTACCCTCTATCGCCTGTTGGGGTACCGGGAGATGGGGCAAATCCCCATGGCCGGGCGTCCGTTGTTCACCGGGCGGGAGTCGCAGGCCGACCCTCAGGGTAGGGAATGGTACCTATTAGCCTCGAGCTATGCCCCCGTTTATGGAGTTTTGTCGGAAAACGGCCGACATATGTACGTGGCCGATGGAGTGGCGTTTCGCGATTATCGGTTCGATCTGACTGGGCCCCGGTCGCGGGCGCTGGCAATCCCCGCCGAGGTGCGGGAACAGGAACAAGGCCGCATTCGTGCGGGTATCGCCGAGATCAACAGGCTATACCGGTATGACGGGCGGGAAGGCGAGGTACGGCGATGAGCAACGTTTCCGCCAAGGTTCGGGTGAGGGAAGTCGCCGACGAGGCCGTGGAGCCGGTCGAGGCGTTGCGAGCCTTGTCGGCGGCGCAACCGGTCGCTCCCGAACCCGAGATTGCTCCGCCGAACCGAGTGGCTCTCCTCGGTGAGGACAATCCCGTCAACAGCCGCGTCGCGGCTCGGATCCTCGAAAAACTGGGATTCGCGGTCGATCTGGTCGCATCCGGATGGGAGGCCGTTCAGGCGGCAGCGAACAAGGACTACAGCGTCATCCTGCTCGACTGCGACACCCCCGCGATTGGCGGCTATCACACCGTGATGGCCATCCGAGAGAGTGAACACGCCTCGCGGGCGCCGATCGTGGCCCTCACCTCGCATACGATGCAGTGGGACCGGCGCGAGCGGGAAGCCGCCGGAATTGACGGCTACATCGCCAAGCCGATCGAAGTCGAGGCCATGACCGCGGTTCTCGCGAGGGTCGTCGATCATCAGGCGCCAACGTCCGGGCTCCAACTGCTCGCGCTCGACCGGAGCATCCTCTCCAAGCTGCGGAGCCTCAATGGCGGCGACTTGACGGAACTTCGCGCGCTTACCGACCTGTTCGTCGAGACCGCTTCGGGTATGCTCGACCGGATGCGAAAGGCGATCGAGGAGAACGAACCCGGCACCATCGCTTTGACCGCTCACAGTCTGCGCGGCTCGAGCGGACAACTCGGGGCGCGGAGGATGGAGGAGATCTGCTCGACCATCGAGGCCTTGGCCCGGGCGAGCGCTCCGATCGACCGTCTGGCCGATCTCGTCGACGAACTGGGCGCGGCCTTCGAGCGAGTCCAGGCCGACCTCAGTGCCAACGATCTCGAAAATCTGGCTGGTGAGCCGGTCCCGCCATCTCCGGCCGCCCCTCCGGAATCGCCCTCGGACGGCGATGGGGAGCCCGATGAAGTACTCATCGCCGAAGACGATCCCCTGATTGCGCGGTTCCTATCAAGCAGCCTCTCGGGGGCGGGATTGCGGGTCACGCACGTCAACAACGGCGAAGCGGCCTTGCAGGCGGTTCAGCAACGCCGGTTCTCCTGTGTCGTGCTGGATATCAATATGCCCAAGCTCGATGGCTACGGCGTACTTTCGGAAATGCGGTTGAGGCCGGGAACGCAGAAGACGCCCGTGCTGATTCTTTCGCTTCGCTCCCAGGAGCACGACATCGTTCGGGCCTTCGATTTGGGAGTCGATGACTATGTCACCAAACCATTCAGTCCACTCGAGGTGATTTCACGGGTCAAACGGCTGATGCGCCGCTGATGCGGCTGCCGCCGGGAGCGGCCTGTTTCGATGGGCAGTATCTATCTGTCCCGCCACTGGAACGCGTTTGTTCGAGTGGCTGTGGTATCGCTGCTAGCCGGCTTTTGCGGCTTGGTCTGGTTGGCCCACCGGAACCTCGGCGGGATCCGCGACCCTGCTTTACGTCTCGCCCTCTCGTTCATCGGAGTCCAATTGGCACTCCTGCTGTCGATGACGGTCGCCCTCGTCGCGGCCAAGCATTTCCAGAACATCCGCTCGGCGTCGCGGCGCAAGCGGTTGCTCGAAGCCGAGCAAGTGCTGACCGAATTCGCGACGGGCGGGCCGGAGGCTCCGCTGCTCGTCAACGCCAGGCGCTTTCCCGACGAATTCCTCAGCGCTATCGATCGCACGCTCGACTGGCTGCGGGGCAACTCACGGGACCGGGTTGTCGAACTGTTCGAGAAAACCGGGCTTTTCACGCGGACCCTGCACGACACTGTCCATCCGGAGCCGCACCGGGCCCTTCGCGCGATCCTGCTGCTGGCCAAGATGCCGTCGGCTCGTGCCCAGCAAGCACTCGGGGTCGCGATGGAGCATCCGGAACCGGTGGTGCGTATGGCCGCCCTTCGCTCGGTGGTAGCCATCGGCAGTCCGGAGGCCAGGGTACATGTGCTCGATGTCTTGCCGAAACTCGGGCTTTGGGAGAAGCTCGTGCTGTTCCAGAGCGTGCCCTACAACGATCCGATGCTCGAACAGTTCCTTCAGCGTGCGATTCGCTCCAACCAGGACGATATGATTCTCGTGGCGCTCGAATGCATTCTCTGCCGGCAACGCACCGTCCCGGTTTGGGCGGACCCCGGGCTCATGCAGTCGGGCAATGTCGAGGTGCGAATCAAGTTCTTCAAGGCGCTGCCCTACCTTCACATCGACGGCGATCCGTTGGGTCTTCTCGCCACCGGGCTCGATGACGCCGACTGGCGTGTGCGGGCGATGGCGGCCAAGTCGTGCGCGCATTTCCGCGATCCGGCGCTGTCGGGCCGGTTGATGGACCTGATCGCCAGCAGCAGCCAGCAAGCCGAAGTCCATCACGCCGCCCGGGCGCTCGCCGCGATGGGCGGTCACGGCATCGAGTGGCTTTCCGTGTTGAAGCGCTCCGATCGGGAGATGATCCGGCGCACGGTCTCCGAAGCGCTCGAGCAGCGGCTTCTCGCGGGGGAGAAGTCGTTCCGGTAGGATTCCAATGCGAAGTGCCTTTCTCCAGGCGCTCGTCTGGTACGACTACTGGGTACTCATCTACCTGTTCACCATCAATTCGATCTATTTCCTCCTGCTCGCCGCGGGCCTGTTCGAGATGCTCCGCCACCGGCGTATGGAACTCCAGTCGGAGGAAGGGGTCGCGCTCGAGCTCTCGGCCCTGATGCCGCCGGTCTCGGTGCTGGCGCCCGCTTACAACGAATCCGCGACCATTCGTGAGAGTGTCCGCGCGATGCTCGGGCTCTGCTACCCCGAGTTCGAAATCGTCGTCATCAACGATGGCTCGACCGATGACACGCTTTCGATTCTGATCGAGGAGTTCCGGCTGTACAAGTCCGCCCGCTACTTCGAGACGCGGCTCGACACCAAGCGCATCAAGGCGGTCTACGAGTCGATGGATCCGATTCCGCTCGTTGTCGTCGACAAGGAAAACGGTGGCAAGGCGGACGCGCTCAACGCGGGTATCAACGTCTCACGCTATCCGCTGGTGTGCGGCGTCGATGCCGACTCCCTGCTCGAAGAGCGCTCTCTGTTGTGGGTGGCGCGTCCGTTCGTCAAAGACCCCGGCCGGGTGATCGCGGTCGGCGGCACGATCCGTGTCGCCAACGGCTGCGGAGTGGACGCTGGGCGAGTCGTGTCGGTGGACGTTCCCAAGTCCTGGATCGCTCGGTTCCAAACCGTCGAGTACCTGCGCGCCTTTCTCGGCGGACGGATCGCGTTCAGCGCTCTCAACTGCCTGCTGGTGATCTCGGGTGCGTTCGGGCTGTTTCTCAAGTCCGCCGTGATCGCGGTGGGCGGATACCGGCACGATACCGTCGGCGAAGACATGGAACTGGTGGTGCGGCTCCATCACTGGGCGCGTCAGCAGGGCAAGGACTACCGCATTTGCTTCCAGCCCGATCCGGTCTGCTGGACCGAAGTGCCGGAATCGATGAGAGTGCTCAAACGCCAGCGTAACCGCTGGCAGCGGGGCACGATCGAGTGCATGTGGATGCACCGTTCGATGATCCTCAATCCGCGCTACGGAATGCTCGGGATGTTCGCGATGCCCTACTTCATCGCCTTCGAGATGCTCGGGCCGCTCGTCGAGTTGAGCGGATACGTGCTGAGCGTGGTGGGGCTGTATTGGGATCTGTTCGATCCGGAAGTCTTCGTCCTCTTCTTCGCGGCCGCGGTGCTCTATGGGGTGATCCTCTCCACGGCCTCGGTGATCCTCGAGGAGCTCGCCCTGAAACGCTATCCAACCGTCAGGAACCTGCTGACGCTGGTGATCGCCGGAGTGCTCGAGAATCTCGGGTTCCGGCAGATTCTCACCGTGTGGCGGGCTCAGGCGTTCATCGATGTTCTGCGCGGAACCAAGTCATGGGGAAAGATGGAGCGCACTGGTTTTACGAAAGCTCCGGCGGGCGTACAATCATGAAATGGCAAACCTCCAAAGGCGCGGATTCCTCGCCGCCACGGGCGCGGCGGCGCTGGCCAAGCTGGCTCGCGCGGCACGAATCGATCAGATCCGTCTCGGCGTGACGACCGACGAGATTGACGACGATGTCGAGGCGGCGATGAAGTTTCATCGCGAGTTCGGCCTCCACTGGTGCGAGATCCGCAATATGTGGGGCAAGTACAACACGGCTCACACGCTCGACAAGATCCACGAGGCGAAAGCTCTGCTCGACAAGTATCAGGTGAAGCTATCGATTCTCGGCACGGGCTTCTTCAAGATCCCGCTGCCGCCCGATACGCCGGCCGGACGCGCGGTGCTCGACAACCAGTGGTCGCTGCTCGAGGCCGCGATGGAGCGGGCCAAGATCTTCGGCACGGACAAGATTCGCACCTTCGCGTTTACCTACAAAGACGGCGAATCGCTCGACGCGAAAACGTACGGCCGCATTTACGAGCTCACCGCCGAAGCGGCGCGGCGCGCCAAGGCTCGGGGCTTCCGCCTTGCGGTCGAGAACGTCGGCTCGAGCTATGTCTGGACGGGAGCACAAGCCTCGGAACTGTTGAAGAACGTCAAGGCCTCGAATCTCGGTCTCACCTGGGATCCGAACAACGCGGGACAGACCGGCGAGGTCTCTTATCCGGAGGGCTACTCGAAACTCGATCCGGCGCGCATCTTCCACGTGCACCTGCGCGACTTCCGCAAGGATGCAAACGGGAAGTGGGAGTGGTGCGCGGTTGGCGAGGGAATCATGGATAACGCCGGTCAGATCCGTTCGCTTATGAAGGCCGGCTACAAGGGCAACTTCACGCTCGAAACCCACTACAAGAGTCCCAAGGGCAGAGAGCATGCCAGCCGCACCTCGCTCACGGCGCTGTTGAAGGTGATCGAAAAGGTCTGACGCCCGGCGCGCTTGCGCGCGATGCCTCGCGGCGGGTATAGTCGGCCAATGGTTCGTTTACTTCCTCTGTTCGTCCTCGCCGCCGGCGCGATCTTCGCTCAGGGCCCCGCCGACTCGCGCAACACGCGCCTGCCGGGCACCAATACCGCCTTCAGCATGCCGCCCTACCGGAGCCTCGCCGAGTGGGAGGCCCGGCGCAAGTTGCTGCGCGAACAGGTGCTGATGGCTGCCGGGCTCGACCCGATGCCTGAGAAGAATCCGCTTACGCCTCAGGTGTTCGGCAAGATCTCGCACAAGGACTATTCGATCGAAAAGGTGCTGATCCAGACGCTACCGGGCTATTGGCTCGCGGGCAACCTGTACCGGCCTGCAGGCAAGTCCGGCAAGTTCCCGGGCGTCGTCTCGCCGCACGGCCATTGGAACTACGGCCGTCTCGAGCACACGCCGCTCGGCTCGATTCCGGCGCGCTGCATCAACCTCGCGCGTCAAGGCTACGTCGTGTTTGCCTACGACATGGTGGGCTACAACGACACGGTTCAGACCGGGCATGGGTTCGGCGGCAAACCGGAGCAGCTCTGGTCGTTCCACGCGCTCGGTCTGCAGACATGGAACTCGATCCGTGCCGTGGACTTTCTGCAATCGCTGCCGGATGTCGACGCGGAGATGATCGCCGCGACGGGTGCCTCGGGAGGCGGTACGCAGACCTTCATGCTCACGGCGGTGGACGATCGCGTCAAGGTCTCGGCGCCCGTCAACATGATTTCCGGCATCATGCAGGGCGGTTCGGTCTGCGAGAACGCTCCCGGGCTGCGCCATGGCGCCTACAACGTGGAAATCGCGGCGCTGATGGCTCCCCGCCCGCTGCTCATGGTCTCGGCGACGGGCGACTGGACTCGCAACACGCTCGAACAGGAATACCCGGCGATGAAGGGCATCTACGAGCTGTTCGATCGCGCGGTACTGGTCGAAGCCGTTCGCATCGATGCCCCGCACAACTACAACCAGGATTCACGGGAGGCGGTCTACCAGTTTTTCGCCAAGCACGTTAAGAAGGACTCCAACTGGGCCTCTTACAAGGAGCAGAGCGTGCGCCTCGAAAAACTCCAGGACATGCTCGCTCTGCATGGGCGCACGCTTCCGCCCGGAGCGCTGACGTACGATCAGATCTTCGCGCAATGGAAGACGCGCGCCGCGACACAGATCGACCGCGTCACGAATCCAGCCGAACGGCGGCGGCTTCTCACGCGCGCCCTGAGCGTTTCCTGGCCCGCGGCAGTGGAAGGCGCGTTGATGGAGAAGCGAGTGACGCTGAGCCGCCCCTCCGTGGGTGATGCCGTTCCCGGCATGTTCATTCCCGGCCAAGGGGAACCCGTCCTCGCCTTTCACGCCGAGGGCACGGGCAAGGCCTACGAACTGCCGGCGGTCAAGAAAGCAATGGCCGCCAACCGTCCGGTGCTATTGATCGACGTTTTTCAAACAGGATCGGCGGCGGCGCCGCGTCCGGCCGATACCACACACTTCCTTACGTTCAATGTGACGAACGATCAGGGCCGCGTTCAGGATATCCTCACCGCGTTGCGTTGGCTCGAAGCGAAAGCGCCGGGTAAGCCCACGATCATCGCCGCCGGACAGGCTTCGGTGTGGGCGCGCTTTGCCGTGGCGGTTAGCCCCGTGCCGGTCGCCCTCGACGCTCCCACGGCGTTCCGGGGCACCGATCAGGAGATGATCGATCAGTTCTTCGTGCCCGGAATCCAGCGCGCGGGCGGATGGAAGTCGGCGATGATGCTGACGGCGAAGTAGGACCGGGCGGCCGTCACTTCGGCGCGGGCCGCTTGACCCGAATCTCGACCGGTCCGGAACCCTGTTCGTAGCGAACCACGCGCTTGGTCTTGTCGCATCCTTCGCAACTCACCGTGATTTCCGCGACCTCGCCGCGAACCCGGCACAGGTTCACTTCGCCCACGGCATCCGTCGAGTACTCGAGCCAGAAACCGGAAGGATTGCGGCGTCCACGCATCACCATCTCGATGCGAGCCCCCTCCACGGGTTTGCGTTCCTGGTCGAGGATGACGAGACGCCATGGACGGAACAATGGCCTGCCGCCGGTATCCTCCGCTTCCGCCAACGCGGTGAGTTCGAGATACAGGTCCGCTCCAGCCTTCACGCTCATCTGGACCGGCTTCACGCCGATATCGCCTCCGGAAGCGTAGATCGAATAGCCGCCCGGCGGAACCGTGAGCGTGGCGGTTCCGCCTGCGGCCGTAGCCGCGCGATATGACTCCCGGCAGCCCGCTCGTACGGCCCACACGTCGTAACCCGCGCGATACGGGCCTGGTCTCCCTGCTCCGCTGACGAGGCGGACGCGGATTTCCGCATCCTGCGCCACCGCCAGCGCGGCCCACGCGAAAAACGTGCGTACCTTCATTTCCGTCCTGCTTCCCTGGCGGCTCCCAGCGCGGCCTGAAAGACGGACTCGTCCGGCCGCAGCCGCACCGCTTCCGCGAATGCCGGCTCGGCGAGCTTCGGCGCGTCCGCCATCATGTGCACCGCGCCGAGTTGATACCACGCTTCGGCGAATCGAGGCTGTTGCTTCACCGCCGTTTCGAGCGCCGCGCGTGCCTCGGTGAGTTTTCCGAGCTTCGAATACGCGAGCGCCACCTGATAGAGCGCCAATGGATCGGACCGCTTGGTCAGCAGCGGAAGCACCGCGGCCGCATCGCCTTTGCGCAGCAGCGCCACCGCGAGCTCGATCTCGAGCGAAGGATCGGGCGCGAGTGCAAGCGCGGCGCGGTAGTCCGCAATCGCGCCATCGAACTGGCCTGCCTCCATCTTCTGCTGCGCTGCCGCGGCCAGGAACTTCGCCTGCATGCGTGCGTCCGCTCCTGCGCTCTTCTCCCTTACCTTCGCCATCGCCTTCGCGGCGTCTTCCGCGCGTCCGGCCTTCTTATAGCAGGCGGCGAGCAGATACTGCGTGCGGGCCGCGTCCGTCGCGGTTTCGAGCAACGGGACTGCCGCATCGCAATCGCCCGACTTGGCCAGCGCCGAGCCGAGTTGGAACTTCGCGTTTCCATTCGCGGGTTCCGCGGCTACCACTTCCCTCAATAGCGGCAACGCTTCGCTGACGCGTTGCGCGCTGGCGAGCGCCATCGCGAGTTCGAACTTCGCGCCGCGATACTTCGGATCGAGGTTCAACGTGGTCTGGAAACTTTGGACCGCCGCTGCCTGATTGCCCAGCTTTGCCTGCAGCCGCCCGGTGAAGAAATGGCATTCCGCATCTTTCGGATTCATCTGGAGCGCGCGCTGGCAGTTCGCCAGCACCGCGGAGAAACCCGCCTCTTTGCCGAGCGCGAACTTCGCCTCCAATTCACAGACTCGAGCGTGCGCCGGTGCAAACGACGGCTGCAGCCGGACCGCGGCGCGGAACGATTCGAGCGCGGGCGCCGGGCGGCCGTCTTGCTGCCGCACCAGCCCGAGCAGGTAGTGAGCCTCGGCGTTCGACGGGTCCAGCTGGATCGCTTCCGAGAATTTCGCGCCCGCTTCATTGAATTTTCCGGCATGCGAAAGTTCGATCCCCGCGTCAACGAGCCCGGAGGCCCGTTGCGCGGGGGATTGAAAGAGCGCGACCGCGAGGATCGCCCAAGGTGCCACGTAGTCAGATTAGCGCGGACGCTACCAGGTGAGCCTCATCGTCAACTGGAGCACGCGAGGCGAATTAGCGGAGCTCCGGTTGAGAATGACTCCGTCGGTACCGCCCGGCAGGGTGGTACCCGGCATGTTGAAGACGTTGTCGAGGAAGTCCGCGTTTACCCGTAGCACGAGGCGTTCGGTGATCGGGACCGACTTGAACAACGAACCCGCCATGTTCCACTGCATGGGTCCAAGGAAGAACTGATTCTGCAACGGATGGAGCCCGGTGTCGAAGCCGACTCGTTGATCGATGCCGTTGTTCAGCCGCACCACGACATTGTTCGTCTCGTAGAAGGGCCGGTTCGGATCGTTGGCCGCGCCGCCGTCAGCGGGCGTTGGAATGATGGGCTGCTGATAGGGCCGGTAATTGGACGGGACGCCCATCACGCCGTTCGGTTGTCCAGCCGCATTGCGGCTGTTGATGCGATTCGCCGGGATGTAGCCGTTGAAGTAGAGCCATCCGTCGTAGCAGACTCCGCTGCGGCAATCCTGAATCGGATGCTTTTTGCCGTAGACCTCCACCGGGTTCTGCTGTCCCCAGTTTCCGGTGCCCAACTGGACGTAGCGGCTGATGAGCGTGCCGTTGCCGGCAAACTGCCATCCGCCGATAATCGCGTTGATAGGCTTGCTGACGTTGCGTCCCAGCAGTTTGCCGCGGCCGATCGGAACGTCGACCAGGAAGTTCCAGTTGACGCGGTGTTTGGGAATGCCGGAGTCCCGGCGGTAGAACATCAGCCGGTTACGCGCCGCGTCATCTTCAGGAACCGATCCGGGAAGATAGTAGTTAGAGGGGCGAAGGATGTCGTCGCGCCAGCCGTCGCCCGCGGTTCGCATGGCATTGCCCATCACGTAGAACATCTGGAACGCGTAGCCCTTCGAATAGCGATGCTCGAATTCGAGCGTGATGCCGTTGTAGTTGGACCATCCGGTCTTCTGGTAGCGTTGAATCGTTCCGTAGACCTGCTGGTCGAACGGCCGCCTCGCCACCGCGGCGAACTCGCCCGTCGGGAACGGCTCTTTGCGTGTCGAATACCAAACGTATCCGGGGGCGGCGTCATTGTACGTGTACCACTGAGACATGCGGGTACCATGCGTGCCGACGTAGCTCGCCTTCACCACGGTGTTCTGCATGATCTCCCGCTCGATGAGGATGTTCCACTGATGCGCACGCGCGGTGGGCTGTTTGGGGTCGAGGTAGTACATCGCGCCGCTGCCGCGAGTGATACCCGTCACTCGATTTACGTCGAGCGCGTTTTGGCTGTTCACGCCCGCGATCACGTTGGGCACCGAGCGCAACCAATAGTTCGGCAGTCCGTCCGGGCTCTGCTCGGCGGCGTTCGGGTTGTAGCTGATATTGCCTTGGCCGGGCAACGTATTTTGTGTGTTGCCCGCGAACAGCCGTAGCGATTCCGGATAGGCGAAGATCGAGTAGCCGCCGCGCAGGACCGTGGCGTGTTCGTTGCCGCCGAAGCGGTAGGCAAAGCCGGTGCGTGGACCGAAGTCCCAGAGGTTCGAATACACGAGGCTCTCGGGTAATCCGCTGTCCTTCTGCGAGATGACCTTCAGGCCGAGCCGCTGGTAGGTCTGCACCACCGCGGGAAGGATAACCTTCATTTGCGCGAGGTCTTCCAGGGAGCGCGACAGAATGACGGCCTTCTGCTTTTCATCGAAGCCGAAGATCGTCTGGTCACGTTCGTTGACCGGGCTGTTGTACTCCCACCGCAGACCGAAGTTGAGCGTCAGGCGGGAATTTACCTTGAAGTTGTCCTGGAAGTACATCGCGCGCTCTCGAACGCGCGGACGATACCAGGAGCGGTTGAAACGTGCATCGTAGGTGCCGATGCCGAGGTAGAAATTCGCCGCGGGGTGTCCGGTAAACGGCGCGGCGGCGAACGCCGTGCCAGAGGTTGGATCGTAAAGCCCAGTGTTGCCGGAGGCGTTGAAGCTGATCTGTCCCTGAGAGATCTGCTGATCGTTCAGGGTCTCGAGTTGTTCCCATCGGAGCCGCCCGCCGAATTGCAATTCGTGCCTGCCGTGGATCTTGGTGAAGTTCTGATCGAAATTGAAAATCTTGCCGTAGTTGATGGTCGGATTGATGCTCGAATCGTAGGCCATGCCGACACCGGTGCTAGTCGACAACGACCAGGGAATTCGCGGGAAGCCGACTCCGTTGAACGGGTTCGGCAGGCCGAGGCCAGTGGCGATCTCTTCGGTTCCCGTGTAGGGCAACTGGCCGCGATAGTCGCGCGCCACTGTGAACAAGGTCTCCCAGAAAAACGTGGGGGAGTGAGTGTGCGTCCAGTTGGCGATGCCACTGTCGTTCACCTGCGAATCGATGTAGGCGTTGGCGCGTTTGTCGAGGGTAGTGGGCGATCCGCCATAAGGATCGCTCGTTCGCTCGGTGGTTCCGGGGCTGTGTGAGTAGCGGAAAAATATGTTGTCCCGGTCGCTGATCTTGTGGTCCACGCGAGCGGTCTCGGTGTGCTGCCGCGTGTTCACGAAGCCGAGCCCGTACCAGTTGGAAGTGACCAGCGGGTTGTCCGCGTGTGTTGGCAAGGGGGTCACGCCGTAGAGGTACTTCGAAAGCGGCGTCTGCCGCGCCGATGGGACCACGTTGCCAACGAAAGGCGTGCGAGTCCACGAACGGCTGTCGGTGGTCAGCGGATCATAGATCGTAAAGCGGCGGCCCTGTCCGTCGATCAATCCGCTGAAGTCGCCGTTCCGCATCGCTTGCGTCGGAACCGCGATATTGCGCGTGGCCGCCGAGCGCAATTGGTAGCCTTCATAGGCGAAGAAGAAGAATGTCCGGTTCTTGCCGTTGTAGAGCTTCGGAATGTAGACCGGTCCGCCTAGCGAGGCGCCGAACTCGTTCCGCACCAGATGTGGCGGCTTCAGGTAGAAATCCTGCCGCGCGCGAGCCACGCCCAGCGCGCTGTTGCGGGCGGTCTCGAAGACCGAACCATGAATCTCGTTGGTGCCCGAGCGCGTGGTGATCATGAACGTTCCCGGCCGGTTCAATTTCGCCGAGGAGTTGTTGGTCTCCGAACGCACTTCGCCGATCGTGTCGAGTCCCGGCGGCCGCGCCGGAATCGACTGCCATTCGCGATTCTCGAGAACCGCGCCGTCCTGCAGGAGTTCGGTGGCGTACCGCAGGCCCCAAACGCGCGGAACCGAGCCCGATTCGACGCCGGGCGTGGTCATGTAGAGCAGCGTGGTGATGAAGCGTCCATTGAGCGGAAGCTGTTCGATGCGTTCGCGCTCGACGACGGTCGCGAGTGTCGCGCTGGTGGTGGTGACGAGCGGAGTCACATCCCCGGCGACCGTCACCGATGTCGCGGTGGAGCCGGGCTTGATGATGACGTCGACGACGGCTTGCTGGCCCGCGGCCAACTGCAAGTTGCCTTTCCAGGTTTCCATGCCGGGCAGATCCACCTGGAGTTGATATGCGCCCGACTGCATGGACGGGAACAGGTAGAAACCGACTTCGTTCGTGACGGAGTTGTATTCGCGAGACGTCGCCGTGTGAACGGCCTTGACGTTCGCCTTCGGGACCACACCTCCGGTGGGATCCTTGACGGTGCCTTGGATATTGCCGGTTCCGGTCTGCCCCCAGAGGGCGGAAGACGCGGCCAGAGTGAAAAGCGAGAGAACGGACCTGATCTGACGCATTGGAAAACTATACATGGAGCGCGGCCTTGTGGGCAACCGCCCGGCGACCTTCGCTATCGAGTTGTCGTTACCAACTGGGCCGGCGCTCCGCTCAGAACTGGAAGCGGCCCACCAGAAGCACGTGGGAGTTCGAAGTGCCGACATCGGAGAAACTGCCACGTGTCCCCGGGCCGCGTCCGAACGCGGCCGGATTGTTCACGTTGAACGTTGCCGCCGGATTGGCGTAGTTCGGCTGTTTCTTCGGGAGGAAGTTGTTGCCGTCGAGCCGCAACTGGAAGCGGAACCGCTCCTTCAATTGCCACCACTTGGCGACAGAAAGCTGGGTCCAGTTCAGCCCCGGACCTTCGAACGTGTTTCGCCCGAGATCGCCCGGAGTGAACGCCGCCGGGTAGGCGAAACTTTCGAACTTCAGGTACGGATTCTGCGCCGAAGTCGGGAAACGGTTCGGCCCGATGGTCCAGTTCTCCACTTGCGCCTGCTTGTGTGACGTGAGGATGTTCGGACGGGCTTCGCCATTCAGATAACGGTTCGGGCTTCCGCCGAATCCCACCGTGAACGGTTGCCCCGATTGGAAGGTCTGCGTCACCGTCAGCTCCCATCCGCCGAAAGCGTGGTTCAATGCGCCACCGCGATTCATCAATGCCCGGCCGCGCCCGAACGGCAGTTCGAAGTTCATCACGCTCACGAAGCGGTGGCGGATATCGGTGTTGCTGCGGCCCTTCTCGAGGCGCCGGTTGTAGAACGTCACTCCGTTGTCGCCGCTATCGGCTTCCGTTTCGTTGAGCGTCTTCGCCCACGTGTAGAAGGCGTTGAAACTGATACCCGAGGAGTGCCGCTTCTCGACGTGGAACGTCGCGCCGTGATAGGTGTTGTGGCCGTAGTTCGAGAAGTGGGAGATGCCGCCGAACTGCGTGAAGGGTTTGTAGTTCTGTTGCGTCTGGAATACCTGGTTCAACACAGCCGGGTCACGCGAAATGTCGAGCGGGACCACGTTGATGTCCCAGGAGTTGATCAGGCCCACCCCGCCCTGGCCCTGGTACTGCGCATCGAACACGAAGTTGCGCGCGAACTCCCATTGCATGCCGCCCGACCAACTCATGACGTAGGGCATTCGCATTTTCGGGTCCCACCATGCGGCGCCGCGTGAGGCGAAGTTCTGGCCCACGAACGGCACCGACCCATCGGGCTGCACCTGATAAGCGAAGCTCGGCGGGCCTTGCGACAGGCGGAACACATGCCGCGGATCGCCGACGGGCGACTGGATGTTCGCCGTCGCCAGATACTCCTGGAACAGGATGTTCGCGCCCGTTGCGAAGATGTCCTGATGCACCACGCCGAACGAAGAGCGGAAAACCATCTTCGGCGCGAAGCTCCAGGCCATGCCCACGCGCGGCGCGAAGTTGTTCATGTCGCGTGCCGTGAGCGCTCCCTTCGGATGCGTGAGCGCGCCCATGCGTCCGCTGATCGGGTCGCGGACCGTGGGATCGAATTGCGACTGCTGTCCATATTTGGTCTGGAACGGCGACTCGTATGACCATCGGACGCCGAGGTTGAAGGTGAGTCCACGAACTGGCTTCCAATCCGTCTGCACGTAGGCTTGGTGGGACCACCAGCGCGGCAGCCACGATGCGAAGTTCTGCGTGAAGGTCGCGCTCGTCACCGTGCCCAGTAGGAATGATGCGAAGCCCTGTCCCGTATTCGGCGTGAACGGAAGATTGGTGCCGCCGAAGCTGAACGTGCCGCCCGGAAGTTCGCCAGCGGTGCCGTTGTAGCGCGTGCGGATCAGTTCGTAGCCGAACTTGATCGTGTTCTTGCCCGCGATCTTGGTGACGTTGTCCTGGAACGTGAAATCTTCGCCTACGTTCTGGAACGTCGATAGGCCGGCGAGGCCGAATCCGATATTCAAGAAGGGGAACGTCGCACCGGAAACGTTCGGAATGCCGAGTTGCTTGGCCCAGTCCTGATTGCTGAGCAGCGAGCTTTCATAGCGCGCGCGGCGGTTGAGTCCGGCACGGAATTCGTTGTTCATGGTGGGCGACAAAATCAGCATGTCGGAGAAGACGATGTTGATGTGGTCAACCGGAGCGGGCTGGGCGTTGGGGTCGATTTCGCGCCAGGCGAACTGCGCCTGGTGGTCGCCCTTCCAAGCGCGGTGATGAGCGTGTGAATAGCGGCCGAAGATCTTGTGATTCGGCGTGAACTGGTGGTCGATCTTGGCGTCCCAACGCGTACGCCGGATCTGTTTGATCTGGTTCATCACCAGATTCTCGTTGGCGCCGGTGGCGGTAGGCACGCCCGCCTGGTTGGCCTGCGTGAATGGCTTGCGCGCCAGGAAGTTCACCACCGCCGGATCGAAAAGGCTCCGGGGAACGATGTTGCCCGGAAACGGATCGCGCAGCCAGTTGTTGCCTTCCTGACGCGTGGTGAATGGATTGTAGACCGGCAGCGGCCGCGGGCTCGTTTGCCCGCCGAATGAGAAATCGCCGTTGAGCATCGACTCGGTGGGGACCGTTGTTCGCGCCGAACTGGTGCCCGCGTTTTCGAAGTGGCGCTCCCAGCCCGCGAGCCAGAATGTCTTGTCGCGGCCTTTATAGAGTTTCGGCAGCACCACCGGACCCGAAAACAAAAACGTCGTCTCGTGATAGGTGAATGGATTGGTACGCGGCAACTGCTCGAGGTAGTTGCGATGGATCATCGACTTGTTGATGTATCGATCCTCGACCGATCCGTGGAGTTGATTACCGCCGCTCTTGAAGACGATCGACATGAGTCCGCCGGCTGAGTGCCCGAGCTCGGCGGGAGTGCCGGTGGTGTAGAGCTTCACTTCCTCGAACGCGTCCTGGGTGGTCGAAATCTGCGCGTCGGTGCCATTTGTCGCGCCGATGCCGGGTTCCTTGCCGTTGATACCATCCACCGTATAGCCCATCGCGCGGGCCCGTTGTCCAAGCACCGTGAATCCACCGATCGAGTTCGCGCCCGGCATGTAGAACAGCATCCGAATGGCGCGCTTCTGGCTCACCGGGATCTTGACCAGCAGGTCGCCATCGAGCACTTGACCCGAAGTCGAGGTCTCGGTTTCGAGCAATGGCGGCGCGCCGGTGACGCTGATGCTTTCGGTGACCGCGCCCACTTCGAGCAGCACGTCGATGCGCGGCATTTCGCCGGTGCGGACGATGATCCCCTCGCGAACGTACTTCTTGAATCCCGCGGTTTCGACTGAGAGCCGGTAGGTGCCGGGCGCGAGATACGGCACGTAGTAGGCGCCCTCGTTGTTCGCCACCGCTTCGGAGACGAACGCGGTCGACTGACTGACCACGGTGACCTTGGCTCCAGCGACGGCCGCACCCGTGGAGTCGGTGATGTTGCCGACGAGCGTCGCCGTGCCAGCGGTCTGTGCGTGCAGCGCAAAGGCGCTCGCGGCCAGAAGAACGAGTGAGCGGACCATGGGTCACCCCCCAGAAGTGGACTTCCGGTCATCATACACCGTCCGGCCCGAAACCGCCCAGGTCCCCAGAGCGTCAAATAGGATGCTTATGCGAATACTATCCCGGATGCCAGTGGCTCTCGTTGCCACCCTCGCGTTCTCTTCTCTCCAAGCCGGCTCCGCCGGATTCGACTATCGTGTGCTCGCCACCAACAAGACCTCCACCATGGAAAAGGAGATGAATCAGGCCGCCGAAGCCGGATACGCCTTCTCGGCCGTCATGGGCGGCGAAACCTCGTTCGGCGGAAAGGAGGTTGTTGTCATCATGGCCAAGGCAACCGATGGGACAGCCAAGCGCAGCTACAAGCTGCTGGCCACGAACAAGACCTCCACGATGCAGAAGGAGATCCAGCAATTGGGCGACGAGGGCTTCGAGTACAAGGGCCAGACAGTCTTCGAGTCCGCGTTCGGCGGCCGGGAAGTGACGGTGATCCTCGAGCGCGATGACGCCAAGCCCGCGTCGAAGATTATCTACAAGCTGCTTGCTACCGCCAAGACTTCCACGATGCAGAAGGAACTCAATGAGGCGGGGGCCGATGGCTTCGACCTCGTGGGCATGACCGTCTCCAAGACGGCGTTCGGTGGATCGGAACTGGTGAGTATTCTGCGGAAGCGGTAGTGGGCGGTTATCCACAGTCCGCCCACGGGATTGTCACAGCTTTTCCACAGAACTCACCGAATCCACCAGAGCGCCTATCGTCTTCGCAGTGCGGTGGCGCGAAACGCGGCAATGCCGGAACCAGAACCTGCTCCGCCGCTCGATGTTCGCCTTCGGCCCGGCCAAGCGAGCATTCCAGCGGGTGCGAACGCCGCAAAGGCGCCCGTTGTGCGGTGCCGCCAGGAACAGGGCGAAACAACCCACTTCAGTTCGCAGTCTGTAGTTGCGAGAAGTGCGGTTGCTTGGAAGCGGAGCGGAGTCGAGGAGCGCCTCTCCGGCTACGCCGATTGATCTAGAAAGAAAATCGGCGCTCCCGGCGGAATCACCCCAGCGCGCACTACCGACGCATAGAATCCGCTCATGCCCCACTTGGCCGACTTCGGATCGCCAGCCTTCACCTGCTTGTCGTAGACCTCCGCCGGCAGTGTTTCGCCATAAATGTGCAGTGCCTTGCAGGGTCCGCGTGGCTGCGTCAGCTCGATGATGACGTCATGTCCGATGCGATACCGCTGGCCGGCGCGCAGTGTCCGGATGTCGAGTCCTTCGGTGGTGAGGTTCTCACCCATCGAGCCAGGTTCGACCGGAAATCCACGCTCGCGGAGCGAGTCGAGCACTTCCTTGGCAATCAGCAACAACGCCTTGTCCGGGCCGCCGTGGATGTTGGGATGGTTGTGGAGGTCGCCCGCGATACCGAGCGGTGTGACGGTCGCGCTACGGATCGCTCGTTTTGGCAAGCCGCCGCCCGAGATGTTGAGTTGAACTACCTTGCCGCTGGGAATCAACCTTCAGGCTACTTCAAATGCACCGGTTGCGTAAACGCGCCGTTCCCGGCCGAATCCCATGCAGCGAAGCGTAACCACTTCTTGCCCGCCGTGTCGACGGGGATGCGGAACTTGTTCCGTCCGAACGGAGCGAGGCCGGTGGCCGGAACGATCTGCTGCCCCGTCTTCGATCCATCGCCCCACACCACTTCCACGAAGTCGAGCGGGAACGTCCACTCGACATCGGCGGTCACGGTGCGCTGTGCGCCCGATCCCTCGATGGCCGACGAATGGATCAGCACCTCGCCGCTCGTCACGAAGAAGTTGCCATCGCGAATCGAGCGGGTGACCGGAGACCAGTCCTCGTTGTAGCGCGGCAGCTTGTCGGCCTTCACATAATTCACCAGCAGGTGACCGTAGGTGTCATCCTCGGGATTCTTCTGATAGGTGTCGCCCTCCGCGAACAGGTACTTGGGTGCGCCCCAGTTGTTCATGTCGTCGAGGGTGCCGAAGCACCGAGATTCGCAGATGCGCTTCTCCGAGAGATCCACGGGCAGCGACTGATACGACGCACCCGCGTATCGATCACTGCGGAAGTGTTCCGTATCGCGGATCGCTTCCGGATATCCGCTCGAGCCCTTGGTCCGCGGATGGGCCTGCCAGACGAGCCCGCCCTCGCGCTTCAGCATCTCGAGTTCTTCTTTCGCGTTGCCAACGTGGTAGACCTTGCCGTACTCGGGATGATTCTCCTCGAACGCCTGCCCTTCCTTCCTCACGTGCGACCAGTAGACCGGCTTGGGAAAGACCATCGTGTAGTGTCCGCCGAAGAAGGCATCAGGCTCCTCGCCGGGCATGATCAGAAAGTCTCTATCGGAGTGGCGCTTCGATCCTTCGAAGTAGGCGTGTTGTTCTTTGAACCGCAGTGGACCCGGATCGGAGGGATGGCCGTCGCCATGGAAGTCCGACATCATCGCGATGTTGATACCCATCGCCTTGAATGTTGGGAGCCAACCTGGCTGGACGTCGAAGCTGCCCGCGTCGAGCAGGAATTCGTGGAAGTGCGTGTGGAAGTGGCTGATCGCCACCTGATAGCCGGGGACGTGCTTGTAGGTGTCATCGTGCGTGTAGGCCATCACGCGCGCCTGGGTAGCCATCGCGTTCTCGCCGGAAAGGTAGTAGTAGACGGCCATGCGCTGCCACGTGCCCGGCGGAGCGTTGTAGAGAGCGAAGTTGCCTTGCGCGAATCCGCGCGCCTGGCGCGTGCGTTTCTGCCAGAGTTCCTCGGAGACTCCGTAGCCCCGGAACATCTCCTCGCGATCGGCGTGACGGACGCCGATCGAGAACGAGCTGTCGTTATCCTTGCGGAACCAGACATATCCCAGATTCAGCTCGATTTCACGCGCGAAGAAGAACTTGTGCGGAGGCGGGAACACGGCGATCGAGCCACCGCCGCTTTCGGCGATCGCCACCCGGTTCCGCGCGCGCAGGGCCACGGGATCATTGTTGGGCGCCCCGCCGAACTCGTATTTCTGCCAGCCACGGGCCGTGTCGCGCCACATCACGCGTTGGCCCGGGCCGGTTCGCAAACCCTTGAGCCCGGCGTGATACTTGTAGGCGACCGAGTCCTCGTCCGTCTTGGCGATCGCTTCCTGGCGCAGCAGGTTCGAGCCTTTGTAGACGGTGAACTGCAACCGGCCCGAGAAGATTCCGAGGCTGAGTCCATCGAACGAGACCTCAATGCGCCCGCCGTCGCTTTTCACCGCGCAAGCGGTGGTGGCGAACTTCGAGGTCGCGCGCCGGATCTCGGCCTCGGTGCGCGGAAGTCCCGGATTGGTGTTCGCCGATCCGGGAATCGTGAGCGGAGAATCCCAGAAGACCTTCCACTTTTCCTTTTCGACGATCTCGGGTGCCGTGAGACCGAGTTCGCGCAACGGACTCATCTGCTGGTTCGAGATGCGGCGTTTGCCAGCCGTGACATGGAACTCGGGAGCGAGGTCGCGCCCGAGGGTGGTCCACCCGCCGGACCTCCGCTTCACCGCGAGATCCTTTACCGCGGGCTGGCCGCCGGAGGAAGAGAGAACGGCGCGGAGCTCATCGCCGTTCTCGCCGCTCCACGCCAGGGTGACGGCTCCCTCGCGTTGAGTGGCCGCGAGTCCGGCGTGGGACTTGTAAGCGGAAAGATCGCAATCGGCGGCAAGCGCGCACGAGGCCGCAACCAGCATGATCATGGAACGCATGGGTTCCATGGTAGTCGAATCGCTAGACGCTCAGGATGAGGTGGTCTGGACAGTCGAGGTGCAACTCGTCATGTACGCGATCGATGAGGTCGAGCCCATGTTTGGCCAGGAATGGCAGAATCGTGTAGACGCGCTCCTGCAAGTGTTTGTTCGGATAAAGCAGCGAGTAGAGGTATGCGGCTTCCGTTTGCGCACGCTGATCCTGGGCGAGAGCGCGGCGCGCTGTCTTCGCTTCGATCTTCGAAAGCTGATAAAGCATTTTCGCGCGGCTCTTGTCGAGCGCGGTGGCGAGAGTGGGGTCGAAGCCCGAGAGGTCCGCCCGGAGCTTGTCGAGCGAAGCGGTGGCCGATTCCCGTACCGCGTGGATCGAGCCTTGGAGCGAAGCCGGTACCAGCGCCGACGCGATCCGTTGCTGGAGCGGCTCGAAGCCATCGTAAAAGTGCGGGATCCGCAGGCCGTAGCGTTCCATCAGCTTGGTGCCGCGCGCGTCGAGCAGCGTAAAACCGGCGCGGGGAACCACCACGGGCCCGCGGCGGCCGAGTTCTTGATAGAGCACCTGCGTCTGCGCCAGATAGGCGATCTCCGCGGGTCCGCCGATCTGCGCCACTGTCGGTAGAGCGTAGTCTTGCACAACCGGGCGAAACAGCGCGTTCGGCGAGATGTGATCGGCCCGTGCCGCCAGTTCCGCCGAACTGATCTTCCCAGTGGCGTGAAGGTAGGTTTCGCCGTCGCGCCGCAATGTCAACCGGTGTCCGCCTTCGAGAAGGAAGAACAACGAGTTCTTGTCCTCGAAATGCACTTGCGCGTGGTAGCCCGCGGCTTCGAGTTCCTTGTTTCGCGCTTTCAATCGCGCCGATAGGCTCGCGGAAGCTCGCACCGCATCGGCCACCAGCGGTGCAGCGATCGCGCGCATTCCCGCCCGCATCGGATCGAGGAACAGCAATCCGAACTTCGGCAGTAGCTTTTCGAGCAATCTCTGGAACGAAGCCCCGAGCGTGCGCCCGGCGGCGTACGACTCTTCGACGAGCGTGCTCACTTCTTCGCCGAACTGAAGATCGGCGAGCAACGCTCGCAACGCCGCGACCGGGTAATCGCCGGGTGCGACATCGCCCACCGGAACCGGATCGCCGTTCGGGCCCCGCACCTCGTGGGAGACCGGGCGCTGATCGGCGCCGAAGCTCCACGCATGGCGCACTTCCTCGAAATCATGATCTTCGGTGGCGAGCCAGAACACGGTCACCGCGGGGATGCCCTGTTCGTTCAACCGCGCGGCGAGTTTGGCCGCCGTGAGCGCCTTGTAGATGGTGTAACAGGGACCAGAGAACAGCCCGACCTGCTGGCCGGTGACCACCGCGACGGTACCGGGTTTTTCGAAGAGCGCCAGTGCCGCGCTTTCCCCGTTCTGTTCGCGCAAGACCGCAGCCATCGCCGCGCGCCGCGATTCCGGATAGTCGATCCGGGCCGCCGCATCCCGATAGGCATCGGGATTCATCGGCGAGGCTTCATAGTAGCCGGCGACGCGGTCGAAGTGATACACGAAATCGGCGAACAACTTCGACGTGTTCGGCAAGTCCGTGTGGCGGAGACAGGTCGGCATGCGTGATTTTCCAGGGTACCAGACGAAGCCAGTGAGACAATGTAACGTATGGATGAACAGCTCTTCCAGACGCGCGCATCGGAGTCGATGGACCGCCTTTATGAGATGCTGAATCGAGCCGCCGAGACTCGCGATTTCGAGGCGGATCTCGATGGTGGCGCGCTGAAGATCGAGTTCGACAATCCGCCGGCACGCTTCGTGGTGAGTCCGAATTCGCCGGTCCGGCAAGTGTGGGTCTCGGCGAACGTCAAGAGCTTCAAGCTCGACTGGAGCGATGCGTCGGGCGATTTTGTTCTGCCGTCCACCGGTCAGACGCTGCCCGCGCTGATGGGTGAGCAGATTTCGATTCACCTCGGCGAAACGGTCACGCTGTAACCCTTGCCGATGGCTGGTGTCTACCTCTCGTATCCCTTTTGCGGCCAGAAATGCACCTACTGCAATTTCGCGTCGGGAGTGCTTCCGGCCTCGCTCGAACCGCGCTATCTCGCGGCGCTGCGGAGTGAGATCGAACGGCATGAGTGGCGGTTCACGCCGGACACCGTCTACCTCGGCGGCGGCACGCCGAGCCGCATCGAGCCCGCCGCCCTGAGCCATCTGTTCGATGCGATTCCCGGGCGTCCGTGGCGTGAGGTCACGCTCGAGGCGGCACCGGGCGGGATCACCGCTACCATCGCACGTGGCTGGTGGGAGGCAGGAATCACACGCGTGAGCCTCGGAGTGCAGTCATTCGATACACGCGAGTTGCGCCAAACCGCTCGCAAGCATGATGCCGAGACGGTGATCCGGGAAGCTGGCGTGCTGCGCGAGGCCGGACTCGACAACATCAATGTCGACCTCATTGCCGGACTCGCGTTTCAAACGCGCGAGAGCTGGAATGATTCGCTCGATCACGTGTTGCGGCTCGGCGTGCCGCACGTTTCGGTGTACATCCTCGAAATCGATGAGGACTCGCGACTCGGACTCGAGGTGTTGACCAATGGTCCGCGCTACGGAGCGTCGCACTTGCCCTCGGAGGAACAAGCCGCCGAACACTACGAGATCGCGGTCGAGCGTCTCGCCAGCGTGGGAATCCATCGATACGAGATCTCGAACTTCGCGCGCACGGGCTTCGAATCGGCGCACAATCTCAAGTACTGGCGGCTCGAGCCGTATGCCGGCTTCGGCTCGGACTCGCACGCTTTCGACGGCGCAATCCGGCGACAGAACTCGGACGATGTCGCGCGCTACGTGGATCTCATGGAACGCGGCGAGTCACCGTGTGTCGAGCAGACCGCCGCGAGCCCGAGGGAGCGGCTGTGGGTCGGGCTGCGTTTGTCGGAAGGAGTTCGAATCGAGGCTGCCGAGTTCGAGGAACTCGGCCTGCGCCGGTTCGTAGACGCCGGACTGGTCGACTATGCGGATGGCGTGGCGCGGCTGACCAACCGTGGTGTGCTTTTGTCGAATGAGGTGTTTCAGACCCTTGTGTGATCAGAGATCGTAGAGCTTGCGGAACCAATCGACGAATGGTTGGGCATGGCTGGAGTGGGCGTCGAGCACCTTTTGCGAGATCGCAAAGCCGGGCTGTTGTCCGGGAGCGTCCTGCCAGGCCAGCCAAGTGTAGAGTTCCGCGTTGGAGCGATCCCCCTCACGAACGCTGGCGCCTTGTGCCAGGGCGGAGCGAGCCGATTGCTCCGCGAGTGTCCAAAGATTCTCTTGGGACGGTGGCACGAAGTCGCGAAGGCAATCTTCGAGCTTCACTTCGCGGCGGTTGTCGGGCATCACCCAAAGGCCAGCGCGCTTGGCGTGTGAATCGACAAGCAGCCTTCCCGCAGCATCGCCTTGCGCAATTCCGGAATCGACGTTGACATCAGTTGCTGAACTCGCCGGATCGGCCGAGGGCATGCCGGTCAGCATCGAGCATGACGCCGAGAGTGCGGACAGGCTCACGCTTGAACTTCGTGGTCAGGTGCAAATAACCGGCCAAGTCGGTGACGGAGGTCAGGGGATGAAGTGCTCGAGTCGAAATGAGGGTGCCCGAGGGATGTCAAGGTCTGCCTGAAACATCTCCGGCTGATCCCGATCGGTGACCGAAGTTCATTACTGGAGGCCGCGGCAAACCGCTCTCCCCGTCGCGCGAGAATCTTCCACCGCGCCCCCGGATCACTCGTGTAGACAGGGCGTTATGTCCTTCGATCCGGATGATTCGAACATCTACGGTCCGGTCCTAACACGCAACCTGCTCAGAAATGAATCCGAGCTGTGTATTGAAACTCCCGTCCCCGATTGATCTGATTCGTCGTCCGGCCGAACGTCGCCGCCGTGAATCCCGTGCTCGGATCATTCGGAATGAAGCTGTTGGTCACGTTGTAGGCCTCGAGCCGCAGTTCGAACTTCACGCGCTCGGTCACCTGGAAGAACTTCGAAACGGTCGTGTCGAGATTCCAGTTCCGCGGACCCGTGAGTCCCGAGTATTGATACGGCGCGATGCGTGGCGTGAACGCGGGCTGGCGATCGAATCCGGCGGTGTCGAACCACTTCGCGCGATCGCGGTAGACAGTGGGCGTCGTGGCCGGCGCGATCTGATTGCCGAACCGCAGGTAGGCGCCTGAGTTGTAGAAGAGCAGCCAGCTCGCGGACCATCCACCGAGCGCGAAGTTCGCGACGCGATTCGTGCTCGACATCCACTTGCGGCCCTTGCCGAACGGCAGCTCATACGAACCCGCGGCCGAGATCCGGTGGCGCGGATTGTTCGAATCGAGCCAATCGAACTGCTGCGCGTATTCGGTGATGTCGTTGAAGAAGAAGTTGTTCTTCTCGCGGTTGAAATTGTAGGAAACCAGCAGGAACAGGCCATTGGCGAAATTGCGCTGCACCTTCATCTGGATGGCGTGGTAGCGATTCCCGATGCCGGGCGTGTTGGTCTGCGTGAGGCCGCCGTACTGCGGATAGGTGGACAACAGACTGCGCCGCGTCACCGTTCGCTGGTTCCGCAGTTGCCCCGGGAACTTGTCAGCGGGCAGGATCTGGAAGAACGGATTGTTTACCGTCACATCGAGCGCGGACTTCTGCGCGTAAGTGATCGCCGGATCCACGAGATTGAGTTGCCTGCTGTAGCCGAGATCACGGCCGAGGTTGAAGAAGTAGGTGAGATCGAGATGGAGCAGGCCCGGCAATTGACGCTGCACCGACACGTTGAACCGGTCATTCACTCCCGGCCGGAACTCCGCGGGGTTCCACGAGGCGGCTTGGCCCAGATTCGTGTAGCGCCCGAGGCCGCGGCCAACCGGAGGAATCAACGGATTCGCCGATGGGAACGGATCGCTGATCTTGGCCTGCGGAACGCCTTGCAGTACGGGCGCGACCGTGGTGATCGCATTGAAGCCCGGATAGCTGGCGCTGCCCAACGTGTCAGTCGTAAACAGCGGCGGAATCACGTATCGTGCATACCCTGCGCGCCACGCCATCCGGTCGCTCAGCCGGATCGCCACGCCCACTCGCGGCATGAACACGGCCTTCGGCGAATCGAACGATCCGCGCGGGTTGCCTTGCCCGGTGAATTTCCAGGCGCCAGTGAACGAATAGGGAGCGCCACGGAGAGCGGCGATGTCGGCGGGGATGGCGGGCGGCCGCGCCTGGAATTCGGGAATCGGGTCGGTTAGGTCCAGCGCGCGGGAGAAACGGTCCTCGGCATCGTACACGCCGGTCTCGTATTCCCAGCGCAGGCCGAGATTCAGCGTGAACGTCCGGTTGATCTTGAAGTCGTCATGGATGTAGGAGCCGTAGAAATCGGTGCGCGGCTTTTGCAGTGGGATGTACTGTGCCTGCGAACCGGAGTCGAGCGCACCCAGCAGATAGGTTGCCCATGCGTCTCCACGCAGGCGCGTGTTCGGCGCGATCGACGTGTCCGCTGTCAGCGCCGGCCCGAAACTGAAGTTCATCAGATTCGGCCGCACGGAGTTTCCGCGCAAGTGCCGCGCCTCGGCACCCCACTTGACGTAGTGCCGGCCGAAGTTGCGCGATACGCGGCCCGAATAGTTGAAGCTTTCCGGATGCTGATACCAGTAGCCTCCCTTCCCGAAACTCGCGCTGCCCACGCCCGAGATCGACAGGTTCGGATAATAGACCGAAGGCAAGCCCTCGAGGTAAGGCTTGAACCAGCCGTTTGGCCAGAACTTCGCGAGACCGTCCGCGCCCACTTTCGACTTCGGCGCTTCGTAGTCGTCGTTCAGTGAAGCGTAGCTGAACCGGAAGTTCACCACCATGCGGGGTGTCGCCGTCCAGACCGCGTCGCCCGCGATGTTGCGGGAGTTCATCACGCCACCGTTGTCGTCCGTGAGTGCCGGAGACTGGTTCGGCGAGTAGTTGTCCTGCGACAGGTCCGTGCGGAATCGCGAATAGCGCCCGAACACCTTCCACTTGTCGTTGATATTCCAATCGGTCCGGTTGTTCACGTTCCAGTTGTAGAGGTACCAGAAGTAGCCCTGCTTGTAGTTGTTGACGCGCGTGATTCCCTCGCCCGGGTTGTTCGGTTGCCAGATATCCTGCAGGAAGCGCAGCGAGAGCGGATCCATTTGCGAGCGCGGAATGCGGTTGCCGGCAAACGGAGTCCGGGTCGCCGTATTCGCGGCCACGTTCAACTGCGTCGTGTAGGGATCGAAGATCGCGCGAAGGCCGCCGTCGGGATTGAATGACTGCGAGAAGTCGCCGCCGCGCTCGAGTTCGGTCGGCAGGGTCATGATTGCATTGCGCGGATCCTTGGTCTTCCACTGCTCATAGCTGAAGAAGTTGAACAGTTTGTTCTTCACGATCGGATTGCCGATCGTTCCGCCGAAGATATGGTTGCGGACCGTGTTGGGCGACCGCACCACCGAATTCGTCGCCGCGTTCAACGCCGGGTTGCGTCCGAAGTAGTAAGCAGTGCCGTGGAATTCGTTCGTCCCGGACTTCACCGAGAGCGAGAGCACGCCGCCCGCGCTATGTCCGAACTCGGCGTCCACCGCGTTCTGCTGTACCGTCACCTCCTGGGTCGCATCCATCGGCGGTGCGTACGATCCCTTGGCACCGAGTTGCAGGGGCGCGCCATCGAGTTGGAGTTCGTTGCGCGTGGATGTGTTGCCGCCTACATCCAGTTGGCTCGACGACCACATGTAAAAAGGATTCCGCGTGGCGAGATTGCTGGTGTATCGATTGACCACGGCCGGATCGAGCAGCGCGAGCGTGAAAGGATTCCGCGCCAGCACGGGCAAGTCCGTGAGCATCTTGCGATCCACGGTCAGCGACATCGTGCTCGTGTTGAACTGCACCTCGACAGCCTGCGAAGATACGCTCACCGTTTCGACGAGGTTGCCCGGACGCAGCACGGGGTTCACTGTTACGTCTCCGCGTGTTTGCACGGTGATGCCCTGCTGTGTGAACTTGTTGAACCCGGCGAGTTCCGCGGTGAGAGTGTAGGAGCCGGGATCGACGAAATCGAACAGGAACTGGCCGCTGGTGTTGGTTTCCCGAGAGACCTCGATACCCTTGTTGACGTTGCGGAGCGTCACTCGCGCTCCCGCCACCACGGCTTCGGTCGAGTCACTGACGGTTCCTTGGACCCTGGCCCGGTAGTCTTGCGCGAAGGCCGCGGCGGCGCATAGCATCGACACGATGAACAGACGCATCGGAAACCTCCCTCAGGATAATAATGAGGCTACAGTATCGCAGCGCCTACCGGGAGTCAAGCGGCGATCCGGCGGTGTCAAGGCGATCCGGCCCCCGCTATTCCGCGATGGCCTCGCTCCAGAATCGGGCGGTCGCGCGTGTGATGCGGCGCGTTCCGGCCGCCTGCTCTTCCGCGTCGATCGCTTCGAGACAGCGACGGAAGGCGCGAGCTTCTTCGGCGAGCCCGAGAAGTGTGAGGCACTTCAGTATCCGCGTGATCCGCAGGTGGTTGTGGTTGCCCGGCGAGAGCCAGTTCCAGGCCGCATCGGTGAATCGCCCCGACTTGACCACTTCGCCGGCTCGCCATTCGAGACCGTAGAAAGCCAACATGCGCAGGAACGACAGGCGTAGGCTCGCGCGGAGTTCCGGGCGGTTGGCGAAGGACTCTCGCGTCGAGGTGGTGATCGTGGGCGCGAGCGGATTGACAGGACTCGGTTCGATGAGCGGGAACAGCCACTGAATGTAGTCATGCACCTGCTCGAGCTGCTCGTCATCCCACGCCTGGATCGCCTCGAGCATGCGGCCGCGATGGTCTCCGGCGGAGCCCTCGTGGAAAGCGGTGATCGGGTCGTGCGGCATGGATGTCCAGTCTAGCGCCGCCGCGGGCGCTCACTCCTCGCGCAATGCCCGGGCGGGATCGACGCGAGCCGCGCGCCGAGCCGGCAAGGCGCACGCCAGCGCCGTGGCGGCGCCAAGGATCAGCGGTACGGCCACGTAGGCCGCCGGATCGAAGGTTCGAATCTGAAGCACGTTGCTCGCCGCGATGCGCGCCAGCGCCAGGCACACGGGCAACCCCAGCGCGACGCCCCAGGCGACGCACCGCAGCGCTTCGCCGAGTATCCGCCGCACAACCCGTGCGGGCGAGGCGCCGAGTGCGAGATGGACGCCGATCTCACGTCGGCGTTGAATGACCGAGTAGCTGGCGACGCTGTAGAGTCCGGCCGCGGTCAGCAGCAGCGCGAGTCCGGCGAGAACGCCCGAGACCGCGCCCGCGATCCGGAAGGGTAGCCGCTGTAGTGCTGACAGTTCCGCCAAGCTGATCGGGTCGCAGCCTTGCGATCGAGTGCAGACCTGGCGAATCGCTTCCACCGTTTCCCGCGTGCTCCCGCCGATCCGTACCATCGCGTTGCCGATCCCAGGGGATCCGGCGGCCGCAGGAAGGTAGATGGCGGAGGCGTCCTTACCCGCGAACAGGAACGAGTTGACGACATCGGGCACCACTCCCGTTACTTCGTATGTGACAGGAACGGCGTTTTCGCCGTGTTTCAGCGAGAACGTGCGGCCAATCGGCGAGGCGCCGGGCCACAGGATAGTGGCTGTGGCGCGGCTGATGACTGCGGACCGTGCGCGCGAACCCGCTTCACTCGAGGTGAACCCCCGGCCCTCGACCACGAGGCCCAGCAGGCGGAAGTATTCGGGCGAGACGGAGTTGCGCCTCATCTGTCGCGCGTGGCCACCTGTGGTTACGCCCGACTGGCGGCATGGTCCATAAAGCGGCACGCATTCGACGGCCGCGACGGCGCTGACTCCGGGCAGCCGCTCGATCTCGCGCAGCAGTGCGGGGGCCGGATTGTCCAGGCGCAGGTCGAAGATGCGCGCGGCATCGTAGCCGGGATCGGCCGCACCGATGCGTTCGATTGTCCGGATGAGGATCGCGCCGATCAGCAGTAGGACCAGGCTTGCGGCGACTTGTCCGCCGATCAGCAGGTTTCGCAGGCGGCGCGGGCGGATCCGTCCGGCGAAAGACGAAGCATCGCGCTTGCCGGATTGGATGAGACTCGGGGTGGTGAACTCGATTGCCGGCATCAGTCCGAACAACATGCCGGCCGCTGCCCCGAGCACCCCGGCGTAGAGGAACACGCGCCAGTCATGGGCGATCGGCGGCAACGTGATGCCGTGCGCGCCCAGGATCGATGCAGCCCAGTCCTGTCCGCTTTCGGCTGCCGTGACCGCCAACGCACATCCGCCGGCCGCGCCGAGCAGCGCGGTGACCGTGCTCTCGGTGAGCAACTGCCGGATGATGCGCGAACGAGAGGCACCGAGCGAGAGGCGCATCGCGATCTCGTGCGTGCGCGATGCGGCGCGAGTCAGGTAGAGATTCGCGAGGTTCGCGCATGCGATCAACAGGACCGTCCAGAAGGCGGCGAACAGCAGGACAACCACGGGAGTGGCTGCGGTGTCCCCGGAAAACATCGACGAACGCTGCTCCAGTCCGATCCGCAACACCGGCGGTTCGCCCGAGCGGTCGAACCGCGTGGCGGCCGCCGTTAGCGCAGCTTCCGCACGCTCTATCGAGACGCCTGGAGCCACTAGCCCAGAGACTCCACCGCGGTATTCGGATTGATCCGAACCGTGCAGCGCGTGCCGCATTCGGGCGCCGATCCACAGGTCCGCGACGGCCGGTTCGATGCCCATGAACTGGGTGGGCATCACTCCGATCACCGTGAACGCCGTTGAGCGGATGCGCAATGTCCGGCCGAGCGGATTCGGAGTATCTGGGAAGATGCGCCTCGCTCCTTGCTGGCTCAGTACGGCGACGGGCTCGCCCTCCTCGCTCGCGGTGAAGACCCGGCCGAGTTGTGGCGTGCCGCCGAGCAATGGGAAGTAGTTCGCGGAGACCGATGCAGCCAGGCTCTGCCGGTGGGCCGGTGCGTGGATCAGCGCCGTGATGGCGTCCCATGTGAACAGCCCTTCCATCTCGTTACGCGCGGACTCGCGCAGCGCTTCCAGCTCGGCGGCCGTGAAGCTTTCGCGGGAGCCGCCACTCGCGTCGCGGGCCTCGAGCGAGTAGAGCCGATCGGCGCCGCGGACCGCGAACGGCTTCAGGAAGTAGTTCGAGTAGAGCGTGAAGAACGCGGTGTTGACGCCGATCGCGAGCGTGAGGATCAACACCGCGGCGGCGTGAAATCCTGGGTGGTGGCGGATGGCGCGAAACGCGTAGCGGACATCGGCGGCGAGCTCGTCCCAAATGCGGTATCCGAGCGCGGCGCGGCACTCTTCGCGATACGCCTCGGTGCTGCCGAACTCGAGGCGCGCGGCGCGAGCGGCCTCCGCGGGCGGCATGCCTTGCCGTTCGAGATCGCGCGCGCGGGCCTCCCGATGGAACTCCATCTCGTCAGCCATGTCGCGCTCGACGGCCGAACGTCCGGGGAACAGATTGCGGAGCTTCATGCCTGTGCCCCCAGCGCCTGTGTCATCGCGCTCACCAGATCGTTCCATTGCCGCAGTTCAGCGCCGAGCCGTTTCGTTCCGGATTTCGTCAGCGTATAGAACTTGGCCCGCCGGTTGTTCTCCGACACACCCCACTCCGAGGCGATGAGCCCTTGTGTCTCGAGCCGGTAGAGCGCCGGATAGAGCGCGCCTTGTTCGATCAGCAGGTTGCCGCCGGACATCTGTTCGATTCGCAACAGGACGCCGTAGCCGTGCTGCGGTCCGAGCGAGACCGCCTTGAGGATGAGGAGATCGAGGGTTCCGGGGAGGATGGAAGAGGGCATGGCGGTCTTTCCTAATTCAATTAGGATAGTAGCGCCACTCTCCTAATCTGTCAAGGAGAATCTCGGCCTTCGCGGATCGTGTACAGTAGCAGGTTACTTGTCTCAATGGATGCGAAACTGTGGACCCGCTGGTACTCTCGGCCCTGGCTGGCTGCCGCGATCTACCTGTGGCTCGCTCTGAGCGTGGGCGGCGGATTGCTGCTCGCGATTCCGGCCACCGTTCCGGCGAGTTGGATCGAGCGAACAGTTCCGCGTTGCGAGCGGGTAGTGCGCGAGGCGAGACCTTGCGCGGCATGCGGATTGACACGGGCTTTCTATGCGATGAGCCGGGGCGAGGTCGAGTCCGCGCGGGCGTACCACTCGCTGGGCCCGCCGCTCTACGCGGCTGATTGGTGCAATGCGCTGGCGGCAGCGGCTTTTGCGGTGTTTACCGTGATTCGAGGGAGGTCATAGGATGCAGATACTGTCCGTTGTTTGGGGAGCGTTGGCCGCGATTGGGATGTTCATCGGGTTCATCCCATGCCTCGGGAGCCTGAACTGGCTGAATATTCCGTTCTCGCTGGCCGGACTGGTGGTCAGCATCATCGCGCTCAGCCAAGCGAAGCCAGGACAAAAGGCGATGCCGGTGATTGGCGTCGTGCTTTGCGGAAGCGCGGTGCTTCTCGGGTTCTTCCGTTTGCTGCTGGGCGGCGGAATCCTGTAGCGGCCGGGCTTGGTCAGTTCGATTTGGACAGCTTTTCGGTCAGCGTCACGGCCTGCGTGAGCTTGAAGTTGATCCGAGTCTCGACAGGAAGATCCGCGGGCTTGCCGCGTCCGGCGACAACCACGCCGCCTCCCGCGGCGCCACCAGCACCAGCTCCGATCACCGCGCCTTTACCGCCTCCGGCGATCGCGCCGATGGCTGCGCCGATCGCGGCGCCAACGCCGACCTTCTTCGCATCCTCGGTCTTGGAATTCTGATCGGCTTTCCGTTCGAACGTCTGGGTATGGATCGCGACCTTCTGCCCGTCGGCCGTGCTCAAGTGCGTGAGTTCGACCGAGAGGAACGACGTACCCTTCACGCGTCCGCCCTTTTCGGCCTGGACCACGCGGCCCTCGACGCGTGCGTTCTTCTCGGCGATCGCGAACCCGTCGACGACCAGCGGTTCCGAGAGCGACGCGGAGAACGTGTCACCCGAGGCATGGATGTCGGAGGAGACGCGCTCGAGCATCCGCACCGGAATCAGCGTTCCTTCTGGAATCGTGAGCGTCTTCGCCAGACGGAGGGGCTTTGTGGCCGGTTCGGTGGCCGTGCCGGGCGGAGGACTCAGCACGACAGGCGGGCGGACCGGTTCCGCGGGCTTGGGAGCCGGTTCACTGTTCGAGATCGTGGGCGCCGGAGGCCGCGCGGGAGTGGGAGCGCTCACCGGTTCCGGCCTCGGCGCGGGTGCTTCGACTCGCGGCGGCTCCACTCGCACCGGCTC
>CADECY010000021.1:32186-71667 GCA_902825945.1 uncultured Acidobacteriota bacterium
CGGCTCCACTCGCACCGGCTCAGCACGAGCGATTTCGACCGGACGCTCGGGCTTCGACTTCGCCTTTACCTTGGTCGCAGGCTTACGAGCCGGTTCGACGGCTTCGGCGACGGGGGGAGGGGGAGCGGCTGGCTCGGCAACCGGTGCGGGCTTCGGATCCGAAGGCGCAACCACTTGTGCGATCTGTGCCACCGGTGCCGGGGCGGCGGGAACTGGCGCGGGTTCCGGCCTTCGATTCATCACGATCGCGATCGCCGAGGCGACGAGCGCACCCGTGGCAAACGCGGCGACTGTCTGTTTCATGATGAAGTCCTCTCAACCTGTTTAACGCGCGCGCAAGGGAGAGAGTTTCTCTAAAATGGAAGTGTGACGCAATTTCCGCGCGAGTTCCACATCGGACCGGTGCCGATTCGGCCCGCGACGGTGCTCGCGCCGATGGCGGGCGTCACCGACACGGTTTTCCGGCGGCTGATCCGCGATCAGGGCGGTTGCGGGCTGCTCATGACCGAGTTCACCAGCTCCCATGGCGTGGTGGCGAACGCGCAGCGGTCGAACACGGCCAAGCTGATGCGGTACCTCTACTTCGACCCGGAAGAGCACCCGATCACGGCTCAGCTGTTCGGCGCCGATCCCGACATCATGGCCGATGCCGCGCGCGTCTGCCAGGACTTGGGCTATGACGCCGTGGACATCAACTTCGGCTGTCCGGTGAAGAAGGTGGTCCGGTGCAATGGCGGATCGGGGATGCTGCGGAATCTTCCGCTCGTCGAGGAACTGCTGCGGAAGGTCCGCGCGGCGATCACGATTCCGCTCACGATGAAGTTCCGTGCCGGCTGGAACGATCACGAACTGGTGCATGTCCGGATGGCGAATCTCGCCGAGGATTGCGGCTTGCAGGCGATCGCGCTGCATCCGCGCACGCGGGAACAGGGCTACTCGGGCCGCGCCGATTGGACGCGGATCGCCGAAGTAAAGGCGGCGGTGAAGATTCCGGTGATCGGTAACGGCGACATCGTGACGCCGCAAGACGCCGTCCGCATGGTAGCTGAGACGGGCTGCGACGCGGTGATGATCGGCCGGACGGCATCGTCGAATCCATGGATCTTCCGCGAGATCGCGGACTATGTCGCCACCGGAAGTTATCGAACCCCCTCCGAGCAGGATCGCTATGAACTGATGAAGACCTACTATGGAATGCTCGCGGACCGGGATGACCCCGAAGCGGTGGGCAAGATGAAGCAATTCGCCACCTACTTCACGCACGGTGTGCGCGATGGATCGAAGCTGCGGCAGTTGATCTACCACGCCAAGGAAGCGGTGGAAATTCAGGATCTGGTGGACAGCTTCTTTCATCACGAATTGGCGGAGACAGCGGCTTGAGCGAAATGAAAAAGGTCCGCCTGATCACGGACGGATCGTGCAAGGGAAATCCCGGCCCGGGCGGCTGGGCGTGCATTCTGAAGTTCGGGCAGCACTCCAAGGAGATGTACGGCCACGCGGCGCAGACCACGAACAACCGCATGGAAATCCAGGCGGCGATCGAGGGATTGAAGGCGCTGAAGGAGCGGTGCGAGGTGACGATCGTCACCGATTCCGAGTATCTGAAGAACGGAATCACGCAGTGGATCTCGGGCTGGAAGCGGAAGGGCTGGCTGACCAAGGACGGGAGTCCGGTGAAGAACCAGGAACTGTGGGTCCAGTTGGACGATCTTGTGGAACGCCACGACACTCATTGGACGTGGACCAAGGGCCACGCGAGCGACGACGAGAACAACCGCTGCGACGAGTTGGCGCAGATGGCGGCGGCCAAGCAGATCACCAAACGTTAGGCCCGGCGCGGTGGCGTCCTGATGTTTGACCGTTGCGCCCAGTGCGGATGGCGAGATCCGCCGAGGGGGACACGGGATGAAACGATTGGTTTTCGCGCCGTTCTGACGGCAGCAATGCCCGTTCTGGTGGCCACCGTCACGGCGGGAATCGAGCCGACGGTCCGGATCTCGGGCAACGGATGGAGTGGCGCGGATGGAACTTTCACTCTCGCCAATCCGCCAGCGGACCTTGCCAGTATTTCCGCCAACCAGCCGCGCATCTGGTTCGAGCGCCGGCTTCTGGTTCCGGACTTGTCCTACGGGGGCACTCCCATGGGCGGCGTGCTCGTGGATTGGCTGAAAGATTCAGAAGCGCTGGGTGGTGCCCTACGCGCAGCTTCCGGGTGGCGCGCTGCTGCCCAAAGCCTCTTTCGCCCCGCTGCTGCGGCGAGTGGACGCCGGGACCGCGGTGGACAGCTACTACTTCTACTCCAACCGGAACAACTTGAACGTGCTCAGCAACCCGTCCTACACCGGAAGCATCGTGATCCGGCTTCCGATTCTCGGGGTGATCACACGGAACGGTCCATTGACGGAGAACAAGCTGACCACGACCAATGCGGACTTCGGCCGGCCTGGCGGAGCGGTTATCCGGCGGCGAAGACCGTCGGCCACGACGACGCTTTTCGGTCGAGAAGGTGAGCGGCGGATGGAGCTCGATTGCAGAATAACCAATAACGGCTTCGACAACTTCCGCATCCTGACGGCCACGCCCGAGCCCGCGGCATGGGCCGCGTTCTGACTCGCGGCTTCGGTGCTGGTTATGGCCGCCCGCCACCGGCGGCTGCGATCTCCGGCTCGGTGATTCCGGGGCTCCCGGCGCGGTATGATTCAGATCAGGCCACGCCGCCGCATCCCCACGTCCGGGCGATACCCGCACCAAGGATGCCCGCATGCCGATTCACCCCCTCGAACCTTTGTCCGCCGCGGAAGTGGCCGAAGCTGTCCGCCTGATCCGGGCGATCCCGAGTTTCAACCCCACCACGCGCATCATCAGCATCATGCTGAAGGAGCCGGCGAAAGATCTGGTTCATGCCTGGTCCGGATCGGAAGCGCCTGCCCGATCGGCAGCGGCGGTGCTGTTCGACAACGGATCGAACACCGCCTATGACGCGGTTCTCGATCTGACGGCCGGGAACGTAGTCAGCGTCACGGCCGCGCCGGCCGGATCTCAGCCGACTATGTCGGTGGACGAGCAGGCCGAGTGTGAGCAGGCGGTGCTTTCGAGTCCGGAGTTCCGCGATGCGTTGAAGCGTCATTACGGCATCGAGGATACGGCACTGGTGATGGCCGACATCTGGAGCGCTGGCAACTACGGGTCAGAGGAAGACCGGACACGGCGGCTGGCGCGGCCGTTGTGTTTCCTGCGCAGCGACTCAGCCGATAACGGCTATGCACGCCCGATCGAAGGAATCCGGCCGGTGGTGGATCTGAACCTGATGCAGGTGATCCGGGTGGAGGAGTACGGCGCGTGGCCGCTTCCGCCGGAGTCCGGCAACTACGCCGCGGCGCGCGTTCCGAACCAGCGCAGCGACATCAAGCCGCTTTCGATCACTCAGCCCGAGGGGCCGAGTTTCCGCCTCGAGGGGCGCGAGATGCATTGGCAGAATTGGAAGTTCGTCATCGGGTTCAACGCGCGCGAGGGACTGACGCTGCATCACGTGCGATATGCCGATCAGGGCCGCGACCGCTCGATTCTCTATCGCGCGTCGCTGACCGAGATGGTGGTGCCCTACGGTGATCCGAATCCCACGCAGGCGAGGAAGAATGCGTTCGACGTGGGCGAGTACGGGATGGGGATGTGCGCGAACAGTCTGCGGCTGGGTTGCGATTGTCTGGGGCACATTCAGTATCTCGATGCGCACCTATGCGACAGCCGGGGCGGCGCGCTGACGATTCCCAACGCGATCTGCATTCACGAAGAGGATTTCGGAATCCTGTGGAAGCACACCGACCGGCGGCTGCCGGAGTCGCCGGAAGTGCGGCGTTCGCGGCGGCTCGTGGTCTCCTCCATTTCGACGGTGGAGAACTACGAGTACGGATTCTTCTGGTACTTCTATCAGGACGGTAACATCCAGTGCGAGATCAAGCTGACGGGCATCCTGTCGCTGGGCGCGGCGCGTCCGGGAGAAAAGCCAGTGTGGGGCACGATGATCGCGCCGCAACTCTATGCGCCGAATCACCAGCACTTCTTCAATGTCCGGCTAGACTTCGACCTCGACGGCGTAGCAAACACGGTGCAGCAGGTGGACGTGGTGGCCGATCCGCTGGATGAGGACAACCCGTACGAGAATGCGTTCCGAGCGAAGGCGATCCCGCTGCAAAGCGAGAAGCAGGCGCGCGCTCACTTGAATCTCGAGACGGCGCGCACGTGGAAGATCGTGAATCCGGCCGTGACCAACGCGCTGGGCGATCCGGTTGGGTACAAATTCATGCCGGGAGACAATTCGTTTCCGCTGGCTTCACCGAATGCGTGGTGGCGTAAACGAGCGGGCTTCGTGAACCATCACGTGTGGGTGACGCCGTATCGCGAAGAAGAGAAGTACGCGGCGGGTGACTTTCCCAACCAAAGCGGCGGTGGTGCCGGCTTGACCGAATGGACGGAGGCGGATCGCGCGATCGCGGGAACGGACGTCGTGTTCTGGTACACGTTCGGGCACACGCACATTCCGAGGCCGGAGGATTATCCGGTGATGCCCACGGCCTACATCGGATTCCTGTTGAAGCCGAACGGATTCTTCAAGCAGAATCCCGCAAACGATGTTCCTCCATCGGAGCCGAAGAAGGCGGACCCATTGAAGGTTCATTCGTGCTGCGGAAGTTGACCTCACAAACCGATTCGAGAAGCGCCGCGAGGTCGGCCCAGACCAGCGGCTTGCTCAGGTAAGCATCCATTCCGGCTTCCAGGCATCTCTCCTTGTCGCCGGCCAGCGCGTGTGCGGTGAGGGCGATGATGGGAGTATGCTGGCCGGACCGCTTCTCGCGCTCGCGGATACAGGCAGTCGCTTCGAAGCCTCCCATGACGGGCATTTGAATGTCCATCAGGATGGCGTCGAAGGACTCGCGGGCGCTCAAGTCCACGGCCGTTGCTCCGTCGGGCGCCAGGGCCACGGCATGGCCGGCTTTCCTGAGCAGGGCCGAACCGACCGCTTGGTTCACCTTGTTGTCTTCGGCGAGCAGAATGCGCAAACGGTGACGACACTCTTCGGCCCGCGGGGCCACTGGCTGGCTGGGAGGCGGGGGTGACAATTCGAGTTCGAGACGGGCGGCGATCTCTTCCGGTCCGAGCGGCTTTGCCAAACTGGGTCCGGTGGCGAACCGCTCGCGCCACTCGGGCGGAGCGTTTCCACCCGCCAGCAGAATCGGCAGCGCATGTGCATCCCAACGCGACCTCACCTGCTCGCACAGCACCAAGCCCGCGCCGCCCGGCAAATCGGCGTCCACCAGAAGGAAGTCAAATGGGCGGCCAGCCGCCTGAGCTTCGGAGAGCAGCGGAACCACGGAGGCGGGATCGGCGGGCGCGGAAGTCTCGAGCCCCATTCGAGCGAGTGAGCGTTCGAGAACTCCGCGCGCCGTAGCGTTACCGGCTATCAGCAGAATCCGCCTTCCTTGCCAGGAGCGAGCCGGTTCCGGGCCTGGCGCGGGCGCGGCGCCGAGGCACGCGCTGAAGTAGAAGGTGCTGCCCGTGCCGGGCTCGCTCTCCACTCCGATGGCTCCACCCATCAGGCCGGCAAGTTGCTTGGAGATGGCGAGCCCGAGCCCGGTGCCGCCATACTTGCGCGTGGTGGAGCCGTCGGCCTGCGTGAAAGCCTCGAATATCGCTTTCTGATGGTCTGGCGCGATTCCGATTCCGGTGTCGCGCACTTCAAAGTAGATCCGCCCGGGGCCGCTGGGGCGGACGCGAATCACGATCTCGCCATCGTCGGTGAACTTGACCGCGTTGCCGGCCAGGTTGACGATGATCTGGCGAAGCCTACCAGCGTCTCCGATGAACCGGTCCGGAGTGCCGGGTTCGATCTCATGAACGAGTTCGACGTCCTTTGCGCGAGCCCTGACCGCAAGGGGCTTGAGGCACCCGGAAAGCAATTCCGCCAGCGAGAACTCGACAGGATCGAGTTGCAGCTTGCCTGCCTCGATTTTGGAAAAATCGAGAATGTCACCGATGAGGAGCAGCATTGCCTCTCCCGATGACCGGGCCGTCGTGAGGTAGTAGCGCTGTTCGCTTGTCAACTCGGTCGAGAGGGCGAGATCGGTCATGCCGAGGACTCCGTTCATCGGCGTGCGAATCTCATGGCTCATGTTGGCGAGGAATTCGCTCTTGGCCCGATTGGCTTCCTCCGCGCGCTTGGTGGCCTCGACGAGTTCGGCATTGATGCGGAGAATCGGGCCGGTCACCGACCGGTGAATCGTCGCATTGACGGCGAAAGAGGCGGCCACGAGTGTAACGGCAAGAAGGGCGAGCGCGAACAGCCTCTCGCGGCGGGAGTCATCCGCCGCGAGAGCGAGCCTCCGGCGAAGCGCATCTGACGAGAGCCGTTCGAGCGCGATCAGATCGGCCGACAGACGTTCCGTGTCGCGAGCCAGGATCCGCATCTGCTCTTGGGTGGCTGGCGAAATTTCGCGTCCGCCGCGAACAACGGGTCCGTAGATTGCTTCCGCCGAGCGGGTGAACCCGGCCAGGCCGCTGAGGGCCCGCGACGTCCGTTCGCGCCTCTTGACCTTGTCCTGATTGAAACTCGCGGTGCTTTCGAGTTCGCGCTCGGCACGGCGTGCTTCCTCGATCCCGCGGCCGAGCGCCGCTTCGTCCTGCATCAATACGGCGTCGTTGAACGCCCGGACCGAGGCCTGAAAGGCAGCGACGGCGCGTTGGGTGGACTGGGCGGCCGGGAACATGGTGCGGCTCAATTGCTCTAGTTCGCGCTCGCGGTGGACTCCCTGCACTTGCAGCAAGGCCGTCGTCAGAACGAACCCGGCTACGAAAATGGCGATGCTCAGCCAAATCTTCGCTTTGATGCTCAGATGTTTCATCGGTTGCCGGGGACGACGCGAATGGTGACGAGGGGGCCAGCGGGCGAAGACTCGCGGATGAATCCGATGGCTCCCGGAGTGCGCGCGACGAAATCAACTACCTCGGTGTCGCCTGCCAGCGACAGGGGCATTGACCATCGGCCCGTGAAAACCAAGCTCCGGTAGTAGGTCTCGAGGGCCGTTTTCGATTTCCCGAGGTAATGGGAGGCGAATCGGCTCAGATTGTCATGGTCGCGATTGAGCACTGGATGGACCGGCCGTCCCCCCACCGAAGTAGTGTCGCCGAGGAAGATGGCGCGAAGGTCATGGCCCGAGATCACCGACAGGCCGACGGAGGGGTTGGCGACGATCTTGATGCCTTCCGATCCCGCGGCAGCAAGACCGGCGAGCAGCACCGGCAAGAGAAGTCGAATAGCGTTCATCGCGGCCTACCAGTAGAACCCCAACCGGATGACGAGCAGGAGCGTCTTGGGTTTCAGTCCGCGCGGGTTGTCTCGAGGATAGAATCCTCGCGTGGTTCCGGGTTCGCCGTATCCGTCCATGTGGTGACCCTCGACTTTCAGATCCCAATGATCCCGGAAGTCGAACCGCGAGGCTACCGCATGATCGTGGACGTGCAACTCCTCGGGCCTGCTGGCGCCTCCCGGCGAGGGGCGATTCGCGTTCGGCGAATATCGCGAGTGATAGCTTCCAGCTTCGAACCACTTGTTGAAACGATAGGCGGCCGCGCCGTACCACGCGCGGCTGTCGTAGGGGAGGGGAACGACAGCCGGACCAAAGCTTCCGAACGGGTTGACGGCCTTGCTGTAGCTGACCACCCGGCTGCGCTCAAAGTCGAGCCGCAGGCCGCCCCTTTGATACTGCGCGGAGAGAGTGGTGTTCTTCACGGAACCGGAGTGGATCTCGAATGATCCGCCGAAGCGTTCGTTGTCGCCGAAGAAGTGATTCGGCGCGCTCATTCTCGCCGCGCCTAGCAGCAGGCCTGAGATCGGTGTCGTCCACTTGACATCCGCTCCGGCCAAGGTGCCCGTGGCGCGGGTTACGCGCAGTCCCGCGCTTTCGATGCCGTAGACACGGCCGCCGTCGAGGTCGCGGGGAGAACGTCCGCTGAAAACCGTATAGGCGAAACTCCCGGCCCGCCGCGCGGGTACGGTTCCATAAAAGTTGACACCAGTGTGGGCGACGCTGAGCCCCCGGAGATCGAGCGGATACAGGGACTGCGGCAGCAGGGCCCACGTATGGAGAAACTCCATGTCCTGTGTGTCGTTGTAAAGGCCGAAGACGGTCTTGACCTTACCCGCGCGAATGCCGAACGAGTCATGAAAGCGGTAGTCCGCAAAGCCCCAGTCGAGCTTGACATGGCCATGCCCGAGGTTGCCAACCTTGCGCGAATACAGTTGCGCTCCGGCGCGCAGCCTGTCCGTGATCCGTACCGATCCGTTCAGTCCGGCATCGGTCGGGGAAAAGGTCCCCTGGCCAGTCTGGGTACCCAGGTAATTGTTGCCGTCACTGAGCATGAAGCCCTGGGAAAAGAAGCCGTGCAACTGCACCGGCCGGTCGAGAATCCGTGGCTCGGCCAGCGCCGCCACCACCGTGGGCAACGCCATCAGGAATCGACACGGAAATGCACCGGTCACGCCTATCTCATCGGACCGGGGCGACACGGTTTGAGCGAATCTACCAGTTGGTGTAGGAGCCGTCCGGGCGCCGCAACATCGGCGTCAGTACGTAGTGATCCTTGTAATCGCCGATCAACTGGAGTTTCGATGTGTCGACTTCGACACCGAGCCCGGGGCGGTCGTTCGGCCAAAGCTTGCCGTTTTTCAGGTCGTAGCTCGACTTCAGATACGGCCACGGACGCGTTCCGCCCATCACCATCTCCATCAGCGCGGGTCCGGAGAAGACGGCGCAGCAGTGGACCATCGCAGCCTCCGAGATCGGGCCGGTGAAATGTGGCACCAGACCCACGTAGTGTGTTTCGCACATCGCGGCGATCTTCTGGAATTCGGTGATGCCGCCGACGTTCGGAATGGTGGCGCGGGCATAGTCGGTGAGATGATTCTCGATCAGTTCATTCCAGTCCCATTTGGGTCCGAACTGTTCGCCCACCGCGATCGGCACCTTCACCTGATGGCGGAGCGTGCGGTAGATGCCCGGGTTCTCGCTGCGAACCAGATCCTCGACGAAGTAGGGCTTCAGCGGCTCGATCATGTTGGCGAGGTTTACCGCGTCGGGCATGTCGAGTTCGGTGTGGAAGTCGATGCACCAGGAGCCATCCTTGCCCACGCCCTCGCGGACCTGTTTGCAAAGCTCGAAAACGCGATTGACGTTTTCGAAGCGATCGACGACCGGTCCACGCCGATCTGTCGAGATCCGATATGCTCGGAAGCCCGCGTCGACACAGGCGCGGGCCACTTCCTTGGGCGTGCCCTGAGCGGGGAATCCAGTCGAGTAGCATTCGACGTAGTCGCGCGATTGTCCACCGAGCAGTTGATAGACGGGAACGCCGAGCGCCTTGCCTTTCAGATCCCAGAGGGCGACATCGAGCGCGCCGAGCGCGTGGGCTTTTTCGCGGCCGGCGGGATAGAAGTAGGCGCGATACATCGACTGCCACAAGCGGTCGGTGCGGAACGGGTCCTCGCCGATGAGGAGGCTCGCGCACTGCTCCATTGTGTCGCCCGAGCCGCCTTCGCCGACGCCGATGAGACCCGAGTCCGTTTCGACGAGGACGACGTTCGTGCTCTGGTTGAACAGCGGCTGGCGTGTATTGGGGCGGCCGGCGGCGTCGGTGGGAGTCTTGTAATAACGGATTCTCGTGATTTTGGTTTTGGGGAGTCCGGCGGCATCGGCCCGATCGGCGACGGTCGCGGCGCCAGCGGCGGCGAAGAGCGATTGGAAGAAGACTCGGCGGTTCATGAACCCGCTATGGTAGCAGCGAGAGCCCGCAAACGCTGGCTGGCAATCGGCGCGGTCAAGGCCGTCGAGGACGATGCCTTGGTCGAGGAGTGGCTAGAATAAAGCCCGTGCGTTTCACTCTTTCCCTGCTGCTCATGGCCGCCGGTGCCCTAGCCCAGAACGCGCGGCCGGTCAGCCGCGCCGAATTCGACCGGTGGATGAGCGAACTCTCCAACTGGGGCCGCTGGGGCGCGAACGATCAACTGGGCGCGGCCAACCTGATCACTCCCGGCGTTCGCCGCACAGCCGCCGCGCTCGTGAGGGACGGGGTGTCGGTCTCGCTATCGCGGGATGCGGCTGGACCTCCGGCCGAACACCGGATGATCTCGCATGGCGAAGATCCGCGGGCGATGTTCGCCACCGATTCCTACACTTTCCGCTTTCACGGCGCGCTGCTCACCCATCTCGACACCATGGCTCACATGCTGCACGGTCCGAAGCTCTACAACGGCTATGCTCGCACGGAGGTCAGCGCCTCGGGTTCGCGCAAACTCGATGTGCACGCATACAAAACCGGATTCTTCTCGCGGGGCGTCCTAATCGATATTCCGTTGCTGAGGGGCGTCAAGTACCTCGAGCCGGGAACCCCGATCTTTCCGGAAGATCTCGACGCCTGGGAGAACTTCGCGAATCTGCGAATCCGATCGGGCGATATCGTATTCGTGCGCACGGGTCGCTGGGCGCGGGTCGCGGAGAAGGGGCTCTGGGACGCGGATCGCGCTTCCGGCGGATTGCACGCCTCATGCGCGCGCTGGCTGAAGCTCCGCGACGTCGCGGTGCTCGGCAGCGATGTGCATGCCGAGTTGATGCCGTCGCCCGTGGCGGGAGTCGCCTACCCGATCCACGCGCTGGTCCTCACGGCGATGGGCGTCCCGATGTTCGACAACTGCGATCTTGAAGCGGTGGCCGCCGCCGCGGCCGCGCGGAAGCGATGGGAGTTTCTGATCACCGCCGCGCCGATTCCAGTTCCGGGCGGCACGGGCTCTCCGCTGAATCCAGTGGCGACGTTCTGATCGCCGCTACTGGACGCGAGGGCCGGCCTTCGGATCCTCGACCCAGACGCCGAGCACAAGGGTACGGATCACTTCGTTCCACACACGCTCGAGCGCGTGCGCGCGATTAGCCCAATAGTTCATGGTGATCAGCGCCATGACCGGGCCATGCGCGATCGCGGCGCGGAACTTGGCCGGGCGATTGTGTTCCTTGTGCGTGTAGGTCTGCTCGAGCCAGTAGATGCGCGTGTCGCCGCGATCGATCTCGCGGACCTCCGACTGGGTCTCCGCCGGGCGGTCCGGTTCGGTCGACACGCGTTCGAGCAGCGCCTTGACGTCGTAGCCTTCGAGTTCCTCGGCCGAGAAGTGGAACACGAATACGCCGAGGTCGCAGCTTTCGTCCGATGGCTTGCGATCATGGAGCATCATCGAATCGTCCTTGGGTTCGGCGACCCAGTGGGCAGGGAAATCGAAGCGAACCGCGCCGCGATCGAGCACGCAGATTTTGTAACCGGGCCTGGCGCGCCAAGTGTGATTCTTGTTGAGTTCGAGGCTCTTGACTTCCACGGTGGTTAGTCCGGTGCCATTATTGCAAATCCGATGCCGCGCCGCTCTCGTATCCAGGGCATGACTGCGACCCAATCCGCCTTCTCCACCGCGTTCGGTCTGCTGCAGGGGCTTTGGATCTCACACGTGGTGAGCGCCACCGCGAAGCTCGGCATCGCGGCGGCGCTGGATGCGGGTCCGCGAACGGCCGCAGAACTGGCCGTGTCCACCGGTTCCGGCCCGGGTTGCCTGTACCGGCTACTCCGGACAGCGGCTGCACTCGGAGTGCTCGATGAGGACGCCGATGGACGGTTTCACGCCAATAGCCTAACACCGATTCTTCGGCCCGGCCCAGACCCGAACATGAACGCCATCGCCGCCTTCTTCTCCGATGAATGGAACACGCGCGCCTGGGAGAAGCTGCTCGAAACGGTCCGCACCGGGCGTCCGGGAATCGACCTTGCCCACGGGATCCCTTCTTCGAGTACCTTGCCCGGAATCCGGCACCCGCCGCCACGTTCTTTCAAGGGATGACGGACTTCTCGAGCATCGAGGGTCCGTCGGTTGTGGACGCGTTCGATTTCGGCCGGTTCGACACCATGTGCGATGCCGGTGGCGGCCACGGGCTCTTACTGGCGCGGATTCTCGAGCGCCATCCTCACATAGGGGGCGTGCTCTTCGATCAGCCCGCGGTCATCGCGGAAGCGAAGGCACGGGGCCTGCTCGAGAGTTTCGGCGGGCGGGCGCGGATGGAGTCCGGCGACATCTTCGAGGCGGTTCTGGCGGGCGCGAACGCGCTCGTGCTGAAGAGGATCGTGCATGACTGGAGCGATGAGGATTGCGTCCGGATTCTGCGCAACTGCCGGGCGGCGATCGCGCCGGGCGGGAAGCTGCTGATCGTCGAGCAAGTGATCGTGAAGGGCGAGTCCTCGCTTTCCGCGAAGCTGATGGATCTCGAGATGATGGTCCTGCTGGGCGGGCGGGAACGGGACGAAGAGGGGTTCAGGCGGATCCTGGCTGAGTCCGGGTGGAAGCTGGAGCGGATCATTAGAACGGAAGTCGGGGATGTCGATCCTGGAGGGCGGGATCGCGTAAACGCGGCTGTACGGGTGGTTTCACTTCACCGCGTCTACCTACAACGCAATCAGGGCGTCTGCTGGCGGAACTCTCCAAGCAGACCGAGAGGGCTGTGGCAATTCGACGAGTCTGTATCGGGTCCGTGGAACGTTGGCGTGCTTTCCGGCGGTCGATGGATCCACTTCGCGATGGAATTGGCCAACCCAGGCACCGCGAGGCGCTCTTGGCGGGTAATTGCTGGAAGGGGTTACGGTCCTGGACAGGGCCCGCCGTCGCGGCACTCCTCAAAAACGTGGTGGCCAGGGAGGGAGTTGAACCCCCGACACGCGGATTTTCAGTCCGCTGCTCTACCAACTGAGCTACCTGGCCACGAACTCCTTCAGTTTAGCAAACCCTCACACAGCTTGCAGTTTTTCGAGCTCCGCAGCCGTCTGATCCTCCACGATCTGGTGGAGGCTGTTGCCGTGAGCGTCCATGGTCACGATCGCCATGAAGCCCTTCACGCGCAGGTGCCACATTGCCTCCGGAATGCCGTACTCCTCGAGCAGGTGAACGCCGAGGACCTGTTCGACGGTCCGGGCGTAGAACTGCGCCGCGCCGCCGATTCCGTTCAGATAAACCGCGCCGTGTTCCTTCAGAGCCGCGAGGGTTTTCGCGCCCATTCCGCCTTTGCCGATCACCGCACGGACGCCGTACTCTCCGATGACGTAGTGCTGATAGGGTTCCTCGCGGATGCTGGTGGTCGGTCCGCCGGCCTTCATCACCCAGCCGTCGCCCTGCCGCAACATCACCGGGCCGCAGTGATACAACACGCTTCCGCGCATGTCGACCGGTGGCTGATTCTTCATCAGGTGCTTGTGGATCTCGTCGCGGCCGGTGAACATCTCGCCGTTGATGATCACCACGTCGCCCACCTTCAACGAACGCATCTGCTCTTCGGTCAGCGGCGGAGTGAGGATCACCTCGCGGCCGGTCAGCGGGAAGCCTTCGCCTTTCGCCATCCGTTCCACGGGCCGGGCAGGGTCGCGATAGATCCACTGGGTGATCGCGCCAGTCGAGGCATCCAGCCGCACGCCGAGGCGGCGGAACGCCCAACATTCATAGGCCACCGAGACGAAGAAGCTAGCGGGCAGCCGGTTCGCCGCCGTGATCTTGCAGCCGATCAGCGACGTCTTGCCGCCGAATCCCATCGGACCCACGCCCAGCCGGTTCGCCTCGTCCATGATCTCCGCTTCGAGCTTCGCCAGCCGTTCGTCGGGATTGGTGTCGTCGAGTGTGCGCAGCAGTTGGAGCTTGGCGAGCATGTAGCCATGCGCGCGATCACTGCCGATGCAGACGCCGAGCGCGCCGGGAGCGCAGCCCTGTCCCTGTGCCTGCCAGACGGCGTGAAGGATGCACTTGCGGACACCTTCGAGATTGCGGTCCGCGCGCCCCAGATGCTCGAGCGTGCACGGTAGTGAATACTGGATGTTCTTGTTCTCGCAGCCGCCGCCCTTGAGCACCAGGCGAATGTCGATCTCGTCCTGCTCCCACTGTTCGAAGTGGATCACCGGCGTCTCTTCGCCGAGGTTGTTGCCGCTGTTCTTGCCAGTGATCGAATCAACCGAATTCGGGCGCAGTTTGCCGCGTTTGGTGGCTTCGGCCACGGCCTCCTTGATCGCTTTCTTCAGGACCAATTGGTTCACACCCACCGGCGTATGCACGATGAACGTCGGCATTCCGGTGTCCTGGCAGATCGGGCTCTCTTCCGATTGCGCCATGTCGATGTTGGTCGAAATCACGCTCAGCGCCTGGCTGGCCTGGGTTCCGGGTTGTTCGCCTGAGGCGGCAACTCCCATCGCGGCGCGGACATCGGGAGGAAGGTTCGAGGAGGTTTGGGTGATCAGTTCGAGGAGGCTATTGGCAAGAAACTGCATAAAAGCCCATGATACCGCGCGGGCTCACTCGAGACGGATCTTCACGATGGCGTTGAGGCCGGGTTTGATGGTGGCGTCGCCCGCTTCGAACTCGACGTGGAACTTGCCATCTTCGTCGCGGCGCACCTCGCCTTCGATGCCGTCTTGCGAGAGTTCCGGAATCTGGATCAGCGCGGGCGCGCCGTCCTTGATCTTCTCCGCGATCTTCGGCTCGGGCTCGATCGGGACCTCGAGTTCCTCGGGCGCCACGGCGATGACGAACATGTCCTTCATGTTGACGTCGACGTGCTCTCCCACTTTGGGCTTGGCGGAGAGGAGCAGGCCGTCGACGGGAGAAAGGACCTCGGCGGACTGCAGATCGGCCTTCGCGGCCTCGAGATTCTTCTGGCGCTCGTCCACCGTCTTCTTCGCGCTATCGATGTCGCGCAGCAGGAACTGAACGCGTTCCTCGCCTTGCCGCGCCGCCTCGCGCAACGAGTTCCGTTCGGAGGTCGCGAGTTCGAGATCCTTCTGTGCCTTCTCGTAGGTGAGCCGGGCGGTGGCGCCCTCCCGGTAGAGCAGTTGCTGGCGGGTGGCGAGCTTTTCGATGCGATCGAAGTCTGCCTGCGACCGTTGCGCGTCCGCGAGCGCGCGGGAAGCCTCGAGGCGCGCGTTGATCAGCGCGCTTTCGAGATTGTGGATGCGGCTTTCGATCTGCTCGAGCTCTTGCGCCGCCTGGTCGAACGCAGCCTGGAGTCCTTCGTTCTTGATGCGCGCGAGGGGCTGTCCCTCGAACACATCGTCCCCCTCGGCGACATCCAGGGCTTCGAGCGTGCCGTCGATGGGAGGCGCCATCGGAATCACGTTGCGTGCTTGAATCGTTCCGGTGAACGAGACTTCGTTGAGCACCGGCTGCTCCACGGCGGGCGCCACGGGCACTTCCGCCTTCGGCGGAGCGGCCTTCAGCCGCCAGAAATAGAAGCCGGTAGCGGCGACTCCGAGCAAGGCCAACGAGGCGAGCGCGATGAACAGGCGGTCCCGGATTCTGGCCTCCACCCTGCGATGATAACAGGCGTCTGGACGCGCGAGCGGATTATCGAATCGCGATCGTCACAAGAGCGCTGGTAGTGCCGTCCGTGGCGACGGTGAGCGGAATGGCGGAACCCGCCGTCAGGTCCGCCGGAACCACTGCCTGTATCACGTAAACGCCAGTCAATCCTGGCGCGAGGCCGGCAAAGCGAACCTCGGCCGCCGAACCTCCGATATTCACCGTAGCGGGCTTGACGAGCGCGGATCGGGGCTCATCGGGTGTCTTGGCTCCGGCAGGGACAGCGGGCGATACCGCGCCGAGTCCGGCACAGTAGATCGAGATCACATCGCCGGCCGCGGCTGGATTGACCGCGTCAACCGGGATCTCGGCTCCGTCGCGCGCGACCGTCACCGATGCTTCGCCAGTGCCGAGTTGGTTTCTCGTGAACACGGCGGGTTGCACGGCCGCGATCACCACCGCTTCGGGCATCGAGTACGCGGTTCCCCGCCTCACCACCAGTTGCTGCGTGATGTTCGGGGGTACTTCGTTGGGAACGATCGCGTTAATGCGCCCGTCGCTCGCGTATTCGAGCGGCAGTCGGCGCCCGCCGAGAAGCACCTGCGTGCCGGCGAGATCGGTCGCGTATGGCGATCCGGGGGACGCCGTAAGACCCGTTGCCAAAGCCGATCCGAGTACCGTGATGTAGCCGCCGGGCGCGACCGGAGACGACGCGAGGCTTGCCGCGCTCACGACTCCGGCGTTGCGCACGGTGGGGGTCGACGTGTTGGATGCCGCCGCGCCACCGATCTGCGCGGTGCCTTGCAGTGTCGCCGTGGTGCCGCTCTGCGAGGTCGCGGTGAGGACCACGTTCTGGGCTCCCGAACGAGGCTGCCAGGTTCCGCTCCAGCGCCCTTGGCCGACATGGATCATCGCCAGCGGCGGGTCTCCATTGCTGAAGCTGACCGATGTGGTGCCGATGCCGAAGGGATCGCCGCAGTCATCCACCACGGCGACTTCGAGCGCGCTTGGCCAGGCAGCGGTGGCGTTGAATCCCGTGCCGAGTGTGACGAAGACCGGAATCAGTTTCGCCGGCGTGCATCCGGTGGCGGCGCGTTCACCGGAAGACTTGCTCGAGGCCACGGCCTGTGGCGGGACCACGGCCACGACATCGACACGCCGCACGTACCCGGTGGCGAAGCGCAGGGTCACACTCGCGCGTGAGGCTCCAGGCGGCAGGCGAACGCCGCCATCGCGAGTGACCGCGACGAATACGGTTTGTCCGGGAGCCATCGTCGTTACCGGCGCCGAGGTGGTGAACCAGTTCGACGCGGATGATCCGTCGAAACTGACACCCACGCTGAACGAAAGCGATTTCTTCGAGGTGTTGGTGACGGCGATGTACTGCGCCGCGGCGGACTCCGCGCGCCCGTCCACGAAGAGCAAGCCATGCGGCGTAACGACCGGCGGCGGATTCTCGGTGGCGGGTGTGATCCGCAGCACCACGCCTACGAACTGCGGTGAGTTTGCGGCAGCGCTCGAGCGCACTTCGATCTGGCCGTGGTAGGTTCCAGGCTCGAGTCCGGTGGTGCTGACCGTGACACCGGCATTTGCGGGCGTGCCGCCCGTGACGGTCCCGCCCGTCACCAGGGTTCGCAGCCATTCGCCGCCGGAAAGCGTGGAGGGTGTCAACGTGAATGGCAGCGGCGCAGTCGCGGTCTTGAGAATCTGGAAGTTTTGAACCACGCTCGCCGTGCTGCCTTCCTCCATTACGAAGGTCATTCCGCTCTGCGACAGGATCATGTTCTGATCTGCTGCGCTGATGGCCATCACCGCGCCGACGTTGATCCGTTGGGTGCTTCCATCCGAGCCCGAAACGAGGATGGTCCCCCGATAGACGCCCGCTCCCAGGCCGGATGGCGAGGCGCGCACCGTGAAAGTGCTCGACGAGAACGGACCGATCGTGCCGCCACCGCTGGCAGAGAGCCAGGAGCCGCTCTCGGCGGATGCACTAACCGAATAGGAGATCGGCCGGCTGCCACGATTCGTCGCACGGAACACGCGCAAGGCCGAGTCAGCGCTCTCCTCGGAGAAGGAGAACGACGCTCCACCGGAATCGACTGAGAGCGACCCGGGTTGGCCCGCCACTACCATCGTGACGCGGCAGGTGAACGTGTAGACCGTGGTGGTCTGGTTGCTCGAGAAAACCCAACGGCCGGGAACATCGAAGTTGTACGTGCCCGGATTCTCCGGAGTGCCGGTCAACCGGCCAGATGGCGAAATCGAAACTCCGGCAGGCAGGTTCGGCGGCGGTGTGTAGACGAAGCTGAGATTGGGCAGCGGTGGCGCGCCCGCGATGTCGGGGCACACGTTGTAGTCGAACGGGACGCCGACCTGCGCCGAGGGAGGATTGTCGGGTACGGTGCCCAGGTTGCTCTGGCTCGACGCCGGAGGGGGAGGGGGCGGAGGAGGTTGCGTCCCACCGCCGCCGGTTCCGCCGCTAGACTGACGCGAGAAGTTGGCCGTGATCGTGCGCGGCGCGGTCATCGTGATCGAGACCGGATTCGATGTCGTGTTGGCGTCGCCCGTGAATCCGTTGAAGATCCAACCGCCGATGGGATTCGCGGTGACATCGACGGCCGCGCCCGCGTTGTAGAACCCGTCGGATGACGATGGAGAAGCGGAGATGATGCCGCCGTTCGACGGGCTCAGGCCGAGCGACAGCAGGAATTGTGTGCGGAAGTTGGCCGTATACGTGGCCGAGGCGGACGGCACAGTGATGGTCTGCGAAATCGGGCCACCGTTGGACCAGGAGACGAAAACCGTACGCTGCGACGCTCCCGCCGCCGGGTTGGCCGTGGAGATCGTGTGCTGCGATCCAGGAGTCCAGTTGAAGGTCTGCGCCTGACTGTAGGTAGTGCCATCGACGGTGAAGGGCAGGCCCGCCGGACTCGTATTGATAACGAACCGCGGACCCGTGTTGGTGAGCGAGAAGTTCGCGAAGATCGAATTGACCGACGCAGTCACCGTGTGGGTGCCCGGTGTCAGATTCGCAGCGGCCTGCACCGATGCAACGCCCTTCGCGTCCGTGCTGGCCACGTTTCCGCCCGGGAAGGTTGCCGAAGCGCCGCTACGCGCGGCGGTGAAGGTGATCAGGGCGCCCGGAACCGGATTGCTGCCCGCATCCGTCACCGTCACCTGCAGCGGATTGGCGAACGCCGCCCCGACGCCGGTGCTCTGGCCGTTCCCACCCGTGGTGCTCATCAACGCCGGCGGACCCGCGATGACCTCAAACGTCTTGCTGTTGCTCGAAGGTTGGAAGATCTGCGTGCCCTGATAGTCCGCCGTCGCCGTCAACGCTCCCAAAGTCAATCCAGCCGGAATCTGGTAAGAAGCGGTCGCGCCAACCGCTGCCGTGACGGGCGTTCCGATGACGGTGGTGCCGCGCCGGACGGTGTAGAGGATCGATCCGGATGGAGAGCCGTTGCCCGATGTCACGGTTGCGGAGAACGCGATCGTCTGTGCCTGCGTATTGAACGGCACCGGGGCCGGCTGCGCCAGAACCGTTGTCGTGGAAACAGACGATTGAATGAAGTTAGCCGTGACCGCGCGAGGCGCCGACATCGTGATGTTCTGCGGCTGGGTGGTCCCGGTGAGATCGCCCGAGAAGCGATCGAAGGTGTAACTCGGTGCCACCGTGGCGCCAACCGAAACGATGGTCCCGCCGTCGTAGAAGCCATCCACCGATCCGGGTGTGGCGGAAGCGGTTCCACCGTTCGCCGGGCTCGCCGCCAGCGTCAACAGGTACTGCGTCACGAAGTTCGCCGTGTAGGTTGCGGAGGTGGCCGGCGCGGTGACCGTGTGCGAGATGGCGCCGCCATCGCTCCAGTTGATCCAAATTTGACGCTGTGTCGGGCCGGGAGTGGGGTTGGCGGTTGCGACCGTGTGGATCGATCCCGGCACCCAGTTGAAAGCCTGGGCCGTGGTGTAGTTGATTCCGTCGACGGTGAACGGGATGCCCACCGGGTTGGTCTGCACGGTCACTGCCGTCGCCGAGTTGGTCAGAGAGAATGTCGCGGGCGTGCCGGCGCCTGTCACCGACGCATTGACCAGATAGTTGCCGGTCAGCGTGTTTGCCTGCGCGGACACCTGCGCCACGCCGTTCGCATCCGTCGTGGCCGTGTTTCCAGACGGGAATGTGGCCGAAGCGCCGGTCGAGGGCGCGGTGAACGTGACGAGGACTCCCGGTACCGGATTCGAGACCGAGTCGCGCACGGTTACCTGTAGCGAATTGGCGAAGTTGGCGCCGATGGCCGCCGTTTGCGGCGTCCCGCCGGTGGCGGTCACGCTCGCGGGTGTTCCCGGATTGTTGGTGAGAGGAAAGCCGGCCGGGCCGGTGACTCCGGCCACCGTCGCATTCACCGTGTACGATCCGGCGGTGGCATTCGCCTGAATCGCGACGGCCGCGTTGCCGCTGGCATCGGTGGTGGCTGTGTTGCCATTTGAAAATGAGATCGAGGCGCCGGCTCCTGGCGCGGTGAAGGTCACGAGAATTCCGGGGACGGGGTTCGACCCCGCGTCGCGAACCGTCGCCTGCAATGGATTCGCAAAGGCCGCGTTCACCACGGCCGACTGATTGGCGCCGCCAGTCGAGTTGACGGAGACCGGTGGGCCGGCAACGATGTTGAACGTCTTGGTGGCATCGCTCGAGGCGAGGAGTCCTGGGCCCGGAACGTAATCGGCAACGACGGTCACCGGTCCGAGGGGGAGGGACGCCGGAATCGTATAGGCGGTCTGCGCAGTTCCGTTGGCGCCGATCAGAACACCGTTGACCGGTGTGCCGATCGTGGTGACGCCGCGCTGCAACCGGAAGTTGACCGACCCGATACCGGCTCCCACCGGGTTCGGGCCAACCGTCACCCGCGCCGAGAGGTTCACACCCTGCGCGCTCAGGCTGAACGGTGTGTTTCCGGGAGGCGTCGCAACGGTGGTAGTCGCGGAGGCGGAAGCCGTCCCCAGGATCACTGTGATATTGGTGCTCGAGGCGTACGATACGATCAGGTCCGAACGGCTGTCGCCATTGAGGTCGGACACCGCGATTCTTGCCGGCTGCGCTCCCACCGCGATGGTATTGGGTGCCTGGAAGGTGCCGTCTCCATTTCCGAGCGCGATCGTGATGGTATTCGTTCCGCCATTGGTGATCGCCAGGTCCTGACGGCCGTCTCCGTTGAAGTCTCCGGCCACGCCCGAAAGTGGCCCCGCTCCCGTGGGCACGTTGACCGGCAAGCCCAAGGTGCCGTCGCCGGCGCCCAATTGGACCGCCACCTGATTGCCGCCCAGTTCGCCCGCTACCGCATCCTGATTGCCGTCACCGTTGAAGTCCGCCGCGGCTGCGAATCGCTGCGTGAACACGCCGGTAGTTGGGGGCTGTGTCGCGACGAAATGGAAATCGCCGAATCCCCTCGCCACGATTTGAGTGGGTGAGTCCGACATCGCCACCAGCATGTCCGGCAATCCGTCGTTGTTGAAGTCGGAAGGCTTCGTGTCGGCGGTGAACTGCAGCGGCCATGTGAAGTAGACACCGCCGCGTCCGTCGGGGAACATCACGTTGGAACCGGTGTGATAAAGGATATCCGGAGCCCCGTCCATGTTGAGGTCGGAGTTGTCCAGCAACAGGAATCCATCGTTTCCGAATAGCAGGGACGGTGTGCCGAAAGTGCCGTTGCCGTTGCCAAGCACGACGAACAGTTCGACGAAGTCCGCATACACGATATCCAGATTGCCGTCGCGGTTGTAGTCGACGGCCGTGACTCCGGCGGGCGCGGCCGCAGTGGGAATGGCCGTGCCGGGCAGAATGAACCCGCCCGTGCCATTGCCCCTGAGCATCACCAGCCCTGGGGCCGCGCTCGTGGTGACCAGATCCACTCTTCCGTCGCCGTCGTAGTCGCCGAGCGCGAAGGACGGGCCCGCGATCGAAGGCAGCGTGATGTTCGCCGGTGCTCCGAACCCCGGCGCCGCGAGCGCACTGACGGTGTAATTGGACGCGTTCGATCGCGCGATCGCATGTGTCGCGGAGCCGCCGTATACCGCGCGCAACCTCCGGTTGCCGGCCGCGATCATGATCGTGGTGAGCGTGGCCGTTCCTCCGCCCGTTACCGTTGCCGTTCCGAGCGGCCGGGCATCGTCATAAAATGTCACCCGCCCTGTTGCGCTCCCCGGTGTCACTGTGGCCACGATGGTCACTGGGGAGCCGAGGTTCGCGCTTACGGGCGAGGTCGTCGTGATGCTCACCGAAGACGGCACTCGGCCCACCAGGACATCGATGCATCTCGAGATCAGACTGTTCACGATCAAGTCGGACCTTCCGTCGCGGTCAACGTCCGCGCTGGCGACACCGATCGAGCCATCGCTTACCGGGAACGGACCAGCCGGCAACGGCGTCAACCCGCCGAGAGCGTCCGACGTGAGAGTGGTGACCCGTCGCCCGCCTTGATTGGCCACCGCGACATCGGGCCGGCCATCGGCATTGAAGTCGCCGATCGCAAGGGCCGTCGGGGTGTTGCCGGCCGGGAAAGCGGTTCCGGGCAGTGCGAATCCTCCGCCTACATTGCCTCGTATCACTCGGACGGTGTTGTCGGCTGGATGGGCGATCAACAGATCCAGAGTCCCATCGAGGTTGATGTCGAATGTCGCGAGGGCGGAAGGTACATTGGTCGTCGGGAGAGCCCCGCCGGGAGGAGAGAAAGTGCCGCCGGGACTTCCGGAGAGAATCTGGAGTGTGCTCGATCCCTGATTGACAACCGCCAGATCGAGGCCAGGCGATGCATCGAAGAAGCCCGTCACGATTCCGGAAGGCTGGTTGCCCACCGCTACGGTGCCACCGGCGACGAATCCGCCGCCCCCGGACCCTCGGGCGATCGACACGTTGTTCGATCCCGAATTGGTCACAGCGAAATCGGCGATGCCGTCGCTGTTGAAGTCGCCCACCGCGATCGCAGTGGGCGTGGTTCCGGTTGAGAAGGGAGTCCCAGCGGGTGCGAAGTTGAACGCACCGTCGCCGATCAGGATGTTGACCGCGTTGGCGGTCCTGTCGACATAGGCGAAGTCCTGGATTCCGTCGTTGTTGAAGTCGGACACCGCGAGCGCCGAGGGCAGGATGCCCACCGTCAGAAAGCTCACGTTGCTGAACTTGCCCGTGCCGTCGCCCTGATAAACGGCAACACTTCCGCCATCGTCCGCTACTACCAGGTCCGGCCGCCCATCGCCGTTGAAGTCGCCGGGCGCGGTCGCCGCCACGTTTCCGAACAGCACGATCGGACTCGACAATGCCGGATGGAACGAGCCGCCGGCAACCGGAACTACGTTCACGTTCGCCGAACCCGTGCTCGGATCGTAGGTGGGGTCGCCGTTGTACCGGGCTCGCAGCGTGCGGGTTCCCGGTGTGAGGAACGTCACCGGGAGCGTCGCGATGCCGCCGGCCAGAGTTCCCGATCCGAGCACGGATTCGCCGTCGTAGAAGGTCACATTCCCGGTGGCGAGCGCTGGATTCACAGTTGCGCGCAGAGTGGGCTGCGTTCCATAAGTGATGGGCGATGCGGGAAGAGTGGTGAGCGTCAGCGTTGTGCCGAGTCCAGACAGCGGCCCCAACTGGGCGCCCGGGTTGACGGGCGCCTTCGACACTGCCAAGTGAATGCGCCCATCTCCGCTTGTGGTCACCGCGGTCAAGTGCTCGGCTCCGGTCGTGCCAGAATAGCTCGCGCTTCGCAGCCGTCCTTCCTTGCCGATCACGGCAAGGAAGCCGTCCTCCGACCCGTTCCAAAGGCCCGCGCGCGGAAAATCAGGAGACTGTGTCCGCCCCACAGTGAGCAGGTCGCCGTGTGCATCCAACGCGACCGCCATTGCCGCGTCATCGCCGCGGCCGCCGATGTAGGTGGACCACTCGATCTCCGGCTCCCCATCGAAACGAATCTTGGCCGCGAACGCATCGCGCGTTCCGTTGAACCCCTCTTGCCACGCATTCCGGACGGGAAAATCGCCGGAGTCGGTCGAACCCACCGCGTAGATCGCGCCGCCCGGGGGATCGGCGGCAATCGCCCGGACTTCATCGTTGCCACCCGTGCCACCCAGAACAAGAATCGACTCCCATGTTTCGCCATTCGCGGCCAGCCGGGCGACATAACCGTCGGTTCCCTGCGAGCCTGTCTCGACGCCCGCCCTCTTGGCGCCTCCCGCGAAGACTCTGCCCGCGCGATCGATGGCGAGAGCGTTCACCGGACCCGGTACGGCCCGGGTCCATTCGCCGAGCTTGACGATCTCTTCGTCTCCCGCCGCGTAGACCGCGCCATCCGGAGCGGCGGCAATCGCGCGCATGGGACGCGAGTACAACTGCTTCGAACGCACCGAGCCTTGTGGTGACAACTCGGCCGTGAAGCCTGCCGGGCGGCCATTCGCCGTCACCTCGCCCGCGGCGTGAATCGTGCCATCGAACGCGACGGCAAGCGACAGCACGCGGTCCGATGGATTGGTGCCGAGATAGACCCGGAACCGTTCGGTGCGGCCGGCCGGGTTCGCCTGTGCGACCCAGGCGCGGCCTGTGCCGCCCGATACAATTTGCCCGGATTGCGTGGTGGTCAACGCCAACGCTTCACGATCCGGGGATAGCTGACAAAAGCCTACCGCTGACGAGAGGAATACAGCAAGTAGCTTTGAGTTCAAATCGTTCTCCTAGACAAGCTCTATCAATATTATCCCGGATTGCAGGGAAAGCCGCAGGGAAAGCCGGTTCAGTGGCCCAGCGCGACCAGAACTCGTTCGGTGATCTCGTCGATCATTTTCGGCAGCGCGGCATCGAGCGCCAGAGTGATCGCCGCTCGCACCCGTTCCGGATCGGTTTGAAGACGCGCGCGCTCCTCGGCCACCGCGGCGGCGACGGCCTGCTCCACCGCCGACTGCTGCGCCTCCATCTGTTCTCCAAACAATCCGCGCGCGAACTGCGATTCCTCGACCATTGACTTGATGGTCGCTACCACCACCGATGCCTCGAACGGTTTTCGCAGGACGCCATCGGCCCCCGCCCGCTCGGCCTCGGCCTGATCGAATGGTTCGAGGATTCCGGCGGTGAGCACCACACGGATGTGCTTGAGCGAGGGCTGGCTCTTGACGTGGCGGCAGAGATCGAAGCCGCTGCGCGTGGGCAGATAGGCGTCGGCGAGGATCACGTCGGGCGCCACGTCGGGCAGGCGCACGAACGCCGTCTCGCCGTCGGTTACGGAAACGACCTCGAAGCCTTCCTCGCGGAGGATGCGCTCGCCCATGCGCTGGGCATGAGGCGAGTCATCCGCCAGAAGGATCCGGCTCATTTCTTCTTTTTCTTTTGCTGCTTCTTGTCTTCCTTGGCGGGCTGAGAGGGAGCGGCCTGCTGGGTTCCAGCCGCCGCGGGCTGGCCGGGCTTCTGCTGGTTCAGGCGCGCGTCATCCTTCTTGTCGAGGTCGCTGTTGGCGCCCGTCGTCGAAAGAGTCACATCCGTCGTCGTGGCCGCACTGTTCGCGGCCGCCGCCGCGGCGATCGCTTCCGCTGTCGGCACACTCACCGGGATCGATGGCCGGATCCCAGTCAGCGCCGGGTTTCCGCTCTTGGCCGCTGTGTGCATGTCCGGGCCCTTCTTGAAGATGCTGGTGAATCCATGCGTCATGCCAGGCTTGACGAAATTCTCCTGCTCATACTTCATGCGCGCCACCGCCACCGGATCAGCTTCCGGGATTTCGCGCTCCAGTGTCTTGAGGCGCTCCTTGGCCCTGTCGGCGTACTCGCTCAGCGGATAGTCGCGCACGATGCGCTGAAAGGCGGTCACGGCCTGATCCTTGAAGCGGTCACCCAGCTTCCCGTACGACTCACCCGTAAACCACAGAGCGCCATCCGCACTGCTATAGAGCGGGTAGGTGTTGACGAGATTCTCGAGCCGGTTGGCGGCCGATGGGAACGACCCCTTCTTGAAGTAGAACTCACCCACCCGGTACTCGCCCTCGGCGATCACTTCCTGAATGTTGCGCAACATCTGCTGCACGCGCGGCGCGAACTTCGAGTTCGGGAACTGCTGCAAGAGGTTGCGGCATTCGTCCTCGGCGCGCAACGCGTGATTGTTGTCGCGATCGGGCTTTTCCATCTGCCGCAAGTGGATGCCGCAGACCTTCTCCTGCGCTTCCGCCGATTCCTCGAGCGTCGGGTAGAACAGGATGAAGTCCTTGAATTCGGCTTCGGCCTGCGCCAGCGCGTGCGACCCGCCCTCGCGCATCCAGCTATCGGCGATGGCGAGTTTCGCCTTCGCCATGAACTCGCTGGTGTCGTAGGTGTTCATCAGCGTGTTGAGCGTCAGGCGCGCCACTTCGTAGCGGCCCTTCTCGATGTCCTTGATGGCCTTGTCGAAGAGCACCTTGTCCGGCTGTTCGGTGTCTTTGCTGATCGGGTTCTCGTACTTCTTGCGGCGGAAACCACAACCGCTGATCACGATTGCGACCAGCACCAGAATGAGCAAGTTTCGCTTCATGTTTCTTCCTCGAGTCGAACTCTCTCCGCGCTTCAAACCTTCACCGCCACCGCGTCTCGCGCCACGGCCGTTAGCTCTTGAGCCGCGGCTCCGGGATCATGCGCACCGAACACGCTCGATCCGGCCACCAGCCAGTCGCAGCCCGCTCGCGCGGCATCGGCCACGTTCGCCGCAGTGATCCCGCCGTCGATCTCGATGCGGAAGCCGAGTGCTTGCCGCGACCGGATACGGTCGAGTGCTTCGACTTTCCGCAGAGTACGCGGGATGAATTTCTGTCCCCCGAATCCCGGGTTCACGCTCATCACGAGCACGAAGTCCACCACCTCGATCACATCTTCCAGCGCTGAAACCGGAGTCGCCGGATTGATCACCACTCCCGCCAGCCGGCCTTCGCCTTGGATCACGCGTAACGTGCGGTCGAGATGCCGACAAGTCTCCTGATGCACCGAGATCGAATCGGCGCCCGCGCGGACGAAATCGTGGATGTAGCGGTCCGGGTCTTCGATCATCAAATGCACGTCGAGATGGAGATTGGTGATCGCGTCGATCGACGCGATGACGGGTGGCCCGAAGCTGATGTTCGGCACGAAATGGCCGTCCATCACGTCGAGATGCAGCATGGAGACACCACTGGTTTCCACTTGCCGGATCTGCTCGCCGAGGCGGGCGAAATCCGCTGCCAGAACGGAGGGTAGGATTTCCACCATGCGGGATTTTTCGGGATTATTTCGATGTTATCACGGCGGCGTAAAAGCCATCTCCCGGCTGCTCGCCCGGTGTGCGGCGCATTTCGCGAATCAGTTGGAAATGGCCGCACGTGTCTTCGAGCACCCGCGCCACCACGCCCTCGTTCTCTTCGGCTTCGAGCGAGCAGGTGGAATAAACCAGCCGTCCGCGCGGATCGAGAAGCGCGAGCGCATTCGTGAGAATGGCCGCCTGCCGCGCCACGTAGCGCGGCAGGTCTTCGGGTTGGACGCGCCAGCGGATCTCCGGGTTTCGCCGCAAGGTTCCGGTGCCGGAACAGGGCGCGTCCACCAGGATCCGGTCAAAGGGCGTGGAAAAAGGAAGGGGCTTCGCGGCATCGAGCACCACCTTGTCGCAGTTCATGGATGCGAGCGCCCTCAGGCGGGAGAAATAGAGGTCACATGCGGTGGCGAGGACGCCCGATTCGAGAGCCTGCGCGGTCTTTCCCCCGGGGGCGGCGCACAGATCGAGAAAGCGCATCCGTGGCTCGAGCCCCAGGAGCGGAACGACGGCCTGCGAGCCGATGTCCTGAATCCGGAATCCGCCGGTTTCGTTGCCGAGCATCCGGTAGCAGCCCGGAATCTCCGTTGGTTCGAGATCTTTCCGCTCGGCGATCGGAGTCCGCGAGACCGGCACGCGAACGTAAGTTTCGGGCGGAATCAGCGACGCTGCTGCGATCCGCTCGGCGCGATCGCTTCCGAAGTCGCGCGTCCATTTGTCGAGCAGCCATTCCGGAAGGCAGAATCGCAACGCGCGCGAAGGCCATTCCACCGGCTTGCGATCCATCTTGCGCAGCACCGCGTTGACTAGGCCCGATGCCGAAGCCTTCTGTGCGAAACGCGTGAGTTGCACCGATTCGGTGACGGCGGCATGCGCGGGGATGCGGTCGAGGTATCGAAGCTGATAGATGCCGAGCCACAACGCGATCCGGATTTCGATGTCGAACTTCTCGCGGCCCGAGTAGTGGCGAATGAGCCAATCGAGTTGCGAGCGGCGGCGGATGCAGCCTTGCACGAGTTCGATCGTGAGGGCGGCGTCGCGCGAATCGAGCGAAATCGTGCGAGCGTGGAGCAGGTCGCTCGAATGGGCGCCCTTCTCGACGAGCACGAGAATCTGGAAGGCGAGCTTACGCGCGGGAGACAACTCTCCAGCGTAGCGTGTGACATCATCTCAGGATGCGGATCGTTTCGCTTCTTCTCGCGCTGGCGATGGTGGTGCCAGCCGCCGACATCTACTACCTGCTCTGGTTCGACACCGAGGATTGGGTGGAGCCGAGGTCCGATGATGCCGCGATGCGCATCGCGCTCGACCTCGAAAAGATGGGCGTCCGTGCCACGTTCAAGGTGGTGGGCGAAAAGGCCCGCGTGCTCGAACAGCGCGGCCGCGCCGATGTGATCCGCGCGCTCTCGCGGCACGACATCGGCTATCACGCCGAGAATCACTCGATTCCGCCGCCGCCAGCGATGTACATGAAACATCTCGGCATGCTCGAAGGCGCGCAGGAGTTCGAACGGCGAGAAGGCCAGGGCGTGCGCGACATCGAGCGGATCTTCGGCGTGACGCCGAGTTGCTACGGACAGCCCGGATCTTCGTGGGGTCCGCAATCGACGATCGCGCTACGCAATCTCGGCGTGCCGATGTATGTCGACGAAGGCACGCAGGTCGGGTTCGAAAACCAGCCCTTCTGGTTCGGTGGCATCCTGCACGTCTTCAAGCTCGAGCGATTCAACATGCGCGCCGAACTCGAGGACGAGTCGAAGATCGCGCTCGCGACGGCGAAGTTCGACGCCGCGGTCACTGAACTCGAAAAGCGCGGCGGCGGAGCGATCCACACCTACTATCACCCAACGGAGTTCATCGCGACGGAATTCTGGGACGCTGTGAACTACTCGCACGGCCGCTATACGCCGCCAGCGGAAGCAAGGAGCCCGAACCTTCGGACGAAGGAATCGAGCGAGCGCGCCCACCGGATCCTGCTGAAGTTCATGGAGCATGTGAAATCGAAGCCCGGCGTGCGGATCGTGACCGCGCGGCAATTGATGCAGATCTACGCGAGTCCGGTTGCGCCAGTGGATCGCGTTGCGGCCCGCGCGCAACTCCGGCGCTCGATCGATTCGATGGGCCCGCACTCGGCGGCGGACCTGCTGCTCGCGGTGCTCGGCATGACTCCGCGGTATGTCGACGGACCCACCCAACGCAAGGCCTCGCAGCTTGCCGGCAGCTCCATCGCGCGCGAATTGTTCGAACGCGGCAAACGCGATGCGATCGGCTACATCGATCGCCACAAACGGCTGCCGTCGCATGTCTGGTTCGGTTCGCAGTTCCTGTCGCTGGCCGATCTTGCCGCGACGGCCGCGCACGACGATGGGGCCTCGGCCCAGGTCGCGGTGAAACGGGGCGAGCTTGCCTTCGAACGTCGCGTCGCCTCCGATCCGCGGGCCGCGTTCAGTTGGGCAATTCATCCGGAGACATTCGAAGCTCCGGAACTGCTCGAACTGGGGCGATTACAGGCGTGGACCTTGAAGCCCGCCCGGCTCCGCTAGCGCTCGATCGAATCGGCTCACGCGAACCGCGGCCGCTACTGAAAAGCGCACAGGCCGCGAAGGCGCGGCGCCAAGAGTGGAGGAACACGCCGTGGGCCGGGCGCCGTAGCGAGTCCGTTGTGCGCGTGTTCCTCAGAATCCGGCCTCGTCAATCTTCCGAAAATTCTTGCGCGAAACCCAATCCGCTTGCCTGGTAGCGGCGTACCAGAGGCATAGCGAGACGGACCCGGACTCGTCCGGGCCGCTCAATCTTCCACTCCGGAGTACGTTTCGTGACAAGAAAACTACTGCTTGCCTTCGGATTTGTCTGTCTCGGGGCCAGCGCCGCGCCTCTCTGCGTCTCTGGCACCTTGGCCGATTACCTGGCTCTGCCCGGCCCTTGCACCGCTGGCTTGGCCGATTTTTCCAACTTCACCGCATCGGTATCCCCGCTGGCCACGCAAATCGCGGCCACCTCGATCCAGGTCGACCCGGTGGTCATGGGACAGGAAGCCGGATTCCGTTTCACCTTTACCACCGTGGCAAACGCCGGTCAGATCCTCGGAGCCCTTATCGGATTCAACGTTGCCTCGGCCAGTTCCGGTTCGATCGAACTCCTCGGCTCATCGGTAACCCCCGATGGCGTCAATACGGGAGTGCTGAACCTGTGCGCGGGTGGCGCCTACATTGCCTCCGTGTGCACGGGTGGCATCGAGTCGTTTGCCATCGCGGCGGATGACGGGATCAGCCCGGCCTTGCTGTCTCTGGTCGCGCTGAACTCGTTCGGCCCCGTGGATGTTCTCGCCGACATCGTCATCGATGGCGGTATCGGCGGAACCTCGTCTCTGACCGGCGCGACCGTCAAGTTCAACGCCACGCCCGAACCAGCCACTTGGACGGTTTTGAGTGGCCTCGTCATTCTCGCGGCGCGCCAATGGCGCTCTCGCAATCGCAATTCTTCCACCTCTCAGGAGCTGAAATGAAGTACTCGACTCGAAGTCTCGCCGCCGTCCTCGCGGCGGGACTCACTCTCTTCGCCCCGGCGCCTTCTCTAGCGGCCAACCACCGCGAAGCGCCCATCACCTCGCTCGATCACAAGGCCGACATCACCGACTTTTACATGTTCCGCAGCTACGAATCTGGACACACGGACAAGATCACGATGATCCTGTGCGTGGATCCGCTGCTCGAGCCCGCCAACGGACCGAACTACTTCCCGTTCGATCCCGAGATCCTGTACGAGATCAAGATCGACAACAACAACAACGCGGCCGAGGATATCGTCTTCCAGTTCCGCTTCTCGACCGAACAGCGGCTGCCGAACCTGTTCCAGGTCTTCGCGGGGGCTGGTGCGGGTATCAACGCTCCGGCGAACTCGCCAGCGCCGGTGCCGCCCGGCACGCCGATCGTGCCTCCGCAGATCAACTCGTTCACCAGCCCCGGACTCGGACAGCGCCAAAGCTACACCGTCACGATGATCAAGAACGGCGTGGCCACCAACATTACCAATGGCGCGCCGTTCTATGCGGTGCCCGCGAATCCCGGCCCGCGCACGATCGACTACAACGCGCTGTTCAACGCCGGCATCTACTCCGCGCCGAACGGCATCCGCGTTTTCGCGGGTACCACGGATGATGCTTTCTGGATCGATCTCGGCGGTGCGTTCGACACCCTGAACACTCACAAGTTCCCGGTGCTGTCGAACGCCGAGGACGCTTCGTTGATCAACTACGCGGCCGACACCGTTTCCGGCTACGCGGTGAACACGATCGCGATCGAAGTTCCGGTCTCGGCCCTCACTCGCACGAGCACGATCGAGCCCGCGACCTCTGCTGCTGCAACGATCGGTGGCTGGGGAACGACATCGCGTCCTCGCCTCACCGTCCGCCGGGCGCCGTTGAGCGCTCAGAGTTCCGGTGGCTGGAGCCAGGTGCAGCGCATGGGGAATCCGCTGATCAATGAGTTGATCATCGGCACCGGATTCAAAGACCGCTTCAGCATGGATCAACCGAAGAACGATGCTCAATTTGCCAACTTCTTCCTCGATCCGACGCTGGCGCGCGTTGTCAACGCCGCGTTCGGCGGGGCCGTTCCGATTCCCACGCCTCCGCGCGTGGATCTGCTGCCGCTCGTCACCTACGCGCCTCCGATCGCCGCGGCCGGAACGCCCGCGGGCCCGGTGGCCGACATCCTGCGGCTCAACACCGGTGTCACGCCCACCGCTCCGGCGTCGGCCAGCCGGCTCGGACTGCTCGGTGGAGACGGCGCCGGATTCCCGAATGGACGCCGCTTGTTCGACGATGTGACCGACATCTCGTTGCGTGCCGTCGCTGGCGTGCTGGCCGGAGCGCCGTTCAACAACAACGGCCTCAACAACCGGCTGGGCGATGGCGTCAATGTGAACGATGCAGCTTACCGCACGTCGTTCCCGTACGTCGCCAACGCTCCGAGCGGACGCGACCGCCGCCACATCGATCCGGGCGAAGCGGGTTGCACCGCTGGCGCCGGCGCCGCCTGCTTGCCGTAGGGGAGTGAAGATCCGGGCCGCCGCCCTCGTTCGCGGCGGTCCGGAACTCGAGGAGACGAAAAATGATTGGACATCGATGGGTACTGACCGTGATCGCTTGCGCGATTCCGGCACTCGCGGCGGAGGATGAAGCCGCCGCGAAGATTCGCCAGTTGATGACAGCGGGCAAGATCGAAGCCGCGCGAGACGCGGCGAAGAAGCTCGTCGCCCAACGGCCAGACGAGGTGTCGAACCACGGTCTGCTCGCGGAGACTCAGATGGCACTGCATGATTTCGAAGGCGCCGAGAAATCCATTCAATGGATGCTCGACCTCCGGCGGGCCGACCCTTATGGACTGGAGCTCGCGGGCCGCTTCCGCCACGCGACAGGTGACTCCGCCGGTGCGATCGAGATGTTCGAGGCAGCCTTCAAGCGTGTCCCCGCGGCCAATGTCGAAGCACGCGCGAGAGTCGCGGCGGACTACGCCGAAGCGCTGCGCGCGGCCGGGCAGATCGAGTTCGCGAAAGCAGCCGTGGCAACGGCGCTTCAACTCGCACCCGGACACAAAGCCGCTCTCACCGTCAGGGAGAAACTCGAAGCGAACAAGCCGCCGATCCCGTAGACTGAAAGGTCATGGCTTGGCAATTCGAACTCATCTCGCCGCCCTACGGAGGCGTTAGCGAAGGTCCGGCGTGGGACGGCCGCGTGTTGTTGTTCACTGAAATCCAGCGCAGCCGCATCATGAAGTACGACCCCGCCTCGGGCGAACTTTCCGTGTGGCGCGAGAACACCAACTGTTGCAACGGCCTCAACTACGACAACCAGGGCCGGCTGTACGGCTGCGAAGGCGGCGCTACGGTGGACGCGCGTCGCATCGTACGCTACGAGCCTGATGGCGGCGTTACCGTGCTCTGCGACAATTTCGAGGGCAAGCGTTTCAATATCCCGAACGACCTCGCCATCGAACCCACTGGACACGTCTGGTTCACCGATCCCTGGTATGAGGGCGCGGCGGGCCCATGGTCGTTCGATCGCGGACCGATGGATCTCGATCACGAGTCCGTCTACCGGCTCGATCCGCGCGCGGATGGATCCTATCGTGTCGCGCGGGTGACGTTCGACACCACGCGTCCGAACGGATTGCTGTTCTCGAAGGACTACAAGACGCTCTACGTCGCGCAGAGTGGACGCCGCGAGGACGAGAAGCGCCAACTGCGCGCCTATCCGGTGAACGCCGATCGATCGCTCGGCGCCGCGCGCGTGTTGCACGATTTCGGCGATCATCGCGGAATCGACGGCATGGTGCTTGACTCGGAAGGCAACATCGTCGCGACAGCCGGCTGGGAGACAGGCGGCCCTGGCCCGATGATATACGTGTTCGCCCCGGATGGAACGGTGCTCGAACAGCATCCTGTGCCCGCCAAGCGCCCCACCAATTGCACGTTCACGGGTCCGAACCTCAGCACACTGTTCGTGACCACGACGGAAGGCCATCTGTTCCGCGCCGAGACGAATCGCCGCGGACATCTGCTGTTCCCCTGATGCGCTGGCTCGCGTTCGCCGCCGCGTTGGTTCTCGTGGCGCAGGACCCGGACGCCGAATTCCGGCGCGGGCTCCTGTTGCTCAAGAACAAGCAGAACCGCGAGGCGATCGAGGTGCTTTCGAACGCATCTCGGATTGCACCCGCGAATCCGTTCGTGTGGCTCGGGCTGGCGGAGGCTCAGCTTCGCGAACGTGATCGTGCAGCGGCGATCGAGAGCGCACGCAAAGCCGAGTCTCAGGCGGGTTCACTCGCGCCCGCATGGAAAGGGCTCGCGGACCTGCTTGCTCGCGCGGGTGACAGCGCCGGACAACTTCGCGCGATCGACGCGTTGATGCTGCTGTCATCGCCAGATCGGGCGCTCGCGACAAGGCACGCCGCGCTACTGCTCGATCTGCGCCAATCGGTACGCGCGCTGGCCGCGGCGGACTCAGCGCTCGCGAAGTTCGCTGGTGACGCGGAACTGTTGCGCCTGCGCGGGCTCGCTCTGTATGGGTTGGGCCGAAAGCAGGAAGCGCTCGATTCGTTCCTCGCCGCGATGGATGCGGCACCGGACGAGGAAGCCGCGCATGCCTCGGCCGAGACGTTGATCGCCGATGCGGGCGAGAAGTTACCCGCGCTCACCGCGCGCTATCGCCGCCTTCAACAGAGCCACCCAACCAGGCCCATTCCCGCCTATCTGTTATCGCTTGTGACCGAAGCACCGGTGGAGAAGGAGCGATTGCTGCGAGCCGCCATCGCCGCCGACAAGCGCTTCTGGCCAGCCTGGTTCGAACTCTCGAAAGTCGTGGCCATGACGGACGCCCGGAAGGAAGCGCTTGAAACCACGATCGCGATCGCGCCAAATCACGAAGGCGCGCACTTTGCTCTCGCACAGCTCTATCTCGAACTCGGAGACCGCGTCCGTGCGCGCAAGCATCGCGAAGAGCATCACCGCCTGCGCAGCGCTTCAGCGGCTCGTTGATCCTTCGCGGATCTCGATCTCGCGATTGGCTTCGACGTTCTCCAGCGTGTCGCGCTTTCCGCTCGGCCAGATCACTTCGATGCTCTCCACGCGCCTGGAACCACCGAGTCCGAAGTGCCGGCGGAAGTCCGGCTGCGAGAGATAACTCGATCCACCGGGAACCACGGAAAGCTGCCTTTCACCACCCGCGGTGACGAACACCTTCGCGCCGATCGCGCTGCGATTCGACGCGGTTCCCACGAGCTTCACCAATAGCCAGTTGCCCTTCGGTGCGTGGTTCTTCAGGATCGTAGGGGGGCCGTTCATGTTCACGATGACGATCTCCGGAGATCCATCGCCGTCGAGATCGCCAGTCGCCAGCCCGCGCGAAGCACGTGCCTCGGTCGCGCCTGGACCCGATTGCTTCGTTGCGTCCAAGAACACCCCGCCGGCGTTCCAGTAGACGAGGCGCGGCATTGGATACGGATCGCCCGTCTTGGCCCGCGCCAGTTCCGGATAGATGTGGCCGTTGGCCGCCACGAGATCGAGCCGGCCGTCTTGATCGAGATCGAGGAACTCGGTTCCCCAAGCGACCAGCCGGGTGTTCACCGCGAGCCCAGTAGCGACGGTCTGGTCGGCGAAAAACATCTCGCCGAAGTTCCGATAGAGAGTGGTCGCGGTCTCGTCGATGAAGTTCGTGCGCGCGATATCGATGCGTCCGTCGCGATCGAAGTCGGCGGCGGCGGCTCCCATTCCGCCTTGCTCTTCGCCGTTCTCGCCATACGCGGTTCCGGATGGTACAGCCACCTCGGCGAACGTGCCGTCGTGGTTGTTTCGATAGAGCAGGCTCGGAGTCGAATCGCACGCGACAAAGATGTCGGGCCAGTTGTCGTCATCGAAGTCCGCCGTGATGGCTGCGAATCCGTAATGCAGACCCTCCACGCGAATCCCCGCGCGTTGCGAGACATCGCTGAATCGTCCGCCGCCATCATTGTGGAAAAGATGATTCACGCCGGTCGCGAATCCGCGCGGACCGCAAAAGACGTTGATGCCGAGCCATGTGCACGTGGCCTTTGCGGCGATCGCCGCGGACATCGGAAACGCCACGTAGCTCGACACGAACAGATCGAGCCGGCCATCGCGATCGTAGTCGAGAAAGGTGCAACCCGTGTGAAATGCGCCCGGAGTTGCCAGGAATGCCGTAGCACGGAGCCGGCCGCCTTCGTTGCGGAACAGCAGATTGCCGCCGTATCGCGTGATCAACAGGTCGGTGAACCCGTCGTTATCGAAATCGCCAACGCAAGCGCCCTGCGCCCATCCGGAGGTGGGCAACGGCGCTGATGTGAACTTGCCTCCACCGAGATTACGATACAGCATGCTCAGGCGCGACGTGCCATCGAGCCGCGCACCATTCACGAACAAGATGTCGAGCTTGTTGTCATTATCGAAGTCGAACAACGCGACTCCATTGCCGGACATCTCGAGGATGTGCCGTTTCGAGGTCTCGCCGCCGTAGTAGTTCGGCGAGGTAACGCCCCATGCTGGAGCGACATCGCGCAGATCGATCGCCGGAACGCGGATGCCCGCTGGCATCTTCGGTGCCGCGCGCGGCACGGCTTTCGACGAACTGCCCATGCCGCGCTGGGCGGACATGGGCAGTGTGAGGAAGAAGATGAGGATCAGCGGCGCCAAGCTAAAAGCTTAGCTTGAGCGCGAACTGAACCAGCCGGGCGTTGACCGACGTGGAATTGATCTGTCCGAAGTTGGCCGCGTTCATGCTCGCCGCCGGATTACCGAAATTCGGCATGTTCAGCAGGTTGAAGAACTCGGTCCGGAACTGGGTGACGAAGCGCTCGCGGACCTTGAAGTCCTTGAAGATCGAGAAGTCGAGACTCGTCTGACCGGGCCCATAAAACATGCCCCTCCCGGAATTGCCATAGCGGCTGCGGGGTGCGCGGCTCCAAGCCGCCGTGTTGATGAAGCTGCGCAGATTCTCGCGCAGCGAACCGGACGTGTAGGTGAGCGGTGCTCCTGCCACGACATCCGAGTAGAAGGCGCCCGCGGGATCGGTGGCGATTCCGCCGAGATCGAGTCCGCTTTCACTGTTGATGACCGTTATGGGGTTGCCCGTTTGCGTCACGAAGAATCCATTGATCGACCAATTGTTCAGGAAGAACTTGCCCGCGGCCGACGAGAACTTGGCCGGGAGATCCTGCACGAAGGTCAGAGCGAGGCGCTGCCTGCGATCGAAATTGGCCGGTCCGCGCGCGCGGCTGAAGTCGTTCCACGGCGTGCGAAAGATGTTGGTCTGGAAGCGGGCTCCGTCGTCGCCATTCCCGATCGTCTTGCCGAGCGTATAGGCCGCCTGGATGTTCGCGGTGCCGACGCGCTTGCGGGCCGTGAATTGGAACGAGTGGAACGACGAGCTTCCGTTCTGGCCGGTCGCGAAGATGTCGCCGAATCCGGGAAACTGGCGAACCAGGCCGCCTTGCTGCGGAATGAGCGGGTTCAGATTTCGGCGCGCAATAAGGTGGGTTCCCTTCGTTGCCACGTAGGCGGTCTCGAGCAGCACGTTGCCCTTGAGCTGCCGCTGCACGCTGAGGTTCCACTGATAGGCGTTATCGGTCTTCGTATTTTTTTCGATCGCCTGGATCACGAACGCGTCCGTGGTCCGCGTCGGGAACGGAATGCGATTGGAGTCGTGGCCCGGATCGACGAAGGCCCAGTTGTCCGGTGTTGTCAGCGTGCAGCCGCTTCCCGCCACTCGGCAGTCCTGCGTGACGCGCGTGAACACGGGTGGATTTCCGAAGAACGCCTGCGCGGTCTGGCCCGTGCGCTGATCGAAGAACAGGCCAGCGCCCGTGCGAACCACCCAGTTGTTCGACGGCCGCCACGCCAGTCCGAGACGCGGCGCGAAGTTGTTCCAGTCGCCTTCGATCGTCGTCGGCGTGATGCCGTTCTTGCGGGCCTGCACCATGCCGGCCGATTCGAGCGAGCCGACGCCGCGATAGCGCTCCGGATAGAAGCTCACGAAGTCGATGTCGGTTCCCGCCGGATGGAAGTGCATCTCATGGCGGATTCCAACGTTGAGGGTAAGGTTCTGCGAAACCTTGAAATCATCGTTGATGAAGAACGCCCAAGTGGACTCCTTCATCGTCATCGCGCCCGGGCCCGCCGCGAAGGTCTTCAAGCGGGGCTGGCTCAGAAGAAAGTCCGCGAACTCGTCGCCGGTGGCCGATCCGTCATAACGCCACAGTCCGCGCGATTCCTGCGCGTTCTGCGGATTCAGAATCGACAGCATGTTTTCGGTTCCGTACCGGATGTTGTGCTTGGAACGGATCCAAGTCATCGTCGCGCCGGACGTGTAGCGGTCGATCAGGTCAGTCCAGTTGTTGGCGTTGCCGAACTCGGTGTAGTTGATGATGTTGATGCGCGGGATGCCCTGCTTCATCGTCACCGCGAGCGGACGCAGACCCACAGAGGCGGGGTCGACATCATTCTTGAAGCTGATGAACTGATCGGTGAGATCGATTCCGAAACGCGCCTCGAGCACGTGTGATCCGCTGAAGACGTGGTTGTAGGTAACGTTGCCCGAGTGCTTCTCGCGGTTGGCGGTCTGCCCGAATCCGGGAAGACCGGCGCCGAACGGGCTCAGGTCCTTTTGGAAGCTCTCGAACCAGCGCCCGAAGATATTTGCCTTGTCGCTGATTCTGTGATCGATGCGCACGGTGTACTGGTCGATATTGGTCGCGATCGACTGCGCGGCGAAGAAGTTGATTGCTCCGCCCGACACGAAATTCGGCGAAGGGATGAACTGTTCGAGGATGTTCTTCGATGTCGAGTTGATGCGGGAAGCGGGGATCACGTTGTTCGGAAACTGCGCCCCGGTCGACGGATCGACGATGCGCTTCGCGCCGAAATTGCCCGCGCGCTGGTCGAGCGTGGGAACTACGCGCTGAATCGCCGCGCCGCTCGAATTGGCGTTCAACTGGCGGGAGCTTTCCCATCCACCGAAGAAAAACGTACGGTCACGGAAGATGCGTCCGCTCGCGTTGGCTCCGAACTGGTTCTGGTTGTTCTGGCCGCGGCGTGGATTGAAGAAGGGTCGCGCGTTGAGCGACGTGTTGCGCAGAAATTCGTACGCCGATGCATGGAACGCGTTGGTTCCCGAACGGGTCGTCACGTTGATCACCGAGCCCAGATTTCGTCCGTATTCGGCGCTGTACAGGCTGGTGAGAACCTTGAATTCGCCGAGAAACTCGATCGATGGCGTTCCGTCACCGTCGGGCGCGTTGTTCAGCGGATTGGTGGTAGGCACGCCATCGACGAGCAGGTTGTTCGACCCGCGGCGCGCTCCATTGACCGATACGGAGTCGCTTCCCGTGCCCGGATTATCGGCGTTGAAAATCGCCCCGACGACTCCGGCGGAGGTGCCCAGAATCTGGGTGAAGTTGCGCGTCGCGAGCGGAATCGACTGAATCGTTCGCTGTTCCACCACTTGGCCGACTGTTGCTTTCTCGCTTTGAAGCAACGGCGTTTCCGCCGTGACCGAAATCGTTTCGCTCAATTGGCCGACCGTCATCGCGATATCGAGGCGAACGCGCTCGGTCGTGTTCACCACGACATTCTCGCGAATCATCTTCTGGAAGCCGGTGGCCTCCACCGTCACGCGGTACTGTCCGGCGCGCATCAGCGGGAACTGATAGCTGCCTTGGTCATCGGTGGTGGTTCGTGATTCCACGCCGGTGTCGGTACGGGCGGCGATCACTTGTGCGCCCGCGATCACCGATCCCGACGAATCCTTGATAACTCCCACGATCGAGCCGGTGGTCTCTTGTCCCCACGCAGCCGCCGCCAAAAGAAACAGAGAAATCCGCACGCCCAAGTGCTTCATCATCCCGTAAGCTCCCTTCAACCCAGAATTTGATCTTTTGCAAGGGTACTGGTATTTTCTGGAAAGCGCAACCTCGATATTGTGAATTCTGAGCTACGGCGCGAGCCGGTACGATGGCTGGCGCGTGAAGCGCTTCACGGCCGCCTTGATCCGGATGCCGGATGACGGTGGAATTCTCACTCGGAACCACGGCGCATTCACCGCGGCCGTTCGCCTGCTGGCGCGCACGGGCGCGATCAGCGAATGTTGTGGCTGATCTGAATCGCGATCGGTGCGAACCGTGTACTCGATCGACTGGAATTCATCTTGCCCATACATGCCGGATTGCACGGTCACCTCTCGTACGGTCGATGCGCTGACGTTCACCAACTGGAACTCGATTCCGCCGTCGCGAACCTTC
>CADECY010000021.1:71677-88401 GCA_902825945.1 uncultured Acidobacteriota bacterium
CGGCAAACCCGGTCTGCGCTTGCCGGGATCGAGGTATCGCAAATGCGCTTGCGCGAGTCCCCCGTTGTAGATGGGCGCGGGAGCTCCGCCGGTCAACTGAAGCAACGCTTCCACCGTCACCGGATTCACCGTGTGCCAGTGATGCTTTTCCGCGTTGCGAATGTCCGGCGGCCCCGGAGCCTTCTCCACGCGCGGATCGTACACCTGCAGAATCCTGTTCTCGCGAACCCAGCGCAGCCGCTGTGCCATCTGCCCGAGGCTCATGCGCAGCACGCCCTCGGGATAACCCGGATTGTCGCCCGTGAGAAAACGCAGCCACGGCGCTTCGTGGCCGTTGTCCTCCTTGGTGCGCGTGTCCACCACCTCTCGCCAATCCGCGCGCCCGTATTCATCGCAATGGAGGCAATCGTCGAACGCCTCTGGCGCGCGTGCGTGCCCATTCGAAGGGAACGGCGTGCCGGTCGCATCATGCCAGTTCACACGATTGGCGTTTCGAACGCGCTCGATGCGAGCCCAGTCCGCTGGGTCGAGCGAATTCGACCAGAGCGCCGTCAGGAACGAAACATCCATGGGTTGGAACGCGAACCATCCAGCATCGCGCCGCTTGTACGGGACGAGGAACGCACCCTTGTGATCGCGCCCCGCGGCGAGAATCCGATCCATCGTCGACCGCGGCAACTCGAGATAGCGAGCATCACCGCCGGTCACCAGACGCGCATTTTCAGCCGCTGCTTGAAGTGACATGCCGATGTTGTAGTAACCGTGCGGAAAGCGCCAACCGTAGAATCCGCCCCACCACTTGCCGTCGTGCAGTTCGCCAACCCTTCCCGACGGACCCACGTTGTCCGGCACGATTCCGCCATTCGCGCGTGCCCGCTCGAGCCACGCGCTCGCATACTCGCGCACCCAGTCCGCGTACTTCGCCTCTCCCGTGAGCAGGAACGCGTGCGTGACGAGCGCCGTCGCCGCGAGGTTGGCTGGCACGTCTCCGTTCATCATCCGCCGCGCCATTTCCTGGCCCATTCGGCGCGCGTTGGCCGGATCCTTCAAGTCGTCGTACTTCGTCACTCCGTCGACACCCTCGAGCGGAAGCCCGTAGCTGCGCATACCGAGTGACCAGCCAGCCGGTGATGCTTTCTCCGGCGAACCGAACACGGGCCCGAGACTCCCCGTGATGGGTGAACGGATCATGCGCCTCGCCGCATCCCAGTTGGGAGCGCGAGGATCTTCGCCCATGTAGAAGCTCGCGTATCGCCGCGCGCGCTCGATGTTCGCCGCGTCATCGGGCGCGGCCAGCCCAAGCGAATGAAACAGCAGAAGTCCCTCAATGATGTGGAACCAGTCGAGCGATTTCGGAAACTCGCGATCGAGCAGTCCGAAGTCGCGATCGAGTTGCCGTAACGTCCCGTTCCAAGCGCGCAGCGAGAGTTCCCGCAAGCGATCATCGCCACCGAGCGCGTAAAGCACGGGCCAGTTGTGGAAGCTCTCGGGCAGGTCGTCGAATCGCGCGCCGCCGGACTTCCGCCAAATCAGCGAACCATCGGCCGTCTGATAACGAGCAGCGAATTCGACGGCGGCCGCGCTCGATTGTTCGATGAGGTGCCGTTCGTACAAGGCCCACGCGGGTGGTGGCGTGGGCACCGTGGCCTCGATGGTCACCAGCGAATCGGCGGCGAACACCTGAACGCACAGCAGGACAAGTGGCGCGTGGCGCATCACCGATATCATGACATGCGCCCCCGGGAACGCCACTCTTGTCCCGGCCCCGTGCTACTTTCGCCTCGGAGCAACTTCGATGTCCAGTCCCGCGCTCGCCCCTCTTCGCGAAGGCGACCGGCTCAATACCGGCGAGTTCCTTCGCCGATGGGAAGCGATGCCGGGGCTGAAGTACGCTGAGTTGATCAACGGAGTCGTCTTTTGCATTCCGTCACCTGTTGGAATGTTGCGCGGTTCCGTGCACTTCGACCTCGGTTCCTGGGGCGGGTGCCTACGTTGACAAAGACAGCAGGCACTTCCAAAGGCACTGACTGCACATGGAAGATGAAGGGCCCGAACCTGCCGCAACCGGACATCCATCTCCGCATCCTGCCTGCGTACGGCGGACAGTCGAGGGAGAAGAACGGTTCTGCCGCCGGCGCTCCCGAACTCATCATCGAGGTCACCGGGTCGACCCTCTCGCGCGACCTCGGAGCAAGCTCGAAGTCTACCGCGCTTCCGGTGTCCGCGAATACCTGACCGTCCTCCTGAGTCCACGCCAGGTGATCTGGCGGCAACTCGTCCGTGGCCGCTATCTCGAGATCCGGCCGAACGAAGACGGACTTCTGCGATCGCAGATCTTTCCTGGACTCTGGCCTGATCCAGCCGCGCTCTGGAATCGCAGGAAGACGATTCGCAGGGCGCTCGAAGCTGGCCTCTCATCGCCGGAGCACGCCGCCTTCCTGAAGAGGCTGGCGGCACACCAAGCGTAATGGGAGCCTTCGCTGGCTACCAGATCAGCCTCACCGTCAACTGCATCACTCTCGCCGCGCTGCCGGAGTTGCGCGTCGTCAGCACTCCGGTCTGATCCACCGCGATCGGATCGTTCGGGTGGTTCAGCACATTGAAGAAATCGGCGTTGAACCGCAGCATCACCTTCTCGGTGATCGGGGTGAACTTGAACAGCGACGCGTCGAGTCCCCACTGGTTTGGCGCCCGGAAGAACTGATTTTGCCACGGATGCATGTTGTCGGCGAAGGTCACGCGCTGCACGCTGCCGTTGTTCAGTGGCACCCAGACGTTGTTCGTGTCCCAGAATCCGGAGAGGTTGGTGCCGGCGGGCATGTTCGGCGCGCTGGTCGCGCCCCAGGGAATCAGCGGCTTGCCCGCGGCCCTGTAGTTTTCGGGAACTCCCATGATTCCGTTGGGTCGCCCATTGCGGTCGACACTGTTGATCTGGTTCGCGGGAATGTAACCGTTCCACCAGAGGTAGCCAGGGAAGCAGGCGCCGCTGCGGCAGTCCTGAACGCGATACTTGTCGCGGTACATCTCGATGCCATCGCCTGTTGGATAGATTCCAGTGGGCAGAGCGAAGTGATTGCTGCGCAGGTTGCCGGTGCCCGCGATCTGCCAGCCGCCGATGAACTTGTCCACGACTCCCGTCGCACCGCGTCCGATCTTCTTGCCTTTTCCGAACGGCAGGTCCGCGATCCAGTTCCAGCGCAACTGGTGGGTTGGCGTTCCGGTGTCGCGCGCATAGTTCAGAAATCGATTGCGCTCCTGCGGATCGTTGGGCACCGCGCCGGGCAAGTAGTTGTTCGTTCCGAACACGTCGCCGAGCGTCAGCAGCGTTTGCCCGGTGACCCAGAAGAACTGGAACGCCATCCCGTCCTTGTACCGGCGTTCCACTTCGAGCTGGAAGGTGTTGTTCCGCGAGAATCCCGCCGGCGCCGAGCGGTTCACCGTTCCGTAGACGCTCTGATCGTAGGGCCGCGTGGCGACATTGGCGAAGGCTCCCGTGGGCAAGAGTTCCTTGCGTGTCGCGTACCAGATGTAGGCCGGTGTGCCATCGTTCTCGCGAATGGTCTGCTGAAGGTGATCGGACTTGTTGCCGATGTAGGCGATACGCACCACCGTGTCGGGCAACAGCTCCTTCTCGATCGTGAAGTTCCAGTCGAACACGCGCCCGTCGGGCTGATAGGGATCGATATAGGACGCGGTGAATCCCCGCGGCAGGGCCCGCGTGTCGTTGAGATCGATCACACCGTCGGGCGTGTTGGCGCCCGCGAACAGCCGCGGGGTGGTGCGCAGGCCGTAGTTCGGAAGGCCATCCGGCGAGGTCGCCGTGTTGCTGACACTGTTCTGGAAATTGGTCGCGACGATCGTCGGTGTCGTTTGCGTTGCGTTGAACCAGAGGGACATCGGATTGGTGAAGTACGACATCCGGAATCCGCCGCGCATCACGAACGCGCGCTTGCCGTCGAGTGCGCGATACGCGAAGCCCAGCCTCGGACCCCAATTGTTCCAGTTTCTGTAGACGAGATCTTGCGGCAGGCCCGCATCCTTGTAGCTGATGATGTTGCCACCGTATTCCCGTAAGCGATTCACGATCGACGGCAACGTGCCGCCGAGTTGAACGAAACGGTCGAGATCGGTGCCGAGGACGTACGCGCGCTTCGACGGGCTGAACGTCATCTGCGTATTCTGGCGATCGCGAATCGGCGTACGGTACTCGTAGCGCAGCCCAAGATTGAGCGTCAGCCGTTGCGTGACCTTCCAGTTGTCTTGAATGTAGGGCGCGTACTCGTCGCGGCGCATGTAGTACCAGGGGCGCCGGAACTGTGCCGTGTAGTTGGCGACTCCGAGATACATGTTCGCCAGATTGTGCCCGGTGAACTGCAACGCCAGCGGATTTGCGGCCGCGGAAGAGGGGTCGATCTGCGAAGTGGCCAGCGTGTCGAACGTGAACGGACCCGACAACGGCGTCACCGACTTGTTGATTTGCTCGTACCGGAAATGAAAGCCGAACTGAAACTCGTGCTTGCCGCGGATTTTGGTCGCGTTGTCCTGCGCGGAAGCGACGTTGGTGATGAGCCAGAACAGGCCGTCGCCACCGAACAGGTACTCGCCGGCGCCGTTCGCCGAAAGTCCAGTCGAACTGATCGTCGGCCAGTTGGGTGACTTGAACGGATTCGGAAGGTTGAAGGTCCCGTTGGTGTAGTTCGTCTTGTAGTCGCCGGTTCCACGCCGCTGATAATCGCGCGTGCCCGTGAGGACCAGCTCGTTGGTGAACGTCGGAGAGATCGTCTTCACCCAGGTGGCCGCCAGTGCCGTGTTCGGCCACCAGCGGTTGGTGACGGACGAGATGTTGTTCAACATGATCTGATTCGGGAACTGATATGCCTCGTCCACGTAGCCGCGGGAGATGCGCGCGTTGAACTGATCGCGGTCCGAGAACCGGTGATCGATCCTCACGCTCATCGTCTCGTCGAACCGCAGTCTCGGCACGGGGCCGATCCAGTTGTTGTCGACAAGCGGATTGATCTGCGGATGCGTCGGCATCGGCGTGATGCTGAAGAGATACTTCGCCGCGGGGCTCAGTCTCGCCGGGTCGATGGTATTCGCCACTCCGCGAAACATCAGCGGGTCCCGGCGGCCGTTGGTGCCGGTCGTGAGCGGATCGAAAAGCTGGAAAAGCCGGCCTTGGCTCTCGGTGAGCCCGCGGAAATCGCCGTTGCGCATCGCTTCGGTAGGAACCGACCACCGCTGCGTCGTGTTCGAAATGCTCCGCAGCGCTTCCCACGCGAAGAAGAAAAACGTGCGGTTTCGACCGCTGTAGACCTTCGGAATCCAGACTGGACCACCTAGTGAAACACCATACTCATTACGATTCAGATAGGGTGGCTTGACGAACGTGTCCTGGCGCTGGCGGGCGACTCCGTACCCGCTGTTGCGGTTCGTGTAGAAGAGCGCACCGTGAACCTGATTGGATCCGCTCCGGCTCGACAGCACTACGGTCGTCGGCCTCGTGAACTTCGCCGACGAGTTGTTCACCTCAACCTGAAACTCCTCGATCGAGTCGAGTCCCGGGGTGCGCCCCACGTCCCAGCCCTCCCAGATCTCGTTCATCTGTGATCCATCGAAGAGCAACGTGTGTGTTCCTGGGCGAAGTCCGTATGCTTGGATTCTCCCGGTGGCGCTCACGCCCGGAACCGTCTGCAACAGGCCCGAGTATCCGCGGCCGTTGATGGGCAATTGCTCGATGCGTTTGCGCTCCAGGGCGTGCCCCAGCGTGGGGCTGTCCATTCGCACGAGCGGGGTCACATCCTCTACTGAGATTGCTGTCGCAGCTTGCGCGACATCGAGCGTCATGTCGACCACGGCGTCCTGCTGAACGCGCACAGTAAGGGCGCCCTCGAACTTGCGCATCCCCGGCAACTCGGCCGAGATCCGGTAGGCACCTGGCGTGACGCCGGGAAAAACGTAGAGTCCGGAGTCGTTGGTCTCTGTGGTGCGCGTATTGTTGGTCGCGGTGTTCACCAGCGTCACCGTGGCTTTCGGAATCATTGCTTGCGCCTGATCACGGACCGCTCCACGGACCGTGCTGTTGCTCGCCTGCGGCCACGCCGGACCGCATGTCATCAGCGCACAGACAGAAATACCCCAAAGTGATCGAACAGTCATGAAAGGCTCCCAGAAACCCGAACTTGACCGAAGTGGGGATTATATTCAACCTGGACATCGCACACAAGGCGGTGTCCGGCCGGAGTATGATTGAGCGAAGAAAATGCTCCGAAATCGCTTCCTGCCGGCACTCGTTTTCATCGCGATCGTTCCGGGCCTGCCCGCGTCTGAACCGGACGATCGCGGCAACGCGCTTTGGATTCTCCGCAAGGGCGGACGAGTCCAAGTGGAGGGCAAGTCCGCCTATATCGGCGATCCGTTCGATCTGCCTTCGGGCGCGATTCGCATTACGGGCGCCGACATGCACGGCACCGTTGTCGACCCGAAAGAAATGGAGCCGCTCGGCAAGCTTCCGGAACTGCGCGAGGTCTTCCTGCCCGCGCGCGTTTGGAGCCCCACGTTCGACATCAAGTCCCCGTTCGGCGAGGAGATGTTCGACTACTTCGCGAATTCGAAGAAGCTCGTCAAGTTCGAAGCGGGACTGACCACGCTCGCCTACCTGCGACTGGGAGAGCCGGGCCTGCAGCGGCTGTCACTGCTCACGCAGTTGAAAGATCTGCGCGTCTCGCTCGTGACGATCAAGAGCCCGAAAACACTCGCCCCGTTCGTCAACATGGAGACTCTCGATCTCAACGACGCCTTCGTCACGGACGACATGATGCCGTCCCTCGCGGTAATGAAGAAGCTGCGCAGATTGACGATGGTCGGGACGCTGATCACCGATGAAGGACTCCGCTACCTCGAGGACCTGACCGAACTCGAGGAGCTCGACCTTTATGGAGTGAAGATCACGGACACTGGCGCCTCGCGCTTGCGGAAACTGACGAAGCTCCGCCGGCTGAATCTGCTTGGCGCCCAAGTGACCGACGAAAGCGCCGCGATCATTGCCGGCATGCGCGAACTTCGCGATCTCAACCTCTATCGAAGCAAGCTATCGAACGCGGGCTTGGCGAAGTTGCATGGCCTGAAGGAACTCCGCCTGCTCGACGTACGATACACGCAGGCGACGAGCGCCGGTATTGCGGCACTGCGAGCCGCGCTGCCCGGCTGCAAGGTGAACTTCGTGGATCGCGGAGGCGCCTCGTCCAACGGAAAGATCCGCAACGCTCCGTCCGCCAAGGGCGATAAGGCGGTGGCGGAGTGGATCGAATCTCTCGGCGGACAGGTGCGAATGGAAGGCGGCGCGATCCGCTCGATCTCCGCGGCGCGAACTCCGTTGACCGACGCGATGCTCGTCCACTTACGCGGACTTCGTTCGATCGAGCGGCTGAACCTCGAAGCTACAGAGATCAGCGACCTCGGCGTCGAATCGATCGCCGGCCTGGTGTCGCTGAGGGATCTCGATCTCGGCTTCACCGCGGTCACTGATCGTGGCTTGGCGAGCATCGGAAAGCTGGTCCGTTTGCGCAGGCTCAGCCTCGCTGGTACGCAGGTTGCCGGCGCCGGATTCGGGGAATTGGCCGCGCTCATCCGTCTCGAATACCTCGATCTCAACTCCTCGCAGGCTTCCGACTCCGCCCTTGTGCCCGTCAGCGCGCTTCCGGCGCTCGAGCATCTCATTCTCAACAACACGGATGTCTCCGATTCTGGTCTGGATCACTTGGGGAAGCTTTCGCGATTGTCGCGTCTCGAACTCCGTGGTGTCGATGTGAGTGACGCCGGAATGAAGAAGATCGCCGCACTTCCCGCGTTGACGGACCTCAACCTGAATCACGGCCGCTTCACCGACAAAGGTCTCGCGCTGTTGAAAGTGATGCCAAAGCTCGAGCGGCTGTATCTGGTCCGGACGAGAGTGACCGACGCCGGCCTCGCGGAACTCGCCGCGATCAAGACGCTTCGCGCGATTCGCGTGGATCACTGCAAGGTGACCGACAAGGGCATCGAAGCCATCAAGGAATTGCCGTCGATCGAGGAACTGACTCTCGATAGCACCGATGTCACCGACAAGGGCGCGGGAATCCTCGGCACGATGCCGGCTCTCAAATTGCTCGACATCTATCACACGCTGATCTCTGAGAGTGGCTTCAAATCTCTGAAGGCGGCACGGCCCGCGAGCACGATCCTGTGGGAGAAGGACTCCGCGCTGCCGACCAGGAGGCACCTGTGAGATTCGCGTTTCTTGCACCGCTCTTCGCGGCCGCGATGATGGCAGCGAGTCCGGATTGGATCACCACGCTCGGAGGAACGATGGAACGCGATGTGGCGGGTGCCGTCGTTTCCGTCAGCCTTCGCGGCACCTGGGTCAACGATTCCGAACTCCTCGAACTCACACGGCTCCCCGCGCTTCGCCGCCTCGATCTCTCGCATACGCGCATCTCCGACGAGGGACTCTTGCATTTGAAGCCGTGCAAGAACATCGAGCACTTGGACTTGTTCTACGCGGAACAGATCTCCGATCAGGGCATGAACGCGATCAAGGAGTGGCGCGGGCTCAAGCACCTGAACGTGCGAGGTACGCGAATCGCCGATGGCACGTTGGCGGTGATTTCGAAGCTGCCCGCTCTCGAATCGCTCGATCTGGCCAATACCGCGATCACCGACAACGGCCTCGACCATCTCGTCTCGCTCACTCATCTGAAGCACCTATCGCTCGGACGCAGCCGTCTGAGTGAAACGGCGACATCGGTGGTGCGCCTGCTGAATACGCTGGAATCGCTCGACCTCAGCGGACCGCGCGCAGTCAACCGGAATCAGCGCTCGAGCGCGGGCAATCTTCCGCCCGAAACCGTCGATGCGATCGCCGAGCTATCCGGCCTGCGCGTGCTGCGGCTCGGGCACCTACCCGTGGACGCGCCCGCACTCCGCGTCCTCGTGACGCGCCTTCTGAAGCTCGAAAAGCTCGGACTCGAGGCGTGCTCGAAAGTGAATGACGCCGCACTGAAAGAGTTGGAAGCGGCGAAGAGTTTGCGATATCTCGATGTGCAGGAGACCGCGGTGACCCGGCAGGGCGTGGCGTCCCTTCGCGCGAGCCATCCTGGCCTCGCGATTCTCGAGTCTCAATAGCCTACGCCAGAATCCCCGGCAAGCGCTTCGCCGCCGTCGGCAACGTTCCGAGCCCCGTGTCGAGCACGCCGTCGGTCAACGTCAGGTAGAAATCTCCGACGGTGCCTTCCAATCGTGTGTGGCGGCCATGCACCAGCCGGTCACGCGAACCCGCGACAATCGCGATCATCCCGCTCGCCTTGTGAATGTTCGCTTCCGCGTGCTCATGCACGAACACGAGCAGCGTATTGTCGAGCAACGTGCCGGCGCCTTCCGGAATCGACTTCAGCTTACCCACGAGGTACGCGAACTCCTCGACGTGCCAGCGGCAGATGTCGCGCAGGATCCGTTGGCCTTCCGCGCCCGTTGCGCCTGGAGCCTTTCCGTCCTTGTGCGTGTAGTCATGATGGCGCGCGCTCGTGTGGCCGAGCCAAGGGAAGCGTGCGAGCCCCTGACACTTGGTGAGCATGTAGCTCGCGACGCGTGTCTGATTGGTGGCGAGCGCGTACGCGAGAAGATCGCTCTGCACCTTGGCGACGCGAGGCCAATCCTTCATGTCGAAGTCCTCGCCCGGCGGCATCAGGTCGCGATACTCGGGAGGCAGCGACACGATGGCGCGCTCGAGATCGCGCACCGACGAAAGGTGTTCGTCGATCCGCGCGGCGTCGTCCTTCGGCAGGCCCTTCTGAAGCTGACTCGCGTCGGCTCGCACTGCGTCGAGAATGCTCCGCTTGCGCTTGACCCAACCCTCTTCCCTCGCGCCGAATAGGCGGTCGAAAAGCCGGTGCGGAATCTCTTCGGGCGGCAGCGGCCGGTCCGGACCCGACCAACTCATGTTCTTCTGCATCGCGCCGCCGAACGATTCCTGCGACACCCCGATCTGCAGCGAGCGGAACCGCTCCTGGAACGGGAACCGGCGGGCGACGATCTGATCGAGCGATGCTCCGCCCGGACCGCGGCCCGAGTAGCGTGTGCAAGTCATCAGCGCACTCATGGCTGTCGAGTGGCCGTCGAATGCGGTGTTGACGATCGCGGAGTTATCGAGTCCGCTGAAGACATGGACGTCGTCGCGCATTCGCGCGAGCGGAGCGAGGCACGGTGTCATGTCGTAGCCAGCGCCCGTCCGGTCGGGAATCCAATAGCGCTCCGGAATTCCGTTCCCGTTGAACCACAGCACAAACCGGCGGTTTGGCTTCGCCTGCTGCTCGGCGGCGTAGGCAGTGCCGTGGGAATTGAACATCGACACGAGCGGCGGCAAGCCGACGGTGACGGCGGCGCCCCCAGCGCTCAGTCCTTCGAGAAAAAGCCGGCGAGAGAGTCTGGTACGGCGGGTGATGACATTGGCCATTGGTTGAACTCTGCATCAATACGATATCAAAACGAATACTTCACGAGCGCGACGAGCATTTCCTTGTAGCGGAACCCGGAATCGCTGAACCGCTCCCAAACCCGCTGGATCAATTCGGCGTCGCTACGCCGGTCATGCCGCCCAGCCATGTAGCGAAACGCCTGCTTCACCATGCACTCCTGGCACTGCTTGGTCTTTGCCAGCAGTTCGCCCAACTCGCGAGGTCCATTGAAGCGCGAATCGGGAACCCCGGCGATCTGTCCAGTGGTGTCGAGATCGAGGAAGACTTCCTTGCTCGGCTTCTTTGCCTCGTGCTCGTCGGGATAAAACAAAATCCGGAACTTGTCGCGATACACGCCGATCGCGTCGAAGTTCTCGAGCGCGAAGCCGATCGGATCGATGAGCGTGTGACAGGTGGCGCAGGATTTGTTGATCGTGTGCTCGGCGAGGCGCTCACGATTGGTCACGGGTTTCGCTTCGCTCGGCACCGGCAGATTCGCCGCCGCGCCGGGCGGAGGCGGAGGAACCTGCTGACAGAGGAACTGTTCGCGGACGAACAAGCCGCGGCCCGTCGGTGCGGTGTCCTCGGGCTTGCTCGTGAGCGTGAGGAAAAGCGCTTGTCCGAGCACACCGGGGCGTTGCTGCGCGGCGGGAAAATCGACGCGGTCGAAATCGCGCGCCGGCGCCTTCACCTGATACACCGCCGCAAGGTCTGAGTTGATAAATCCATGGCTCGCGCGGAACACATCCATGAAATTGCGATCGTTCCAAACGAGATCGCCCACGAACCTGCGTGCCTCTTCGAGCGATGCCTGCACGAACTCGCGGCTGAACTGTGGGAACGTACGCCGCTCGCGCGCGGCCGCCAGCGCCCGGTCGAACCGCAGCCACTGCGAGACGAACTCGTCGAGCGCGAGCTTCGCTTTCGGATTGTCGAGCATCCGGCGCGCCGCGCTCTCGACTCCCGCAGGCGTCGCGAGTTCACCTTTCGCCGCGCTGTCGAGCAGCGCATCGTCGGGCATCGTGCTCCACAGGAAGTACGAGAGCCGGCTCGCGGTCGCATAGGGCTTCCAGTCGAGCCGCGGCGTGCTTTCCATCCAGAACAAAAAGGCCGGCGACTGTAGCATCGCCTCGATCACCGCCTGCGCCCCTTTGAGGAAGTCCTTCTCCGCCGCGAAGAGCGCACCGTAGCGAGCCGTCTCTTCCGCGGTCAACGGCCGGCGGAAAGCGCGGCGGCCGAACGTCCGCACGAACTCGTCCTGACAGGCTCGATCGGCGTTCGCCGCGGCACAGGGAAGCAGCTTCCGCGAATCGCCGCGGCGGAAGGCATTTGCCGCCAGCCTCTCGGCGCTCTGACTGTAGGCTTCGATCAGAGCCGGCGAAAGCTCCTGCGATTGATATTGGTTCTTGAACCCATCCACGAAATCCTCGGGCGGAAACGCGCTTGCGGCGTCGGCGGGTTCCTTCAATAAGTCGCGGACCGTGCTCGCGTACTGATGGTGCGTCAACCGCCGGAAGACTGGGCGCGTCTGCTTGCCATGCGCCGCCCGCGCCTGAGTTCGATAGATCCGTGCCTTCTCGACACGCGTGTCATCGAATCGCGCCAGATGCTGCACCCACTTCTCGAGCACCACCGCCTCCGGACTGCCTTTCGCGACGCGCTCTCCGCCCGAGTGCAGGATCCGATTGGTGGGCTTGGTGAGCAACAACGACCCTGCCGGATTGCCGCGATCGACGAGTTCAATCAGCGAGTCGCCGAACGCCTCGAGCGTCACGCGCGTCGCGCCGGCCTCCGGGAAGTGCAGCCGTGTCGGCGAGGCGACACCGTTCGGGCCATGGCAATTCTCACAGCCCGCTCTCTGGAAAATCGGGAACACGTCGCGAGTAAAGGATGGCGCTTCCTGCGCGTGGGCCGCCATGGCGGCGATCAACGGCAAGATCCACTTCCGGCGGATCGTCATGGCTCGTATATTATCAATGTGCCGATTCTGCTGTTGTTGCCCCTGCTGCTTGCGGGCGCGGCTCCCGATCCCATCCGCTTCGACGACGGCGCGGCGCGTGGTGGAGTCCACTTCGTCCTCGAAAATGCAGAGACTCCCGAGCGCCACCTGATCGAAACAATGGCCGGCGGAGTCGCTGTGTTCGACTACGACAACGACAAGCGTCCGGACATCTATTTCATCAACGGCGCCGCGCAGCCGAGCCTCACGAAGACAGCCCCGAAGTTCTTCAACCGGCTCTATCGAAATCTCGGCGGGGGATCGTTTCGCGACGTGACCCTCGAAGCGGGAGTCAAAGGCGAAGGCTACGGAATCGGCGTTGCCACGGCGGACTTCGACAACGACGGCGACACTGACCTCTTCGTCGCGGGAGTGAACCGGAACATGCTCTATCGCAACAACGGCCGCGGTCGCTTCGAGGACATCGCCACCGTTGCGGGGCTTGGGCACAAGGGCGCTGGCCGTAAGCCATGGTCGGTCGGCGCGGCGTGGTTCGACTTCGATAACGATGGGTGGCTCGATCTCTTCGTGGTGAACTACACCGCTTGGGATCCAGCCGCCGAGCAGCCCTGCATGGCTCGGAACGAGCGGATCTATTGCCATCCGAAACACTACACTGGCTTGCCGAATTCGCTCTATCGCAACAACAGAAACGGCACATTCACCGATGTGTCGGCGTCATCGGGAATCGCTGCGCACACGGGCAAAGGCATGAGCCTCTCGCTGCTCGACTTCGATCGCGACGGGCGGCTCGACGTGTTCGCCGCCAATGACACGGTTCCGAACTTCCTCTTTCGCAACGAAGGCAATGGGCGATTTCGCGAGACGGGCTTGCTGGCGGGAGTGGCGTTCAGTGACGATGGCCGCGCGATCAGTTCGATGGGAGCGGACGCTCGCGACATCGACAACGATGGAATTGACGACTTGTTCGTGACTGCGAATGCGAATGAGACGTTTCCACTGTTTCGTGGAATGCCGAAGGGCAATCTCGGCGACATCACCTACGCGAGCGGAATCGGACGGGTGACGATGCCCCTCACCGGATGGAGCAACGGCATCTTCGACTTCAACAACGACGGTCACAAGGATCTCTTCGCGGCTTGCGGAGCGCTCGATCCGAACACCGAGCGCTTCTCCTCGCGCGCTTCCCGCCAGCGAAATCTCGTGCTTGCAAATCCCGGACGCGGACAGTTTGCCGATGTCAGCGCCGATGTGGGAACAGCCTCTCAACAACAAGGGCGCCATCGCGGAGCAGCCTTCGGAGACCTCGATGGCGATGGCCGGATCGATGCCGTGGTCACTCGCATTGGCGAGCCCGCCGAGGTCCTTTGGAATCGATCGCCTGTACCGAATCATTGGATCGCGATCCGCCTCCGCGGAATGCGGAGCAACCGTGACGGCCTCGGAGCGCGCATTCGTGTCACGAGCGCTGCTGGCTCCCAATGGAATCGCGCGACCACGGCAGTTGGCTACGCGAGCGCGAGTGATCGTGTGGTCCACTTCGGCCTCGGGATGGACTCGCGTGTGACACGCATCGAGATCGAATGGCCGGCCGGTACGCGCCAAGTGATCGAGAACGTGGAAGCGGACCGCTACTTGGAAGTCGAAGAGCCAGCCAAACCCTGACGCGCGGCTTCGAGTTCGCGTTCGCCATCTTTCAAACGTCCGAGTTGCATGTACGCGCGGCCCAGCAGAAGCCGGTAGCTCCAGGCCTTCGGCGATGCCGCAACCTCCGCCTCCAGATGCGTCGCTGCGTCCGCGAATTCGCCGGACTGCAGCAGAACGCGCCCGAGCTCTCCTCGCGAACGCGGCGGTGATCCCGCGCGGACCGCGACTTCCAACTGCTTGCGCGCCTCGTCGATTCGCCCTTGCCGAAACAGGAATGCGCCAAAATCTACGAGGAGATTCGCATCACTGCCGGCCTTCAGTCCGTCCACGTAGTGCCGCTCCGCGTCCGCCGCTCGGTCGAGCGCCTGATAGTTCATCGCGATGGCGCGATGGGTCCGCGCCCGGTTCTCCGGACTCGCCTCGCGGAGCGCCTTCGTCAACGGCTCGATCGCCTCCTCGTGCCGCGCGAGGATGTAGAGGTTGCGGCCCTGGAAGTAGCAGGCGTTCGCGATTTGCGCCGCGCACGCTCGCGCGAGTGGCGCGGCAGCGGCTTCGAAATCCCCTTTCGAAGCGAGTGTCATGCCCTTCTCGAACTCCGCCATCTGTGATCTGAGCACGCCCGCGATTGCGAGTCCCACTGCAAGCCGCGTCATGGCTCACCGAACCCGGTACGAATAGAGATCCGCGTTGCGGAGCGTGAAACGGATCCGCGCGACCCCGTTCCTCGGCATCGCACCCTTCAGCCGAAGCAGATGTCTGACCGAGTCACCCTCGAACACTACGCGCTCGCCGCTGGGCAGCAACTCCGCCGCCACGAATCCACCAACGCCTGTCCTCGCGTTGATCTCGACTTCCCCTGCCGTGAACTTCTCACGATGCGTGATCAGCCAGCCCTCGCGATCTCCCGCGCGCATCGAGCAGAATCCGTCGAGCCGCAGCGTCGCGAGTCCGATCGCGCCGCCGGTCTGGCGGGCATTGTGCGGTTTGTCGAAGCCGCCGTAGTAGAAGTAGAGCTTACCGTCTCGCTCTATCGGCGCGCGGGCCGTGTAGATCATCTTGGAATCGAACGTACCCGCCGGCCCAGTCGCTATGAAAGGCTTGCGCTTCGGCGGGCGAGTCCAATTGATCAGGTCCCAACTCCAGGCGAGTTGCACATCTACCGTCAAGGGACCTTCCGACTCTGCCTCCTCGCGTGTCATCAGCATTTCGGGCGCATAGTGGACATTGGCGTGATAGATCCACGGCAGGCCGATGTAGAGGCCCTCGTACGGAAATACCGGCATGCCATAGATCTGTGTTCGCGGCGGATCGAGATCGTCGGCGGTGAAAACGGGAGTCGAGACAGGCTTGGTCCACTGAAGGCCGTCTTTCGATACCGCGATCCCCACCGAACGCCCGCGTCGTGTGGGCCCCTTCCATGTGGCCACGTAGCGATCCTGGTAGGGGTCGCGAAAGAAGTTCACCACGTCGCTCGACGTGAACAGCGTCGTCTTCGCCGTGTCCGGTACGAACGTCCAGCGCAGACCGTCGCTCGAGAACGCCACGCGGATCGTGTCCCAATCGGCTGCATAACAGAACATCGCATAGCGCCCATCGGGCATCGGCACCACGCTCGGATTGTGACACTGCCCGCGATCCTTGCGCGGCGGATTCTCGTTCGGATCCTGCGTTACCGCCGCGACGAGGTTGTTCGCCTTCGATCCGTCGAAGTCGATCAATCCGAGCGCGGGCTTCGACCAGCGAATTCCATCGAGCGACTCGGCGTAGGCGTTCGTGTACGCTTTGCGCTGGATGTAGTGATACCACATGCGCAGCTTGCCGTTCTCTTCGAGAACCGTGCCGTAGAGATACGGACCCGAGCTCCCGCGCTCCCACTGAGTGTCGGCCACGATCAGCGGATTCGCCGGGTGCTTCTCCGGCTGATGGAAGACGCGCTCGAGGCCCGATTGTTCCTGCACCGTGAGCGCGTCGAGAAACAGCCGGCGATACGATTGCTGCGCGAGTCCGCTGCCCGCAAGCCACAGAGCAATCGTCAGCCGGCGAAGTGTCACAGGCCGCCGCGCAGGTATGCGATTACGTTGGCGAGATCCTGTTTCTTGAGCGTCTTCTCGATATCTTCGGGCATGAGCGAAATCGTCGATGAGCGGATCTCGGTGATGTTCGAGCGAAGGATCGTGACGTCTTCTTCCGATCCGCCGCGCAGTGTCACCGCGCCCGCGGTCTCGGAGGCAAGCACGCCATCGTACATGCGCCCGTCCTTCGTTGTCACCAGATAGTTGACGAATCGCGGCTCGATCGCCGCGCTCGGATTCAGCATCGCCTCGAGGAGTTCATCCTTCGATTTGACGTTGATTCCGGAGAGATCGGGCCCAATTCGTCCGCCCTGCTTCCTCGGCAGATGGCAGCGAGCGCAGGCGTCGTCGAACACGAGCTTGCCGGCCTTGGCATCGCCTTCGAGGTCCAGCACATCCTTGAATTGCGCGACCACCTTCGCGCGATCTCCGCCCGCCGATTGGAAGATCTTCTTCGCACGCTCCACCGTCGCGGTGTCGCTCGATTCGAGCAGCCGGTTGCGCGCGCCGACTTCGATCATCGCGAGTTCCACTTGCTGCTTCTTGATCGCATCC
>CADECY010000022.1:0-32728 GCA_902825945.1 uncultured Acidobacteriota bacterium
CGGAACCGCCGGCTCGACCCAACGCGGCGGCTACAACGTTCCGAAGATCGACCTCGTCGAAACACTCGACCGCCTCTTGGAAGCCAACCGCCTCGAAATTTCGGAGGACCTCGCCGAAGCCGAAGCACTCAAAGGTGAACTCCTCAGCCTACGGCGCAAGGGCAACCAATATGAGCCACACTCCTCACTCGTACACGACGACCTGGTCATGGCCTTGGCGCTGGCCGCCTGGCGAATCGGCCAACAAGACAAGCGGCTCCTCCGCCCGGACCCCGAAGTCTGGAAGAGGCCCGCATGACCGCACTGGCCGCAACCGAAGTGGGAACAAAACTCCCACGCCGTGTTCGACAAGCTGATGCAGGTCGTCCACCGCTATCCGGGACTCAGCAAAGACATCGACTCCGTACTCGCGGAAACTGGACAAGCAGGAACTATGGTTTTGAATCTCGATCCTCCTCGCACGTTCGCGGGCGAAACGAGCGTTCGTCTGGGAACCTAGCGCCGTACCTGATGGAAGCCCTGCGCGTGCTTGTCGATCTTGCCAATCAGCGTCTCGGGTTCCGTGTCGCTGAAGAACTGGACCTGCGCGGTGATCCGCAACAGGGCGGAGCGGCCCGGAAGTTGCAGATGATAGAGCAGCGCTGAGGAGGCAACGCGCGCGATTTCGCGTTGCAGGTCTCGGGCGGAGGCTGTGTCGAGGAGCACGATGAAAACAGGGCCATCCCAGCGGCAAAGCTGGCAGTTTTCGGGAAGGTTCTGCGCAAGATGCTGACTGAACGAGAACAGGATCTGATCGAGGGCCGCACCGCCGAAGCGCTGGCGCAGGATCTGGGAATGATCCATCGTGAGGACGGTGGCACAATAGGCGCCGGGCTCTCCCTCGACACGCGTCTGAATGGAGTGGCGGTTGGGTAGGCCGGTCAGGGCGTCTTCGGTAGGTTCCTTACGGCCAGGGCGAGCGGGAGAGGCTGCGGGAGCCGGGGGCGCGGGCCGGGCGGCGGCCGGCGGAGCAGGGGGAGGAACTGCCGCCAGTTGTGCCTTGCGGCGCCGGGCGTTGGCTAGGCTGATGCGGACCATCGCGATCACATCGCCCAACTCGAACGGCTTGACGAGATAGGCGGCTGGCTCGGTCTCCTCGGCCCGCGCGATGGTTGCGTCATCGGAATAGGCCGTCACGAAGCACACCGGGACCTCTCCCTTCGCCTTGATCTGCTTGGCCGTCTCGATACCGTCGATATCCGCGCTCAAGTTGACATCCATCAGGATGAGGTCGGGCATCGCCGAATCGACCGCGGCCAGAGCCTCCGTGGGATTGCTGGCGTGCCGGACACCATAGTCCTTGGCCGTCAGGATCTCGGTCAGTACCGTGGCGATCGATGGATCGTCCTCGACAACCAGAATGTCGGTATCGGGCATTGCTAGGAGTCATATCGGCGCGCATGGATTCAATCTATTTCGAATCTCGACGATATGAACTCCATCAGCCATGAAGCGAATCCTGCTCGCCGACGATGAAGAAGCCCTCAGGATCCTCGTTCATACTACACTCGAGGACCCTGACTACGAGATCGTGGAGGCCTGTGACGGCACCTCGGCTCTCGCAATGGCATTGGATCTCCGCCCAGACCTGGCGGTGCTCGACTGGATGATGCCCGGCCTGACCGGCGTCGAGGTAGCCGCGAGCCTGCGCGCGAACGCAGAGACGCGCGAGGTGCCGATCATTCTATTGACTGCCAAGGGACAAGCCGACGATAAGGAAACCGGCCGCCGGGCCGGGGTGAACTCCTACCTCGTCAAGCCGTTCAGCCCGCTCGAGCTGATGTCGGAGGTTTCGAGGCTGCTTCCATGACGGGCGCCGCCACCGACAGGGACGAATTGGCGCGACAGCTCGCGATGTCGCACTCGCAGTTGCGCCGCTATGCCGCTGACATGAAACAGGTGGTCGAGGCCGAGCGGGCGCGCAGCCGCGAACTGGCCGCCGCCAATCTCCGGCTGGCGCGCCTCGACCAGTTGAAGTCCGACTTCCTCGCCTTCATCTCGCATGAGTTGCGGACTCCGCTCAATCATATGGCGGCGGTCGACCTGCTCGATCCGGAAGCAAGTCCGGAAGACCAGGCCGAGACGGTCGAGATCATTCGTGCGGGTTACGCGCGGCTGAACGCCTTGATCAGCCGCGGCCTCGACTATCTCTATTGGGTCTCGCGCGAACCGGGTTCGGTCGCCGGATCGGTTCATTGGCCCGGCGCCGTCGAAAAGGCCGCCGGGCGGGTAGGGATATCTATTGAGTTCGATCGGCCCGCCGATTCCCCTCTCGTTCAGGGCGATGAGGAGCCCTGGATCAGGGTATTCGCGGAATTGCTCGGCAATGCCCGTGCGCACGGTCCCTCACATGGAGTGATTCGCGTGACGAACGCCGCGGACAGGGACTGGACGAGGGTCGAGGTGAGCGACGCAGGTGGTTTTCCATCTGAGCTGGCCGAAGAGATCTTCCGGCCATTCACCCTGGCCGATATGCGACACCACTCGCAAGGGAGTGGCCTTGGGCTTGCTCTGGCGCGGTCGATCGCCGGCGCTTGCGGCGGGTCGCTCCGGGCAAGGAGCAGCGGGCCAGGTACCGGAGCCCAATTCATCGTGGAGTTGAAACATGTTCGGGGAACCATTGACGAGTGACGTTCCGGCCTTGGTGGCCGACAAACTGGGCTTCATCCGCGAAGTCACGCCAGCGTTCTGCCATGCGTTCGAATGGCGGGAGCAGGATCTGACGGGAAAGCCGCTGGCGCTGGTCGTGCCCGGCAACATGCAGGACGCCCACCATCTCGGGTTCGCGCGCTTTCTCGAGACGGGCAGGCCCACGCTGCTGGGCCAGCCGCTGACACTCCCCGTGGTGCGGGGAGACGGCCGCCATCAGACCGCGGAACTGTGCATCGACGCCGTCGAAGGCCCGGACGGCTGGGTCTTCCGGGCGACGGCGGTACCCCGGGAAGAGCCCGAATGAGCGCGGCCGTGCATCGTCTGGATCTTTCGCAGCCGTCGATCCAGGACATGATAGAGATGACAGCGCGGCTGCGATCGACGCTCGGCAAGATGGAACTCGCGCTCGGGTCCTTGGCCGAAGCGATCGTATGGACCGACCTCGACGGAAGGATCCAGTGGTGTAACTCGACGTTCCACCGGTTCGCCAGGCGGCCCCATCTGGCGCTGCTCGGCCGGCCGCTGATCAGCATCCTGCCGCTCACCCAGGCGGGCAAGCCGGTGGAACGGTCGCAATATCCGGCGCATCGCGTCCTGGCGCAACAGGAAAGCGGCGTGCCGGTCACCGGCATCTATGGCCTCGGTCAAGCCGATTCGATGCGCGTGCTCGAAGTCTACTGCACGGCGCTGCGATCGATCCGGGAAGACCCCTGCGTGGTCACCGTCATTCGTGACGTGACCGAGAAGCAGATGGCCGAGGAGATGCTCGAGCTCGAAACACGCCGAGTGGAACTGCTGCGTCAGGTTTCCGACGCAGCCAACGATACCGACAGCCCCGAGGAAGCGCTCCAGGTGGTGCTTGATTCGATGTGCGAACATACGGGCTGGCCGCTGGGACATGCACTTGTCGTCGGTCCGGGCACTCCCGCCGCGCTCGCATCCTCCGGGCTTTGGCACGACTCCCGCCGTGGGCACTTCGACGGGTTTCGCGAGGTCGAGGCGGTGGCACGGTTTGAAATCGGGCGCGGACTTCCCGGAATGGTGTGGGAATCACGGAGCCCGATGTGGATCGAGGATATCGCGACCCAGTCCAACTTCGCGCACCGGGATGTGGCGGGCGAATGCGGTCTCGTCTCGGCGCTCGCCTTCCCGATTCTGGTGGGCCGCGAAGTAACCGCCGTGATCGAGATTTTTTCGACCGAGTGTCTGCCAGCCGACGACGGTCTGATGAGGGTAGTGCAGCAGGTCGGAACACAGCTCGGGCGGGTGGTGGAGCGGAGGCGGTCCCAGCAGGCCGTGATCCGCTCCAAGCGCGAGCTCGAAAGGCGTGTCGAGGAACGGACGGCCGCGCTCCAGGCCGCCAATCACGCGCTCGTCGGCGAGATCGGCCAGCGGGAAATCGCCCAAGCGGCATTGCGTGACGCGATGGACCGCTACCGGAGTCTGGTGCAATCGGTTCGTGACGTGATCTTCGCGGTCTCTCCCAACGGCCAGCTCGAGTCGCTGAATCCGGCTTTCGAGGAACTGACGGGTTCGATCGCCGGGGCTTGGATCCAGCGCCGCTGCCTGGGCCTGATTCATCCGGACGACCGGCCGGCGGCTTTCGAGCAGTTCCGCGCGCTGATGCGGGGAGAGACGCCGCCGGCGTTTGAGCTGCGCATCCGCCGGGAGAGCGATGGATGGACGCTGGTCGAATGCAGCATGTCGCCACGCTACAAGGACGGTGTCATCGTCAGCCTGCTCGGCATCGCGCGCGACATCACCGAACGCCGGCGCGCCGAAGCGCAACTCATCCTCCAGGACCGCGCGATGTCTTCGACGAGCGAAGGCATCATCATCACAGACGCCCTTCGCCCGGGCAATCCCGTGGTTTACTGCAACCGGGGCTTCGAGCGCCTCACCGGCTACACGAGCGAAGAGGTGATCGGCCGCAACTGCGCTTTCCTGCAAGGGCCGGAAACCTCACGGCCCGCCATTGACGAAATTCGCGCGGCCCTGGAGGGAGAGCGCCAGTGCACGGTCGAACTGGTCAACTATCGCAAGGACGGGAGTTCCTTCTGGAACCGGCTGTCGATCACTCCGATTCGCGACAGAGCCGAACGGTTGACTCACTTCATCGGTGTACAGAGCGATGTCAGCAGCCAGAAGGAGGCCGAGCGCCTCAAGAACGAACTGGTCTCGACCGTCAGCCATGAACTGCGGACGCCGCTCACGAGCCTGCGCGGCTTCGCCGAGTTGATGCTCGAACGCGACTTCACGCCGGACAAGAGGCGGAAGTTTCTCGGTATCATTCACAAGGAAGCTACCCGCCTCTCCAATCTGATCAACGATTTTCTCGACGTCCAACGGATGGAGTCCGGCCGCCAGGAGTACCATTTCGAGCGGGTCTCGATCGGCTTGTTGATCCAGGAAACGATGGCGCTGTTTGCCGGCAGCAATCCGAACCACGTCTTCAGCGCGCACGTGCCCGCGGAACTCCCAATCGTCCAAGCCGACGCCGACCGGATCCGCCAGGTCTTCTCGAACCTCACCGCCAACGCCGTGAAATTCTCGCCGCAGGGCGGAACGGTAACCCTGTCGGCCGAGCTTGGCCCCGAGCGGAACGAGGTGATCTGCGCGGTGCGCGACGAAGGGATCGGAATCCCGGCCGACGCGATTCCGAAGCTGTTCCGCAAGTTCTACCGCGTGGATAACACCGAGACGCGCCAGATCGGCGGTACCGGTCTCGGGCTGTCGGTCGTGAAGCAGATCATCGAGGCCCATCACGGTACCGTGTCGGTCGACTCGAGGCCCGGTGAAGGAAGCACGTTCCGCTTCACGATCCCCGCCGCGAGTCCGGCGGGCGAGGCCCGCGAGAGGGGACCCCGCCATGACTCGGTCGCGCGGAACTAAAAGCCGTACTTCAGCCCAAACTGCATCTCGCGATTGTTGATCACCGTGCCGCCGATCCGTCCGAAGTCGGCCGCGCCCAGCGTGCGGCTCGGCGCACCGAACTGCGGCGTGTTGGTGAAGTTGAACGCCTCCCAGCGGAACTGCACGCGATGGCGTTCGTGGAACGTCCACTCCTTGAAGAGCGCGAAGTCCCACGTCTTGTTTGCCGGCGCGTCGAACAGCGATACGCCTGCGTTTCCGTAGCCGCGGCCGCCACCGAAGGTTCCTTCCCCAACGCAGGCCGCGCACTTGGACCGCACGAACGCGGCCGTGTTGAACCAGCGATCGATCGAGCGGCCCTCCATGGCGCGGTCGACGCCCTGGCCCGCAACGCTGTTCGGGCGCGGGCTCGACTGCGGTCCGGTGTTGTGTGAATCGCCATTCTGCGCGACCGTCACGGGCAGGCCCGACGCGAGTTGGATGATTCCGTTGACGGCCCATCCGCCGAGCACGTGACCTTTGAAACCCTTCTGACCGGGCATCCACGGGATTTCCCAGATATGGCTGAAGACGAACCGGAAGCGCTGATCGATCTGCGAACGGCCGTAATCGGCCTTGCGGTCGCGCGGGTCCTGCGTGTAGTTGGAGCCGTAGGGTCCGCCTTCGTTGACGCTGTAGCCGATCGCCAAGGCCTTCTGATAGTTGAACGAGGTGTTGAACGTGAGTCCTTTGGCGTATCGCTTCTCGAGGCGGCCCTGCACGGCATTGTAGTTGGCCGATGTTCCGCTCTCGAGGCGCCGGACGGTGCCGAGCGCGAGTGGAGTGCCCGTGGCACGTGAATCGACGTAGAAGGGGAACGGGCGGCGGTCCTGCACGGCACCGAGCGCCGGGTCGGGATTGTTCCAGTTCTGCACTGGCATGTCGATGTTCGACGCCGCGCTACCGACATAGGCGACACCCATCACCCAGTTGTTGCCGAAGCTGCGTTCGATCTCGGCGGTCCACTGCCAGATCTTGTTGTTGAGATACCGGGAGCGGCCGTTCGACTGAAGCTGCCCGAGCATGACGAGCGCGGCCGGGCCCGCTCCCACCGGTGCTCCCGCGAACGGATTCTGGAACGTCGCGGTCGGCCGAGTCCGGTCGTTTTGGAACACGGTCGATCCCGAAAGCGGCGGATTGAGCCCGAGGATATTGAAGTTGTTCGTCTGCTGCGGGCTGTAGAAGAGCCCCGAGCCCATGCGCAGCACCATGCGATCGGTAAAGCGATAGACCATGCCGAGGCGCGGCATGAACTGGCGGTTGTTGATGTCGTAGAGCTTGGCCACCTTCAGCGGTTCGGGCACCAGCGTCGGCACTCCGATCCCGTTCACGGTGCGAAAATCGCCGCCTTCGAACGAGAGGTTGCGGATGCGTCCGCCCGCGTCGATCACGGCGCCGTACCAGTCCCAACGAAGCCCGTAGTTGATCGTGAGGCGCGAGGCCGCCTTCCAATCGTCGAGCGCGTAGAAGCCCACTTTCTGCTGATGCATGTCGTTGGTCGGGACACCTTCGGCCGAGTTCGCGTTCAGTGGAACACCGAGCATGAAAGCCGCGAATCCATCGGGAATGCCCGCGATGTCACGTGTGAAGGAGATTTGGCCGCGCGGCAGGTTGCTCGCCTCGTTGACCACGGGCGAGTTGCGCCATTGCCCGCCGAACTTGTAGTTGTGCTTTCCGCGGTTGATCGTGATGGCGTCGGAGACTTCCGAGGTCTCATTGACGTTGAAGGTAACGTTCGCCGATCCACTGGCGCCATAACCGGTGATGCTGAGGCTCGGCAGTCCTTCCTCGCGCGGCTGCAGCGTACGGTTGCCGTCACCAGTGACCCGGAAGTCCATGCCGAGATCGCGATGCGTAAAGTCCGTGTTCGTTTGCGTCGCGAGCTGATTCGCGCGGACCCGGTTGTAGCCCACGCGAAAGTCGTTGATCATCGTGGGCGACAGGATCTTCGAGTATCCGACACCCGCGTTCTGCGCCCGGAATCGCGTGACGAATGCGTTGGTGCGAAGCAGCGGACTGTTCGTCCACGCGGAGTGAACGAGCACGTAGCGCGCGAAGATGCGATCGTTGTCGGAAACGCGCCAGTCATACCGGCCGAGATACTGGTCGGAGTTGAGGATCTGATCAGTGGTTCCGACGAGGTTCAACGTGTTGCGGCCAGCTCGTGCCTGATCGTCGAAGTTCGGAGGCGCGATGAATCCGCCATCGGGGAACGGACTCGTCTTTTTGGACGTGAGCCAGTTCAGCGCCACGGGGTTCAGTTGGCTGCGCGGAATGATGTTGCCCGGAAACGGCGCCGTGTCGCCGGGGCGGCGGATCGCGAGCGTCGATGCGTTCGATACCGTGGGATACCAGCGATTGTTCGCTTCGAGCAGTTCGGAGAAGTCGCCGTTGCGCATCGCCTGCGTGGCCACTGCGGCGCGGGAAGGAGTTCCGCGAACTTCGCGGCGGCCTTCGTAGTTCGCCAGGAAGAACATCTTGTCCGTCTTCACCGGACCCGAGAAGACGCCGCCGAACTGATTCCGCCGCAGCAGATTCTTGCGTTGCGTGGGAGCGAGGAAGAAGCCGCGGGCATCGAGCGTGTCGTTGCGCAGGAATTCGAAGAGCGTCCCTTTGTACTGATTCGTGCCGGAGCGGATCGCGACGTTTGCCTGCGCGCCGGAGTTCATGCCGTACTCGGCCGAGTAGACGGCGCTTTGGATCTTGAACTCCTCGATCGCCTCGATCGACGGCACGAACAGCATCGCGCTCTTGAATCCATCCACCGCAGCGACGCCGTCGAGCGTGATGTTTTGGTTGGTGTCGCGCTGGCCGTTCGCCGAGAGTCCGACGATCTGCCCGGGCATCGCGCGCGTGCCGATCGTCTGTTGACCGTCGATTCCCATCCGCGAGGATCCGTAGACGACGCCGGGCATCAGCGTCGCGGCCTGCGCGAAATTGCGGCCGTTCAGCGGCAGTTCGACGATGCGTTTGTGGTCGACCACCGATCCGAGCGTGGCGTCCTCGGTGCGCAACAACGGCGACGCCGAAGTCACTTCGACCGTCTCCGCCTGCGTGCCGACCTGGAGTTGAAAGTCGAGCCTTGCCTTCTGTTGCAGTTGCAGCCCTATGCCCTTGCGGACTTCGGTCTTGAATCCGGCTGCGGCGCAACTGACTTCGTACTCGCCGGAATCGAGCAGCGGAAAGATGTAGTTGCCCGTGTCGTTCGAAGTGGTGGTGCGCACGTCGCCGGTTTCGACGCGGCGGGCGGTGATCGTGGCGCCCGGGACGACCGCGCCGGTCGAATCCGTGACGAGTCCGAGGATCTGTGTCGAGACGGTTTGGGCCAACAGGGGCAGGCCCGCGAGAAGCAAGGCGGCAAGACGCATCGTGGGGCCAGTATATCTCTGGCGCCGGGATCAACGGGGAATGATCGCCAATGCCCGCGCGCGTGGCTCCCTGCCGCGGAGTGGCTTGCCATCCACGAAGAATCCCACGCCCGCGGCCGAATCCTCCGGAATCTTTTCAAGCCGGATCCCGAGGTTCACCGGATTGCCATCGAGGAACAGTTCGACCGAACCGCTCCGGATACGGGTTCCGAGCCGGTGATACCGCGATCCATCGAACGCTGGCCCGAGCTTCGCGGAGGCGATCGGCTTCCGTGGATGGCTCGGGCGATAAGCGGCAATCGTTCCGTCCGATTCGAGCCGGATCGAATAGCCATGGCGGCTCGCTTCGACGGGGCTACCCGGAGCGAGAGGCTCCATCCCGAGCAGCGGACCCGCGCCGGATTTGTGCCCGGAGCCGCCCGACTCCACCTGAATCTCCATCGACAGGTCGTACGAAATGGGAAGCCGTGCGCCCCTCAGTGATTCGATTCCGCAGTGTTGACTCGGGAGCGCGAACTGGAATCCACCATAGGGGCGCTCATCGAAGTGGTCCATTCCTCCGAAGCGGATCTCGTTCGCCTCGACGTCTGGCACGAAGTCGAAAATCGGAAGCAGATAACCATTGCCGAGCCGGCCGAGCGAAAGATCGGGCGCGCGGGAGATACAGCGGTGCAACGCGAAAATCTCGGTGGAGCGCAGAGCTTCCGCCGTAGACCCGCACATCGTCGATCACGCCCTTCAGCGGCTGGCCGCCGCCCATGAAAAGTCCGATCGTCCAATTGGAGGCTGCGCCCGTATCGGGGCGTTGCTTCAGAGTGCCTGCCTTTACCTCCGAACCATCCAGGAAGATCCGAGCCTTCGCGTCACCGTGATAGACGCCCGCGGCAAAGTGCCACCGGCCGTCTATCAGCGGCGGGCCGCCTTGGATGGTTCCGAACCCATAGCCGTTCCCGAACGCCAGGGAACCGCTCGGGGTCAGGAGCAGATGCAGGTTCGCCGCCGGCAGACGCGCCGTGGAACTGCCGTAGTGAAAGATGTTTACATCGGTTCCGGGTGGTTGCTCTACCTTCAGCAACGCCGTGATCGTTCGAGGCATGTCGCCGAGCGGGAGTTGTCCCGGACTGGTTCCCACGACGTGTCCCCCGACTCCGTCCAGTGCTACTGCTCCACCCAAGGGGCCGGTCGCGCGCAGGACGCCATTGATGGCCTTACCACCGTTGCCGTTCCCCGAGGAATCCATTACTGACGCTCCGGTGTCGTCGAAACGCCACCAGGCCAGTTCGGCGGGTGATGGCGGATCGGCGAGCCAAAGCCGCAGAGCGATTGCGGTGATGATGACGCAACAGGCCCATGGGACTGGCCAGATCTCCACCCTGGCTGCGGCGGGTTGAGTGGCGGCGGCCAATGGGGCAGCCTCGAGCACGGGCATGACTCTCTCGACCGTGGCAATGAAGCGGTAGCCGACTCCGTGGACCGTCTCGATGAACTTCGGGCTTCGGGCATCGTCCTTGAAGATCCGCCGCAGTTGGGCGACGCAACTCTCCAGGGAGTCGGGCGCAACCGTGATCCCCTCCCAGACCTTCTGGTGCAACTCCTCCCGCGAGATCACTTCCTGCGGGCGATGCACGAGCTCAGCAAGCACTTCGTGTGGCTTCGGCTTGAGGAACCACGTCTCTCCCCCCGCTCGGACACGCCGGTCGGAGGGAGTGAACACGAACTGCTCGGCGATGCGGTAAGCCGCGACGGGGCGCTCCATCGGCATCATCATACTTCAGCCCTGGGTCGGAAGCCACTTGTTTTCTATGAGATCGGTATGTGATCGGAAGCTGCCGGATTTCCATCGGAACCGGCATCGGGAAGTCACCGGGGTTGGGCGGACAAGGACCGGCAATGTGGCCTTCCTTAAATCTCACTCCAATGCGAGGTTTGAATTCTGATGAAACCTGCGATCCTCCTCCTCGCCCTTGGTGTCGGGCTCCAGCGCGCAACTCGTTCGCGTCAGGGAAGCCCGGGTTAACACTGGGCCCTTCGACGGTGCCAACGGATACCCCGCTATGGCAAGGCTCACGGACGGCCGCTTCGTAATGTCGTGGCAGGAAGGGGCGCCGACGGACTGCTTGGGCCGAGCCTTCTCCCCGGACGGGCTGCCAGCTTCCAATCCCTTCCTGCTCAACCCCAACACGATTGCGACTTGGCAGTACGGACCCGCCGTTGCGGCCATGGCTGACGGCGGATTTGCAGCCTTCTGGGGACACAGTTACGGAGCCCGCGGCCAAAGGTTCCTGCCCAACCTGACTCCTTCGGGGCCAGACTTCGCGTTTGAACCATACGAATCGTCGTGGCCTGCGGTCGCCAATCACCACAATGGGGAGATCCTTGTCGTCGGGACCGATTGGCCGCCTCCTTACGCAGTGCGGCTCCGCCGCTATTCATGGTCAACTCTCGCCGCAATCGGAGATACCATCTATGTGAACCAAACGTCGCCAGGCGGGCCGATCCAAGGCGCCAATCTCGCGGTGGCACCGAATGGGAACCTCACCGTAACGTGGCACGCCACCGGCCCGCGAACCATCATGGCGCGGACATACTCGTCCAACGGCACCCCCCTTGCCAATGAATGGGTGGCGAGCGCCTCGACAGTTGGCGGGCGGTACTACACTGCGGCAGTATACAACCAGAGCAACGAACTCACGATCACGTGGGAAGGGAGTGGTCCGGGTGATGTGGACGGCGTTTTCGCGCGCCGGTTCCTTTCGAACGGAACCCCCCCTCGGCCCCGAGTTCCGCATCAATGAAACGACCACGGGAGTCCAGTCGCGAGTCAACCTCTCGAACGACGCCGCCGGACGGATGCTGTTTTCTTGGTCCAGCCCTGATCAGAACGGGATCGGTTCATTCGGCCGGCTCTATGACGCGAGCGCTGCCCCACTCACTGGGGAGTTCCAGATCAATAGCTATTTTGGAGGCAACCAGTTGACCAACTGGGTAATCGCGGGCCGCCGAGGCAATTTGATTGCCGGAGACCTGCTCCACTTCGGATGGGGCGGAGAGGGACCCCAAGGAATGGGTGTCTACCTTACAACGTTTCAACTCCAGGGCCTTGGCTTCACTCAACCGAACGAAGGACAAGTGATCACCACCTCGAACGTGACCCTGTCCTGGAACCCCGGCGCCGGAGCCACCGGCTACGACATCACCGTCAATCGCCTGTCCGGCGAGGCCGTCTTCACCGGAAAGCTCGCCGGGGCCAATTCCACCAGCACGGTGATCAACCTCCCGGAGGGCAACTTCATCGCCTACATCCGCTCCTGCTCCGCCGCCGGAGCCACCAACTGCGGAAGCCCCCAGAGCCGCTCGTTCACCGTGCAACTGCCCGCGCCCGCCACCGCACCGTCGGTCCTGTTCCCCTCCAGCGGCGCCGTCCTCAACAGCTCCACTCATTCGCTGTCTTGGATCGCCGTTGCCGGAGCGACCTCCTATCAGGTCACGTTGACGAATAACACCGCTGGCACCACCGATCTGTTCCACAACGTGATTGCTCCCACCGTCAGCACCATCTTCTCGATACGTGGGGGCCAGTACACTCTCTCGGTTCGCGCCTGCACCGCAGGCTGCGGTCCGGCCGCCACCGTCAACTTTTCGGTTCAACTCCCCGCCGTTCCCACGGTTGCGCCGAACGTCACCGGAGTGGTGGGAAACAACCAGAACCAACTCACCGTTTCCTGGGATCCGGTGCAGGGAGCCGATCTCTACATCGTGCGTGTCGTTCAGCCTCCTCCCGCCGGACCGGGCGGAGGGGCGCTTACGGTCGCCTCGCGTCAAGTCTCGGCTACCTCCACGACACTGTCTGTCCCGAACGGAGCGGCGACGGTGTTCGTCCAAGCATGCAATGGGGACGGCTGCGGTCCGAACAATCCGGGGACGGCGATCCTGGCCGGATTCGGGAATCCGGCGGCGCCGGTGATCGGAGAACCTGTCGCGGGACTGGCGGTCAACGGGCCCACGGTCCTGATCACCTGGAGCCGAATCCCGGGCGACAACGGATCCAACACCGTCTACCGGCTGTTCGTGCAGGACTTTTCCCGCCAGCAGCCCGCGCTCGACATCGTGACTACGTCGAACTACTGGGGCGCGCAATTCGCGGCGGGGCGGCGCTACGACGCGTTGGTGATCGCCAATCCGAACACGAATCCGGTGCAGGGGCCACCGCAGGGGTTCGTGACGCGAGGCAACAGTCCGTTTGCTCCGACCATGGTGGCGCCGCAATACACGGGCCGCGTTACGCAAGGCAACGTGCGTTTGGCGTGGACACCGGTTCCAGGCATCCAACTCTACCAATACTATCTGGCGAAGCAGGGCCGCCCCGATCCGGAGGCGCTGGGATTGACGACGGGGACCGAAGTTCAGATCCCCATGTTCACCAACAATGGTCAGGACACTGTGTTCTCGGCGATTGGCCGGGTATGCACGCTCGGAACATCGTGCAACGCGGGATCGGACACCGGCTGGGGTCCGTGGTCGAACGCCCCGGGAGGCACGGGAGTGACGACCTTCACCGTCACACCAGGACCATAGCGATCAGGCCGCGGCTTCCTCGGTCGAGCACTGCTATCAGTGACCGCACCGCCGCTGGCTGATCCGGCGCGAGATCCCGGGTCTCAGCCGGATCAGCCGCGAGGTCAAACATCTCCCGTCTTGCCAAGCATCCAGGGCACTCTCGGCGTGTTCTCCCAGTCAGCAGCTGGTCGTTCGCTCCGTGCGGCACGGTGAGCTTCCGCGTCCCTTGAATGATCCAGCGATATTCTACGTTCGCTTCCGGCTCCGGACATCCTCAAAAAATGTGAATGAAGATCGAGTCGCGTCCCGCGCGCGAAGTTGCGTCCGTTCAGCGGACGCTCGACGATACAGTCATGATCCACTACTGATCCGAGCGTGGCATCCTCGGTGGGCAATAGCGGCGGCGCCGAGGTTACTTCGACTCGCCGGCAGACCCGCTCGCACATCGACATCTGCGGGCCGGCCGGTCTGCTCCCGTTCTAGCGCGGCCTCGCCCACCGGGCGCCGGGTCCTTGTGCAACGCCTTGAGCACAACGGTATCGAGTAGACCGGCCAAGCGGCCAGCCCAGGCCGGGTCCTTCGCAACGCTGCTTGGCGCTGCCACCGGCTCATTACACACGGCCGGTCCTCTTCGGTGACCGGTTCATCATCGTGCGGCACGGTGGCGGCGGCGCGAGTCACGGGGTCGTACAAAGAGAAACTCGAGTAGGCGCACAGCGGCGTCCACCTGATCGGCTGCCACGCGGTCCAGCAGCGCCTGAGCGTGCCGTTTGCCGGCGGGATTCATCGAGTGGACAGACGATGTTCGTCGAGCCAGCCACCGACCAGAAGCGGGGTATCCGCAGTCACCGATGTTTCTGATCAAACTCAGGGAGCGGGGGCGCAGTGAGAATCCGGTGGAGCCGCTATCAAGCCTCTTCGCGATTGATCATGAATGTCGCCACCTGCTCGAAGAACGGCCGGAGCGCGGCTTCCGCTTCCGGTGGGAGGGCAGCTTCCGCGAGGGCGCGATCCATCAGAGCGACCCAGCGGTCGCGACCGGCCTGGCTGATCGCGAACGGCACGTGCCGCATCCGGAGCCTCGGGTGTCCGCGTTGTTCGATGTATCTCTGCGGACCTCCGAAGCGGAAGATCAGGAAATCGCGCAGGCGCTGTTCGGCTCCCGCGAGATCGTCTTGCGGATACATCGGGCCCAGAATGCCGTCGTCCGGAATCTGACGGTAGAACGCCGCCACCAGCCTCGTGAATCCATCTTCGCCGATGCGCGCGTAGACTTCATCATCGGGCAGAGGAGCGATCACGGGAAGACTCACCAATACTCCCAACGGCCCGAGCCAATGACGAACGCGCTGAGCACGAGGTTGGTGACCGCGTGCATCAGAATGCAGTTGCCCAGGCTCTTGGTTCGGACCATCCACCAGTTGTAGATCACGCCGCAGATTAGCCCGACGTCCCAATAGGGTCCGTGTTCGGCGGCGAACAGGGCTGCTGTGATCCAGAAGGCCTGGCGGCCATACTGGCCGAGCGGGACCTTCAGAAAGTCCGGATCGATGAGGTAGCGCATCAGGAAGCCGCGCCAGAACAACTCCTCCACGATCGGGACGATCACGGCCGCGCGGATCGTGCGGAAGGCGAGCGCCATCCAGTCCGATGTCAGTTCCTTCGGATACGAACTCACCACCTTGCCGGTGAGCGAATTCTGGAACAGCCAATGGTCGCGATAACCGGGGAACAGCATATCGGGGCCGACCCAGATGAAGAACACGGCCACACCGATGGCGATGCTACCGAGCCAGTCCGGGGCGCGCAGCGAGACCACTTCACGCGAGCAGATCCAAATCGCCGCCGCCATCACGACGACACGGAATGGAAACTCCCAGCGTCCGAGTCCGAGGAAATCTCCGAGAGTCAGCCACAGCAGGAAGAGCACCATCGGCGCTGCCCAGGGCCGCGCCGGATGACTCCAAAGACCGTGCATCAGCCGATCCGGCCGAAAAGATCGCCGATCTTCTTTTTCTCGTCGTCGTTCGGGCTGTTTCGGAGCGCCTCCTGCAGTTCTTTCTTCGCCTGCAGTTTGTCGCCCTTCTGCGCGAGCGCGATGGCGAGATGGTAGCGCCACGTGACGTGTTTGGGCCGCTGCTTGACCAGATCGGCGAAGATGCGGATCGCGTCATCGGCGAGATTCTTCCTGAGGTAGACCCAGCCGAGCGTATCGGCGACATCGGGATTCTGCGGAAGCAACTGCTTGGCCTTCTGCGCATAGGTCAGCGCGAGATCGAGATCGCCGTTGTTTTCCACCATCCAGAAGGCGAGGTTGTTGAGCGCGAAGGCGTTGTTCGGGTCGAGCTTGAGCACCTGCTCATAGAGCGGCTTGGTATCCTTCTTCTGCCCCATCGCGTCGAGCGCCATCGCCATGTTGAGCACCGGCGACGGGCTGGTGGGCATCATCCCCTTTGCCTTCTCGAATGATTGGTAGGCGTCCTGATACTTCTTGGCGCGGGTCTGCGCGTCGCCGAGGCGCATGAAGATGTCGGCTCCCGAGCCGTCTTCCTTGGCGAGTTCCTGATACTGCGCGATCGCCTCGTCGTAGCGCTGTCCCTGGACCGCCACCATGCCGAGCGCCGTCCGGAGCGCACGCACATACCCAGCGCGCTTGTCGAGCTTCTCGTTCTTGGCTAGCTCCTTGCGGAGCATTTCGGCGGCCGCATCGGCCTTTCGCTGCGCGACCATGACGTCGACAAGGCCGAACACGCCGCGCATGTCGCCGTCGGAGACGAGCGTCCGGAAGCCCTCCTCCGCCGCGTCGAGCTTTCGGTCGAGCATGTTGGTTTGAGCCAGCATATAGCGGGCGTCACGCAGGTCGGATTTCTTCTTGAGGACCTCCTCGAGCTCCGCGCGGGCGGCGCGGAAATCGTTGATGCCCATCATCGACGCAGCGCGCAACAGATACGGCACCACGAGATTGGGCTGCGTCTTGATGACTTCCTCGGCATACGCCTTGGCTTTGCCGAATTCGCCCTTGGCGAGCGAGATACGCGCGAGAGCGATCTTCGGAGGGCCATACGCAGGCCGCAGTTTCACCGCCTCGGTGAACTGGGAGACGGCCTTGTCGGCTTGGCCCGACGCCGCGTAGGCCTCGCCGAGATTGAACCGGATGACGGGATTGTTGGGGAGCTTGGAAAGCACCGCCTCGAATTCCTTGACGGCGTTGGCGACGTCTTCCTTCTTGCCCCCGCGCAGGCGCAGAGCGGCACGCAAGGCGCGCGCTTCGGGATCGTTGCGATCCTCTTCACCCAGCTTGTCGGCGAGTGCGAGCGCTTCACTGAACTTGTTCTGGACGGCGAGCAGTTCCACGGTCTTCTTCTGGATCGCGCGGGCCTGGTCGGGAGTGGCCTTGACACCGGCCTCGTATGTGGTCTGCGCGTTAGCGAGGTCACCGATCCGGAAGTAGAAGTCACCCACCTGCTGATAGGCATCCTTGAACGTCGCAACATTCTTGAGCAACAGATCGAGCGTCGCTTTCGCCTGCTCGGGCTGTTTGAGGCGGGTGAAGTGGCCCGCCAATTCGAGGACGGGAACCACCGCCTTCGGGTTGTTGGCCATCTTCATCCGAAGGATCTTCTCCGCTTCCTCGTTGTTCCGCTTCGCCGCCTTCTGCACGTACAGCGAATCGTAAAGCGGGAAATACTCCTTGTTCTTTTCGATGGCGGTGCGAAGCCGTGTTTCCGCTTCCTCCGGCTGCTTGTCGGCAAACAGGGTTTCGGCGAGGATCAATGCCAGGCCGGGCTGATTCGGGTTGACCTGATCGGCCGAGCGAAAGGTATCGATCGCGTTCCGGGTATCGCCGTCGGCCAGCTCGAGATATCCCTTGATGCGCAGTCCTTCGTAGGACTTGGCGTTCAGTTTGAGCAGGCGGTCACGAAGGTCGCGCAGATCGCTGAGCAGGCTCTTGTATTTCGTGCGATCGGAAAGGTAGGCCTGCATGTAGATGTCGGCCAGCTTGGCGTGGGCATCGTTGTTGGTGGCCTGAAGTTCCGACGCTCGCCGCAGCGCGTGCACGGCTTCCACCAGACGGCCTGCCTTCAACTCGGAAAGTCCGAGGCGATAGTAGGCTTCACCGTACAAAGCATCCTTCGAGATCGCGGTGCGATAGATGAGGGACGCTTCCTTGTACTTGCCGGTGCTGAAATACTTGTTGCCGGTTTCAACGAGCCGCTTTTTCTGAGCGTCGGGGTCGCCTGAGCAGGCGGACAAGACCACTAGGAGGATTAGCGATAGCACGCTCCAGCGCTTTTGGTTCATGACTTTTCTTCGATACTCCACTACCAGTTCATCACAGCGGCTCGGATGTCCGCAATCAGGCCCGTACTACCCGGCTCCACCGCCCACGAAGTGGACTACTTCGATGGCGGATCCGGCATTCACTGCCGCGGATTCCCAGTCCGGCTTGCGTACGATTTCGCGATGCAACTCCACCGCCACGCGCGATGGGTCGATCTGGAGAAACCGCAGCAGCCCTGACACGGTCAACCCCGCCGGGACGTGGCGCGGCTCGCCGTTGATCGAGATCTGGACGGTTGACTCCAATTTCCATTATCGCCGAACCGCCGGAAGACCGACTGTTGCACGGAATGCGAACCGTTACAATGATGCTGTGAACCAGTCCGTCCATCGCCTCGCCTTCTTCCTCGGAACCGTTGCGGTCACCCTCGCGGCCGATTGCGCCGCGCTCGCGCGCCTCCCAATAGGAAACACCACGATCGTCACGGCGTCGGATGTGTCGAGCGGCGTTTTCGAGCCCAAGGGCGGACGCCCGGTGCGGAATCTGCCGCCGTTTTGCCGCGTGAACGCGATTCTGAAGCCATCGAGCGATTCTGAAATCGAGATCGAAGTCTGGATGCCCGAACCCGCCAAGTGGAACGGCAAGTTCCAGGGCATCGGAAACGGCGGTTACGCCGGAGCGATTTCATTCGATGGACTCGGCACACCCCTCCGAGCCGGCTTTGCGACCGCCTCCACCGACACCGGGCACAAGGCGAAAGGCGGCATCGACGCTTCCTGGGCCCTGAATCACCCCGAGAAGATCATCGACTTCGGCTATCGGGCTATCCACGAAACCGCGGTTACCGCCAAGGCGCTCATCAAGGCTTACTACGGCGAGGGACCGAAGCGCTCCTACTTCAGCTCCTGCTCGAACGGCGGACGGCAAGCGCTCATGGAAGCGCAGCGATTCCCGGAAGACTATGACGGCATCATCGCGGGTGCTCCGGCCAACAACTGGACCCGGCTGCTCACGAACGCCGTCGCCGGCGTCAACGCTACTCTTGCCGATCCGAAGGCCTACTTCAGCCACAAGAAGCTTGCCGCGATCGAATCCCACGCAAAGAAGAGTTGCGACAGCCAAGACGGGCTCGCCGATGGGATCGTGGGTGATCCGGCCCGGTGCCAGCCTGATCCGAAAGCGTTGCTATGTTCGGGCGCCGAGTCCGATTCGTGTCTGACGCCGCCCCAAGCCGCTGCGCTCGGAAAGGTCTACGCCGGTCTGCGGAATGCGAAGGGCAAGCAACTGTTCCCCGCGATTTCGCCCGGCGGGGAGGCCGAACAGGGCGGCTGGCAGCCTTGGATCACCGGCGACGCACCCGAGAAGAGCGCGATGTTCGGTTTCGGCACGCAGTTCTTCAAGAACATGGTCTACAACGATCCGAACTGGGATTACCGCACGTTCCAGCCCGAGCGCGAGTTGAAGGCCGCCGAGTCGAAGATGGCGAAGCACCTCAACGCCACCGATCCGGACCTGCGCCGGTTCCACGCCCGCGGCGGCAAGCTGATCCTCTACCACGGCTGGAGCGATGCCGCGATCCCGGGGCTCTCGACCACCCAATACTTCGAATCCGTTCAGAAAAGGACCGGCGCCAAGACGGCGGCGCAATTCGTCCGGCTGTTCATGGCGCCCGGCGTGCAACACTGCGGAGGTGGAACCGGCCCGAATGTGTTCGGACAGGCGAGTAGCAGCGGAGGAGATCCGGAACGCGACGTTTTCGCCGCGATCGAACGCTGGGTCGAAAAGGGTGTTGCGCCGGAGAAGATCATCGCCACCAAGTACCAGAAGGGCAACTCGGGTCCCATGGAGCGGACTCGTCCCCTTTGCGCCTGGCCGAAGGTGGCGAAGTACAAGGGTTCTGGCAGCATTGACGACGCGGCGAGCTTCGAATGCGCGGAGCCGGGAAAGTGAAGCTGGCGTGGTTCGTTCCGGCCGCGGCAGCCGTGCTGTTGGCAGCCGAGTCCGATCTGACACCGTCGGACAAGATCAAGCAAGGACACTCGCGCCACGGCGAGAACTTCGACACTGGGCCCCGGGCCAAACCCTGGAAGATGGAAGGGATCGGGCACACGCATTTCCCGATCACGACGTCGAATCCGGAGGTGCAGCAGTGGTTCGACCAGGGGAACACGTTGCTGCATTCCTTTTGGGACTACGAGGCCGAACGTGCGTTTCGCTGGTGCCTGAAGCTCGAACCCGATAACGCGATGGCGTGGTGGGGATTGGCGCGGGCGGCGGGTGATGAACGCGGGAAAGAGTTCGCGCGCGAGGCCGTCAAGCGCAAGAGCAAGGTGAGTGCGCGCGAACGCCTCTATATCGAAGCGTTGGAAGCGCAGGTGGCTCCGGACCGGCTGCGCGATCGTGACGCGGATTACAAAGAGCGCAACGCCGCCTACAAGCGGATCCTCGAATCGATCTGCGTCAAGTATCCGGACGATATGGAAGCGCGGTCGCTTTTGGCGTTGGCGAACATGGGCGATGCCCGGTACGGCGCCGAGTCGATCATTCGCGAGATCCTCGTGAAGAAGCCCGATCATCCGGGCGCGCATCACTACCGGATCCACAACTGGAACTATCATGAGCCCGAGCAGGCGCTCGGTAGCTGCAAACGTTATGGCGAGATCGCACCCGATGCGGGCCATGCGCTGCACATGCCCGGACACGTCTACGGGACGGTCGGCATGTGGCACGAAGCGGCGATCAGCATGGACTCCGCCACGCGCGCCGAGAAGAGCTATATGCGTGAGCGGATGATCTTTCCGTTCAACGCCTGGAACTACGGCCACAACCGCAACTACCTGAACTACATCCTCGAGCAGCTTGGCCGGGCCGAAGACGCGGTCTTCGGAGCGCGCCAGATGATCGATGCGCCGCTCGATCCGTCGTTCAACTCGGAGAAGGGCTACTCGACGCACTCGCAGGGAATGGTGTCGCTGCTGCGAACCCTCGTCAAGTTCGAACGCTGGAAAGATCTGGTGGATTCGAAGACGTTCCCGTGGCGCGATCAGCTTTCGGACAAAGCGAACCGCCACTACGCGGAGACGCGGGGCTACCTCGGACTCGGCCAGATCGACAAGGCCGATGAGGTAAATCGCAAGTTCGAGGACCTGGGGAAGGAATTCGAGAAGACGAAGACGTTCGACGGCGTCTACAAGATCATGAAGCTCGAACTGCGGGCCCGGCTGCTGCTGGCGCGCGGTGACACGCTGCAGGGATTGACGATGCTCGGTGAGGCGGCGGAAAAGCAGTTCGAGCACCAGAAGCGCGACAACGATCCGCCATTCTACCCGGAGTTGCTCTATGTCTCGCTCGGCCGCGCCTATCTCGAACACAAGAGTCCGGCGCTGGCGGCCAAGGCGTTCGAGAAGGCGCTCGAAGTTTGCCGGTCAGACTGGTTCTCGCTGTCGGGGCTGGTCGAGGCGTATCATGCGCTCGGAGACAAGGGGAAAGCCGAAGACGCGATGGCGCGTCTGCTCCATGTGACTTCGGGCGCGGACCACGGCTTGCGGTGGATGGAACAGGCCCGCGCCACGGGCGTCACCGCCAAGCCGCGCGATGGCTCCCCGCGCGCGCAACGCGACTATGCCGCGATGAAGCTCGATCGCTACGGGCCTGCGGTGTGGGAGCCCTACGAGGCTCCGAAGCTCGAAGTGACGGACCCCACGGGCAAGCGAGTCACGCTCGACGAGCATCGCGGCAAGAACGTGATTCTGGTCTTCTACCTCGGCAAGGAGTGTCTACACTGCCTGAAGCAACTTCGGGACATCAACGGCAAGAAGGATGAGTGGGAGCGGCTCGATACGGTGGTTCTTGCGGTGTCGAGCAACCAGCCCGCCGACAACGCGAAGGTCCTCGAAACGATCAAGGCTCCTGTCGCGCGGATCCTTTCCGACAAGGATTTCGAGAACTCGCGCCGCTTCCGGTCATTCGATGACTTCGAGGAGATGGAGATCCATTCGACGATCCTGATCGATAAGAAGGGGCGTGTGCACTGGGCCCGCTCCGGTGGCGAGCCGTTCGGAGACATGGGGTTCCTGGTGAAACAGCTCGAGCGGATGAACAAGGCGGCGGACTGATCGCGGCCTATTTCGCGGCGCGCAGGATCTGCTCGGTCACGGAACCAAAGTGGGCGATGCCTCGGGTGTGCTCGATCGGTGTCAGTCCGAATTTGTCCTTGACGCCGCGTTTGGCGCCCAGTTCGAGCAGCGCGCGCAGCGCGGCATTCTTGTGGCCCAGCGCGGCCCAACTCACCTGGGTCATTTGGAACTCGTCCAGTGCTTCGATGTTGGCACCCTTGGCCACGAGCAACCGGGTGAGTTCCGCGTCATCCATGCCCACGGCGATCGTGAGCGGCGTGGCGGGGAAGTTGCCGATCAGCGTCATGGGCCGCTCGACTTCCGCGCCGTGATCGAGCAGCAGCTTCACCATGGCCGCGTCGCCACCGAAGATCGCTACCGGCAGCGGGGATGCTTTGTACTTCACGGCATCGCGGGGCTTGGCCGATGCGCCCGCCTGAATCAGAAGCTCCGCCGCCTCCCTGTTGTCGCGATAGAGCGCCGCGACCATCAACGCGTCGACACCGGACTTGGCGGGAGCGCTCGCGTTCGCGCCACGCTTCAGCAATGCGCGGACCTTCGCTGCATCATCCGCAGCCATCATCAGCACGCTGGTTCCGCCCGGGGTGGCCAGGGACGGGTCAAGCTTCGCGACTTCGTCCGCGGTGCCGAATAGCGCGGTTTCCATCCACGGTTGTGCGACGGGAGCGGCCTCGGGAACGGCGAGCGGCTTCGGCGGTGTGCGGACGGGATCGAGCGCTTCGGTGAGTGCCATCACAGCCCAGGCGGTGGCCGCACAGGACAGGACCTGATCGTGCCCGTACGGGAATCCGCTTTCGAAGTACGGCGGACTGATGGGCGCGGGCGTCTGAATCCGGGACTTCACGTGCCACGACCCGTCCTTCGCCTGCGTCCGGATCAGCCAGTCGACTCCGCGCTGGAACACTGGGTGATCGCGGCGGATCGCGCCGGTCCGCGACAATGCCGTGAGCGCTTGGGCCGTGGAATAGGCGTCGCTTTCCGTCATCGACGGGACTTGGGCCCAGCCGCCATCAGCGCGTTGCAGCGCATAGAGTTCGCGCGCGGCGGCGGATTGCTCGGCGGTGGTGGCGCGGGTCCAGTAGAGACCGAACACACGATAGGTCGCGTCTTCGGTGGATTCGATCTTGGCTGAGAGCAACCAGCGCCGCGCGCGCTCGAGTACGGCGTTTCGCTGGGCATCGCGCTGTCGCGGGAGATAGAGGCCGGCCGCCCGCGCCGCCACCGCAGTCGAGACGAACAGACCCGCGCTGTGGGGAGGGCGGTTGTCGAATGTCGCCCATGATCCATCCGGACGCTGTGCCCGCGCGATATGCCGCGCATAGGCAGCGGTGCTGAGATTGGGCGCGATTCCGGATGCGTGCGCTCCCATCAGCATGTAGCCCTCGCTGAGGGAGGGATCGATGATGTCGTTGACCTGAACAGCTCGGTCGAGGCCGGATAGGAGCTGGAAAGTGCGGGCGGCCGCCGAGCGGGCGGCCGGTTCGGAGACTTCGAGTCCGCGGGATCTGGCGGCGTCGAGGGCGAGCGCGGGCATCGCCTGGTGGTGGCAGGAGACGCAGGGAGTTTTCCACTGTGCCGCGACTCGTTGGAGGAGCGCGACCGATTGGGTGGCGCGGGCGCGGATCGTGGCTTCATCGGCTGCCGCCGCGATGAGGCAGAAGGACAGCAGGAGGGTGGGCCTTGCTCCGGACATGGAATCGAGTCTACCAGGAGATCGCGCCGAGGACTTCACGCGCCGATACGTCGCCGGCCCCCGGCGCTACACTGGTAGCGCCATGCCTGACTCCGCACCGCTCACGCAACTGAGCGAGGACGAACGCCTCTTCCAATCCGAGATCCGCAAGTTCGCTCGCGAGCGGATCGCGCCGCATGTTCGCGAGATGGATGAACAAGCGCATTTCCGCGAGGATTTGCTGCGCGAGCTGTTCGCTCTCGGACTGATGGGCATCGAGATCCCGGAACGATTCGGCGGGCAGGAAGGAACCTTCTTTCAAGCGGTGCTCGCGGTGGAGGAGTTGTCGGCTGTCGATCCGGCGGCGGGCGTAATCGTCGATGTGCAGAATACGCTGGTGATCAACGCCCTGCTGCGTTGGGCGAACGATGCGCAGAAGCAGCATTATCTGCCGCGGCTCGCCAAGGACACCGTCGCCTCGTATGCATTGTCGGAGGCTGGATCGGGCTCCGACGCGTTCGCGCTGCAGACTCGCGCCCGGCTCGAAGGCGATCATTATGTGCTCGATGGGCGCAAGCTCTGGATCACGAATGCGGGCGAAGCGGGCGTGTTTCTCGTGTTCGCGAACGTCAATCCGGAGGCGGGATACAAAGGTATCACTTGCTTTCTCGTCGAGAGAGGCTCTGCCGGATTCCAGGTGGGACGCAAGGAAGACAAGCTCGGGATCCGTGCCTCATCCACGTGCGAGCTGATCCTCGACAACTGCCGCGTGCCTGCCGCGAATGTGATCGGCGAGGTGGGTAAGGGCTACAAGATCGCGATCGAGACGTTGAACGAAGGGCGCATCGCGATCGGCGGACAGATGATCGGGCTCGCCCGGGGCGCGCTGGACCACGCGCTCGCCTACGCGAAACAGCGCAAGCAGTTCGGCAAGCCGATCGCCGAGTTTCAGGCCGTGCAACTCGATCTCGCCGAGATGGCCACGGATCTCGAGGCCGCGCGTCTGCTCGTCTACAACGCGGCACGGTTGCGCGAATCGGGGGCTCCGTTTCTCAAGGAAGCGGCGATGGCGAAGTACTTCAGCTCGAAGATCGCGGAAGAGGTGGCTAGCCGGGCGGTTGAAATCTTCGGCGGAGTAGGGTTCACTAAAGACTATCCGGTGGAAAAGCTCTACCGGGACGCCAAGATCGGCCGGATCTACGAAGGCACCAGCAACATGCAGCGGGTGACGATCGCCAAGCAGATGCTCGGTTGAAACTCGCGCGACGATGGCGGCATCCAAAGGGGTAAGGACATGTTCCAGCGAAATCTCGGTTTGACACTGCTCGCGGCCGGAATGGCGCTAGCCGCCCCGCCCGCCAAGGGCGACCTGTCGGAAGACCAGATCCAGAGCGTGATTCAGAAGTTCGCGGCGAAGGAGTCCGAGTTCGCCAAGGCGCGCGAAGCGTACACCTACCGCCAAACGTACAAGTTCCACGAACTCGATGACAGCAACCGGATCACTGGCCGTCACGAGGTCACCGCCGACATCGTCTTCACCGTGGAAGGCAAGCGGACCGAGCGTGTGGTGAAAGCACCGGCCTCCACCATCAAGCTGATCATGACTCCGGAAGACGAGCAGGATCTGCGCTCCGTGCAGCCCTTCGTGCTGACGACAAAGGACATCGACAAGTACCACGTCCGGTATCTGGGCAAGGAGACTCTCGACGAGATTCCCTGCTACACCTTCGCGGTCAAGCCGAAAAAGGTGGAAGCCGGACAGCGATACTTCTCGGGAATCGTATGGGTGGACGATCGCGATTTGCAGATCGTCAAGAGCTACGGCCGGGGAATGGGCCTCAAGAAGAAGGGCTCCGACAACCAGTTCGCCAAATTCGAGACCTTCCGCGAGCAGATTGACGGCAAGTTCTGGTTCCCCACGTATACGATCGCCAATGACACGCTCATCTTCGAGACGGGCCAGAGCCAGCGGATCAAGATGACGGTCAAGTACGAGAACTACAAGCAGTTCAAGTCCGAGACCACCATCACCTTCGGCGAAGCGGTCGACGAGACCAAGGCCGGTAAGCCCGCTCAACCGGGCCAAGAGCCCCCGGCTCCCAAGAAGTAGCGGAACCGTAAACCGCGTGAATTCCACCATTTGACCCTTGATCTCCCCCGCCCGGTGTTCGGTACTGGGCCGGGGCCTGGGGGTGGGTGTACACTAATCCTTTACTGGCCGTATGTCGTCCGCACGCAAAATCACGCTTCGGCGCCGCTGGCTTGCCGTCACCCGCCGTCTGCGCGAATTTCGCATGATCGCCAAGGGATTGATTTCGAAGGACCATCCGGTCCTGGCGCACGTCATTCCCATGCGCCGTTGCAACCTTTCCTGCACCTATTGCAACGAGTACGACGACTTTTCGAAGCCGGTGCCGATCGAAGTGATGAAGGGCCGGATCGACAATCTGGCGCGCCTTGGCACCACCATCGTCACGATTTCGGGCGGCGAGCCTCTGCTCCACCCCGAACTCGATCAATTGATCGCGCACATCCGTTCGAAGGGCATCATCGCGGGGATGATCACCAACGGTTATCTGCTCACAGCCGACCGGATCCGGAAGCTGAACGGCGCCGGGCTCGATCACATGCAGATTTCGATCGATAACGTGATGCCCGACGAGGTCTCGAAGAAGAGTCTGAAGGTTCTCGACAAGAAGCTCCAACTGCTGGCCGAACACGCCGACTTCCACGTGAACATCAATTCCGTGGTGGGCGGAGGTGTTCGGAATCCCGAGGACGCGCTCGTTGTTAGCAAGCGTGCGATCGAACTCGGTTTCACGTCGACGGTCGGGATCATTCACGACGGCGATGGCCAGTTGCGGCCGCTCGGAGAGGTCGAGCGGGGGATCTACAGCCGAATCCGGTCGTTTGAGAAGTCGAGCTATTCGCAGCTCAACAAGTTCCAGGAGAACATCGCGGCGGGGCGTCCGAACTCATGGCGCTGCCGGGCCGGTGCCCGCTACCTGTACATCTGCGAGGACGGGCTGGTCCACTATTGCTCGCAGCAGCGGGGATTTCCGGCCACGCCGCTCGGGGAGTACACGATCGGCGACGTCAAGCGCGAATATCTCACCGAGAAGGGCTGTGCGCCGCATTGCACGGTCTCCTGCGTACATCAGGTGGCGATGATCGACAACTGGCGCGCGCCACAAACGATCCGGCCTGCGCCGGCTCCTGAGTCGCCCCTCGACAGTCCACTCGTGCAGATCGAAATCGACTGAGGATCGCGCCAGCTACTCGCTGTTCCGGGCCAGCCTCACACGATTCAGGCTCTCGGCGTATTGCCAAACGCCCTTGAAGAGCGCTCCCGCGAGACGCTCGCGGTAGTCGGCCTTCTTCATCATCGCCTCTTCCTTGGGATTGGTGAGGAAACCGACCTCGACCAGCACAGCGGGCATTTTGGCGCCGATCAGGACCACGAACGGAGCTTTCTTCACGCCGCGGTTGTAGGTCCGCCCGTGGGTGCGCGTCACGAGATCATGCGTGGCGCCCTGGATGCGCAAGGCGAAGTCGCGCGACTCGATCAACTTCTCGTTCCGCGCGATCTTGCCGAGCAGATCGGAAAGCTCATGCACCGACTTCTCCGAACTCGCGTTTTCGCGCGCGGCGATGTCGAGATCGGCACGGACGGTGGTGAGGTTCAGGTAGAAGGTCTCCGTGCCCAGGACATTCTTGTACGGCGACGAGTTGGCGTGAATCGACAAGAACAGGTCAGCCTGTTGGCGATTGGCGAGTTCTGTGCGCGCGTCGAGCGACATGAAGCGATCGTCCTTGCGCGTATAAATGACTTGGGTGCCGCGTTCCTCCAGCATTTTGCCGAGGCGTAGTGTCACGTCGAGCACCAATTCCTTTTCGACCACTCCCTCCGGGCTCGTCGTGCCATGGTCGTTGCCCCCATGCCCGGCGTCGAGAACCACGCGGTTCAGTTTCAATCCAAGGATTCGCGTGAGAGACTTGGTGGCCGCCGCGTCCCCGGCGGCGGACCTCGATGCAGCCGGATTCTCCGCGACGGGTGGCACCGGCGCAGGTGGCAGCGGCCGCTTCGTGCGTCCCGGCCGCGTTGCCACGCCAGCAAACAGCGTCTCAGGCGTCTCTCGAGCGATTGGCTGCCTGCCCGGTATTGCCGGAACATCCTGGCTCCGCATCAACTCACGCTTCGGAGCCGGAATCGGCACCGGCTTCAACTCCGGCGCGCGGAACGGTTTGGCCGCAACCTCGACCGGCGAAGGTTTCGGCTGCGGCGGAGCCTCGGAAACCGCCGGCGCCGGGACAGGTCGAGAGCCCTTGTGCTTCAGCTCGATCACCACCCGGTCGGGAACCGCAAGCTGACTCACGGCGTACTCGACATCTTCCGTAAGATCGAGCACGACCCGCGTGATCGTGGGTGTTTTCAGCGCGACACGAATCTGTGTGAGCGGACCCTCCGCGACCGGAATCGTGTAGTACTTGCGCCCCATCGACGGCCGCGTTCCGATGAGATCGACGTAAATCCGGTCTGGACCCTGAAGCCGGTCATACTCGAACCGAACCTCGGCGTCGGTTTCGATCGCGATGCGGCTGGTATCCCCCGAGGTCCAGAACCGGACCTCCTTCAGAACCGTGAGAACTTCGGCGCGCGCATCCCACGCGCCCAGGCACACCACGGCGGCAACCGCGCTTCCTAGCCGGAAAAGAGCCGCCATAATGTCAGGTTACCGCGTTCTGAGGTGAACCTTGCCCTCCTCGTCGACGTAGGTTTCGAGCGGACGGTGCTCGGGTTCGGGTGGTGGCACGGCGGCCTGCGCGCGCACTGTCGTCGCGGATTTGGAGGCCCGCCGCAACTGTCCGTAGTTGCGCCCCACGCGATAGACGTATTCCTGGGTCTCTTCGTACGGCGGAATTCCGCGATACTGGAACACCGCGCCTTCACCCGCGTTGTAGGCAGCCAGAACGAGGCGCATGTCGTCGAATGTGCCCATCAGGTGCTTCAGATACTTCACTCCGCCCTCGACGTTCTGGCGCTTGTCGAAAGCGTTGCTGACGCCGTATTGTCTCGCCGTGGCGGGAATCAATTGCATCAGACCCTGGGCGCCCTTGGGCGACAGAGCGTACGGATTGTAGGCGCTCTCCTGCCGGATGATTGCGTGGACCAGCAGCGGATCGACACCATGCTGGCCGGCGACATCGTTCACAATGGAATGGATGTCGCTCGACGCCGGTTCGCTCTTCGTTTGCGCGGCTCCGGGAGTCAAAGGCTCCACCCCCCGCGGAATCACGGCATGCCCGGCTACGACAACACGCCGCACCAGCCGGCCGGTTCGCCGGTCTGCCCGGACCTCCGAGGTAACGCCCCCGCTTCCGGAACTCGTATCCGCGCCTTGGACGGACGCGCAAGCCACGGCCAAACAAAAGGCCATAAAGATGTTGTTGCTTGTCAGTCTACTCGCAATTGGCTTCCGTTTCAAGTGGCCCCTCAATGGGGTGGCCCGCCCATGACCCTTCAGGGATTCCTGCTCGCCGGCGGCGCCAGTTCCCGAATGGGCACAGACAAAGGCTACCTGACTATCGGCGGCGAAAGCCTGCTCCATCACGTGGGACGCGAACTCGAGGCCGCCACCGGTAACATTACCATCGTAGCGCCTCCCGGGCGCTACCAGGATTGCCCCTGGCCCCGGATCGCCGACCTGCGTCCGGGCCTGGGCCCGCTCGCTGGAATCGAGGCCGCGCTCGCCGTGACACAATCCGAATGGAATTTGATCGTTGCCGTGGACATGCCGGGTCTGCAAGCGAGCTTCCTGCGCCGGATCGTGGACACCGCGCTCGGTTCTCCCGGAGCTGATTGCGTGATCCCGCTCTCGGGCGGATTCCCGGAGCCACTGTGCGCCGCCTACCGCAAGCGATGCCTCGCACCCGTCCAGGCCGCGCTCGATTCGGGAGTTCGTAAAGTGACCGACGCATTCAAAGGCTTGCAAGTGGTTCATTTTCTTATCGATAATCAGAGAAGCGTGGCCAACGTGAACACTCCCGAAGACTGGCTCGAGTTCCGTGAGGATCATCGTGCCTGAGCGGTTCCCCTATTACGTCGAGTTCCGCAACGTAGATAAGACGTTCGACAGGCCCGTTTTGGTCGACGTGAGTTTTCATGTTCGCGCGGGAGAGACGGTGGCGATCATCGGGCGCAGCGGCGTCGGCAAGTCCGTCTCGCTCGGCCACATCATGGGTTTTCTCAAGCCGGACAGGGGACGCGTGATCGTTGCTCACACCGACATCACGGACGCGGACGAGGACGAACTCCGCCGCATCCGGAAGAAGGTGACGATGGTCTTCCAGTCCGGCGCGCTGTTCGACTCGCTGACCGTGGCCGAGAACATCCTGTTCTCGCTCGAGCTGCGCGCGGACTACAGTGCCGAGAACCGCGAGGAGATCGTGCGCGGACTGCTCCGCATGGTGGACCTCGAGGAACACTACGACTCCTACCCGGCCGACCTGTCGACCGGCTACAAACGCGCGGTCGCGATCGCCCGCGCGCTCGCCGCGCAGCCGGAGTGCGTGCTGTACGACGAGCCGACGACGATGGTCGACCCGATCATGTCCGATCATCTCGGCAATCTGATGCTGCGCTTGAAGGACCAACTCAAGCTCACCTCGATCGTGGTGACGCACGATCTCGACCTGATGCGGCTGGTGGCGGATCGCGTGGTGTTCCTGCACAACAGCCAGGTGATCTACTTCGGTCCGGTCGCGGGACTCGATGAAGCAGAGCACCCGCACATCAAGGAGTTCATGGCGATGGACCGGGTGCGGATTTGATCTGATGCGACGGCTGGCCCCCCGAGACCGCTAGAGGCGCAGTGGGCCGAAATGGACTCCTTGCGCCAACTCCGAGATGCCACACTGAATCGCACATTTCGGAGACCGGGCCGACAGGAGTCCCGCCGGACAAGAGCCATCGAGTCATACGCCTCATTCACATCAGTTTCCGATCCGGAGACTCAGGCGGACTCACCGTCCCATGGTTTCGTTCCATCTTGCGCGAGTGAGAACAATGAGTCTAATTCGAGCCAGCAAGCTCGCCGTCATCTGACGGGGATGTGGCCCTCGTGTAGCCGGGATGCGGACTGAAGCAGGTCCGTCAGTGAATGCCCTCGACGAGGATCAGGTCCGCTTCGGATTCCTCGGAGAGGGCGACGAGGAAGCTTCGTTCGTCCGGTGCGATCGAAAATCGGGGGCCTCCCTCGGGCCGCGAGGGAAGAGTGCCGATCACGCGAGTCTGTTTGGTCGCAAAAGAGTAATGGGCGACGGTGGCCTTTCCGCCGGGCGAACTCTCCCAGTCGATGAAGTAGAGTCCCGATGGCGCCACCGCCCAGCATCCGTCGCGGCCTTGCGGAGTGACGAGCGTTTCTTCTCCGCCCGTAACCGGCACCGACCAGATGCCTCGCGCACCTTTGCTGAAAAAGAGCAGCTTGCCATCGGGTGACTCGAAGCCGTCGACGCCGCCATTGCGCGTTACCTGAGTGGCATCGCTGCCGGACATCGGGCTCCTCCACATTTCGAAGCGTCCGGATCGGTTCGATGTGTAATGGAGCCACTTTCCATCCCGCGAGACACTCGGACGCCGGTCCTGAGAAGGGTGATCGATTACCGTTCGCATGGGTCCGCCGTCAGCAGGTACCGCGTGGATTTGGGAATTGCCGGGATGATGCGCGGCGAAGACGATCACTTGCGAGTCCGGAGACCAGCGCGGAGGCCCTGCCCCGGGAAGTCCATGGGAAGTCAAGGCGCGGCACTGGCGCCCATCGGCATCGCACCTCCAAATCTCGGCGGCGCCAGTGGAGTGGGAGACATAGGCAATCTTGCGGCCGTCCGGAGAGTATTGCGGATCATGGTCCACGAACGTAGAAGCGATGAGCTTGACAGGCTCGCCCGCGCTGGGCCCGAGTCCGTACCGCCAGATATTGTTGTCGAACCGCTGATGGCTGAAAACGAGCCTTCCCGCCCTGCCAGGATCAGCCGCCGGATCGTTCGCGCCAGGCCCGCTCCCCCCCAGTGCAACCGGCTTTGGATTCGGGATTGAAGTATTGATCCGGTAGAGTGCCGATGGGTTCACAGACCTGTCCGAGTAAATCAGTTCGTGGCCATTGGGAAGCCACGTTGGCCGGGAGCGAAGAAACCTGCCGGTCGCCAGCACCCTCTCGTCGTCGTTCCCGAGGGTCTTGACAATGAGGTCTGCCACAATCCCCGGAGTCCGCGCGAAGACCAGCGAACGTCCGTCGGGTGACACGGCGCCGAAGTAGTCCCAGCGCTGGGGTGGCGGTGCCGTCACGGTCCTCGCTTCTCCACCGGCCACCGGAACCAATGCGAGCCCACGGGCCGACGCATGCTGCACGAGGAGTTGCCGGCCATCGGGATGCCAGGAAACAGACCCCAGCCCAGTTCGGGTTTCGCACACCTTTTGCTCCGGACCCCCGATCGCCGGCACAACGTAAACGGCGTTCCGCCGAAGGAAGGCGATCTGCCGGCCATCCGGCGACCACGCAGGCCACTGGTCCTCTTCCGGACTGCTCGTCAGCCGAAGCATGTTGGGCGCACCCACGAGCTTCACATAGATGTCAAAGTTGTCACGCTTCTCTCCGTTCCAGGAAAACGCCACCTGATTCCCGTCCGGCGAAAACGTTGGGTGACGCTCCACGCCGGGGAGCGAGGTCAGCGGGAGCACCTTCAGCGCGGATACCGCCGTCCCCTCTTTCGGAACCGAGCGGCTCCATGAGAACACGCCTAGCGCTGCGATCGCGACCACGCCGGCCACCGCGGGCCACAACCATTTCCGCCCCGGAGCACTCGCGGGCACTGGCGGCGCGGCGATGCCCGACTCAGAGTCCTCCTTCACCTCGAGGAGTGCCACTCGCAGATCGTCCAGATGCTGGAAGCGCCGCTCACGATCCTTCCGAAGGCAGCGGCGGATGATCTTGTCGAGATCCGAAGGGACATTCTCGAGCGGCTTCGGCTCTTCCTTCATGATGGCAGTCACGGTCGCCACGCGTGAATCGCCGTCGAACGGACGCCGCCCGCTCAGCATCTCGTACAGCACCAC
>CADECY010000022.1:32828-85768 GCA_902825945.1 uncultured Acidobacteriota bacterium
TCTTGCCGGTGATGAACTCCATCACCATGAAGTCGATCCCGTCGCGCTGATCGATCTCATGGATCGTGACGATGTTCGGATGGTTCAGCGCCGAAGCGGCCTGTGCTTCCTAAATGAATCGCTGTTTGCGAGATGCGTGCGCGACGTGCTCGGCCTTCAGCACCTTGATCGCGACGAAGCGGTTCAGCTTGGTGTCGCGTGCTTTGTAGACCTCGCCCATTCCGCCCGAGCCCAGTTGCTCGAGGATCTGGTAGTGGCTGAGAGTCCGGCCAGTCATTGAGGAAGCTCCGCCATCCAGATATTGCCGGTCCGCTCCGCCATGGTGAAGACAATCTTGTCCTTCGCCACACCGTTGGCGACGCGCCCGTAGCGGACATACGAGGGAGAGCGGCGCGCGCTGTGATAGTGTTGCACGGCGAATGGAGAGCCCACACGCTTTCCGGTTGCCGGATCGAACTTCATGGCCCAATGGCATCGGAAACCGTCGCGGTGCGAGAAGAAGTACAAGGTCTTGCCGTCCGGCGAAAACTCCGGAACGGCATCCCAGTGGAGGCCCTCGTTGATCTGGATCCATTCCGATTCCGCGACGGGCGTCCGCCGGACCGGGGCCACGAACATCTTGGTGCGTCCATCGTCGATCGGGTGGTAGAAGGCGATCCAACGGACGTCTCGCGACGTTTGCGGAGCCGCCGTGGCAGGCGCCGATGTATACGGCAGGAACGGGTTGTAGTGGCCCGTCTCGATCGTCATCAGCCCGGTAACCCTCTTGCTGCCGGTAAAGGTAACGATCAACTGTTTACTATCGGCCCAATTTCGCGACCCACAGGCTTCGCAAAGAATCCGCCCGGGGCCACCGGCTGCCGGGATCAGGCGGGCCACGCTCTTGCCGTTCTCCAGATCGCTGAAGGCAACCCAGGCCCCGTCTGGGCTGATGCGGGGTGCCGGGTTTACACCTCGTTGTGCCGTCGCGAGGAGACGCTCCTGCCGGCGAGCCAAATCAACCATTACGACCTGCGTCGCGTCGCCGAGTTGGGTGTGCACCACCACTTGACGCCCGTCCGCGGTCACACCGGACCCATAGTTGGGCGCCGCGTCGTCTGTGATCCGCTGCACGTCCCCAGTGATCCGTGCGGTATTCGGTTCGAGGGGAAGGCTCCAAATATCCGCGTTCTCCTGAAGGCTCGCAAAGACCAGCCGCTTCCCCACGGCGGTACCGCGCATCTCGAGGTTGTTGCCCGACGTCAGCCGATGCGGTTCACCCTTGGGCTGAAATGTAACCGGATCGAGTTCGAGGCGCCAGACGTTCATCGCGTCGCCGGAACGGGCGGAGAAGATCACCCCATCTTCCGCCCAAGCCGAAAGTGACGACTCCGTGAGATTCATCTTGCGGAGGAACGCGAGAGCGCCAGTCTTGCGGGCAGGGCCGCCGTCCACCGGGACGGCGTACCAGTCAACAGATCTTCCGTGGTCCCCCCAAGCCAGCAACCACTTCCCATTCGGTGACCAGCCGGCACTCCAAGCACCCGTCAATTCAAGAGCCAAGCGGCGTGGCGTGCCGCCATCGGCTGGAATCAGGTAGAGCCTGCCGCCCAAAGGAAGTTCTTCCGAGCCTGTGGAGTAGGCGATCCAGTTGCCGTCGGGCGAGAAGCGCGGAGTTCGTCCGTCGCTCGCGATCTTCCGCTCCGTCCCTCCGACGGTGGAGATCAAGTAGATGCCACCTCCCTCGCGCTCGGACCGGAATGCAATCCGGCTCCCGTCTGGGGAGAAGGAGGGCTCCCGGTCGTCGGCTTCGTGCGTGGTCAGCCGCCGCGCCTCCTTCGTCTCGAGGTGCTGGAGCCAAATGTCCAAGTTGTTGCCGCTCCGGTCGGATGCGTAAGCGACCATGTTTCCGGCTGCCCAGATCGCCGGTTCCGTGGTTAAGCCACGGTCGAACGTGATCTGCCGCAGGACTGGCCCGGCCTGGGACGGTGTCTTCGCCGGTTCGCGCCAATAGAAGTATCCCGCGCCCGCGAGGGCCATCGCGGCGGCGGCGGCCGCCGCAGCCAACGGCCATCGCTTTGCCGCCGCCGTCTTGGGCGGAGACGTCTCGAACTTGCCGGACTCGGAATCCTCTCGGATCTCATCGAGCGCGATCTTTACGTCGTCCACATGCTGAAATCGTTTGTCGCGATCCTTGCGCAGGCAGCGCCGGATCACCTTCTCGAGATCCGACGGGATGTTTTCGAGCGGCTTCGGCTCCTCTTTGAGGAGCGCGGAAACCATCGCAGCGCGTGAATCGCCGTCGAACGGACGCCGCCCGCTCAGCATCTCGTACAGCACCACGCCGAAGCTGAAGATGTCGGTCCGCTCATCGAGCTTGCGGCCTTCGGCCTGTTCCGGCGACATGTACGCTGTCGTTCCGAGAACCGTGCCCTCCTCGGTCTCCGGCCTCTCCGTTCGCGTCTCTTCGTCCTGACTGATCGGAGCCTGTTCGGTGAGCTTCGCCAGTCCGAAATCGAGCACCTTCACCAGTCCGTCGTCAGCCACCATGATGTTCGACGGCTTCAAGTCGCGATGCACGATTCCGGCCGCATGCGCGCGGCGCAATCCCTCCGCCACTTGCACCGCCACTCGCAGGGCTTCGTTCAGCCGCATCCCCTGCCGCGGAATTCGCGCGTCGAGCGTCTTGCCGGTGATGAACTCCATCACCATGAAGTCGATCCCGTCGCGCTGATCGATTTCGTGGATCGTGACGATGTTCGGATGATTCAGTGCAGAAGCGGCCTGTGCTTCCTGAATGAAGCGTTGTTTGCGCGAAGCCTGGGCGAGATGCTCGGCCTTCAGTACCTTGATCGCGACGAACCGGTTCAACTTCGTGTCGCGGGCCTTGTAGACCTCGCCCATTCCGCCCGAGCCCAGTTGCTCGAGGATCTGATAGTGGCTGAGGGTCCGGCCGGTCATTGTTTGTCGAGAATCAACATAGTCTATCAGCCAGTGAACAAAGTTCGCTTGGCGCGCCTGCGCTCTCCAGAGTGGCTTGCGGGTCTAGTCTAGTCGATCGCCGGAACGGACCGCGCGAGGCGCATTCCATTCCAGGGCTGCCGGCGAGAAGGCCGCTCGCCATGGCGAAACGCCGGATCGAAGTCCGCCGCACTATCCGCGAACCCGCCGCCGCGCAGCACGCGAAGATCGCCGCCGCCTTTCGCTTCGCGTCCGTCACCCGCCGCGTACGGATAGGGCCGCAGCAGGCTCGAGCACCATTCCCAGACATTGCCGTGGAGGTCGAAGAGTCCGGCGCCGGATGCGCGTTTGCCCGCCACGGGATGCGGGCGATAGGTGTCGATTTCACGGAAAGGCTTCTTCGGATCGGCCGTGCCGCTGTTGTCGCGATGCCATGCCGACGCGTCCACGTCGGCCGGCCGTTCGCCGCTCGCCGCCGCTTCCCATTCCGCCTCGGTGGGAAGCCGGAATCCGCCGCCTGGAACCTTCTCGCTCAATACGCCCGCCCAGCGAACCGCCTCCTCCCACGTGACGTTGTTCAAGGGCATCGTGTCACCCGTGTAGTGGCTCGGATTGGAAAATCCGAGCGCGGACCACTGTTTCTGCGTCACCTCGGTCCTGCCGAGATAGAACGGTTCGAGCGAAACCGAGTGAATGGGCTTACTCGCCGCCGTTCGATCGGAACCGATGTCCACCGCGCCTCCGCGAATCAGCACCATCTCGATATCGAAGCCCTTCACGCGAACCGCGAGAGGCAGGCCCGTCACCGCGTCGAACTGTTCACTCGTCCGTTCGAATCCCGGGATCTCGGGATGCAACCTTCGCCAAGCCATCGTGCGTTTTGCTTTCGCCTGCCGGCTGTTCGGAATCAGCTTCACCGCGGACTCGAACTCGGCCAGCGCGCCCTTCCAATCGGACTGCTTCGCCCGATCATCGCCGCCCCGCAGGTGCCCTTCGAACTGTTTGGTGCGATCTTCGTCCTGGAACGTCATCAACGACAGCTTCTTCTGGCTCGGATTCAGCAGCGCGTGCGGATGATGGCAGGATTCGCACCGGCCCTTCTGATTCGTCTTCGGGCAACCCGCCGTGTGGCACGTGGAGCACAGCGCCGCGATCTCGACGGAGCCGCGCGGCAACCGGTCTGGCTTGACCTGATTCCGCTCGTTCGCCACGTGTCCGGCGCTCGGACCGTGACAATCGCGGCACGCGGTCTTTGCCTGCACGTGTTTCGAGGTGGTCCACTCGAGCACCTGCGCGACATGGCAACGCGAACAGACGCCCGCCGCGCGGAACTGTTCGGTATCCTGCGCGGGCGCGAGAAATGCGAACGCGGCGATCGCGAGGATCAGCCGTTGCATCGCCAACGCGAATCGAGCCAGCGATAGTGTCCGGGCAGCCAAGCTCCATCGGTCGCTCGGGCGAGCTTTTGCACGGCGTGGAGCGCGGCCCACTCGTCGCGGCTCAGTTCGAGCTGCCGCTGCATGCCCGCGTAGTTGTCGTCGAGCGTGTGCTCCTCGAACATGCCAGGCATCGCCGCCGTCATGAACTTCTTCGAATAGATGAAGCGCAGCGCGGCTTGGCAGAGCGTCTCTTCGGGCAGCCTTTGGAGGCTCTTGGTGATCTCGGCCACCACGGAAGGCAGCAGCGGACGGTACTTCGCCTGATAGAGCTGCACGAAGTCACGCTCGGGAACCGAATCCTGCCGCGCGCGTGGATCCAGCTTGACGATCGAGCCCGCGGCGAGCGGTTTGATCGCGATCAGCCCCACGCCTTTCGCGGCGGCTTTCGGGATGAACTCGGCATAGTCGGCTCGTGCGTGGATGAAGTTGTACGGGAACATCACGTAGTCGAGCCCTTCGAGATCCTCGAGTGCGCGGACCATGAGGCGTTCGTCGTGAGTCGAGATGCCGATCGCGCGGACTTTGCCCGCTTCCTTGGCGCGGCGCAGTACGTCCCAATCGGCGAGATTCTTGGCGTCGAACGCGGCGCCGTCGTTGACGTAAATGCGATACAGGTCGACGTGGCCGAACATCTTCGCGGCGCGGTCGATGTTCTCGCCGACGAACATCGGGAACTGTCGGCACAACGACACGAGCGCCTTTTGGCGCTTCTGCTTCACGAGCTTGGCGACATGTTCCCACTGGCCCTCGTTCTCATAGGTGTCAACCATGTTGACGCCGAGATCGAAGGCGCGATCGATCAGGCGGTCGCGGCTGGCTTGTCCTTCCTCCGTGAGCACGTTGCCGTTGGTCACGCGCTTCTTGAATCGCGGATCGGTGTGCGAACCGAACGAGAGCAGCGAAACGTAGAGATCGGTCTGGCCGAGCTGGCGGTAGATCATGCCGCCACGGCGATACTCACGCGCCGTAGGGGAGGTGGACGGAGCGGCCAGCGCGGCAGAGGCAGCGGTGGCGCCGAGAAACGTACGCCGGGAAAGCGGGGCCATGCGGGAATCGTATCACGGCCGGGGATGGGCGTGTTTGGCGAGTTCCGTGGCCGTCAGCACGCGGTGATGGACCGCCACATGAGCGATCTTGCCTTCGAATCCCGCGCCGATCGAGTCGAGCACGGTGATCGGCGAGGGTACCGCGTCCGGTGTGATGGCCACGTAATGCCACGTTCGAGGCGCGAGTTTCATCTTGACGCCGAACAACGCCGTCTCTTCGATCCCTGGCCAGACCCAGGCTTCGATCGTATACTTCGGCCCGAGTTGCACCGGATCGACCCGCAGACGCCCGCCGGCGAAGTAGAAGGCGCGCGACGCCTGCCCTTCGACTCCCGAAACCGCGAGCGCCACGCGGCCTTCGAGGCGCAGTCCCGCTCCATCCATCTCGGCGAGTGGCCAGTACGCCACGGGCTTCGAGGCGCGGACGGTGCGCGCATGGGCGGACTCGGCGGGGACCTCGCGGCGGCGCGGTTTGCCCGACACCTTCTCGAGTAGATCGAGAAGGGCCGCAACGATCTTCGGTTCGGCCTCGACTTCGAGTGCGGCGGTGCGCGCGGGCCAAGTGGTGTAGCCTCCGAATCGATGCTGTTCGGGTGGCGGGATGTAACCCTCCGAGCCGTTAGCGAGTTCGACATTGAACGTCGCGAGCGGACTTCGCGCTTTCAGCTTCAGGCCGGTGAGCGCGAAGACTTCGTTGGGCATCGCCGTGATCGCGAAATCGCCGATGCGGATCGCCTGGAGGATCAGTTCGCGGCGCGGATCTTCGTGCAGGAGTATCGCCTCCTTCGCGTACACTTCAGCCTGAGTTTTCGGGACCGGCGCGCTCATCGCGGCAATTGCCGCGCGAGCCCACGCGAGCCGGCCTGCGTCCGGAACGCGTCTTCCGAGGGGCAGCTTCGTTTGTGCCATCTCGATCGTCGCATCGGTGCGGTAGCGAATCCGAGCGAAGGCAGTCACGGCTCGCTCCACGAGTTCATCGGTGTAGCGATCGAGCGTAGCGTTCGACCTGGGTTGTCCATAGTCCATCCACATCTGATCGCCGCTCGTGCCCTGCGCAAACAGCACGGCGGGCGTATGAGTCCTTTCGGCGAGACGTTCGGCGAGCAGGCCCTGATAATCCGGCGAAACGGCTTCGGTCCCGAAGTAGTGTTGCGAGTAGTTGGCGAGCGCGGCGATCGGGCGGCCCTGTATCGACTGCAAGGCCAGGATCGAGAATCCCGGATCCACGGGGCCAGACTCCGTGATCGCGTCCGGATTCTGATAGCCAGGATGCATGTTGGCGCGGACCGTGCGGTCTCCGAACGGGTCGGTGCGCATGCGATCGGGCCGGAAGATCCAGCGGCGGTTGTGCGTGTGGTCCCAATCGTCGAAGCTCGCAAAGCCGGATCGCGCGGGTTCGAGCGAAGCGGCGGCCTTGGCGATCGACTCCGCAATCTTCTCCGGCAGCCAAGCGGCGTAGGCATCATCCGCGCGCGAACCGAGGCAGGCCATCACCGCGGGAGTCGAGTGGGCGTGCGTAGCCGCAATCAGAATTCGATCCTCGGCGATTCCGGTGCGCTCACTGGCCAGCCGCTTGGCACGGTCAATCAGCTCTCGAGGCATCATGCAGGAGTCGACGGTGGCAATCGCGATCGTCGCGCGCGAATCGGAGAGCGCGACTGCGCGAGCGTGAAGCGGGTGGAGGACGCGGTTCGCTGTCTTTTCGAAGAATCCGCAGTTGATGAGCACGGGGCCAGCGGGCGAGATGTCGACCTTGGCGGCACCCGCGCGGAGTGCGGCCAACCCGGGAATTGCCGAGAGCAGCAAGAAGAGAAGCTTCATGTCCGGTGCCAGTGTATCAGGCAGGGAACATTTCGGTCCGCGCCTTGTCCATTCATCCAGGTCGTATCGTGGCCGCTCTTCTGGCCGCCCTGCTCTCTTGCCGCGAGGGCCTGCCGATTCCGAAGAAGTGGTCCTGGGATGCAGCGATGGGCGAGTTCGCATGGTGGACCGGCGGGATCAAGCTGCATGCCGGTTGTCGATTACGAGGCGCGCGTGGGTGGAGACCTCAGCGGAAAGACCCGTTCTCGTTCGAGCAGATGGAAGTGGATGGTTCGCGGGGCTGCGTCGCATCGCTTCAAGGGAGAACCGGGCGGCCAAGCCGTCCGGTCGATCACACCGAGCTTCGAGCCAACGAGCGCGCCGCGGACGGCCGCGTCCTGCCAATGGCCACTATGGTTGCCGGGCGCTCAGCGCCGTCCCTGGCGGAGTTCCCTTGACCATTTGCGCCAGCGCGCGCAGCATGTTTCGCACGTCCTGATCCTCGGGATTCCGCTGCGCGAGATTGATGAAGCGGGTCTTCGCCTCGACGAGATGTTGCAGGTTGTAGTGGGCGTACGCGAGGTTCTTCAGCGCGAGATAGTAGTTCGGGTCGATTTCAATGGCCTTCTCGAAGTCGCGGCGCGCGCCTTCGAAGTCGCTGGCGCGGGTCTTCAGCATGCCGCGTTCGAAATAGGCACGCTTCTCGCGCTCGGGTTCGAGGCCCATCGAGATTGCCTTGTTGAAGTCGGCGACCGCTTCCTGGTTCTTGTTGAGAGCCTTGAGCACGATGCCGCGGTTGTAATAGGACACCTGACCTTCCGGCACCAGTTCCACGGCCTTGTTCAGCAGCACGAGCGCCTTCTCGTGCTCACCCTTGCCATGCATGACTTCGGCGAGGTTCCGGTAGCTGGGCATGAACTTCGGGTCGATTTCGAGCGCCACGCGCAGATGCGACTCGGCTTGGTCGAGCTGGCGCGAGCGCAGGTGCGCGAGTCCGATGACCGAGTGCGCGAGGCGATTGCGCAGGGTGACGTCGAGCGTGTGGTTGAACAGCGTGAAATCGTCCTTCCAGTACGCCGCCTGGGCGTGCGCCTTGTAGCCGAGCAGCGCGATCACCGCCACGGCGCTCGCACGCACAGGCATCATCTTCCACTGCGCTTCGCCGAGCCACTCATGCAGGCCCCAAGCCACCATCCAGAAGATCCCGATCAGTGAGACGTAGGTGTACCGGTCGGCATGCGATTGGATCCCCACTTGCACCAGGCCGATCATCGGAACGAGCACGATCAGATACCAGAGCCAGCCCGCGGCAAGATAGGGCGACGAGTGGCGCCGTTGCCAAGCGAGACAACTGATGGCGGCGAGCGCCACGACGCTCGCGGCGAGCGGCACGATGGCGATCGTTTCCGGGAAGGGATACATCGGCGCGAGTTTCACCGGCAGAACGGTGTCGAACAGGTAGACTCCGTATGAGGTCATCGCGTTGGCGAGCTTGGCCGCGAGGGAAACACCGGTCAGAGCCTGCGTCGCGCCAACGTCACGCTGCACGAGGAAGGTGATCAGGCCGAGCGCGGCCGACAGCGCGAGCATTCCGGCCTTCTCGCCAAGCCTGGTGAACCGGCGCAGGGGCCACAGCTCGATCAGAAAAATCGTCAACGGAACCGCGACGGCGGTGGGTTTGCTCATCATCGCGAGTGCAGCGAACAGGTGCGCCGCGTACCACCAGTTTCGGCTCGCCGCCGTTTTCACCCAGTGTCCCCACGAAAGCAACGTGAGCAGCCAGAAGAACGTCGCCAGCAGGTCCTTGCGGTCGGAGAGCCAAGCCACCGGTTCGACATGCAGTGGATGCACCGCGAACAGCGCCGCCACGGCCGCACTCCGCCAAATCGCGCCGGTGAGGTGGCGGAGAAGAGCGAACAACAGCATCGCGTTGAAGGAGTGGATCCAGCCCGACATGCCGTGGATACGGCCGGAATCGGGGCCGAACAGCGAGACGTCGAACATCAGCGAGATCCAGGTGATCGGGTGCCAGTTGGCGGTCAGGCGGGTGGTGAAGGCGAACTTGACGCCTTCCCAGGTGAGCCCGCTGAGCACGATCGGATTTTCGCCGAAATAGTCGTAGTCGTCGAAGTTCACCATGCCGTGGCCGGTGATCTGGGCGAATACGAGCCAGACGGCGACGCCGAGCAGAGCACAAACGGCAAGTTCCGTGGTGTGGGCGGAAAAGAAGGAATCGGGTGGTGGGGGAGCGGTTGACTTGGCCTTGGCCATTCCTATCAGGATGCCAGAATCGCGATGAACGTGGGCGGATGGGTGCGCAAACGAATCACTGATCTTAAGCCACGCTACATCCGGATGTTGGTCAGACCGGCGGTCGCGGGAATCGCCGTTTCGGGAAGTTGCGGAACCGCCAGTTCCGGCATCGGCTTGCTCCGGAACAGGCGCAGGCAGATCGACCCGGTGAGACGCGCCCAACGATTGGCGCTCTTGCGGCGCGCACTGTCGGTGGCGATTCCGGTGTTGGCATACATCTGGCGATAGAGCTTCGAGATGAACACAAAGGCCAGCCGGGCCTTGACCGACTTCACGCACTTGGCCCGTTTCCAAATCTCGGGCAGCTTGTAGTAGTTATCCCAAACACCTTGCGTCCGCATGCGGATCTCGTCGGCCGACATGCTCGGATGTGGCATGTACAGCTTGGGCCGGCGGTGTCCTGGAATCAGCCAGTAGCGCGTGAGCGGGACTCCTTCGACGACGGGAACCTTGCCCTCGGCCGTCTTCTCCCATCTTTCGAAATCGACGGTGCCGGGGAAGGGCGTCATCATCACGAATTGGGCGAACGTCAACTCGGCCCGCTTGGCCAGATCCGCGGTCGCGTCGAAGGTCTCCTTGCGATCGGAAGCCAACCCGAAGATGAACGATCCGAGTACGTGGACGCCATGTTCCTTGAACAGCCGCAGGCGGGTGACGAGATCTTCGCCCGACAGGTTGAAGTCCTTGTAGACGGTCTTCAAGCCTTCTGGAGTCACGGCTTCCACGCCCACCAGCGCGCCCTTGATGCGAGCCTTGCGCATCGCGTCGAGGAACGCGGTGTCCTCGGCGGCCTCCATGGTGATCTGGGTGAACAGAATCGTGTCGGAAGGCAGTTGCGCCAGCAACTCCATGAGGGCGAAGCGCTCTTCGCGCATCGCGCGGAGTTCAGCCACTCGCGCCTCGTTGCCTTGCCGTTCGGCGAGTTGGATATCTTTCAAAGTCACCGGATAGAAGTTGTCGTCGGCGAGCGCGATGAAGCGATAGCCGAGGCGTCGCAGTTGGACGATCTCCTCGATCACGGCATTGCCAGTACGCTGGCGCGGCTTTTGCCCATCCGTGCGCCAGACCGAACAGAACGAGCAGTGCTTGGGACATCCGCGCACGGTCTGCACCGAGGCCCACATGTACCGGTCCGCCGGCAGCAGATCCCAGCGGGCGGGCAGGAACTTACCCGCGTTGACTCGTCCGCCATCGTAGAGCGGCTTCAATTCGCCTTTGACGCAATCATCGAGCACCATGCCCCAGGCGGCGTCGCCGTCACCCTTGACCACCGCGTGTCCGTGGCCCTGCTCCCGGGCTTCATCCGGATACAGCGTCGAGTGAATCCCACCGTATACTACGGTGGCGCCGCGCTCGCGCGCCATTTTGCCAACCTGGTATCCGCGCAAGGCGTTGGCCGTGTGGATTCCGATTCCAACGACATCACCTGGCTGGATCCGCTCCGGATCGATCGATTCCAGTGTTTCATCCACGATAACGGGGTCTCCGTATCGCTCTGGGGTGGCCGCCGCTAGCACGTATAGCCAGCGAGGCGTGATCACACCGACACCGAATGCAACGTCACTCGGGTTGACGAGAAAAATACGCACGGACTCTCCTTAGGCGATTGCCCGATCGGGCACGAGTAAACCGGGCGTTGGAACAAACCGACGATTCAATTAGCGGACCGGACGGTGCGGGCGATTCAACCAAGCGGCATAAACGCTCGACCCTCGCTCATGGGAACTGCCGCGCCGAGACCGACTACCTACCGTACCACCGTTCGAGCCGTTTCGCCAACCAGTCTTTTGATCCGCGTGCGGCACCATGCCGGGTTTTGTGATACGTTGAGTCCTTGATTCTCTTGCTGCTCGGGGCGATCCTTTTTTTTCTGCACCAGGATTTCTGGTTCTGGAACGATGCACGCCCGCTGGTGTTCGGATTCCTGCCGGTGGGGTTGGCCTACCATGGGGCCTATACGCTCGTGATCGCGGCATTCATGGCTCTGTTGTGCCGCGTGGCGTGGCCCGCGCACCTCGAAGGCGAGGAGGGCCCGGCGGATTGATCGCCACCGTTTTCGTCGCTTTCTATCTGGCGGTGGTTCTCTACATCGGGATCTTCGCGTTTCGCCACAAGCGGGGCAAGGGCGCCGAGGACTTCTTCCTCGCCGGCCGCTCGCTCGGCGGATTCGTATTCCTGTTTTCTCTCTTCGGAACGCACATGACCGCTTTCGCGATTCTGGGCTCTTCCGGACACGCCTTTCAGAACGGCATCGTCACCTACGGACTCATGGCGTCATCCTCAGCGCTCATCGTGCCGGTGCTGCTCCTCTACGGCGGTACGCGGATCTGGGCTCTCGGCAAGAAGTTCGGATTCATGACTCCGGTCCAGATTTTCCGCGACCGCTGGGAGTGTGGACACATCGGCACCGTCATCTTCGTGGTGAAGGCCGTGTTGCTCGTCCCGTACATCATCATCGGCGTGATGGGCGGCGGCACCGCGCTGCAGGCCATTTCTGGCGGTTTCGTGCCCTACTGGCTGGGCGGCGCGATCGTCGCGGTGGTGGTGATGAGCTATGTCTTCTTCGGAGGCATGCGCGGAACGGCCTGGGTGAACACGTTCCAGACGCTGCTGTTCCTTTCGTTCGGCGCCATCGCAGTTCTCGTCATTGGTTATGGGATGGGCGGATTCGGGCCCGCGATGGAGCGCCTGCTCGCCGACCCATCGACCGCGCCGCTGCTTTCACGAGAGCGCATTCCACCGCTGTTCTTCTTCAGCTACACCTTCATTCCACTGTCGGCGATCGCGTTCCCGCACATCGGGATCTTTTGCCTCACCGCGAACAAGGCCTCGCAGTTCCGCCGGACCGTGATTCTCTATCCGGTCTGCCTGCTCGTAATCTGGCTCCCTTGCGTCTATCTCGGCGTTGCCGCCAACGCGGTTCCGGAAATTCCCAAGACAGCCCGCGACGCCGTGTTGTTGAACCTGCTGAATCTCCATTCGCCCGAATGGCTGGCGGGCATTCTCGGCGCGGGCATCATGGCGGCGGTTATGGCGAGCGACTCGCAAATCCTCGCGCTCTCGACGATGTTCACCGAAGATGTCTTCGCCTACTACGGACACAAGGATCGCTTCGGGCCGGCCGCGCAGGTTTACACGGGCCGGGCCTTCGTGATCGTGGTCACGGCCGTGGCGTATCTGGTCGCGTTGAAGGCTCCCGCGAGCATCTTCGAACTCGCCTCGCAATTCGCATTCTCCGGGTTCTCCGCGCTTACTCCGCTGATTCTGGGCGCTCTGTTTTGGCGTGGCAGCACGAAGTGGGGCGCGCTCGCGAGCACGCTATGGGTGGCCTTCGCCATCGCGGGAATCGCGTGGCTGCAGGCGGTGGTTCCGGCTCCGCCTCCAGGACCGCCCGCGCCGGTCTGGGTGGTGGGTGGAACCGCGATCATCTCGCGCACTGCTACCGGAACCGCAATCTTCGGCATGCTGCCAGTGGCCGCCATGACCGTTGTATCGGCGTTGTTGATGATCGCGGTGTCGATGGCAACGCCGAAGCCGTCCCCGGCCACGATCCGGCGCTACTTCCCGGTCTGACTCAGGCCTTGCTGACCGCTATCACTTCCTTGATCGTGAGCAGGAAGATGTGGGCACCCTCCGACGCCAACTGGCCATTCGAATAGCCGCCATCGAGAGAGGTGTCCAATCCGCCCGTGGCCGGAACGCGCCGTAACTCGTAAGGCCCAGACTGTTCGGAATGGCGAAGTAGTAAAGGTAGCCCTCTTCAGCCATCAGCGTGATTGGTTTGCGCCGCCGGCGCCGCGATGAAGCGCGGCTTGCCCCCGCCGATGGGATACCGGACGATGCGGTGTTTCGATCGGGGAGCGCCAGTCTGGAAGAAGTACAGGGCCTCCGCGTCACGGGTGAGTCCACTCGTGATCCGGTTGCCCTCGGCCGAGTAGACCAATTCGGGATTCCCTCCATCGATCCGCTTTCTCGTCAATCCGCCCGGCGTCATCCAATAGATCGAATCGCTCGCCGGGACCGGGTGGCTCAAGGCGCCGCCGGATTCGTGGTGCTTGGTCGCGCTTCCGCCCCTCAATGGGACCGTGTAGACGTAGTACTTCCCACCCAGCGGGATGCCGGCCGCGAAACAGAGGACGCCCTCGTTGATGACGAAGTCCAACGCGGGAACCGCGCCCCGGGCGATCGTCTCCGAATTTCCTCCGGAGAGCTTCACCCGCCGGAGCGCTCCATCGCCGGTCCAATAAAGGTATTCGCCGTACACCTGGATCTGGTCCACTGCCCCGGCGCCGTCCACCAACAACTTCGGCTCACTGCTGTTGTTCGAGGGTATGCTCCAGATGGTGCCGCGTTTGGTATGGTAGTCGAAGTTCCCGGCGAAGACCGAGCCACCCGCCGCCGCGATGCCATGGACACTGTCGAATCTGGCGAGCACGCGGCTCTTGGTCCACCCCGGAGTATTCGGAGAGCTGCACCCAATGGTGCCGAGCCATGAGGAAATCAGGACTTCTCGCCTCGTCAGCCGCACGCTTCACGATATCAGATGGTAGCGAGATCCTGTTAGCATAAGAGGACTACGATGACACCGAACGGGCATCAGCCGGAACCCAGCGGCGAAGATGTACTGGTACAGCGGGCCAAAGCCGGAGACGCCGCTGCGTTTTCCGAGCTGGTGAATCGCTACAATCGGCGAATCTTCCGCCTCACCAAACACATCACACAGAATCAGGAAGACGCGGAAGACGTCCTGCAAGAAGTGTTCCTCAAGGCATACACGCATCTGGGGGGCTTCGAAGGCAACTCGAAGTTCTATACATGGCTGGTCCGGATCGCCGTGAACGAATCCTTGATGAAGCTTCGCAAGCGTAAGACCGACAAGGAGATTTCGCTCGATGAACCGGTGGAAACAGGTGAGGATGAGGTAGTGCGGGAGATCGCGGTTTGGGAAGGTACGCCGGAGATGAAGTACTCGCAGACCGAACTGCGCGGAATTCTGGATGAGGCCATCGCAAGCCTCGAACCCATCTACCGGACCGTGTTCACCCTGCGCGATGTCGATGACCTCTCCACCGAAGAGACCGCCAGTGCCCTGGGCCTGAGCATCCCGGCCGTCAAGAGCCGGCTGCTTCGAGCCCGCCTGCAGCTCCGGGAAAAACTGACGCGTGTCTTCAAGCGGAAAGGGGAAGACCTGTTTGCTTACCTGTAAGGACTTTCTTCGGTGGCTCAACGAGTACGTGGACGAGACCGCCGATACCGAGACTCGCGTCCACCTCGAGGAGCACGTCAAGGCCTGTCCCAACTGCTGGGTCATCTTCGATACGACGAAGAAGACCATCCAGGTCTATAAGGGCATGGAGGCGCAAACCTTGCCGGATGATGTTCAATCGCGTTTGATGGCCGCGCTGGACCGGCGCATGTCGGCGGGGGATACGCCTCCTCCCCGAGCGTAAGGTTCGCGTGACACTGGCGGGGCTCTTTGCCATCGCGGCGCTGTTGCCCGCGGCCCAGTTTGACGTCGTGGTGTATGGCGGAACCGCAGGCGGTGTGATCGCAGCCGTGACCGCCGCGCGTGAAGGACTTTCGGTCGCGCTGCTCGAGCCCGGCCGCCAAATCGGCGGCATGACCAGCGGCGGACTCGGGCGCACCGACCACGGACGCAAGGAGACCATCGGCGGACATTCGCTCGAGTTCTACCGCCGCGTGGGCGCGAAATACGGCGAGCCGGTCACTTGGTACTTCGAACCGCACGCCGCCGAACTCGTGCTGGGTGAAATGGTGGCCGAAGCGAAGGTGAAGGTGCTGTTCGAGCACCGTCTCCGCCAAGACGGCGGGATCAAGAAGCGCAAGGGCCGCATCACCGAGATCTCCTGCGAGAACGGGACCGCATTCACGGCGAAAATCTTCATCGACGCGACGTATGAGGGCGACCTGCTCGCCTTCGCCAAGGTTCCGTACACGGTGGGGCGCGAGGCCACCTCGAAATATGGCGAAGCGCTCGCGGGCGTCCGCCCCAAGGACAAAAAGCATCAGTTCGATTTCCCAGTGAGCGGCTATGCGAACGAGGCCAAGACGATTCTACTCGACGAGATCCAGCCGGGACAGCGCGGCGAAATCGGGGCCGGCGACAAGAACGTCCAGGCCTACAACTTCCGGCTTTGCCTCACCCGGAATCCGAACAACCGGATCGCGTTCCCCAAACCCAAGGGCTACGTAGCGTCACGCTACTGGTTGTTGACGAAGTACCTCGAAGGACTCGCGGCGCACCTGAAGCGGCCGGTGACGATGCGCGACATCCTCGGCGTGGCCGAGCTCCCGAATGGAAAAACGGATGTCAACAATCGCGGAGCTTTTTCGACGGACTACATCGGAGGAAGCCACGCTTATCCGGAAGCCGATTACCAAACCCGCGCCCTCATCTGGCAACAACACATCGACTACACTGCCGGGCTGCTCTACTACCTCGCCAACGATCCCGATGTCCCCGAAGCTCTCCGCCAGGAAGCCGGCGGATGGGGCCTCGCCGCCGACGAGTTCGCTGCCACGAACAACTGGCCCCATCAGTTGTACGTTCGCGAGGCGCGGCGCATGACCGGTGATTTCGTCATGACCCAGCGCGATCTCCAGGACGAACGAACCAAAGGTGACTCCATCGGCATGGGCTCCTACAATTCCGACTCGCACAATGTCCAGCGCTATCTCGAAAAAGACGGAACGGTGCAGAACGAAGGCAACATGGAAGTGCCGGTGAAGCCCTACCAAATTCCGTATCGAGTGCTCGTTCCGCCTCGCAAGGCGGTAACCAATCTTCTCGTGCCGGTATGCGTGTCGTCGAGCCATGTCGCCTACTCGACGCTGCGCATGGAGCCCGTCTACATGATCATGGGCCATGCGGCCGGAGTCGCGGCGAAACTGGCGGTGGAGAAGGACGCGGCTGTTCAGGACGTCCCCGCGGCGGAGATGCGCAAGCGGCTGCAAGCCCAGGGAGCGGTGCTCGAACTGCCGGTCAAGTAGCTCTCTTCCCGCCCTGCATCACCGCCACGAATCGCGACCGGTCCTCGAGTACCGAGATGTCCGCGACGACATCGGCGCCGACAACGAGGATGTCGGCCAGCTTCCCGGGTTCGAGGGTTCCAAAGTCGTCACCGCGGCCCATGATTTCGGCGCCCGTTCGTGTCGCGCACCGGATCACTTCGAGCGGCGATAGCCCCACGTAGCGGACGAAGAACGTCAGTTCTTTCGCGTAGGTTCCATGGGGAGTCCACGCGAAGCCGTAGTCGCCGCCCATGCCGAGCCGCCCGCCCGCTTTCAGGATCCGGCGCGCGCTCTCGGCTCCGCCTTCGAGAGTCTCCTTGTGGCCGTCGATCACACGTTGCGGCATTCCCCAGTCCTTGCCATATTCGATGCTCGCCCACTCGAACTGCAGCGCCGGCACCGCGGGCACGTCGCGCGCGAGCATCAGGTCGAGACCCTCGTCGTCGATGAAGGTTGCGTGTTCGATCGCGTCGTATCCGGCGCGCAGCGCGTTATTGATTCCTTCGGTCGCCCGGCAATGTCCGGTCACTTTGAGGTGGTGATTGTGCGCCGTGGCTACGACGGCGTGCATCTCCTCGAACGTCATGCAGAGCGTGTGGTGATCGTTGGTGTCGGGCGCGGCGGCATCGCCGGTCGGATAGGTCTTCACCCATTCGACGCCATCTTTCACCAGCTTGCGGACCGCCGCGCGGGCATCGTTGGGCCCGTTCACCAACAGCACCAGACCCTCCATGCCGATACGCCGGTAGTCCGGATTCCAGTCCATCAGCCCGCCCACCCCGCAAATTTCGCGTCCGCTGGCGGCAAGGCGCGGACCCGGCGTGATCCCCTCCTGGATCGCCTTCTTCAGCCAAACGTCGATGTTGAACAGGCTTCCGCCGCTGCGCGCCGCGGTGTATCCGCACTCGAGGGCCAACCGAGCGTTCGCGGCGGCGAGCAACGTCACGTACTCGACCGGATACTTGATGTCGAGATCCTCGAGCGCGGCTACGTTGAAGTAGGTCGGATGGAAGTGGGCCTCCACCAGTCCGGGCATGATGGTGCCGCCACGCGCATCGATCGCTTCTGCTTCCGCGTACGGAGGGGCGTTTGTTTCCGGGCCCGCGTAGACGATTCGCTCGCCATCGACGAGCACGGCGCCTCGAGGCACCGGAGGTCCGCCGTTGCCGTCCACCAGTGTTCCATTGCGAATGATGATCATGGCTGCTACTCCAATGATGCGAGGAATTCGACGAGCGGGCGCGTTACGGCGGCGGTACCGAGCCAATGCGCCTGATGTCCGATGCCCTTCAGGAATGCTGTCGTACAATCGGGCGCGAGCCGCTCGAACCATTCCGAGTCTTCCACGGTCAGCATGCCGCCACACTCCGGATCGCTTCGGAAAAGCAGGACTGGACAATCGACCGATCGCTCGGTGTTGCCAGCGTCATAGCCATCGAGCCACGTGCCCGCGACGATTGGCTCGATCACCTCGGGCCGCACGTGGCGGAGGCAGCTTGCGAAGAAGCGAAGAGAGGTGGCATCGCGCAGCGTCGAGAGCTTGACTGGCGAGCCGTTCGGTCCCGGCACATCGAGGCCGGCAAGTTCGCGGGCGAGATCCGCGGTGGAAGCGCCGCGGCCCACGAATGGCTGGATCGCGCGGAAGTATTCATGAAGTGGAGTTCCGCGAAGGCGCGCGCCCATGGTGTGAAACGGCGGGTCCTCGAGCACGAGCGCGGAGACGAGTTCAGGTTGCTGTCGGGCGAGGCGTGCGGCCACCATCGCGCCGAGCGAATGTCCGTAGACGATCGCCGGCCGGCCCACGCGTTCTCGAAGGTAGGCCGCGACATCGTCCACGTAATCGATCACCAGGTAGCGTGAAGCGGCTTCGGAAGCCCCGTGCCCGCGCAAGTCGAGCGAGTGGACGCTCCAGCCCGGTGTCAACACTGGAAACAGCGGCGCGAAACAGCGGCCGTTTCGAAGCACGCCATGCAGAAAGACGATGGGCGTTCCGGCCTGTGGGGTCGTGTGCGCGTGAAGTTTTGCCATGGAATGCAGGAGCCAGTATACGATGGGCGATACACTAGCGAGAGTGCTCACCCCAGAAGAGATTCTCGCGGCGGAAGCGCGCATCCGGCCGCGCATCCGGACTACGCCTGTGATCGAAGTGGACGCATCCACGTTCGGCACCGCTGGGCCGCTCTCGTTGAAGCTCGAGTTCATGCAGAATTCCGGGTCGTTCAAAGCCCGTGGCGCGTTCAATCGCGCGCTGTCTCAGCCGATTCCGCCTGCCGGACTGGTGGCGGCCTCGGGCGGCAATCACGGCGCGGCGGTCGCGTTCGTGGGACGTGCGCTCGGATGTCCAGCGGCGATCTTCGTGCCGAAGATTTCGCCCGAATCGAAGGTCCGGCGGCTGCGCGATTATGGCGCGGACGTGAACATCGTCGGCGATCACTACGTCGAGGCGCTCGCGGCGAGCCAGGAACGGGCGCGCGCGACGGGAGCGCTCCCCATCCACGCCTATGACATGCCCGAGACGTTGGCGGGGCAGGGAACCGTGGCGGTCGAGTGGGAGCGGCAGGCGCCGGAACTCGACACCGTCCTGGTCGCGACCGGCGGCGGCGGACTCATCGGCGGCATGGCTGCCTGGTATCGCGGACGTATTCGCGTGGTTTCGGTGGAGCCCGAACTGGCGCCGACTCTCGCCGAAGCATTGAAACAGGGCCGTCCGGTGGATGTCCAACCTTCCGGAATCGCCGCTGATTCGCTCGGTGCCAAGCGCGTGGGCGAGTTGATGTTCCCCATAGCGCAACAGTTTGTGGCGCGCGCGGTATTGGTGACCGATGACGCGATTCGGCATGCGCAGCGAATGCTCTGGGACCGGCTGCGCGCGGCGGTGGAACCGGGCGGTGCCACCGCGCTCGCGGCGCTCGTGAGTGGTGCCTATGTCCCTTCGAAAGGAGAGCGGGTCGGCGTGCTGGTCTGTGGCGCCAACGTCAACCCCGCGGATCTCTCCCTTTCCGAGGCCAAATGAGTTTACACCCTTGAATCGATCTCGCGTGATATTCTGACCGGGCTATCTCGCAGGGGCCGCGATAGACCACTGGTCGAGGTGTCCCTTGCGGGGCGATCTCGTCGAAAGGATGCATCTAATGTATCAGAAACCCCTCGTTGGGCTTTCGTTGCTGGGCGTGTTGGCCGCGTATTCGTTGGCCGATACGATCCCGCTCCAAATGCTCGACCCCAATCTTCAAGCCACGGTAGTTCTCAATGCCGGAATCACCCAGCCGATCGGCATTGTGTTCCTGGCCGCTAACGATTTTCTCGTCTTGGAAAAGGCCACCGGCCAAATCAAGCGAGTCGTCGCCGGCGTCGTGCAGTCGCCTCCCGTGCTTGACCTGGCGGTGAACTCGAACTCCGAGCGCGGTCTGCTCAGCATGGTGAAGAGCCCACGCTTTCCTACCGACCCTAGCGTCTACATCCGCTGGACGGAAAGCTCTACGGGGGCCGACTCCTCCGCCGTGAGCGATGTCCCACTCCTCGGCAATCGAGTGGACCGCTTTGTCTGGAACGGCTCTACTTTGATTCAAGCCGAGAACGTAATCCGCCTCCGCTCCCGCCAGACCGACAATGTCGCTATCCCGAATCACCCTGGCACCAGCAACGTAAACGAGGCTGGCAACCATAATGGTGGCGTCCTTCGGTTTGGACCCGACGGGAAGCTCTACCTCTTCATGGGCGATCAGGGACGCCGCGGCTGGCTTCAGAACCTCGCGAACGGCCCCTTTTTGACGGCTCCGCTCGTGGACGACACATTCGGCGGGCCGACTCCCGACAATGCCCACCTTACTGGCGTCATCCTGCGTCTCAATACGGATGGCACCGCTCCCGCCGACAACCCCTTCTTCGCGGCAGGCGCCTCGATTGGCGGCGAAGTGGGGGCCAATATTCAGAAGATCTACTCCTATGGCCACAGGAACGGCTTCGGCATGGCCTTTGACCCGGTGGGTGGTTCCCTTTGGGAAACCGAGAACGGCGATGATTCGTTCAGCGAAATCAATCGCGCGTTTCCCGGCATGAATGGTGGATGGATTCAACTTGCTGGTCCGCTGAGCCGGATCACCGAGTTCAAATCGATCGAGACCACACTGTTCGGCTTGGCGTTGCAGCAGGTCCGTTATCCTCCGACCCGTGTGGCGTATACACCGTTCGTCGCTTCTTCCCGGATGTTGATGTTGCCGGGGGCGGTCTATTCGGATCCCGACCTCAGTTGGAAATACGAGGTGGGGCCTTCCGGCACCGCGTTCGTGGAGGGTACCGCGCTGGGCGCCGAATATGCCGGCACGATGTGGATGGGTTCGGCTCGCGGCTTCTCTCAGGTCGGCGGAACGGGCGGCAGCATCTACCGGTTCCGCCTCACCGCCGACCGGCAGCATCTGGACTTGAGTGCCGATCCCAGACTCGCTGACCGCGTAGCCGATAACCTGTTCCGGGCGCAGAAGTTCGAAGGCACGGAGAGTGAATCGCTGATCATCGGCCGTGGTTTCGGCACCACGCCCGATATCGAACAGGGACCTGACGGCAACCTCTACGTCGTGTCGCTCACCGACAACGCCATATACAAAATCAGCCGCGTGCAACCGCTTTAGATTGGAGAACGAAACATGATGAGAAAAATTTTGTTGACCGCCGCCGTTGCGTGCGTCCTTCCGGCTGTCGCGCCGGCGGCCTTGATCGTCAATGGGGGATTCGAATCCGGCCTTACGAGTTGGGTGACGGCCGACCAAATCGGAAGTGACGGGACCTTTACCGCCCAAAGCGGCACCCTCAGTCCGGTGAACGGCGATGCCGTACCAGCGCCGCCAGAGGGAGTCCAGGCTGCCATGACGGACGCGGGCGGCCCTGGTAGCCACGCGTTATATCAGGACATCACGATTCCCTCGGGGTTCACCACGGGCCGAATCACCTTCTCCCTATTCATTGGGAACCGCGGTGACCGGTTCACCACTCCCTCCGCTGCCGGATTGGATTTTGCAACGGCGGCCATCAATCAGCAGGTGAGAGTGGACCTCATGACTACATCGGCGGGAGTGTTCAGCGTCGCAGGCGGCGACATCCTGCAAAACCTTTATCAGAGCCAACCCGGCAATACCTTGATCAGCGGCTACAACACCTTCTCGGTGTACATCTCGACGGTGTTGGCTGCCAATCAGGGCGGGACGATCCGCCTTCGGTTTGCCGAGGTGGACAATCTCGCACCGCTGCAATTCGGTGTCGATAACGTGAACATCGACGGGGTGCCGGAACCCGCGACCTTTGGGCTGATCGCTGCTGGATTGGCCGGGATGGTCTGGCGGCGTTCGCGCCGCTCCTGAAACAGGCAAAAAGATATGCGGGCCGGGGCCAGTTTCGCCCCGCGCCCGCGCACCGATGAGAACCTGTATCCCTATTTCGGCCCGAAATACACCACGAACCCGACCAGCAGAGTGCTCTGGTTCTTGGCGCTGGCGAGTTCGTTGCCGCGATCGAAGAACGGCTGGTTCGACCAGTCACGGCGGTATTCGAACCGGGTCAGGAAGCCCTTCTGCATCTTGTACTCGACCGTGGCCGTGAACTCCTGCAGCCGCTGCGGAGTGAGCGTGATGAACCCGTCGATGTCGTTGTAGTACTCGTAGCGCGGGCTGATGGCGATCGACGGCGTGACCTGGAACTTGCCCGCCATTCCGATGCCCCACCAGTTCTGATTGCCGAGCACCTTGCTCTTGTCCACGGCAACGTCCCAGTTGACGTAAAAGCTGGCCTTTTCGTGCGGATTCAGTAGCAGGACGGTGTCCATGAAGTGGCGCATGCCCGGTACGCCCTGGGATTTTTCAGGTCCCGCGTAGTAGTTGTTGAGCAGCGACACCTTCTTGCCGTTGAGCGCGCTGGTGAGCCCGATGGTCTTTCCGGAGTTGTTCTCCTCCACGTTGTTCCAGCCGTTGACCAGTTGCACGCCACCGGTCCAGTAAGAGGTGAGCGGCTTGCTGACACGCGCACCGAAGTGATAGTAGGGGCCGTTGGCGTAGAGTAATGCTCGCGAGTAATTCCAATTCAAGTGAGTCTCGGTCAGTTCGGCGCCAGCGCTCGTGTAAAACTTGCCGAAGTCGAACTGGAAGCCCTTCCATTTTTCGGGCTTGACCGAGACATAGGCCTGCATGACGTGCCGCATGATGCTCGCGCCGTCCTTCAGCGGCTCGGTCGCGTGGAAGATGTCGAAGGAACGGCCGAATCCGAAATCCATACGGAAGCCGATCGGGTCGGGCCCATGTTCCATGGTGACCTTGGCCATGTTGAGACTGAAGGAGTTGGCGCGGACGTCGAAATTGCGAATGACGTTCGTGCGGGACGCCGGGTGGTTGAAATTCAGGCTGTAGTAGCCATCGACCAATCCACTGAAATCGATTGGACCTGCGGACCAGGCAGGAGGCGCGGACGGGGCGGGAGCTGGCGCTGGCGGCGCTTGAGCCAACGCCACCGCCGATAGCCCGGCGGCGATTACTGCCGCGCGGACGCTCTTGTTGAATGCCATTTGAAAAATCTCCCGTTCAATATTCAAAAATTGTTGCTCGAGTAGGGATGGACCCCTGCTAGTCGAGAATACCGGTGCATGCCCCGGAAGGGCCAATAGAAAAATTGGATTGGCTCGATAGAAACGTTTAGTTCGACTCTTGGCATGGGCCGTTGCATGATGGGATCGTGCTGCTCGGCAAGCTCATTCCAAACACTCCCGCACGACGCCGCTTTGCTTGCGCCGCACACGTTCGTTACCGGCCTTCGGAATTTCCGGAACGAGCGTCACTGTGCGGGTGATACCAGGAGATTGTGTCTCGATGAAACGACTCTACGCTCTTGGGCTCTGCTTGCCTGTCGCCATGTTCGCCCAGGCGCAACCCGACAAGATCGCCGCCCTCGAAAGCGCGGTGCAATCGGCCCAGTCAGCCGGTGACAATGCATGGATGTTGACCAGCTCCGCGCTGGTCCTGATGATGACCGGACCCGGTCTCGCGCTGTTCTACAGCGGCCTGGTCCGCAGGAAAAACGTGCTCGGCACGATGATGCAGAGTTTCATACTGATGGCTCTCGTCTCGGTCCTGTGGGCACTGTTCGGATACAGTCTCGCCTTCGGTGAGGGTTCGCCCTTTCTCGGCGACCTGCGCTACCTGATGCTCGCGGGCGTCGAGGGCGCGCCGATGCCGGACTATGCCGCCACCATTCCGCACCAGACCTTCATGGTCTTCCAGCTCATGTTCGCGATCATTACTCCCGGGCTGATCTGTGGTGCCTACGCGGAACGCATGAAGTTCAGCGCGATGGTGCTGTTCTCGACGCTTTGGCTCATTTTCGTCTACTGCCCGATGGCCCACATGGTGTGGGGCAAGGGCGGATTGTTCAATGCATTTCTCGGCGGCTCGATTCCGTGTTTCGATTTCGCGGGCGGTACCGTCGTCCACATTACGTCCGGCGTTTCGGCGCTCGTGTGCGCGCTCTACATGGGAAAGCGCAAGGGCTACAACGTCGAGCCGATGCGTCCGCACAGCCTGGTGCTGAGCTTCATCGGTGCCTGCCTGCTGTGGGTAGGCTGGTTCGGATTCAACGCGGGCAGCGCTCTGGGCTCTGGTTCGCTCGCCACCAGCGCCTTCGTGGCTACGCACTTCGGAGCGGCGGCGGCGACGCTCGGATGGCTGGCGATGGAGTGGCTCCGCACCGGCAAACCGAGCGTTCTCGGCGGAATCTCGGGCGCGGTGGCCGGACTGGTGGCGATCACCCCGGCGTCGGGCTTCGTGAAGCCGATGCCCGCGATCCTCATCGGTCTGGCGGCCGGCATCTTCTGCTACATCATGGTGGCGATGGTCAAGGAGAAGCTCGGCTACGATGATTCGCTGGATGCCTTCGGTGTCCACGGCGCGGGAGGAACGCTCGGCGCGATTCTGACCGGCGTTTTCGCGACCAACACCGTGAATGGCGCCTACAAGGACTCGGCCGGCAAGGTGCTGCCGATCGGCTTGGTGGACGGCAACGGCGGACAGATCGTCAACCAGTTGATCGGTACCGCGGTAGCATGGGGTTTGGCGATCGTGGGCACCCTGATCATCCTGAAGATCTGCGACATGGTGGTGGGCGTTCGCGTTTCGCCGGAAGACGAGACCACCGGACTGGATCTTTCCCAGCACGGTGAAGACGGCTACAGCTTTGAAGCGTAAGGAGAGGGCAACCACATGAAGAAAGTCGAAGCCATCATCCAGCCCTTCAAGCTGGAAGAAGTGAAGGAAGCCATCAAGTCGATTGGCGTGGACGGCATGACCGTGACCGAGGTAAGAGGCCACGGCCGCCAGAAAGGACACAAGGAGGTCTACCGCGGGCACGAATACGTGGTGGATTTGCTCCCCAAGGTGAAGATCGAAATGGTTGTCGCGGACACGCGAGTGGAGGAGGTCATCAAGACCCTCACTGGCGCGGCTCGTACTGGCAAGATCGGGGACGGGAAAATATTCATCTACGACGTAGCCGAGGCAATCAGGATCCGAAATGACGACCGTGGAGAAACCGCTCTCTAACATCGACGGGGACAGCACCCAAGTGGACACGGGCGCCGCCCGCGCGCGGTTTTTCGAAACCGGCGACGCGATGGCGGCGCTCGCCGCCCGTAGCGCCCAAGTGGACGCCGTGGTCACCCAGGCCTATCACGACTATTTGGCCCCGGTGTTCCCGGACGGACTCTCGCTGCTGGCCGTTGGCGGTTACGGCCGCCGCGAGTTGTTTCCGCATTCCGATGTGGATGTGCTGATACTGCTCGAGGGGCCGTCTCCCACCGGAGCGCCCAAGGAAGCGATGTCGCGCTTTCTGCAGTCGCTTTGGGACTCGAATCTGCGCTTGAGCCATTCGGTGCATTCGGTCAAGGAATGCACTGAGCTTCACGAGCAGAACATTGAACTCAATATCAGCCTGATCGACCAGCGATTTCTCGCAGGAGAACCGGCGCTGTACGGCGAACTCGCCAACAAGCTGCCGCGTTTCTATCATTCCGAGCGCAACACGCTCGCCCGGAACCTGTGCCGCCTCACCCGGGAGCGGCGCCACAAGTTCCACGACACGATCTTTCATCTCGAGCCGAACCTCAAGGAAGCGCCGGGCGGTTTGCGCGACCTGCACGTGATCGCTTGGCTCGGCAAGATCGCGGGCGTTACCGCCGACGTATCTCTCGACGATGCCAGGGACTTCCTGTTCCTGCTGCGCTGCCTGCTGCACTACCGGTCGGGCCGCGACAACAACCTGCTGAACTTCGATTCCCAGGAGGAGTTTGCCGAGACAGCGTTCCTCGAATGCGCGAGCGCGGCATCGCTAATGCGGCGCTATTTCCGCGGCGCCAAGGCGATCGAGCGCTCGGCGGCGCGCGTCATGGAGACGGTGGAAGCGAAGTCGAACTCGCTCCTCGCCGGGTTCCGCGACTGGCGGTCGCGCCTTTCCAACGACGAGTTCACGGTCTCCCGCGATCGCGTGCTGCTCAAGACGCCCGGACAGATCGAGCGTGATCCAGCCACCGCGCTACGGTTGTTCCAGCTGGTGGCGCGGCACCGGATTCCCCTCCATCGGGAGACCGAGCGCCGTATTCAGGACCAATTGCCCGCCATTCGTCAGCACTTCGAGCAGCCACGGGCGGCATGGCCCCAGGTGCGCGACATTCTCACGCAGACCAACGCCTCGTTCGGAATCCGGGCCGCGCACGAATGCGGCGTGCTCGGCGCTGTTTTCCCCGAATGGGCCGGAATCGAAAGTTATGTCATCCGCGACTTCAACCACCGCTACACCGTCGATGAGCACACGCTGATCGCCATCGAGAACCTCGATGAACTGAAGGCGGCGAAGGACCCCGCGCGCGTCCGTTTCGCCGGTCTACTCGAAGAAGTCGATGATCTGTCGATCCTGCGGCTGGCGCTCATCTTCCACGACGCAGGCAAGGGGGAAGAAACCGAAAGCCACTGCATGGAATCCGCCCGCCTGGCCGATGCGGCCGCGCTGCGGATCGGCATTCCCGAACTCGAGCGGCGGATGCTGAGCCTGCTGATCGAGCACCACCTCGACCTTTCCTCGGCGATGACCGGCCGCGATCTGGATGATCCGGCGACGGCTCGCTGGCTCGCTGGCCGCGTGGGCACGATCGAGGTGCTGAAGAACCTGACGCTGCTCACCTATGCCGACATCTCCGCGGTCAATCCGACGGCGATGTCGCCCTGGCGGCTCGAGCAATTGTGGCGCGTTCATCGTACCGCTCAGCGCGAACTTACCCGTGAGCTGCTCACCGAAAAGATCCTCGAGACCAGTCCCGAGCGTGAGGCGTTCCTCAAGGGACTTCCCGCCCGCTACCTCCGGATTCACACCGAGGAGGAGATCAAGCACCATCTGGCGCTCGAGGAACAGCGCCGGCAGACGGGTCTGGTGGTGGATATCCAGCGCCGCCACGGAAGCTACTCGCTCATCGTACTCGCCAAAGACCGCCATTTCCTGTTCGCGTCGGTCGCGGGGGCCCTCGCCAGTTTCGGGATGAACATCCTCAAGGCCGAGGCGTTCTCCAACCAACAGGGGACCATTCTCGACACGTTCGCGTTTTCCGACCCGCAGCGGACACTCGAACTGAACCCGCCGGAGCTCGACCGCCTGCGGCATACTCTCGAGCGGGTGATCTCACAGCGCGTCGATGTCCGCAGCCTCCTCAAGAACCGGCCGCGCCCCGCCGCGCCGAGCAAAGGGAGCCGGATCGCAGCGAGCGTTTCGGTGGATGACGAGGCTTCGGATTCGGCGACTCTGGTAGAAGTAGTGGCGCAAGACCGCCCTGGTCTGCTCTACGATCTCGCCTCCGCGTTTTCCGAGCTCGGATGCAATATCGAGCTGGTACTGATCGACACCGAAGCGCACAAGGCCCTCGACGTCTTTTACGTCACCGCGAGTGGCAACAAGCTCGACGCCACCAAAATCGACGATCTGCGTAACAGGTTGACCGCCGCCTGCGCCCAATAAATTAAACCTTTTGACGCGCCGGGAATGGCGCGGACGAAGGTAGAATAAACGCGTGGCGGAAACACAATCTCAATCCCGCCGTCGATTCCACGAGGTGGCAATCCACGGCTTGATGGCGCTCATCAGCGGCGCCCTTGGCGTCCCAGCGGCTTTGTACCTGCTCCTTCCTGCAAAGTCGTCTCGAAAGGAGGAGTGGACCGAAGTCGGCGATTTGGCTCAAATTTCGCAGAAAACTCCAGAAGAAGTGGTGTTTCGCCGCAAACGGAAAGACGGCTGGAAGATCCTCAACGAGAAGACCAGCGCCTGGATCCGCCGCATCTCGGACAAGGAAGCCGTCGCATTCGCGCCGTCCTGCACCCACCTCGGTTGCGCCTATCACTGGGAGGACAAATCGAACACCTTTGTCTGCCCCTGCCACACATCGGCCTTCTCACCAGAGGGTAAGGTACTCATGGGACCAGCGCCGCGCTCACTCGACCAGTACGAAGTGAAAATCGATGGCGGCAAGATCCTGCTGGGCCGCGTGATCCAGTCCGGGGAGAACACCTAGATGTTGACCAAGGTGCTCGACTGGCTGGACGACCGGACGGGGATTCCCTCCTTCGTCCAGCACTTCCTGGACGAAGAGATCCCGGCGTCATCGGGCTGGCACCAGGTCCTCGGGAGCATGGCCATGTTCGGCTTCATGCTCCAGGCGCTGACCGGGCTGCTGCTCGCTTTCAACTACGCGCCCACGCCCGGCGATGCTCATTCGAGTGTCCGCTACATCATGACCGAGCTCACCGGCGGTGCGCTGATTCGCGGCCTCCATCATTGGGGCGCGAGCATGATGATCGTGGTCGTGGCGCTGCACATGGTGCAAGTGCTGCTCTGGGGCGCCTACAAGAAGCCCCGTGAAGCCACCTGGATCGTCGGATTGATCCTGCTCCAAGTGACCTTGGCGTTCGGCCTCACCGGATACCTGCTGCCTTGGGATAACCGGGCCTACTGGGGTACGGTCGTCACCACGCAGATCGCGAGCAAGGCGCCGGGCGCTGGCCCCTATATCCTCCGGCTCATGGGTGTCGACGCTGGAGCCGTCGGATCGGTGACGTTCGCCCGTTTCTATACACTCCACGTGATGCTACTGCCGCTGGTGATTTCAGGGCTGATCGCCTTGCACGTCTATCTCGTCCGCCGCCACGGTGTTGCGCCGGCTCCGGGCGACGAACTGAAGCCGAAGAAGAAGTTCTTCCCCGAACAAGTGTTCAAGGACACCGTCGCGATCTTCGTGATGTTCTCGATTCTGATGGTGCTCGCCATCACCGCCAAAGCGCCGCTCGGCGCCATCGCCGATCCGACGGACACCCACTATATCCCGCGCCCCGAATGGTACTTCCTGTTCCTTTTCCAGACACTGAAGTTCTTTGACGGCCCGCTCGAGATCATCGGCAGCATGGTGCTTCCCGGACTGGCGATGACGGCCCTCGCCCTGTTGCCCTTCTTCGATCGCGGCGAGGTGAAGCGGGTGGGCCAGCGGACGACCGCGATAGCCGCCGTGGTGCTCGGAGCGCTGACCTGGGCGGGATTGACCGGTGCCGCCGTTCGTTCCACGCCGAAGCTCATCGAAATTGACGGACTCACGCAGGCCGAGCCCCAGGTGTGGCAGCAACTGACGCCGATCGAGATGTCGGGTATCGGCTATTTCCGCAAGGAGAACTGCTTCCAATGCCACCGCATCGGAAGCCGCGGCACGGCGAGCGGTCCTGATCTCACCAAAACCGCGTCGATCCACGACGCCAAGTGGATGATCGAGCATTTCAAACAACCCCAAGCCATGGTTCCGGGCAGTCCGATGCCGCCGTTCCAGTTGTCCGAACAGCAGATGAACGCGCTGGCGGCCTTCATCCTGCGACTGACCCCGCAATCGGCCGAAGCTCTCGCTTCGGCGCCCGACTTCGCGGTGGACGGTGCTCTTGTGTACCAGAGGTTCGCGTGTGGTGCGTGTCATCAGGTGAACGGGGTGGGCATGAAGCAGGGTCCGGCGCTGAACGGACTGAGCAAGCGGCGTGAGCGCGCCTGGGTGGTGGGGCATTTCGGTGACCCGAAGAAATTTTCACCCGGTTCGACGATGCCGCCGTACAAGCTAGCGCAAAAGGATCTCGACAACCTGACGGACTATCTGATGGGGCTGGACTGAGAGAACTCCCGTTGTTCGAGTGTGGACTCCTGTCCGCGGTGCAGTTGGGCGCCGAGCCGGAGGGGAATCACCACGAAGTTGCGTGATCGCCGGATTTCGCGCACGTGCGGGCATGCCCGGTTCCCATGTCCGCATGGCGGGAACTTTCTTCAGGCCCTGAATGAAGCGAGGCGGTGAACTGGTTCACCGCCTACTCAGGAAGTCCTGGAACGTCCGTTGCCGGCGGCTCCCAAACGGGGTGCAATCCTGGAGCGGAATCAGGGAAGACAATGAGCGAGAACGTCACAGCCACCCGATGGTCTTCCATTCGGCGAGGCCGCTCCTGGCGAGTTGCTTCAGTTGCGCTACGGTAGCGGCATCTGGCGCCGATTTGAAGTTGAAGCAGCTCTTGCCCTGCATCCGCTTCTTCAGCTCCGCAGGGATCTGTTTCTGAAGCGGCGGTGACATGTAGAGCGGCATCAGATGCACGCTGACATAGGACTTGCCCGTCTTGATGGCGCCGAAAAACAGCGGCCGCCCTTTGTGTTGCGGGAATGCCGAAGGCGTCTTCGACTCGAGCACGTACTCGCCCGGCCGCTCCGCCTTGATCGAGAGTTTCCTCACACAGCCGGCGAATACGGGCTTCAGGGCCTGGAACACCGCGTCGAAGTCCGCGGGCATGGTCACCTCCTGTCGCGGGAAGCGGTGATGGTCCGCGAGATTCCTTCCGCGAAAGAAACCCGCGGTACGAACCCGAGCCGAGCCCTCGCCTTGCCGATATTGTTGACGAAATCGCCGGTCTCGACGTCAATGTAGCCGGCGGGCCATGGCACGTGCTCGATCGCCGCGCCGGACTGCGCCGAGACTTCCCGTGCCGCTTCGACGATTGAGGTTCCCACGCCGGACCCGATGTTGAACGTCTCGTTTCGCGCTGCTTCCTCGCGGCCGCAAAGCAATAGTGCGTCCACCAGATCGTCGATGAAGATGTAGTCGCGCAGTTGCGTGCCCTCGCCGAAGATCTTCAACGGCGATCCTTCGACGGCCCAACGCACCATGCGATTCAGGAATCCGTACTCTTGCGACGGGTGCGCACCGAGGTCGAGCCCGTAAGGGTTCGAGATGCGGCAAATCGTGTAGCTCATGCCGCCATGCTGCGCGAAGATGCGGTGGTAGTGTTCGATGCAGAGCTTATGCGCGGCGTAGAAGCTGTCGGGGTGAACCGGATGCGATTCGCCGACTGGCAGCGATTCTGGCTTTCCGTAGACGAGCCGCGAACTGGCGAACACAACGCGAGGCCTCTCGGGCGACTTCGCGCATGCGGCGAGGAATCGGAGCTGCCAGGCGTTCGAAGTCGCGAGACTTTCCGCCGGATCGAGGTTGCTGGCCACCGCGCCGGAAGTGCCGGCGAGGTTGAAGACCAGGCCGGCTTCCGCCACAGCGCTCTCAAACGCGTCTTGGCTCACTTGGCCATCCGCTGGCTGGCGCGAGAGCACGATCACCCGCGCGGAGCCCGAGAGCCGCCGCGCGAGCGCCGATCCGATGAAGCCGGTTCCTCCGGAGATCAGGACGGTTTGCATGGCGCCCCGGTTTAGAGCGCGGTGTCTCCCCGTTCGTCGTTCCGGATGCGAATCGCCTCGCCCACGTCATAGACGAAGATCTTGCCGTCTCCGATCTTGCCGGTTCGCGCAGCGTCGCTCACCGCCTTGACGACTTCTTCCTTCCGCTCGGAGGCGATCACCATCTCGATCTTCACCTTCGGCAGCAGATCCACCTGATACTCGCGGCCCCGGTAGACTTCCTTGTGACCCTTCTGACGCCCGTGGCCGCGCACCTCGGTCACCGTCATCCCATCCACACCGATCGCCTTCAAGGCTTCCTTGACCTCTTCGAGCTTGAACGGCTGGATGATGGCTTCGATCTTTTTCACGTGTGTCTCCTCAACGGGGCTAGGCGTCGTAGTTGTAACCTTCCTCACCATGCAGACTGATGTCGAGTCCGGAAATCTCCTGCTGTGAATCGACGCGAACCCCCAAAAGGATATCGCAGATCTTCAGAATCGCCAAGGTGCCCACTACCGCGATTACGATCGCGATGGCCGCGCCAGCCGCCTGATTGGCGATCTGCGCCGTGTTCCCATCCACCCATCCGAGCGGCATCGGCTTGCCGGAGGCGTCCTTCAGCGCATCGTTCACGGCATTGGTGGCGAAGATCCCCGTGAACAGGCATCCCATCGTGCCTCCCACTCCGTGGACGCCGAACGCATCGAGCGAATCGTCATAATCGAACCTGGCCTTGATCACGGCGACCATGTAATAGCAGACCACGCCCGCGGTTCCGCCGATGAGCATGGCCGCCCCGGGTTGCACGAAGCCGGACGCCTGGGTGATGGTGGCGAGTCCGGCAACCGAGCCCGAGACGATACCGAGCACGCTGGGCTTGCCGGAACGCTTCCATTCGACAGCCATCCAGGTCAGCGCTCCCATGGCGGAGGCGAGGTGAGTATTGACGAATGCGCTCGAGGCGAGTCCAGACGCCGCGAGCGCGCTGCCCGCGTTGAAGCCGAACCAGCCGACCCACAACAGACAAGCGCCGGTGAAGCAGAGCACGAGACTGTGCGGGCGCGTACGCTCCGGATAGTCGGCGCGCTTGCCCAGGTAGAGTGCCGTGACGAGGGCCGACACGCCCGATGTGATGTGAACCACGGTGCCGCCGGCGAAGTCGAAGACCGGGATCCTTCCGCCCATGAAGGCGTTCAGGAGTCCGCCCTTGCCCCAGACCATATGCGCCACGGGCACGTAAACGATGAGGGTCCAGAGGATGCTGAACAGCAGCATCGCGCTGAACTTCACTCTCTCGGCGTATGCGCCGGTGATGAGCGCCGGCGTGATGATGGCGAACATCATCTGGTAGACCATGAAAGTCAGATGAGGGATCGTGGGCGCGTAATCGGTATTCGGCGCGGGGCCGACGCCTTGCAGGAAGGCGAACCGGAGATCTCCCGAGTAAGGGCAGGCCTCGCCGAAGACGAGGCTGTAGCCAACGGTGGCCCAAAGCACCGTGATGACGGCCATCATGGCGAAGCTTTGCACCATGATGCCGAGCACGTTGTTGCGGCGGACCAGGCCGCCGTAGAACAGAGCAAGGCCGGGTCCGGTCATCATCAGGACGAGCGCCGCGCTCATCAGGACCCACGCATTGTCTCCGGCTGATTGAGCCGATTGAATCGCCGCTTTCGTGGCCGCGTCCGGCGCCTGGGCCGAAGCTGCTGCACTACAAAGTGCGGCGAGAAAAAGCCGACTGAGCTTCATCTCCGCCTCCCTGAATTGGAACAGCAAGGGTACCAAATCCGGGCGTGACGCGCGAAGTCGAATTATTTTATCGAGCCCATCATTTTTTCTTTGAACCGCCGGTTTCTTTCGGGATCTCGGCGACGATATTGTTGATCACCTTCGAGGCGCCACAAGAACTGGCAATCGCATAGACGCCGCCCTTCGACCCCTGTTTCTTCGCGCTGCCGCTGAAGGTCGCCACCGAGCTGGCCACGGTGACCGAGAATGCCTCATCACTGAGTTTGGGCGATCTCTTTAAGGCGCCTTCGATGCAGGAGCGGATTTCAGGATCTGGCTTGGGCTTGGTTTGAGCGGTGGCGAGCGCGGCGGCTACTAGGACGGCGGGAAACAACTTGTACATGTTTGGGAATCCAGATTATCGCGAAAGCTCTCGCCGAAGCGAGGCAAGACTCCTAAGTATGATTTCGCATGTTACCGTAGTCGCGCAACTTTGCGCACACTGGTGACGGGCGCTGGGCGCGATCCGGCACCGGGCCGCAACCTCTTGCTGGGTGCCGATTCAGGGGCTGCCGCGGCGATGAGATGACCGCGGCGATCTTCGGACCGGCTGAAGGCGGTCAGCGCGCGTTCACCCCGGCCGCCCGGCTTGCGCGAGGAAAGCCAGACTATGACGTCAACACCGTGTCGACCGTGGCCGTAGTTGTCACGATTTGACCGGACGTTCCCTGGTCCCGTACACTGTCAGAGAGCAGGACTCCATCCCCGGATTCCACATCAATCCCCCCCAAGCGGACATTCGAAGCTCTATTTTCAGGCGCGCGGCCCGTGAGGGTAGTTGCGGAGGTTCAAGAATTTTGGCAGACGGTATGCGGCATATATTCACGTCGGAATCGGTGACCGAAGGCCACCCCGATAAGATTGCGGATCAGGTCTCCGATGCGATTCTCGATGAGTGTCTGAAGCAAGACCCCACGAGCCGCGTTGCCTGCGAGACGATGGTGACCACCGGATTGTGCATCGTCGCGGGCGAGATCACCACGAAGGCGAAGTTCGAAGTGCCGCAACTGGTGCGGAAAGTGATCTGCGACATCGGCTATGACAATGCCGCGTACGGCTACGACGGCAACACCTGTGGCATCATCAACGCGATCCAGACTCAATCGCCCGACATCGCCATGGGCGTCGACACCGGCGGAGCGGGTGACCAAGGGCTGATGTTCGGGTTTGCCTGCGACGAAACTCCAGAACTGATGCCACTACCGATTCAACTCGCCCACCAGTTGGTGGAGCGGCTGAGCATCGCGCGCCGCGAAGGGCTGCTCAAGTTCCTGCGCGCCGACGGCAAGTCCCAGGTCAGTGTCGAGTACGAAGGAAACACGCCGAAGCGCATCGACGCGATCGTGGTTTCGACGCAGCACGCCGAAATGGACATCGAGAAGCTCCGGTCGCAGGTGAAGAAGGTCGTCATCGACCCAGTGGTGCCGAAGAACATGGTGGACAAGAACACCAAGTTCCACATCAATCCGACCGGACGTTTCGTGATCGGGGGCCCGCACGGCGATACCGGACTCACCGGACGCAAAATCATCGTCGATACCTATGGCGGCTACGGACGCCACGGCGGCGGCGCTTTTTCGGGCAAAGATCCGACGAAGGTGGACCGCTCGGCGTGCTACATGGCGCGTTACGTCGCCAAGAACATCGTGGCCGCCAAACTCGCCTCGCGTTGCGAAGTGCAACTCGCCTATGCGATCGGCGTGGCCGAACCGGTATCGGTCCGCGTCGACACCTTCGGCACGGGCACCATCGCCGACGAGAAGATCGTCCAACTGGTACGCGCCACCTTCCCGTTGACGCCGAAGGGCATGATCGACCATTTGAAGCTGCGCCGCCCGATCTACCGCGCTACCGCGGCTTTTGGCCATTTCGGCCGCAAGGGCTTCTCTTGGGAAGCCACCGACAAGGCGAAAGCGTTGCGCGACGCCGCCAAGTAAGGAATCGAGAGTGTCAAGCACGGGACGGGTCTTTGCGGCCCGTCCCGAATTTTGTCTGGAATAGGATTTTGCCGTGAGCCCCACCGAACCCACCGAAACTTGCAAACGAACCGCCGAGATCACCGTCCCCTTGGCGGAAGTGGAGGCCGAGACCGAAAAGGTCGTCGCCGAGTTCCAACAAAAGGCCCGCATGCCGGGGTTCCGGCCCGGCAAGGTGCCGCTCTCGGTGGTGAGAAAGCGCTTTCATCAGGACATTCGCCAACACGTCGTGGAACATGTTGTTCCCGCCGCGTTCCGGCGCACCGCGGACGCGAACCAGTGGCAGGTGGTCGGGAATCCGAGCGTCAAACACATCGACTTCGAGGAAGGCAAGGACCTGCTGTTCCGCGCCGAGTACGAAGTGGCGCCCGAGTTCGAGCTCGGAGAGTATCGTGGTGTCGATGTTCCGTACGACGATCCGGTCGCTTCCGATGAAGAGGTCGAAGCGCGAATCGAGCAGATGCGCCAAGCGAAAGCCGAGTACGTCAACATCGATCCGCGCCCGCTCGCCCAGGGCGACTTCGCCGTGCTGGCGCTCCGCAGCCTGGAAGGTGTCGAAGGCGAACCGGTCGAAAGCAATGAAACGGTGATCGAGATCGGCGGCGCCGATACGATGCCCGCATTCACCGAAGCGTTGCTAGGCGAGTCGCCGGTGGCCGAGAAGCAGGTCGAGATCGAGTACCCGGAGAATTACGGCCACAAGAAGCTTGCCGGCCGCAAGGTGAAGTTCCAGGTGACGCTAAAGGGGCTGCGGCGTAAGGAACTGCCCGAGGTCAACGACGAACTTGCCAAGGATGTAGGCGATTTCCAGAATCTCGAGGAGTTGCGTGACCAAACGCGGCGCGCCGTGCTCCGGGAAAAGGAAGCTCAGGCGCAGGGCGCGGCCAAGAACGCGATTGTCGAAAAGCTGATCGAAGCCCACTCGTTCCCGGTTCCCGAGGCGTGGGTGGAAACACAGATCCGCGCGCAGGCCGAATCTCGCCTGACCGAACTGGCGGGGTACGGCGTCGATGTGTCGAAGATGGACCTCGACTGGAACAAGCTGCGGGAAGCCTTCCAGGACGAAGCCACCAAGCATGTGAAGGCATCACTGATTCTCGCCAAGGTGGCCGAACGGGAATCGATCGAGACCATGATGGACGAGGTGGACCGCGAGGTGCAGCGGATGGCCAAGCAGATGCGCGAGCCCGTGGCCGCGGTTCGAATGAAGATGGAAAAGGACGGGGCGCTTGGGCGCATCGCGCAACAGATCCGGACGAACAAGGTATTGAACTTCCTGTTCGAGCAGGCCCGGAAGGTGCCCGCGAACGCCTGAGAGGGGCGCGCTGGGACTTTTCTCCCATGACGCAACTCCCAGCGCGGGATTGCCGGAGGGCGGGTTCCCTGAGATAATGAAAGCGGCGGTTCACAAAAGCATGACTACACGGTGGCAACACCTGACCTGGGAGAGGGGCCGTTGAAGCGTTCAGGTTCCGACGAAACACTCCGCTGTTCGTTCTGTCACAAGAGTCAGGACGTTGTCGGCAAGCTCATCTCTTCCCCGAGCGACTACCCTCGGGCCTACATTTGCGACGAGTGCATCGCCGTATGCAACTCGATTTTGGAGGATGATCGGACCGAGCCCGCGCACGGGCTTCCGAACAAGCTTCCGAAGCCGCTCGAACTGAAGGAATACCTGGACCAGTACGTCGTGGGCCAGGAAATGACCAAACGCAAGCTGGCGGTGGCGGTCTACAACCACTACAAGCGGCTGCAGATGAACCGGCGCTCGTCGTCGGAAGTGGAACTGGCCAAAAGCAATATCCTGCTCATCGGGCCCACGGGCACGGGCAAGACGCTTCTGGCCCAAACGCTCGCGCGCATCCTCGATGTTCCGTTCGCGATCGCCGACGCGACCACGCTGACCGAGGCCGGCTACGTGGGCGAAGACGTGGAAAACATCATCCTGCGGCTGCTACAGAACGCTGATTGGGACGTCCAGCGCTGCCAGCAGGGGATCATCTACATCGACGAAATCGACAAGATCGCGCGCAAGGACGAGAATCCATCGATCACCCGCGACGTTTCGGGCGAGGGTGTCCAGCAGGCGCTTCTCAAGATTCTCGAAGGCACGATCGCCAATGTCCCTCCGCAAGGCGGACGCAAGCACCCGCATCAGGAATTCACGCCGGTCGATACCTCGAACATCCTGTTCATCTGCGGCGGAGCATTCGTCGGACTGGAAAAAGTGATCTCGCGCCGCGTGGGCAAGACCCAGATCGGATTCCACAAGGATGAGGAGCCGCGAACGCCCAAGGTACGCCGTGACGCTGCGATGCTGTCGCAGATCCAGCCGATCGACCTCATCAAGTACGGCTTCATCCCAGAATTCATCGGCCGCCTGCCTGTGACAGGCGTGCTCGACGAGTTGGACAAAGACGCGCTTGTGCAGATCCTGACCAAGCCGAAGAACGCGATCAGCCGCCAATATCAGCGCTTGTTCGAGTTCGAGAACGTGCGGCTCCGGTTCACCGATGACGCGGTCGATGCGATCGCGCAGTTGGCGATGGACCGCAAGCTCGGCGCGCGCGGACTGCGCATGATCCTCGAGGAGCTGATGCTCGACCTGATGTACTATCTGCCGTCGTACAAGAAGGTTCGCGAGTTCGTAGTGACCAAGGAAATGGTGGTCACGCAGAAGATCAATCTGGCGATTCTCGAAAAAGCGGGCTAGACCCGGTTTTGCCCCTTCCGGGGGACGGATTTTCGCCTCCTGGCCACCCCAAATGCCGCTGATGTGGGTTTAACATGCATCCCGGCGGCGATTCCAGTATTCTTATCTACAGAGGACATGCTTACTTCCAAAGACAGGCCCGAAACGAAACGGCTGCCGATGATGCCGATTCGCGATGTGGTGATTTTCCCCCACATGATGACGCCCTTCGTCGTGGGCCGCGAGTCGAGCGTGCGAGCGCTGGAAGAAGCGCTGGCGGGCGACAAGAAGATCTTTCTCGCCACGCAGCATGACGCAAGCGTCGATGAGCCCCGCCCCGAGGAGATTTATCACACCGGCACGGTGGCCAATATCGTGCAGAGCCTCAAGCTTCCTGACGGCAACATCAAGGTGCTCGTCGAGGGGGTCGAGCGCGGCAAAGTGGTCTCGGTTTCCGAGGACGATGGCTACTTTCGCGCGGTCGTCAAGACCTTCCATTTCAAGGTGGACGCGGGTCCGCAGTTGGACGCGCTCGTCAGCCGCGTGACGACGCTCTTTGAACAATACGTCAAACTCAGCCAGAATCTGAACTACGAGACCATGGTCGCGGCGATCCGCGGCGACGATCCCGGCAAACTCGCCGATACCGTGGGTTCGAATCTGCAGTTGACGATCGAAGAGAAGCAGGAACTGCTCGAGATCTTCGATCCGGTGGACCGCCTCACGCGCGTCGCTGAAATGCTCGATATCGAAATCGAGAAGCTCAATATGGATCGCACCATCCAGGGACGCGTCAAGCGCCAGATGGAGCGAGCCCAGAAAGAGTACTACCTCAACGAGAAGATCAAGGCGATCCAGAAGGAACTCGGCCGGGGCGAAAAGAGCGAGTTCGACGACTTCAAGAAGAAGATCGATCAGGCGGGGATGCCGGAGGAAGCCAAGGAGAAGGCGATCGCCGAGCTGAAGCGGCTCGAGCAGATGCCGCCGATGTCGGCCGAATCCACCGTCTCGCGCAACTATCTCGAGTGGCTGCTCGCGGTGCCATGGACGAAGAAGTCGCGCGAGATTCGCGACCTCGCCTTCGCCGAGAAGACTCTAGAAACCGACCATTACGGGCTCGAGAAGATCAAAGAGCGCATCATGGAATTCCTGGCCGTCCGGCGGCTGGTGAAGAATCCGAAGGGCTCGATCCTGTGCTTCGTCGGGCCTCCGGGCGTGGGCAAGACCTCACTTGGGATGTCGATCGCCAAAGCGACTGGGCGCAAGTTCGTGCGCATGTCGCTCGGCGGAGTTCGCGACGAGGCCGAAATCCGAGGCCACCGCCGCACCTACATCGGCGCGCTTCCCGGACAGGTGATTCAGATGATGAAGAAGGCTGGCACCAAGAACCCGGTCTTCCTCCTCGACGAGATCGACAAGATGTCGACCGACTTCCGCGGCGATCCGTCGGCTGCGCTGCTCGAGGTGCTCGACCCGGAGCAGAACTACATGTTCGTCGATCACTACCTGGATGTCGAGTACGACCTGAGCCAAGTGTTCTTCGTGGCGACCGCGAACGTGATGCACACGATTCCGCCCGCGCTTCAAGACCGCATGGAGGTGATCCGGCTCACCGGCTACACCGAGCTCGAAAAGCTCGAAATCTGCAAGCGATTCCTGGTTCGCAAGCAGATGGAGCAGACCGGGCTCACCGCCGCCTCGATCGATTTCAAGGACGAAGGGCTCAAGACGCTCGTCCAGAATTACACGCGTGAAGCCGGTGTCCGCAATCTCGAACGCGAGGTGGGCAATGTCTGCCGCAAGGTGGCGCGCAAGGTGGTCGCGTCGAAGAAGGAATCCAAGGCGGTCATCACACCCGAAAAGGTACAGGATCTGCTGGGGCCGCACAAGTATCGCGATCTGGGCGCCGAATTGAAGAACGAGATCGGAGCGACCGTCGGCTTGGCGTGGACCGAGGTCGGCGGATCGCTGCTGACCACGGAAACGACGGTCATGGAAGGCCGTGGAAAGCTCACGATCACCGGTAAGCTCGGCGATGTGATGCAAGAATCGGCCCAGGCGGCGATGAGCTACGTGCGCAGCCGCGCCACCTCGCTCGGTCTGCCCAGGGACTTCTATCGCCACCTCGATATCCACGTGCATGTGCCCGAGGGCGCGATTCCGAAGGACGGTCCATCGGCGGGAATCACTTTGGCCACGAGCATCTGCAGCGCGCTCACCAAGATTCCCGTACGCGGTGATATCGCGATGACCGGCGAAATCACGCTGCGCGGCAAGGTGCTGCCGATCGGCGGACTCAAGGAGAAGCTGCTCGCCGCGCATCGCCACGGTATTCGTGAAGCGGTGATTCCGAAGGAGAACGAGCGGGATCTGCCCGACATCCCCGAGAATATCCGCAAGGAGATGAAGTTGAACATGGTCGAGTCGATGGACCAGGTTCTCCAATTGGCCCTCGAACGTCTCCCCGAGCCTCTTCCCGCCGCGCCCGTCGAGATGGGCGCCCCACAAGCCGAAGAGAAGCTGACGCACTGAGTACGATGAGCCCGGCGCCGCCATGGCCGGGCTCACCTCCCCCAAATGCAACGCGTTCCGGCGCGGTTTATAATAAGTGCAGTTAGGCCCGAGCAGTTCCCAGCGGAGGAGCTTCCCGAGTTCGCCTTCCTCGGAAGGAGCAACGTCGGCAAGTCCTCTCTGTTGAATGCTCTGGTTGGCCAGCAGGGACTGGCTCATACTAGCGCTACCCCCGGCCGGACCCAGGCCATCAACTTTTTCCGGATCGCCGAGCGTTGGCAGTTCGTGGACCTCCCCGGTTACGGTTACGCTCGCGTTCCCTCGGAGATCACCCAGTCCTGGAAATCCCTCATCGATTCCTACCTTCTCAGGCGTAAAGCCCTGGCGCTGTGCTTCCTGTTGCTGGACTCGCGCCGCGGCTGGATGCCGCACGACCTGGAGCTCAAGAGATGGCTCGAAGCTCACCACCGCAAGTACCTGATCGTCACCACCAAATTCGACAAATTGAAGTCGCAGTCCGAACGCCATGAAGCGGAAAAGGCCCTGCGGCTGCATCTCGGAGATGCCGAGTGGATCCCCTTCTCGGCGGTGACCGGTCAAGGAGTGAGGCAAATTTGGCAAACGATTTCGACCCCCCCCAGCCCCTGACGACAGGCACCACGCCTGTTCCCGCCGAAACACACGGGGATCGCGCCCCGTCCCTCGACCTCCACAAGCAAGAGATCCGGCATCGTTCCTCGAAGCCGCTTGCAGCCCGTGAAATGCCGCTTCGTACCGCGCCCGCGGGATTGAAGCCGCCCGTGCCCAAAGACCTCCCGCCCGACGAAGAAGATCCGGAGTTGCGCAAGATCGCGCGCGACGGCTCGACGCTCGATCTGGCCGAACTCAAGGACCTGAGCATCCAGAAGCTGAATCAGGTGGCCAAGGATCTGAGCGTCACCGGAACCGCGGGGCTCCGCAAGCAGGATCTGATTTTCAAAATTCTCCAAGTTCAGGCCGAGAAGTCGGGCCTCATTTTCGCCGAGGGCGTGCTCGAATGCCTGCCCGACGGTTTCGGATTCCTGCGCGCGCCCGAGTACAACTACCTGCCCGGACCCGACGACGTCTATGTGTCGCCGTCGCAAATCCGGCGCTTCGATCTCCGCACCGGCGACACGATCTCGGGTCAGATCCGGCCGCCGAAGGAGGGCGAACGCTATTTTGCTCTCATCAAGGTCGACGCGATCAACTTCGAGCCTCCCGAGGAGTCGCGGAACAAAATCTTTTTCGACAACCTCACGCCGCTCTACCCGGATCACAAGCTGAAGCTCGAGACCGTGCGCGAGAACTATTCCGGCCGCGTGATGGACATGCTCACGCCAATCGGCAAGGGGCAGCGCGGTCTGATCGTCGCGCCGCCGCGAACCGGAAAGACGATGATGCTGCAGGCGATCGCCAACTCGATCACCGCGAATCACCCGGAAGTCAGTCTCATCGTGTTGCTGATCGATGAGCGGCCGGAGGAGGTCACCGACATGCAGCGTTCGGTGAAGGGTGAGGTGATCAGTTCGACTTTCGACGAGCCGGCATCGCGCCACGTGCAGGTCGCCGAAATGGTGATCGAGAAGGCCAAACGTCTCGTCGAGCACAAGCGCGATGTCGTGATCCTGCTCGATTCGATCACTCGCCTGGCGCGCGCTTACAACGCCGTCGTTCCGCCTTCTGGCAAGGTGTTGTCGGGTGGCGTCGACTCGAACGCGCTGCAGCGGCCCAAACGATTCTTCGGCGCCGCGCGAAACATCGAGGAAGGCGGCTCGCTCACGATCGTCGCCACCGCGCTCATCGACACCGGCAGCCGCATGGACGACGTCATCTTCGAGGAGTTCAAGGGAACCGGCAACATGGAGATTCATCTCGACCGCAAGATCGTCGAGAAGCGCACGTTCCCGGCGATCGACATTCACAAGTCCGGTACCCGCAAGGACGAGTTGCTCTTGCCCAGGGAGGACCTCAATCGCGTCTGGATCCTGCGCAAGGTTTTGAGCCCGCTGCCGCCGGTGGAGTCGATCGAGCTGCTGCTCGAAAAGCTCGGGAAAGCCCGGTCGAACGCGGAATTTCTCTCTTCGATGAGTTCGTGAGCGGCGTCTCTACCTTTGAGTTTTCTAAACTACAACTTTAAAAACACTCAAATGTTGTGCGACTGCCTGGGGCTTGAGAAACTTTGATAACCTCAAACCAGCAGTTTAAATTTCTCACATGCGAATCCTCGCCCGCGCCATCGAGCCCGGGATCCGGGATGCCGTCCGGCACTTTCCCTCGATCGTGGTCACCGGCCCCCGGCGCGCGGGCAAGACAACCGTTCTCCAGCATCTGTTCGGCGACGCCACCTATCTCCTGCTCGAGGATCCCGATGTCCGCGACCGTGCCCGCGTCGGCCCCCGCGCCCTCCTCGAATCGCTCCGCCTTCCAGCCGTCATCGACGAGATCCAGAACGTTCCCGAACTGTTCCCCTACGTTCGCGCGCTGATCGACAAGCGCCCCCGAAAAATGGGCCAGTGGCTATTCGCCGGTTCCCAGGAAGGACCGCTGATGAGAGGCGTGACCGAATCAATGGCCGGCCGCGCGGCGGTTTTCAATCTCCTTCCGCTGAGCGTCTCCGAATCAGAGCGGGTCACGCTCCTGAACGGCGGATATCCGGAAGTGGTGGCGCGTCCCCGGGCGCGCACAATCTGGTTCTCTTCCTACATCCAAACCTACCTCGAACGCGCTGTCCGTGCCGTCACCAATGTCCGCGACCTCGGACTGTTCCGCCGCTTCCTCGCCTTCGTCGCCAGCCGCCACGGGCAAGTCATCAACTACGCCGATATCGCGGCGCCCCTCGGAGTCTCCGTGCCGACCGTGATCGATTGGGTCCAGATTCTCGACGTCACCGGCCAAGTGATGATCGTGCCGCCGTACTTCGAAAACTTCGGCAAGCGTCTAATCAAGTCGCCCAAGATCTACATCGGCGATTCGGGCGCCGCCTGCCATTTTCTGGGAATCCGTACCCAAAACGAACTCGAGCGCTCGCCCTTCCTCGGGCCATTGTTCGAGGGTATGGTCGCCGCCGAGATTCTGAAGAGCCAGGTCAATCAGGGCCGGCGCAAGGAACTTTACTACTTCCGCGACCAGCAAGGACTCGAAGTTGACTTCCTCTTTCCAGACGGAGCCGGCGGCCTCACACTCGCCGAGTGCAAGGCTGCCAAGACCGTATTCCCCTCCATGGCCAAGCCGATGGCGTCGCTCTTCCAGGCGATGGGACAGCCAACGCGAAGCGCATCGTCGTCTATCGCGAATCGAAGAACGCGCCCGAAACCACGGCACTCGCGCCGGGCGTTCAAGCACTGGCATTCCCTGCCTTCGTCGCCTCGCTGCAACGGAAAGCGAAACCGAAAGCCCGCCGCGCTTCCGGATAGTCAACGCGAATACCGGGCACTATAATCGGGGGAATGCTCCGCCGCGATTTCCTAGCCGCCGCCTTTGCGCCCCGCGTCGATTATCGCGATTACTCCCGCTGTCTTCCGGACTTCCTCCGCGGACTCGCGCGCGGGGCGTACGAGCGCCGCAATCTGGCGATCGCGAAGCTGACCACGCCCGCCGCGATTCGCGAACGCCAGCACTGGGTCCGTGACACGTTCTGGAAGCTGACGGGCGGTGAGCCCGAGCGAACGCCATTGAATCCGCGCGTCACAGGCCGTTTCGAGCGAGCGGCATACAAGGTCGAAAAGATCGTCTACGAGAGTCGGCCGGGATTCCACATCCCCGCGAACTTGTACATCCCGAAGTCCGGCAAGCCGCCGTATCCGGGCGTACTCTTCCAGATGGGCCATTCGAAGAATGGCAAAGCCGCGTCTCTCTATCAGTACTGCTGCCAAGGGCTCGCGCAACTCGGATTCGTGGTGCTCGCATTCGATCCGATGGGGCAGGGAGAACGAACCTACTATCCGGATTCGAAGACCGGACTCACGCGTCTGCCTTCCGCCGATGACGAGCACACCGTTCCTGGAAAGCAGCTGCTTCTCACTGGCGACACCAGCACGCGCCTCCAGACCTGGGACGCCGTGCGGAGCCTCGACTATCTCGCGAGCCATCCGCTCGTCGATCCGGCGCGGCTGGCTTCCACCGGGAATTCGGGAGGCGGCACGTTGACGATGCTGCTCGCGGCCGTCGATGAGCGGCTGGCATGCGCGGCGGTTGCGTGCGGCAACACCGAGAATCACGCCGCCGAGGACTTCAACTCTCCGGGTTCGACCGACGATGCCGAGCAGAATTTCATCGGCGCGGGTCCGCTTGGGTTCGATCGTTGGGATACGCTCTATCCGCTCGCGCCCAAGCCGCTACTCGTGCTCGCGAGCGCCAAGGACTTCTTCGGAACCTACTCGCCGCGCTATATCAATAACGGCCGCGAGGAGTTCGACAAGCTGCGGCGGGTCTACGCGGTGCTCGGCAAGCAGGATCAGCTCGCGTGGTTTGAAACCCCGCTTCCACACGGACTCTCGTTCGATATGCGCGTCGAGATCTATCGCTGGTTCGTGCGCTGGCTGAAGCCCGCGGGAGCCACGGGCGATGCCGCCGAAGGTCCGGTGAAGGCGGAGCCGGACGAGACGCTGTACGCGGGGCAGGGCAATGTCGTGCGCACTTTCAGCGGGCACACGCCCTGGAGCTTGGCGAAACAGCGCGCTCGCGAAACCCGCACGCCGGACTCGCCACGCAACCTCGAAGCACTGCTCGCGATCGATCCTTCGCGCGGCAAGCCGGGCTTCGTGAAGAAGGGCTCCACCGCTTCCCGCGGACTCTCGATCGACGCCGTCGAAGTGGAATCGGCGCCCGGTGTCTGGGTCCCGGCCTGGATCTTCCACCCGCCTCAGCCCAAGGGCACGATCGTGCTGCTGCAACCATCCGGCCGCAACACACAGTGGGGCGAGGACGACCTGCTCCAGCAACTGGCGCGAACCGGCCGGACCGTCTGCGTCCCCGACGTGCGTGGCATTGGCGACCTCAGCCCCGAATATCCGCGAGCCTCGGCGCGACACGCGGCATGGCATCAGGACGAGGACTCGTACGCCTGGGCATCGATGATGCTCGGCAAGCCGCTTCTCGGTCAACGCGTATCGGATGTCCTGGCGGTGGTGCGCGCGCTCGGCGGACCGGTGACGCTCGCCGCGTCTGGAAAGACGACCGTGCCCGCGCTGTTTGCAGCCGCGATCGAACCGGCCGTGACCAAAGTCTACGAGGCGAACGGACTGGAATCGTTCCGCGGTCTGATCGATATCGAAGTTCCGCGTCACGACTTCGGGAACTTCGTCTTCGACTTGCTCCATCACACGGATCTGCCGGCGCTGCGCGCGGCTTTGGGAAGGCGGCACGCGGGAAGCGGGGCGTGGAGTCTCGACCGGCTCGCGAGCTTATGAGGTGGCTGTGGCTGTTGTACCGGCGTCCGCGAGTGTTTCAACAGGAGGCGGAGGCGAGCGGCGGCAAGTGGCGAGTGTTCGGGATCATGCTGCTCGAGACGTTGCCGGTGCTCTACGTGCTGACGGTGGCTTGCATGCAGATGTTGGACCCGAAGCCGTTGGCCGAGGCGATGGTGGCCGCGGCGATCTTCCTGGCGTGGAAGCTTGCGTTTCCGCTGGCCGCCACCGCCATCGCGCTTGCTGTTGGAGATGACTCGTGGGTGAAGTTCGGGGTGACCGCCGGAACATGCGCGCTCTACCTCAGTGCCGGAACGTCGCTCACGAGACAGACGAAGGATGTGCTGTTCTTTGCCGTTGCCGGCTTTGTCATGAACCTCTGGGACGCGGCGGGCCGGATAACGCCATCCTCCCCACCAACGGCACGTCGAATCGGCTGGTCCGCTGTCGTCATAACCGGATTGGCGGTTGCGCCGATCCATCATGTCTCACCGGCTTGGCTCGCCGATACCGTCCGGGCCGTGGCGGTGGGCGCTCTCGTCATGTTGCCATTCCTGACGCGAGCCTGGTACTGGCCGTTGGCGCTCCTCTTCGTCTGGCCGAAACTTCGCCCGTACTGGTATCGCTGGCACCCGGTCGCTTGGGACGACGCCTGTTTCGTCCCCTACTGTAAGCTCGACGAACTCCTTGCTGCCTATGCCCGGATCGATCCGGAGCACGCCCTCGCCGAGATGGATCGGATCGCGGACGTGAATCCTGTCCAGGCTCCTGCGGCACGGCGCGCGAAGGAGATCCGCCTGAGCGATTCTTTCGGCATGCCGTCGGCTCTCGCCGATGGGTATTGAGGGCGAACGTTAGTCGAGGTCCATAGCCGCCTTCAGGCCCTGCTCAACTTCCCGTAGCAACTCAGGTGGCACGGTGCCCAGTTTTCTCGCCAGCTTGGCCCGATCCAGCGTGGTCACTGATGGCATACTACAAGCTCGTTCTTGCGAGTCCCCCAACACCACCCGGCAGTTCCACGACCGCTGGTCCTCGTTTGGCCTGCGATGTCGCAGTCGTGATCGGGACTACGATGATCGATCTCCAGGCTGCAACCTGGTTGAATCCGTCATGAGAGATCAGTAGCACGGGCCGCCGTCCGCTTTGCTCCGATCCCGATCGCGGAACGAGGCCGGCCCAATAGATCTCGCCACGCCTCACTTTTCTTTCTCGCCAGTCTTGCCCATGCACTCGATTCCGGCTGCTTCCAAATCTGAGTCCAAGTCGAAATTTGTGCCCGCCATCTCGGTCGCGTACTCCGCGATGGCATCGTACCTCGCCTTACGCAACTGCTGCCGGAGCCAGGAGTCGATGGCCTCGCGCGCCAGTATTGCTGCGGGTACCCTGGAACGTTCGGCTTCCGCCATGAGATGGCTATGCGTGCGTTCCGGCAGGGACAGGCGAAAGTTCTTCATGTCGGTCTTTCCCGGTGATGCTCCCGTCACTGCGCAGCCAGTTCGAAGACGTGCGCCCACGATTCCGTGGCCACACGCAGCGAACGCCCTGTTTCGCTGAATTCTACTTTCCAATTCGCATGCCTGTCTCCAGGAAGACCTTTTCCCCGACGGACTCACCAGTCTCCAGGTCGTAGATTCGTACGAGGTTCTTGTAACGGTACTCACCATCGATCGGGTCTTGGTGACCTCCGACGCTGCAACCGAGAGCTAAGAGCTTGACCTTCGGTGATAGCGCAAAGCCTGACCATTGATAGGCGATGTCACTCCAATCTGCCTTTGCAGTGATTTCACGTGTTCGCGTTTCGAATAGACAGGATCCCCAGGGAGTCAGGTATAGGAGATGTGCGCTATCGTCCAACAGTTTGAAGGCCCTGAGGTGGCGGGCCAACGTCCATCAAATCCAAACGACTTCAGTACCTTGAATTTTGCGCCCTTTCCAGAGAACAGGAAGCTTCCGGCCTCATCAACGATTGACACCTCCGAACGATCACCCGCGCCAAATCTGATATGAGCGATCCAAAAGCAATTTCCGGCATGTACGCAAGCGTAGGTGTATCCGAGGGATCCCTGGCCATCTACCAAGAACCCCACTGTGTCACCGCTCGCGTCTAGAATGGGATGCTTTGCCTCGTATCGGCCATTGGATACTGCGGGTAAACGCAACCGGCCAACAGCACGTTCACGGGCAAACGAGTGATCGATCCAATCGTCGCCTTTGGGCTGTTTCGCAGCTGGCCGGAAGGATTCAAGGCCGCTTTCGCGAAATTGGACTCTGAACGCCATGCCTTCAACATTTTAGCTGAATTGATATCGTAGGATTTGGCTTGGAGGAAAAGCGATGAGTGTAAAGTACGCGGTGATCTTCGAACAGGCGAAGACGAACTGGGCTGCCTACGTGCCCGATCTTCCGGGATGCATGACGACAGGCCGTACCCTGGAAGAGACAAGAGGCAACATCCGCGAGGCCATCCAGGGACATCTGGAGACTCTGCGCCATTTCGGCGACCCGATCCCCGGACCATCCAGTTGATTGCGCCGCAGCACTACGCGAGCGGCGGCAACGGCGGAGGTTCTCTCCGCACGCCACCGATCCGGAACAAGTCACTCCCCTCGTTCGAAAGCAGCACCCAATAGGCGTATGCCCCGATCGCGCTGCCGATCGGAAAATCGACGAACCCGAGCGTAGCGAGGACGAGCGTCAACGTCCGCGCCCATGGGCGCAGCGACAACAGTCCGAATCCCGCAAGCAAGCGGGGGATCGATATGATGACCGCCACCACCGCCAGCATCGATCCGATCGTTGCCAGCATCGGACCGGCCATCATGGGCATCTCACCGCCCGGATCGAACTTATCGAAGTATCGGCCCGCCAATCGTAGCAGCCCGAACGCGCCGAGACCGAGGAGCACATACAAGGCTCCATGCACGATGTACAGCCAGGCGACGACCTTCACGTGACGCGCCATCGGCGTCACCAAACCCTGCAGGCGTTTTCTCGAACCATAGGCTGGCCCACGCGGCACCCGAACGCCTCGCGGAACTCGGGCATGTTCGAAACGACTCCGTTCACGCGGTGTTCGCCGGGTGAATGCGGGTCCGTCAGCACGCGGCGCCGGTCTTCGGCGTCAGTGGCGTTGCGGCACCACACTTGCCCCCAGCCCAGAAAGAAGCGTTGCGCGGCTGTGAATCCGTCCACTTTCGGCGCCTCCTTGCCGGCCAGGTGCAGCATGAGCGCCATGTAGGCGATGCGGAGTCCACCGTTGTCTGCCGTATTCTCGCCGAGTGTGAGCTTACCGTTGAGATTTGCGCCCTTCGCGCCCTCGTACGATGCATACTGATCGACGAAGCACTTGGCCCGGCGCTCGAACTCGGCGCCGTCCTCGGTGGTCCACCAATTGCGCAGGTTGCCATTTGCGTCGAACTTGCTGCCCTGATCATCGAACCCGTGCGTCAGCTCATGTCCGATCACTGCACCGATCCCGCCATAGTTCACCGCGTCGTCCATTTTCGGATCGAAGAAAGGCGGCTGCAGGATTCCGGCCGGGAAGTTGATCGAGTTCATGCTCGGGCTGTAGTAGGCGTTGACCGTGGGTGGAGACATGCTCCATTCAAGCTTGTCCACCGCGGTGCCGATCTTCTCGATTCCTCGCCGCTCTTTCTCTCCGTTCGCGCGAATGACGTTGCCGAGGTAGTCGCCGCGATCGATCTTCACGCGCGCGTAATCCTTCCACTTCACCGGGTGCCCCACCTTGTTGGTGATCGACTTCAACTTCTCGACGGCCCGCTCCTTGGTAACGCTGGTCATCCAGGGAAGCTCGCGGATATCCTTCTCCATCGCCTTGCCGAGCATCGTCACCATCGTGTCCATGCGACTCCGGCTGTCATGCTGGAACGCCTTCTCGACGTACTTCTGGCCGAGAGCCTCGCCGAGATCGCCGTCAACCCGTGCCACGCAGGTGCGCCAGCGGGGCGGCTGCTGTTTGACGCCCGCCAGCACGCCGCGCGCGAAGCGGAAATCCTCGTCGCGGAAATCTCTGGAGAGCATCGCCGCCGACGCGGTGATCAGGTGCCAGCGCAGGTAGCTCTTCCACTGGTCGAACGGCACCGATCCGAGCAGTTCGCTCATCCGCTTGACGAAGGCGGGTTCGGAAACATTCATGTCCGAAAACGCCGGAGTTCCGGCAGCGCGGAAGTATCGCCGCCAGTCGAAGGCGGGGGCGGCCTTCGCCAGATCGTCCACCGGCGTCTTGTTGTTCAGTTTGTCCGGATTCCGCTTGGAAACGCGGTCGAGAGTCGCTTCGGCAAGCGCGGTCTCGAGCTGCATTACGTCCGCGGCGCGGCGTGAGGCGATGGATTCGGGATCGCCCGCGAACTGGAACATCTTGGCCATGTGCGCAACGAACTCCTTGCGGATCTCTTCCATCTGCTGGCCGCCGTCGAGATAGTAGGAGCGCTCGGGCAGGCTGAGTCCGGCGGCCACCACCATCGCGATCCGCTGAGACGAGTTCTTGTAGTCCGGCGCGGAACCGAAGGCAAAGAGAGCGCCCGATCCGGTGGCGTGGAACTCGGCCAGGAATGGAGGCAGATCCGCCGGTCCCCGCAGCTTGTCGATTCGCGCGAGCCACGGTTTGAGCGGAGCGGCGCCTTTACGATCCGCGCCCGCTTCGTCCATGCAGGCCGCGTAGTGGTCGCCGATCTTCTGCTCGACCGGGGTCCGGCTCGGCTTCTTGGCGGCGGCCTCCTCGAGGATTCCGCGCAGGAGATTGAGGTTGCGCTGGTCGAGTTCATGGAAGCGGCCCCAGACGGAGCGGTCGGCCGGAACCGGATTGGCGGCCAGCCAGTTCCCGCAGGCGAATTGATAGAAGTCCTGGCAAGGATCGGCGGCACGATCCAAAAATGCGGAATCGAATCCGGGCGTCTTGTCGGCCAGGGGTTGCGCCCACGCCGAGAGTACCAGCAGCAAGGCTCCGAGGGGACGAAGGGTCATGACTTCATACTATCGCGGTAAAATAGAGGATTCTCCCGCACCGTTTCCTCCCTCATGCCAACATCCGACAGTCAAAGCCTTCATCTCGCCTTCGGTCTTTCCTTTCCCGATCTCTATGACCGCAACGGTCTCGAACGTCTGGACGCTCGCTTTCTCGAGGCGCTGAGCGCCAAGGACGCCGCTCTCGCGGCGCGGCTCATCTCAGCCCGCTCGGTGGACTCGGCGCTGAACAAGAAGCAGCAGTCGGAACTGATCATCGCGATCGCGCCGTTCGTCGAACAGTTCGCCGGCGAACTCTTCGGAATCCGAAAGGATCTCGATCAACTCCGCGCCCGCCACACGGCCCTCGATGCCCTCTACGAGGTGAAGCGGAAGTTCGTGCAGCGCGCCCAAGCGGCAAAGCTCCCGCCGGACGAAGTGGCGAAAGTGGATGGCGATCTCACTACCGCTGAACTCGAGACGCTGTTCGGCGAGCCATTGACGGAAGAGTCGTACGCACGCCACGTTACGCGGTGGATCGCGGCGGAAGAACATCACAAGGAGGCGCTGCGGCTTGCTGGGCGGTATGCCGCCTGGGCGCTCGGCACGGCGGAGGGCAAGAAGAAACATCGTGGCGGCGTGCTGTTCAAGCAGCCCCACAAGGTCGACCCGGAGCATCTGGTTCCCGTCGAGACCATCACGCAGCATCAAACCGGCCAGTTCCGTCTGCCTCCCGCGATGTGGCGGCACCGCGAAGGATTCCAACTCACTGACGCGGGCATGGACCTCACGCACGCGCTCGATCAAGGCCACTACTGCATCAAGTGCCACAATCAGGGCAAGGATAGCTGCTCCACCGGCCTGCGCGAAAAGACCGGCGATTTCAAGAAGTCGCATTTCGGCGTCACGCTGAACGGGTGCCCGCTCGAGGAAAAGATCTCCGAGATGCATACCGTCAAGGAAGACGGCTATTCGGTGGGTGCGCTCGCGATCATCACGATCGACAATCCGATGTGCGCAGGCACCGGACACCGCATCTGCAATGACTGCATGAAGTCGTGCATCTTTCAGAAGCAGGAGCCGGTGGACATTCCGCAGGTGGAGACGCGCACGTTGAAAGACGTGCTCGAATTGCCGTGGGGTTTCGAGATCTACAGCCTGCTCACGCGCTGGAACCCGCTCAATTTCACGCGTCCGTATCCGGTGGCGGCCACCGGCAAGAAGGTGCTCGTCGTGGGCATGGGCCCGGCCGGATTCACGTTGTCGCACCACCTGATGAACGACGGGCACGCGGTGGCCGGAGTCGATGGACTCAAGATCGAGCCGCTGCCCTCCGGCATCTCGGGCGTCGATCCGCTCGGCAATCGCGTTCCGTTCCGCCCGATCCGCGATACCGACGAATTGTTCGAATCGCTGGATCATCGCACCATGGCAGGCTTCGGCGGCGTGGCTGAGTACGGCATCACGGTCCGCTGGAACAAGAACTACTTGAAGGTGATGCGCCTGCTGCTCGAGCGCCGCTCCGAGTTTTCGCTCTACGGCGGCGTGCGATTCGGCGGCACCATCACCATGGACTCGGCCTTCGAGATGGGCTTCGATCACGTTGCGCTCTGCATGGGCGCGGGCAAGCCCACGGTGGTCGACATGAAGAACAATCTGGCGCGTGGCGTTCGCCAGGCCTCCGACTTCCTCATGGCGCTTCAGTTGACCGGCGCGGCCAAACCCGATTCGGTCGCGAACCTGCAACTGCGGCTTCCCGTTGTCGTGATCGGCGGCGGACTCACCGCCATCGATACCGCCACCGAATCGCTCGCCTATTACGTCGTGCAGGTGGAGAAGTTCCTCGAACGCTACCGGACGCTTTGCGACGAGAAGGGCGAAGTCGCCGTCCGTGCCGCCTGGAACGAGGAGGAGCGTAGCATCGCCGAAGAGTTCCTGACCCACGCCCGCGCGATCAAAGCCGAGCGGGAATTGGCGCACAGGGAGGCTCGCCACCCGAGCCTGATCGCCCTGCTCGACTCCTGGGGCGGGTCGACTCTGGCCTATCGGCGCCGCATGATCGACTCGCCCAGCTACACCCTCAACCACGAGGAAGTCTTCAAGGCACTCGAAGAGGGCGTTCACTTCGCCGAGGGCCTGACGCCGCTCGAGGTGGTGGTGGACCAGTACGGACACGCCGCGGCGTTGCGCGTGAAGAAGAGCGATGGCTCGATCGCCGATCTGCCGGCCCGCGCGGTGCTCGTAGCGGCAGGAACCCAGCCGAACAC
>CADECY010000022.1:85868-87795 GCA_902825945.1 uncultured Acidobacteriota bacterium
CTCGCGAAGGTGCCAGCGCAAGGGCCAACGCCCGCCGAACTCACCGCGCACCTGAATCGCGAGCTCCGCGCGACGGTTCATGACGTGATCCGCCTGACGCCGACGATCGTCGAGATCGTGGTGAAGGCTCCGGCCGCGGCCCGCGCGTTCCAGCCCGGACAGTTCTATCGCCTCCAGAACTACGAAACGCTGGCGCCCCGCTCCAACGGCACCACCCTCGCGATGGAGGGCTTGGCTCTCACCGGCGCTTCGGTCGATCGCGAAAACGGCCTGCTCTCGACAATCGTTCTCGAAATGGGTGGATCGTCCGACCTGTGCCGCATGCTCGACAAGAACGAGCCCGTGATTCTCATGGGTCCAACGGGCACGCCCACCGAGACTCCGGAACACGAGACCGCGCTACTCGTCGGCGGCGGACTCGGCAACGCCGTCCTGTTCTCTATCGGCCAGGCCCTGCGCGCCAAGGGTTCGAAGGTGATCTATTTCGCCGGCTACAAGAAGGTGCAGGACCGGTACAAGGTCGAGGAGATCGAGCGAGCGGCTGATGTCGTTATTTGGTGCTGTGACGAGGAACCCGGATTCGTTCCCACGCGTCCACAGGACAAGACCGTAGTCACCAACATCGTGGATGCGATGGTCCGGTATGGCCGGGGCGACCTCGGCGCGCAGGCGATTCAGTTGTCCGCCGTGGACCGTGTGATCGCGATCGGCTCCGACGGCATGATGGCCGCCGTGGCGCGCGCGCGCCACGAGCAACTGAAGCCGTATCTGAAGCAGAAGCACGAAGCGATCGGGTCGATCAACTCACCCATGCAATGCATGATGAAGGAGATCTGCGCGCAGTGCCTGCAGCGCCATCGCGATCCGGAGACGGGCAAGGAGACGGTCGTGTTCTCCTGCTTCAATCAGGATCAGCCGCTCGATCACGTCGATTTCCGGTCCCTGCGTGAGCGCCTCACGCAGAATTCCGTGCAGGAGAAACTCACCAAACAGTGGATCGCGCGCTGCATGACCGGCCTGGAATCGCGCGTTTGACGCGGCGGACCGCGCTCGCCTCGATCGCGGGCGTGGCTTTCGCGCAAGACACTACTTTCAAGACCACGTCACACTTGGTCGTGGTTCCCGTGACGGTGATGGATCGCGGCGGGAACCTCGTGGACGAGATCGATCCGCGCGAATTCGTGTTGCTCGATAACGGCCAGCCACAAAACTTCGATGCCGACGGCTTCATTCCGCCCATTGCGCTCATCGTCGCGGTCCAAACCGGCGTCAACTCCGGCGCCGCGCTGACGAAGATCTCGAAGATCGGATCGATGATCGGGCCGATGATTGCCGGTGATCGCGGATCGGCGGCAGTGATCAGCTATGACAGCGCCGTGCGCGTGCGGCAGCCGTTCACTCGCGATATCGCCGCCGTTTCGAACGCCGTGCAGGCGCTGCTCCCGGTCAACGCAGGTGGCAAGATGCTCGACGCGCTCGGTGCCGCGATCGGGATGTTCCGCGAGGGCCCACGCGATCACCGCCGCGTGGTCCTGCTGATCGGCGAGTCGAAGGATCGCGGTAGCGAGAACAAGCTCGACACGATCGCCACCGCGCTGCAGCGCGAGAACGTCGCGGTGTTTTCGATCAGCTACTCGCCATTCCTCACGCCGATGACCGTGAAGCAGCATCAGGTTCCGAAGGCGCCGGGCGGCGCGACGGTGAATCTGCTGGCGGTGTTCGAGGAACTCGGGCGGCTGGGCAAGGAAAACGCCTCGGATCTCCTCGTGCACCATACGGGCGGGCGCCGGATCGGCTTCCTGAAACAAGGCGCGCTCGAGAAAGCGATTGTCGCGATCGGCGAGGAACTGCATGGGCAGTATCTGCTCGGATTCTCGCCGGAGGCGAAATCCCGCGACGGCTATCACAAGATCGAAGTGCGGGTTCC
>CADECY010000023.1:0-57716 GCA_902825945.1 uncultured Acidobacteriota bacterium
ATTGGCAGTTTTGGTTTTCCGATCGTTTAACGGGAGCTCGGAACCCGGCACGCCTTCTCACGTCGATACAATCCCGTCGAAACCGTGACGCCCCCCCTTTCATTGGAACTACTCTTCTATTCTACACCCCGCGCCAAGACTGCCCGGCGGGGCGCTTGATAGGATGGATGCATGACGTCGCGCCGCGGATTCATCCGCCGTGTTCTGGGGCCCGCCTGGGTGGGCGGAGCCCTGCTCGAGCAGTCGATCTTCCGGGCCACCCACGCACGCGCCCAATCGAGCCCCGGCTTGCCGGAATTGTTCGACATCAAGAAGATCGCCGAAGGCGTCTACATGGCGGTGGCCAAGCCCCAGACCCTGATCAATTCGAACGCGGTCATCTTCGAGAACTCGCGCGATCTGCTGATCATGGACTCTCACTCGAAGCCGTCCGCGGTGGTTTCCCTCGTCAGCCAGCTCCGCCGGCGGGTGACGGAAAAGCCGGTCAAGTACATCGTCGCGAGCCATTTCCACTGGGATCACGCACAGGGGCTCCCGGCGTACCGGCGCATCGCCGGCCACGCGGGCATCATCGCGAGCGAGACCACCCGCAAACTGATCAGCCAGGAAACCGTTCCGAGACTGAAGGCATCTTTCGAGCAGTTGAAAATTTCGGCCGAAGATTACAAGAAGAAGGCAGCCGAAGCGAAGTCTGCGCAAGAGAAAGCGGCCTGGGAGAAGATGCGCCGAGAGACTGGCGACTACCTGCGAGAGATGGAAAACTTCACGCCGGAGCTTCCAGACTTGACGCTCACTGATGACCTGATCATCCACGACAAGAGTCACGATCTCCATCTCGCGTTTCGCGGCCGCGGGCATACCGCCGGCGATGTCGTCGTCTTCTGCCCGCAAAAGAAGGTGATCGCGACCGGCGATCTGCTTCACGGATTTTTCCCCTTCATCGGCGACGGATTCCCGCTCGACTGGCCGCGCACGCTACTGAACGTCGCCCAGTTCGACTTCACCCAAATCGCGGGCGGCCATGGTGATCTCAGCCCACGTCAGCGCGTCTACCAGATGGGCAACTACATCGAGGAAGTCACCGAAGCAGTTGCGCGGGGCCGAAACGCCGGAAAGAGCCGCGAACGCCTCGAGGCCGAGATCACACCCGCTACACTGAAGACGGTTGCCGACGGCGATTTCGGCGGCGCCACCGCGCACGCGATTCTCGAACTCCGGCTGCTGCCTCCCACCAATCCCACTCCCGCCTCGGTGCTCACCGAAGCCGTCAAAACCAATGTCGGCCACATCTGGGCCGCGCTCGACCGTAACTCCTGAACATGCCAGCGACTCTCACCCCTCCCGGAATCGAAACGGGATCGGAAACCGGAAATCAAGACGATCTGACGCCCGTCTACAACGTCGTCCTGCTCGACGACGATCACCACACCTACGACTATGTCATCGAGATGTTGACACGCCTGTTCCTCAAAACGAAAGATGAGGCGTTCCGGCACGCCGTCGAAGTCGACAGCACAGGCCGCACGATCGTCATCACCTGCGAATTGCCGCAGGCGGAATTCGGACGCGATCAGATCCACGGGTATGGAGCGGACTGGCGGATGCCGGAGAGCAAGGGATCGATGAGCGCCATCGTGGAACCCTCGGGAGGACAGGCGTGAACCCAGTGAAAAAGCTCGTCCACACGGCGGGAACGCGGTACCTGGATCGCATTTGCCGCTCCGCGGCGGACCAGCCGTTTCGCAGGCACAATGAACGGCCAGTGGAGTATTCTTACGCGCTGGCGGCGTTCGCCCGGGAGCGGCCCCAAACCGTGCTCGACGTGGGCACTGGCACCACTGCCTGGCCAGCCTTGCTCCACGATTGCGGCTTCGCGGTCACCGCGATCGACAATGTTCGCGACTACTGGCCCGAGGGAATGACGAACCGGCATTGGCTGGTAGAGGATGTCGATATCACCAACCCCGTTGGCTTCGATCGCCGGTACGATGCCGTCACCTGCATCAGCGTGATCGAGCATATTGACGACCACGCCAGTGCGATGCGCAATATGGTGAATCTGCTACGGCCAGGAGGTCTTCTGGTGATCACCACGCCATACAACCACCACCAACTGGACCTGAACGTCTACGCGCGGCCCGACGCCACGCCAGGCGACTCGGTCCCATACAAGTGCCGGTCCTCGTCGAAAGAGATTCTCGCGCAATGGCTCGAATTCGGCATCTCGCTCGAGCACCGCGATCTGTGGCGGATGTACTCGGGCCCGGTCTGGTTCACCGGCGAAAGGATCGACTGGAAGCGGGTCGAGAACGAGGATGAACCGCACCAGCTCGGCTTGTTCACGTTTCGCAAGAAGCGGCTCTGAGCCTCGCGGAGGCTCAGAGAGGATTTCCAGCGGGAAAGCAGCTAGAATAGAGGCAGAGAGTTGTCGGGGCGTAGCGCAGCCTGGTAGCGCACCTGCCTTGGGCGCAGGGGGTCGCGTGTTCGAATCACGCCGCCCCGACCAATTTTTTCAAGGGTTTCAGGCCGATTCCGAGGGGCATTCCGTATGCCTTATGACGTGAATTGTGACGTAACCGGCCTGAGCATCGCTTCAGTTCGCCTTGCCTTGTGCCTGTTCGACGGGGATGGGCGACTCGATCAGTCCGCCCCCGAGAGCCTGCACCGCTTCGCGCTTCGCTGCCATGCGGACATGGGAGTAGTGGTCCAGCATCTTCCGCGACATGTGGCCCGCGATGCTCTGCATAGCCGCGTCCGAGATCCCCGCCTCGGCGAGTTCGGTGATGCTCTGATGCCTCAGGTCATGGAAGCGGAATCCCGAGAACGGTTTCGCCGCGCGCTTGCGTGCGTCCTCGGGATCGGCGCCTGACGCCTTCGCCGCTTCCGCCGCAACCTCTCCAGCCTTCCGGCCCGCCGCCTTCACCAGACTGCGCCACGCGGTCCTAAAGCCGACTTGCGGCCGGCTCAAATCGATTTGGCCAGACTCGCAAGCCGGGAAGACCGGATGTTCGGGCCCGCCCCCTCCGAACGCTTCCGCGCGCTGCCGGAGCTTCGCGAACGCCGCGAGCGCTTCGCGGTTGAGTGGGATTGAGCGGTGTCCGGCCTCGGTCTTGCTTCGCCGGATTGAGACCACGCCTTCGAACAGATCGACCTCCGCCCATCGCAGATTCAGCACCTCGACCTTTCTGCAGGTCGTGTTCACGGCCACGACCGCAGCGCAGTAGGCAACCTCCCACTCGGGTTTGCTCGCGGCGGTCTGGAACAGAAGCCGCTTCTGTTCCAGCGTGAGAACACGACCCACGACGGTCTGGCTCTCGGGGAGGTTCGCCACGTCGTCGGCGATCACGCTCCACCGCTTCGCCCGCTTCAGTACTTGCCGGATCAGCGTCACCTCGAGGTTCACCGTCCGCCCGGACACGCCTTCGGCCCTGCGCTTGTCCTGGTAGTCGCGAATCGCCTTCGCGTCGATCTTGCGGACCGGAACGTCGCCCATGATCCGTTCGAGCACGGTCGCGCGCTCCTGATCGATTTGGCGGAGATTCACATGATCGAGGTCAACACGGCGAGCCGTCACGACCCGATCTCACGATACGCGGTGCTTGCTTTCAGTCCGGTCATGTCGTCGATCGACGTAAACGTGCCAGTCATCCTGGAACCCCTGATCGACCAGGGGCAAAGCGATGTGGCAACCGAACTCGAGCGCGCACGCTCGGCGTTCACTCGCCTCGCCGCCTGACCGGGCCCGCTACGCCAGATCCAGACGGCCCGTGCTGTCGGCGAACTTCTCGGCCTCGACACCCGACGCGCCCATCATGTGCAGGAAGAGGTTCGCCACCGGAGTCTTCTCCGGCGCCGCGACCACGCGCCCGCCGCGAATACCGCCCGCGTGCCCGGCGAGCAGCAGCGGAAGGTCGAAGTTCGAGTGCGCGTTGCCATCGCTGAGCGCGCATCCGTACAGGATCGAGCTGTTGTCGAGCAGGCTGCCTTCTCCATCGGGCGTGTTCTTCAACCGGTCGAGGAAGTAGGCGAACAGCTCCACGTGGTAGGTGTTGATCTTGATCACCTTCTCGATGAAGTCCGGATGCCCGCGATGATGGGTGAGCGGGTGATGCGGATCGGGCACGCCGATCTCGGGGTAGACGCGCACGCTGCCTTCGCGGCCGAGCATCATCGTCGAAACGCGGGTCAGATCGGCCTGGAAGGCGATCGCCTGCAGGTCGAACATCAGTTTCACATAGTCGCGATACTCGAACGGAATGCCGGAGGGCTTCTCGATCGGCGGCACAACGTAGTCGCGCTCCGCCGTTTGAATGCGCTTCTCGACCTCGCGGATGCCCGTCAGGTATTCCTCCATCTTGCGCTTGTCCGCCGCACCGAGCGTTCCGCTGAGCTGCTGTGCATTTTCGCGCGTCATGTCGAGAATCGAGCGGCGATAGAACGCGCGGCGGGCGCGGACCTCTGGTGACAGGCTCGGATCCGCGGTGCCGAACAGACGTTCGAACACCGAGCGCGGATTCGTCTCGACGGCGAGCGGCGTCACCTCGTCTTTCCACGAAAGGCTGTTGGTGTAGGCGCAACTCGATCCGGTATCGCAGTTGCCCACCATGCGCGAATCCTCGCATCCGATCTGGAGCGATGCCACGCGGGTTTCGTTGGCCCATCGCTGAGCGAGCAATTGATCGAACGTAACACCAGCCTTGACGTCGGCACCCGCCGTGTACTTGGGTTCGGCACCCGAGAGGAAACTGCCGGTAGCCTTGGCATGGCCGCCACCCTTGGCCTTGTTCGCGGCGTGGTTGGCGAGTCCGGTGATCTGGACGAACCTGTCGCGATGCGCGGCGAGCGGCTTCAGGATTCGCGCGGAGGCGAACTCGCTGCCTTCGGGCGTCTTCCAGTCCTTCATCCAGATGCCGTTCGGGACATAGACTACGGCGGCGCGCCTTGGCTGCTTCACCGCTTTGGCGGGTGCGGCCAGCGCGGGGCGCATCGCGTCGAGTATGGGCAATCCGATAGCGATACCGGCGCCTTTGAGAAGCGAGCGGCGGTCGAGGTGCTTGCCGGCGAGGAACGTCATCATCCCCATGGTAGCGCGGCCGCCGCCCGTTGTTTCGAGGCTACTTGACGCGTTTGGCGGTGAGTTCGCGAGCAGCCATGTCGCGGCCTTCCACCGTGATGGCGAGCTTCAAGTCGTCGCCCTCGACCTTGCCCTTGTAGTTCATGATGAACGCGTTGCCGTTGAACTCGCGCTTCACCTTGAACTCGACACTCGCACCATCCACCTTGCCATCGGTGATCTCACTGCTGCCCATCTGGCTGCTCATCGAGCCGGTGAGCTTGTTGCCGTCGGCCTTGAAGTCGAGGTTGTACTCCATTGTCTGGCCGCCGCGGCCAGGCGCGGAGCCTTTCCACTTGCCGTCGATATCCGCGGCGAATGACGCCGCCGCGATCAAACCCAGAATCGCAATCCGGTTCAGAAAATTCATGGTTGGCCTAACCCTCCTTCAGGATTCAAACCATGGTAGCTCCCAAAGTCTCGGTGAGGCGTGATTATCAATTCCTCATACGGTCAACGCAAGCCCGAGTCCAGGACCCTCGGGCACCCACGCCCGCCCGTCCTCGATGCGAATCACAGGCGTGGTGATGTGATCGAGATAGTAGAACGGGCCGATGATGTCGTGATTGACGCGAGTCGAGAGATTCGGGATCGTCACCGCGACCTGCAACATCGCCGACGTGGCGAGATCGAGTTCGAGGTTCGACCCGATTACACACTCGAGTCCTGCGTGGTGGGCCATCTCGGCGATCTCGATCGAACGCCGGATTCCACCGTTCTTGCCCGGATAGATGCTGATGATGTCGCACGCCTCTTCCCGAATCGCTTGCAGCGCGTGCGCGGCGGTGAAGATGCCTTCGTCGATCATGATCGGAATGTGGGTCCGCTCGCGGAGGCGGGCGGTGCCGCGGAAATCCCAACGCGGCAGCGGCTGCTCGATCATGTTCACGTTCAGCTTTTCGAGACCCGCGAGCGCGCTGATCGCCTCCGATTCGTTCCAGCCCCCGTTGGAGTCGACACCGACCGGGAAGTCCGCGCCGACGGCTTCGCGAATCGCCGCTACCCGTTCGAGGTCGGTCTTCACGTCAATTCCGACTTTCACCTTGCAAGCTTTGAATCCGCGATTCTTGGCGATCATCACCCGTCGCGCGGCTTCATCCGGCGGAAAAGCGCCGATCGAGATCTTGAGCGCGATTCCAGGATCGCGCCGCCGCCCGCCGAGCAGCTTCCACGCGGGCACCCCGAGGGTCTTGCCCCAGGCGTCGATCATCGCCATCTCGATCGCGCACTTGGTGAACTGGTTGTCATGGATCTGGTTGTCCATGATTTGCAGCGCTTCATTGATGTCGCAGACCTCGACGCCCTTCAGCGGTTCGGCCAGCAGATTCTCGATCGCGGCCATCGCGCTCTGTTGGGTCTCGCCGCTCCAACGCGGCATCACCGTCGCCTCACCGTACCCTTCGACACCGTCCGTTGTCTTCACGGTGACGAGAACATAGGGTGATTGGCGATGCTTGCCGAGCGAGCTTTGGATGAAAATGTCGGGGTTGACGTCCAGAGTGACCGGACGCGCGGAAATCGATTCGATGCGCATGCAACGCCTAGTTTATTTCATCGGCCCGATGATCCGAATCCGCCCGCTCCGCGAGAGGAATCGGCGAGATCGGTCTCGATCCATTCGATCGCTTCATAGCGCGCGATGATCATCTGCGCAATTCGATCGCCGGCGTTGATCCGGTAGGGCTCGCGGCCGAGATTGAGCAGGATCACACGGATTTCGCCGCGATAGCCGGGATCGATGGTGCCAGGCCCGTTCGGGATGGTGATGGCATGCTTGAATGCGAGTCCGCTGCGGGGGCGGACCTGTGCCTCGAATCCCGACGGCAGCTCGATCGCGAGTCCGGTTGGAACCAGTTGCGGCATGTTCGGCTCGAGCGTCGCGCCTTCCACCGCGCACAGATCCATGCCAGCGTCTTCTCCGGGCCCATGCGCGTACGCAGGCAGGATCGCATCGGGCCGCAGGCGTTTGATTCGGACTTGCAACCGTCTATCATAGCTAGTTGGCTACAGGTACCGCGAAACGAGTGTTCACGGTGGCGGGCGTGCCACCAGAGAGCTGCGCCTACGCTTTGGCGCGATACAGCCGGTCTCCGGATTCGATCACGGAGTCGCTCGAGTGGGTCCGCTCGCACGATTCGGCGAAGTTCCTCGAGAGCTTCTATTTCCAGTACGGGCACGCGTCGATCGCGGACCTGGGGCACATCGTGCTGTGCCTGGAAGGCGTGTCGGAACTGGCCGCGACCGAGGCCGAGGACGAGCAATTGTGGGATGGACAAGCCCGCTCGTCGCGCTATCAGGACTTCGGAAAGTCAGGGTTCGTCACACCGCCCGAGTTCAACGAAGAAGACGCGGCCACGTATCGCACCGCGGGCAATGCGCTGCTGGCGGGATACCGGCACGTGCACGACCGCGTTTTCGAACACCTGATCGGACGCCTGCCGAAGCCCGCGGACATGAAGCAGGATGCCTACGAGCGCAACCTGAAGGCTCGCGCCTTCGACGTGGCCCGTTACCTGCTCTTCTTCGGGATTCCAACGGGCGTGGGCCAGGTGACGAGCATCCGGACGCTCGAGCGTCAGGTACGGCGGATGAAGGCGTCCGAGTACGCCGAAGTTCGTGATCTCGGCACGGAGATGGTGGAGGCCTGCGCGCAGCCGCCCGACTGTTCGTGGGACGCGGCATCGGCGGCGCAGCCCTTGGCACGCACACTCGCGAAGTATGTCGATGCCGACTCACACATGCAACAGTCGCGCGCCGATCTGCGCGAGTGGGCACGGCAGAATTTGCCGGTGCCGGCGGCGGCGGTCCCAGTAGACGATGTCGACCTGCTCAAGCCGGCGGACACGCACTCCGACATCGCGGCGACTTTGCTTTATCCGGCGACAGATCGTCCATTCCGCGAGCTTTATGAACTGACGAGCGCAATGTCCTCCGCGCAGCGTAACGAGATCATCGATCTCGCGCTCCGGTCCCGCACTCGGCGCGACGAGTTGATGCGCGAGTTCCGTGGAGGGCTCTACGCCTACGACATCGTGATGGACATCGGCGCTTATCGCGACATGCACCGCCACCGGCGCTGCCATCAGTATCGACAGAGCTACAACGGCTCGCTCGGCTGGGCAACGCCCGACGCGATTCGCGACTGCGGCCTCTCCGATTTCTACGCGGACTTGATGCGGCGCACGCTCGAAGCGCTACGCGCGCTGCCCGAACCCGGATCGCACTACCTGCTGCCCTTTGGCGCACGCGCGCGATTCCTCTTCAAAATGGACTTCGCCGAGGCCGAGTACATCTCGCGCCTGCGCAGCGGCGTGAAGGGGCACTTCAGCTATCGCCAGGTGGCGTGGGAGATGAAGTGCAAGATGGAGAAGCTCGAGCCGGAACTCGGCCGCCTGATCGAAGCGACTCCGCCGTGGATCGAAGATCCGCTGAAGCGGTAGTTATTTCGGGGCTTGGGCGTTCTTTGGAATCTCGCCGGTGAGCGCCTTCATGAACTCGACCAAGTCCTTCTTGGCCTGTGCCTGTTGTTCTTTCGGAATCGTGGGTACGCCATGGTGCGGCATCACGCCCGACAGCCACGGATTCTTGCGGCCGCCATCGAAGTAGAAGTCCATCACCTCTTCGAGCGTCTTCATGCTGCCGTCATGCATGTAAGGCGCCGTGAGTTCGATATTGCGCAGCGTCGGCACCTTGAACGCGCCCATGTCCTTCTTGTCCTTGGTGACGTTGAAGCGGCCGGGATCCACCATGCGCCCTTGTTTGGTGTCCCACGCGACGCCAGTGTTGTGGAAACGGGATTCGGTGAATGTCGCCGAGGTTTCGCTGATTTGATGGCAGCTCACGCAGTTGGGCGCATCGAGATTGTTCTGCATGAATAGATCGAGGCCGCGAATCGCCGATTCGTTCATCGCCTTTTTGTCGCCGCCGTAGTAGTAGCGATCGAAGGGCGAGTTGGCGCTCAGAAGCGTTCGTTCGTAGGAGGCGATCGACTTGGCGATCATGTCATAGGTGATACGGCCGGGTCCCCACGCTTTGGCGAACATCGCGATGTAGCCCGGATCGGCCGATACTTTGCGCTCCACGCCTTCGAGCGAATGCGCCATCTCGAGCGGGTCGAGTACCGGGCGCGAAGCCTGCTGTTCGAGCGTGATGACACGGCCGTCCCAAAACTGCGTGGGATGGTAGACGGCATTCAGCACCACCATGCTGTGCCGCCCGCCGCGGCTGCCATTGACGCCTTTCGAAAACGGTTCGGGATCGGTCAGCGCGGACTTCGGATCGTGGCAACTGGAGCACGAAACCGTGCCATCCTTCGACAACACCGGATCGAAGAAGAGTTTGCGCCCGAGTTCGATCGTTTCCGCGGTGGGTGGGTTGTCGTCCGGAAACGGCACCGGGGGCAGTCCGAGCGGCGGTTTGATCTCGATGGTCTTGCCTGCGGGCAGCGCGGTGCGCGGTGGCGGCACAGGCACGCGGAGGCGAGCCCGTGGCGGTAGCGTCAGTTCAGCGCCAACGAGACTCGTAGCGGCGATCAGGAACGCGAAGCGAAAACGCATCAATTTCGATCATAACGCGTCGATCAACCGGGAACTGAGCCGCTCCACTCGCCTCCGCCCGCCTCCGGCGGCACTGCCGTGGATTGGCCGGTAAATGGGTCACACCGAAATCAGGAAAATTTTACGTCTCTTTTCAATCACTTGCGGGGGCAGGGTGCGGTTAGTTCGAAGGCCCTGATCGAGACTAGCCAGTGAAAGGACCACCACGAACGTAAGAACGTGATGGGTTTTGGACATGCCGGACGATCCGATCATCATCGTGATTCCGTATTCCGGTCTGTGGTTCTAAGCGGGCTTTGGCCCGGACGCACCGCGTTCTCGAACGCGGGAGCCGTGCGCACACAGACGCACGTCACACACTCATTTCCGCCACTCTGAAGGCGGAGCGCCCGACAGGGTTTCGACCCGAGAGAGGCGCCTTGACCGGCGCCTCTTCATAACCAACGATCACGGCTTCTTTTTCGGTTCCGGAGTGGATTGCTTTCGCCGCTGAAAGTCTTGGTATTCGAGTCCGCGCTTTCGCCACTCCTCCCCGCCGGCGCACGGCGCGACTGGACTTCGAGCAGCATCTTGGTACGTACCGCGAGCGTGAAGTCCGTGAAATTGGTATTCGCCAGCGAACTACCTTTCCCGGCGAGTGCGTTTTTGGAAGGTTCCCTAGCCACCAACAGCCTCAGCACCATCGAATCGCCTCCCGGCAGGGATTCGCCGGTGAAGAACACGCTCGCCGTGGCGGTCAGCGGAGTGCCCGGCGCCGGAAGGCTTTCCAAGATGGCCTCCACGGTGGCCATATCGGTCAGCGCGACCTGACACTTCGGATACTTGACTTCCGCGAACACGGCCGAGGCGGCCAGGCAAAGAATCGAAAAGATCATGCCTGGATTATCAGGCGCCGAAGCCCGGAATACCAGAGACCGATGGAAGCATCTATCGCCAGGAGGTTCGCCATGATCCTGAAAATGATCGCCGCAGGCTCGCTCGCGATTGCCGCCGCCGCGCAACAACACGAGATCGGACTCACGCTCGGCGGCGTTCTACCTTCGGAGCGCTCTGCCGCTACAGCCCGCCTCGATCTCGGCTCCGGACGCGCCTGGCAGGCCAACTACGGATATCGTCTCGCCGCCCACGACAAATGGGCTCTGCTGGGCGAGGTCCACTTCCTCGCCTCGCCGCTTCGGGAGGTGAGTTCGGCTAACCGGGGCGCGACACGCGATTTCGCCTCGCTCTACCTGACTCCGGGATTCCGTGTGAAGCTGATGCCGAACGCCTGCATCAGCCCCTGGGTATCGGGGGGCGGCGGCTGGGCTCTTTACGAACAGAGTCTGCTCACGCTCGACGGCCGCTCGAACCCGGCGCCGAGGCTGACCCATCGCGGCGCGATCCAGTTCGGCGGTGGAGTCGACATTCGCGCATGGCGGCTCCTCTCTCTCCGCGCCGAGATTCGCGACTTCTATTCCGGATCTCCGGCCTTCAACGCGCCGGCTCGCGGCGGGCAACACAACGTCGTGGCAGGCGGCGGGATCGTCCTTCGGTTCGGCGAATGACCCCGCCGTTGCCGCCTCTACACGCCCTTGTAGTTGAGGATCGGCCGCAGCGTGCGCCTCACCTTCACCAGTTCGCGCTGCGCCCGCAGCACCGCGCGAATGTCCTTGTAGGCCGAGGGCGCCTCGTCGCGAAGCTGGGCCGCGAGCCGCGATTCGAACCAGACACCCTCCATTTGCCGCCGCAATTCACGCTCGCTGACCTTTGCCCGAGCCCCCGTGCGGCTCAGCGCACGCCCCGCCCCGTGCGCACTCGAATGAAGCGCGGCCTCGCACCCCCGGCCTTCGACATGGAAGCTCAGCGTTCCCATCGATCCCGGGAGCACACCCGGTTCGCCTAATTGCGCGCGCATCGCTCCCTTCCGGTGGACCCATGACTCGGCTTCACCATGGGATTCGCGCGATACGTGATTGTGGTCGGACGCGATCAACGTATCCGGGCGGAGCCGCGCGCCGAGCCGCCGTGTCAGCACTTGTCCAACAGCTTCCGCCATCGCGCGGCGAGACTCGTCCGCCCACTGCCGCGCGTAGCCCACGTCCGCGAGATACGCATGCCCTGCCTCCGATTCAGCTTCGAGAGCGCGAAACCTGCCATCCACCGGTTGCCCGCGCGAGAGGTGATGATCGCGAATCGCCTGGCCGAGCGCGCGCGACCCGCTGTGGATCATCAGCCAGAGACGATCCTCCTCGTCAGCCTGAAGCTCGACGAAGTGGTTACCGCTGCCGAGTGTCGCGAATTCGAGAGCACCTTCTCCGCGCCACACCGCTTCGAGACTCGGACGACTCAGCGGCGGGACCGCGCCTCCCCAGGGCCGCGGGACGAGTGAACGGCGGTTGTGCCGCCGCGCGGGTATCGCGACCGACAGATCCCCGAGGATCGCACCTGCGACTCCGGGATCGGAAAGGACGCCGGCAGCGGCATCGAAGGCCACCGCGAGCATCCCGCATCCGATGTCGCCGCCAACGGCTTGCGGATAGATGATCCGCGTGGTCGCGATCGCCACGCCGATGCAGACATCCGCCGAGAGGTGGACATCGGGCATCACAGCGATCCGCTGAACGTCCGGAGCGCGACGGAGACGTTCGATCGCCTCCGCCACTTCGCGCGCCATCGGTTCGGCCAGCCAGCTTCGAACGGAGGCTTCACTCATCGGGGCCTCCGTCCGTCACCGGAACGAAGTAGAGCTCCGGAGCCCGCTTGCGCGAGATCGCCGAGGCCATCTCCGACCGCAACTTCGGAGCTTCGCGCTGGAGCGCGGCCATCACATTCGCCGCCGGCTGGTCAACTGGCAGCAAGACGTACACGACGAGCCGGCCGCAATCGGGAGCGGGCACCACCTCGTCGATGAACAAATCGCCGATTCCATCAATCGCGCAATCGGCAAGCGCCAGATTCAGCGCACGCTGAACCTGCCGGCAGAACTGCCGGCTCTTCTGTGATTCTCGCGAACCACGAGAGTCCTGTTTCAAGAAATTCCCCTGTTGGAAGCACGCGAACAGCGGCCCGCCGCACGCGGAAGCGCGTGGGGGCCGCGGGGAGAATCATGGATTCGCGATGGGCGTGAGCCCGGCGGCCAGCGAAGGAACTACGCGCTGGCGAGGAGACTCGACGGCATCGGCTGGTGTGCAATAGGGGACATATTGGCCTCTGCTTTCTCTTCGACGATTATCGCCGCTCCGCCAGACTTCGCGCAAATGCGCGGCCGAATTTGACTCGACGCTGCGTCAGTGATATGACTCATTCATCCCCGCTGAAGGAGTCTCTTCATGAGAACAGCAATCCTGGCATTCGTCCTCGCCACCCCCGCGACCATCTGGGGGCAAGGCCGCTCCGCGATTCTCGGTACGATCACCGACGAGACCGGTGCCGCCGTTCCCAACGCGACCGTCACGGTCACCAACACCGGAACGCAGCAGAAACGCACCATCCAATCGAGCGAATCGGGCATCTACGAGATCAACGCTCTCGAACTCGGAACCTATGAAGTCACCGCCGAAGCATCCGGCTTCCGGATGACCACCGTTCGCGGTGTTGCGCTCGAAGTCGACCAGCGCGCCCGTGTCGATATGAAACTTCAACTCGGCGAAGTCACGCAGCGCATCGAGGTGGATGCCTCGGCCGTCACGATTCAAACCGACGACGCCACGATCTCGACTGTCATTGACGCGGCCAAGATTCGCGAACTCCCGATCCCCGGCAATCGCAATCTCTTCCGCCTCGCGCTGCTCGCTCCCGGCATGAGTCGCGGTCCAGCGTCGTCGGTCACGACCTCGGGCTTCGGCCCCGGATTCGGAGTCGCGGCGATGGGACAGAAGGTCCACAACAACGCGATCTACCTCGATGGCGCGCCGCTGCGTACGACGATCCACGGCGCGGTCCGCATGCGTCCGTCAGTCGAGGCGATCCAAGAGTTCCGAGTGGAAGCGGGCTGGTACTCGGCTGAGTACGGCACACAGTCCGGCGCGCAGATCGTCGCGACGATCCGGCCCGGCACCAACAACGTACACGGAACGCTGTTCCACTTCCTGCGCAACGACGTGCTCGATGCCAAGAACTTCTTCGAACTCCCCACCAACCGCAAGACTCCGCTTCGCCGCAACACCTTTGGCGGCGTGCTCAGCGGACCGGTGTGGATTCCCAAGGTCTACGATGGGCACAATCGGACGTTCTTCACCTTCAATGGCGAGTTGTTCCGCGAGAGGCGATCGACGCAGGGCTTCGCGATCTATCCCTCGGCACGCATGCGCAATGGCGATCTCACCGAGTCATTCTTCCGCCGAACCGATGGATTGCTGATTCCGATCCAGGATCTGACGGGCACGGCGCCGTTCCCGAACAATCAGATTCCCGCCAGCCGTATCTCGCCGATCGCGCGGAACCTCTATCAGTTCTGGCCGAATGCAAATCTCCCGCAAGAGCAGTTCACGGGCGGCAACAACTTCTCGGGCGTCTCGCGGAATCGCGATACCGATGATCAATATTTCCTCCGCCTCGACCACACCTTCAACGACAAGAACCGGCTGTTCGGGCGCTACGGAGTCCAAACCGTGCAGCTACCCGTGTTCCCCGTTAACCCGCATCCGTTCTTCGTGACGCGCCGCCCGCGCCGCCAGCAAAACGTGACGATGAACTACACGCGGATCCTCACGCCGCAACTGCTGAACGTGTTCAAGGTCTCCTACAACCGCGACATCTTCAAAACCGTGGACGACGTGAGCGGATCGAGTTTCAACATCCTCAAGGATCTCGGCATTCCCGGACAGACCAACACGCCATCCGACACCGGACTGCCCTCGATCGGCATCACCGGCATCTCCGGACTCGGCAACTCCGACATCAACACGATCTGGGACGAATCGCGCCAGGCGAGCAACACGCTCTCCTGGACCCGCGGCAAGCATTCGGTCAAAATCGGCACCGAGTTCACGATGCTCCGTCTCGATCGCCGCACGATCTCGTTCGTGCGTGGCGCGTTCGACTTCAGCGGAATCCACTCCGCCACCGTTCCCGGATTCGCCTATGGCGCCGCCGATCGCGGCCGGCTCGCGTGGGCGGACTTCCTGCTTGACCAGCCGCAGCAGGTCCGCTTGGGCTTTACCGATCAGCTCCCACCCGGCGCCGATCCGGGCACTTTCCCGCGCACCCGCTTCTGGCGCTTCCACAACTTCATCACCGACGACGTCAAACTCACTCCCAAGCTGACGATGAACATCGGTGTCCGCTACGAGTACAACTCGGCGATCGAGGATATCGGGGGCCAGTCGCGAAACTTGAACTTCACTACCCTGCAGTTGTATCCGGAGTTCCTGAAGCGCGGGCCGCTCAATGAGCCGAGCAAGCGCCTGTTCGCGCCGCGCATCGGATTCGCCTGGCGGCCGTTCGGCGGCAACAACACCGTGATCCGCACCGGTTACGGCATCTTCTACAACGTGAACATGATGAACATGTTCGTTCCGGCGCTCGCGGCCAATCCGCCGAACAACCTGAACGTCAACGAGCTGAATGCCGCGGGCAACGTCCGGATCCGCATGCGCACGGCGGACCAGGCGCGGGCGCTCAATATCAACTCCGAGATCAACTCGGCGGATACCAAGCGTGGCGTGGGCGATGTCCAACAGTGGAACTTCAACATCCAGCGAGCGCTGCCGTGGGGCACGGTGTTCGAGATCGGATACTCGGGCTCGAAATCGGCGCACTTCGATTCGCCGCGCACCGTGAATCCGTTCGTGCCCGGAACCACACGGCGCATCTATCCGCAGTACGGCCCCATTGAGAACATCTCGCTCGACGCGGCGGGCAACTATCACGGCCTGCTGATGAAGGCGGACAAGCGCTTCGCAAAGGGCGTGACCTTTATCCAGACCTACACGTGGTCGAAGACGATGTTCGACTCGTTTGCCTGCTGCGGCGCGCAACGTCACAACAACCCGTACGCTTGGCGCCTCGAGAAAGGCCTCGCGGAAAGCGATCAGCGCCACCGCGCGACGAGCGCCTTCCTCTACGAACTTCCGTTCTATCGCGGCAAGCGTGATCTGCGCGGACAGATGTTCGGCGGATGGCAGGTCAACGGGAACATAACCCTCGAAACCGGCATGCCGATGCACCCGACGCAAGCGCTGAAGCCAGTGGACGATGGATGTCCGCGCTGCAACCACCGGCCTGACCGGCTGCGAGACGGGCGCCTGGACTCCGGCGAACGGACGCTCAATCGCTTCTTCGATATCTCGGCCTTCTCGCTGGCTCGCGGAGCGTACGGCAACAGCGGCCGAAATGTCCTGCCCTCGCCCGGACTCGTCAATGTCGACTTCGCCGTGTTCAAGAACTTCAACATCTCCGAGAAGAAGGAAATCCAGTTCCGGTGGGAGAGCTACAACTTCTCGAACACTCCCCCATTCAATCCGCCGACCCTCGAGATCAGTTCCGGCAACTTCGGACGCATCACCAGCGCCGGAACCGGACGCGAGATGCAGTTCGCGCTGCGATTCCAGTTCTAATGAGCACCGTTGATTCAACGCGCCGCGGCTTCCTCGAGAAGGCAGCCGCGGCGGCCTCATTCTCGTCGCCCGGCCAAGCCGCTGGCGAGCGCCCGAACATCCTTTACGTCATGACCGACCAGCAGCACTACGGCATGATGAGTTGCGAAGGCAACCGCTGGCTGAAGACACCCGCGATGGACAGTATCGCGGCGAATGGCGTCCGCTTCGGACTCGCCTACTCGTCGAATCCCGTGTGCATGCCCGCGCGAACCTCGATGATGACCGGACACTATCCCAGCCGGTTCGACATGCGCGGCAACACCCAAGCGAACGTGCCATCGGAGACCATCGCCAACGGACTCGGCAATCTCTTCCGTAAGGCGGGCTACCGCACCTGGTTCGGCGGCAAAACGCATTGGCCAAAGCCGATGACGCCGGAGAACCTCGGCTTCGAGTACTTGACGGCGGATGAGCGCGACGATCTCGCCGATGTCTGCTCGGCGCGCCTGCGCAACGAAGGTGCGAAGGGCGATCCGTTCCTGATGGTCGCCTCGTTCATCAATCCGCACGACATCTGCTACATGGCGATCGACGCCTACACGAAGGCGAACAACCTGCCCGTGATGCATCCCAAGTCCGATATCGAACGGAAGCGGGTCGCCGAGGCCCTGATGATCCCGCCCGGCGCCGCACTGCCGCCGCTGCCCGCCAATCATGGGCCCACGAAGGACGAACCCGCCGCGCTCGGCCGCTACGGAAGCTTTCGCGGATGGGCTCGCAAGCACTGGACGGCCGAAGACTGGCGCCGTCACCGTTGGGCCTACTGCCGGTTGACGGAACGTGTCGATGCCGAAATCGGCCGTCTGCTGGGTGCGCTGCGAGAATCGGGTCTCGAACGGAACACGGTGGTCTTGTTTTCGAGCGATCACGGGGACATGGACTCCGCCCATGGGTTCGAACACAAGAGTCTGCCGTTCGATGAGTCCGCGCGTGTGCCCTTCATCGTCAAGTGGCCGGGCCATACGCCGAAAGGTAAGATCGATCGCAAGCACTTCGTATCCTCCTGCATCGATCTCATGCCGACCTTGTGCGACTACGCCGGAATCGAACCGCCGAAGGGATTGCCCGGCCGAAGCGTCCGTCCGATCGTCGAACGCGGTTCCGCGCCGGGCTGGCGCGAGGATGTTGCGATCGAATGCACGGACTCGCGCTGCCTTCGCACTGCGAGCTACAAGTACAGCGTCTTCGAAGGCCCGGGCCGGCGCGAGATGATGATCGACATGAATAAGGATCCAGGCGAGACGGCGAATCTCGCCGCCGATCCGAAGTCAGCCGGTCTGCTCGCCGATCATCGCGCGCGGCTTCGGCGGCGTGTCGAGGAACTCGGAGACAAGTGGGGCAAGTCCCTACTCGAGGACTTGCCCACGTAGCTACACGGTCGCGAGGATCAAGCTGGGCATCGATTGTGTCGGAACGATCCGGTCCAGTTTGAATCCGGACTTCGACAACAGAGCTTCGTACTCCGCGGCGGTGCGCTCGCGCCCACCCACCATGACGAGCATGTTGATGTCCATCCACTTGACGAAGTCCGGCTCGGAGCTTTCCGATACCACCCCTTCGATGAGCATGAGATGTGCGCCGGGTTTCATTGCGCGGCGCACGTTCGAGAGGATCTCGACGGCTTTCGATTCCTCCCAATCGTGAATGATCCACTTGAGAGTGTAGAGATCGCCGCCCTCGGGCACCGATTCGAAGAAGCTGCCGCCCACACGCCGAATACGCGGGTGCTCCACGGCGCGCGCCACCACTTCCGGCAGGTCGAACAGGATCCCGCGCTGATGCGGATTGCGGTCGAGAATCGAGGCGAGTAGCGCTCCTTGACCGCCCGCGACATCGACCACCGTCTGGTAATGGGAGAAGTTGAACGCGTGGTGGATCGCCTCGATCATCGCGTGTGAGGCCCCCGTCATCCAGCGCGAAAACGCTTCGCCTTGCGCGGGATTGTCGTCGCGATAGTACTCCCAGATGTTCTTGCCGTTCACTTTGTCGTAGGCAATGCCGCCCGTGCGGATCGAATCGGGCAGCGCGAACCACGCCGGAAAACGTTCGGGCGCGAGTTCGGCGAGCAGCATCCAGCGGAACGAGCCGGGCAAATCGGCCCGCAGCATTTCGCTGAGTGTCGTGTGTCCGAACGTGCGTGGCTCGGTCTCGGCGAAGACGCCGATGTCAGCGAGCGCGCGCATCATGCGATACAGGTGCTCGGGACTAGTGCCCGTGCCCTGCGCGATTTCATCGATGCTCAGGGGGCCGGCATTGAGTTGGTCAGGCACGCCGAGTTCGCAGCAGGCTCGCATGGTGTGAAGCTGCCAAAGCCCGGCAAGGCGGTCGAGAAAGAAGAGAGGTGGTGGGATATCCGGTCGCATCTAGGAGATTCTCGCATGGTTGGCTTTCGTGTACACTCAAGGGCAGGGTGAGTTCGCGCAGTGCCTTTCGAGGGAAAGCGCCCAGCCGGGTTCCGCCTGAGCGTCCACGAACCTGAACCACGGGTTCGACACCGATAACAGGGGAAAAGCGATGAAACTGGTGATCCCAGTCTCGGGTCTATTCGTTTGCCTGGCGGGCATCGGATTGGGCTCGGAGGCAGAACCTTCCGGCGAGAATTGCACATTTCGCAATACTCGCGATGAGTTCCTCGAGAGGGAACTGAGGATACGCGACGAGATCTCGGACCGCGTGTCGAAGATCCAGCGGCAGTGGCGGCAGTCGAAGACCGGCTCCCAGCACACCGTCGCCGCGAGCGAAATCCCCAGGCGGAATTTCATCGACGTCGAGATCTTCGATCAATTGACGCGGGCCAAAATTCCGTCAGCGGCACTGACGAACGACGTCGAATTCGTGCGGCGCATCCACCTCGATATGACTGGACGAATCCCGAGCCCGGCCGATGTCGCCGCGTTCGTGACCGACACCAATCCTGGAAAGCGCGAGGCGTTGATCAACCAACTGATCAGCTCCGGCGAGTTCGTCGACAAGTGGACGATGTGGCTCGGCGACCTGCTGGGCAACAACGCCGTTCAGGCCAACATCACGCGCGGCGTCGGCGGACGGAACTCCTTCCATGACTGGATCCGCGGTTCGATCGGCGAAGGAAAGCCGTGGCGCGACATCGCCTTCGAGGCAATCGCGGCGGGAGGCAATAGCTTCGACGGACCCACGGGCGCGGTCAACTATCTTCTTGGCGGGCGAGCGGTGATGGGCCCGGCGCAGGACATCTATGACCTGATGTTCGCCCAAACGGCGGACCGTTTCCTCGGCATGGGCCACTACGACTGCCTGCTGTGCCACGATGGCCGCCGGCACCTGGACGAGCTGAGCCTGTGGGGCAAGTCCGCGACACGGCTCGAGGCGTACAAAATGTCGGCGCACTTTTCGCGCGTGACGGTCGAGCAGCCGCGCTTCACCGACTTCTACGCGGGGAGCTTCGTACTGACCGATCGCACCACGGGCAACTACACGCTCAACACCACCTTCGGCAATCGCCCCAACCGCGCGCGAATCGGTACGGTGGCGGCGGTGGATCCGGAGTACCGGGACGGATCCAAGCCAGGTTCGGCGCAATGGCGGCAGGAGTTCGCGAAAAAGTTGATCGCCGATCCGATGTTCTCGATCAACATCGTCAATCGCCTTTGGAAGGCGCATTTCGGATACGCGCTCGCCGAGCCCGTCAACGGACTCGACCCCGCCCGGCTCGACCCGGATAATCCGCCGCCCGCTCCCTGGCAGCTCCAGGCATCGCATCCGCGCCTGCTTCTCCTATTGGCCAAGCGATTCGAGGAAAGTGACTACAATTTGCGCTCTCTGATCCAGACCATGCTCGAGTCGTCGGCCTATCAGTTGAGTTCACGCTATGACGGGGAGTGGAACGCGAGCATGGTGCCTCTGTTCGCGCGTCACTACGCGCGCCGGCTCGATGGAGAAGAGATCCACGACGCGCTGGTACGCGCGACCGGCATGCAGACTCCCTACACGGTGCAAGGCTGGGCGAACCCGACTCCGTGGGCGCTCCAGTTGCCCGAGCCCGTGGAGCCGCGCAGCAACGGAACCTCGCTCAACTTCATGAACTCGTTCCTGCGCGGGAACCGCGATTCGCAACAGCGGTCCCAGGCGGGCTCGATCCTGCAGCAACTCAATCTGATGAACGACACGACGGTGCTCAACCGTATCCGCGTGGCTTCGTCAACCCCGCTTCGCGACATCGCCGCCAAGACTGATCCTTCGGCGATGAGCGACGATCTGTTCCTCATGTTTCTGTCCCGGTGGCCCAGCCAGCGCGAGAAGGAAGTAACGCGCGCGCATCTGGCGAAGGCCACCAATCAGGCCACTCGCACCGCCTACGTTGAAGACGTAGCGTGGGCGTTGATCAACATGACCGAGTTCGTGTTCAGCTACTAGAGGAAACAGGCCATGAAAGACAGATTCGGATTCGACTGGTCCGGCATTTCCGGAACCTTGCCATGGCGCAAGCCACATCTGAGCCGGCGGATCTTCTTCCGCCATCTTTCGGCGGCGGTGGCAGGCTACACGCTGCTTCCGTCGCGCCCGATGGAGACCGTGGCGCGCGCCGCGACACCCATCTCCAAGGCGAAGCATTGCATCTTCTTCCTGATGAACGGCGGTGCCAGCCACACCGACACGTTCGACCTCAAGGAAGGCCCCTGGCTGCCTGCGGCGTTCCGGCCGAATTCGTTCAACGGTGTCCGGCTTGCCGAAGGCTTGCTGCCGAAGATCGCCGCCGAACTGGACTCGGTTGCCTTCGTTCGCAGCGTTCGAAGCTGGGCCGCTGTCCATGAGTTGGCGCAGAACTGGGTCCACCTCGGACGCAATCCGGTCGCCGCGACTTCGAAGACGGCCCCGCATATCGGCTCCGTCGTCTCGCGGGAGCTGACCACTCTCGGCCAGACGCTTCCCGCGTTCCTGGCCCTCAACGCCGGAAGCAACACTCCCGGCGCCGGCTACTTCGCTCCCACACACGCACCGTTCTTCGTCAACCCCGGCGGAAACGGCCTCGGCAACACGACGCACCGAGACGGACAGGCGGTGTTCGAGCGCCGGTTCGACCTGCTGCTGAAGCTCGAGGGTGAATCGCTGCCGTCCGAACTCGGGCCGGGTCCGAACGAGATGGCTCAGTTCAACGATGCGGCGCGGGGCTTGATGTACAACCCGAACGTCGATCGCGTGTTCTCTTTCGCCGCGGCCGAGAGGACCCGCTACGGCAACACGGCGCTGGGCAACGCCTGCATCGCGGCCCGGAACCTGCTGCAGTCGCGGCTCGGCACCCGCTTCGTGCTCATCAACACCGGCGGATGGGACAACCACGCCGGAATCTACGGCGGCCCATTCAACGCCGCCAACGCCAACTCGCTTGCGCGGCAGTTCGACAACGCGGTTGGAACTCTCATCGCCGACATGAAGACAGCAGGTCTTCTCGACGAGACACTGATCGTCTGCATGGGCGAGTTCGGACGAACGATCGGAACACCCAATTCCCAGGGGGGACGCGATCACTTCCTCCAACAGGCGGTGATGTTCGCGGGCGCGGGGATTCGGGGACCCAAGGCGATCGGCACCACCGATGAGCGGGGAGCATTCACCACCGATCCCGGTTGGACACGTGATCGCGACATCCGCGCCGAGGACATCGAAGCGACGATCTACTCGGCGCTTGGGATCGACTGGAAGACGGTGCTGCGAGACGATCCGATCGGCCGTGGCTTCGAATACGTCCCGTTCGCAGCGACTCAGGACCTCTACGGTCCCATCCACGAACTTTGGTCGTAGCCCTCTCGAAGCGGACCCGCCTCCTAAAACGGGTCCGCCCCACTCCCTCAGGGCTCCTCAGTCTCTATAAGCGTCAAACCGATCAGAATCCGATCACCTGCTTGGTGGATTTTTTGATTTTTTTTCATAGGGTGGCCTGCAGGCCGTGTCCGGCGAGCTCCGCGAGTCTCGCCATTGCGCGCGGCCCTGTGGGACTGCCCTCGGCCGCCCATGCTCATACTGGCCCACGAATGGCGTCGATGCCAACACCGGGAGGGCGCGCCGGGCCGCGGTTGGCGAACCCGGTCCATGGTCAGGATGCGATGGATGTCCAGGCCGCCACGTGGCCGAGCGCCCGCATCACCTGTCGCGCCCACGTTGCGACTCCGACCACCAAGGAAGCGACCGAGCAACCGCCGGAAGCTGCTCACTTGCCGCCTGCGCGAGTGCCATCGAATTGAATTGAAGCGCTCCTCGCCAGAGGAAATCAGCGCCTTCGCTTCGGCTGAGAAGTCGAAGTCCAGCCTCAGCGGTGGTCCGTCAGTTGGCGCGTATGTCCAGCAGCATCGGCCGGACTTCGATCCCGGCTGACGCAAAACCACACCGGCGCAGCGCGGCCCGCACTTCCGGGAGCCACGACTGGTAGGCGGGGAATTCGACGGCCACCGGGTGCTGATGGATCTGTGGATTCACCGGAAACGGCAACTCCGCCAACGCCTCGAGAAGATCTTCGAGGGCTCGTGGATCGACCGCGATTTCGAGCGACACGAGGTCGCCAAACGGACTGGACAGCGGGGCAGCGTCCCGGGTTTCGGACCATACGCTCATGGAGAACTCCTTCAGCGTATCGGCCCAGAAACACAAAACCCTGAGGCACGCCCCAGGGAGATCCGCTCATCGCCGATCGCCTTTAGCACTTTTTAGCGTGGTTGCAATTAGCAAGCCGGGCGCTGTCGCGCTGGCCTAAATCGGTCCACGTGCTTCCAACATAACACTGAAGGAGATTCGATTCAAGAGGGATTCGCCTTAGGCTAGAAGCGGAAGCCCAAAAAGGCTTCGGCCCGGTGGTGGGGCCCTGGGTATGCGAGATTGTCCCAAACGTAACGAAACTCGGGGACGATCGAGATGCGGCCCGAGCGGATGGTGGCGCCGCCACTGACGACGGGTCCGAGGCTCCAGCGAGAGTAACCATTTTCGAACACTTGCGTGGTCTTGGCACCGGTGCCGGATTGGAGCTGACTGTAGACGAACGCTGTTCCGCCGTACCGTGTGGCCGAGGCGCCGAGGCCGAAGAAGGGGCGGATCTTCGCGTCCTTCCTGGCAAGGTAGTACTTGCCCACCAAGGGAATGTCCCACGAGTGGCCGGACTCGCGCGCGAACTGGCTGAGCAACACCACTCCGCCGGGAGGCAGCGTGGGAATCGTGTCGAGGTTGAAGTCGTGGAAAGAGGTCGTACCCTCGCGCCGCCATGTCGGGCTGAGTTCGAGGCCGAAGCGTTGTTTGAACCCGATCTCGAAGGTGGGGCCGGCGGCGAAGCGCTGAGTGTCATTGCGAAACACGTTCGCGCCCTGTGAAATGAAACCACTGCGGTCGCGCAGGGGCTGGCTGAGCAAGAATCCGGCACGGGCGCCGATCGAGTAGTCGATCTTCTGAGCATGAGCGAGAGGGCCAGTCAGGAACAAGGCCGGGAGCGAAACAGCAAGGAAGGTTCGAGTCACGCGTATGGGAGTGCACGCCCGAGGCCAACCCGATCCCGTTGATTCCACGAGGAGAGGGTACGATCCCAGTGTGAACGTGGGGCACACCCGTGCCGTCAGCGGCCAATCGCGATGAGATTCTTTTCGCCGCGAATCACGAGCATGTTGCCGGTGATCGCGGGCGTCGCCATCAGCCGCTCGCCGATCTCGTTACGCGAGACGATCTCGAATCGAGGGCCCGCGCGAACGACGATCATTTCGCCGTCTTCGTTGCTCAGATAGATTCTCCCGTTGGCGGCGACGGGCGATCCGCTGAAACCGCCGCCAGCATGTTCGATCCGCTGCCGGTAGACTTCGTTGCCGGTCGCGAGATCGTAGCAATCGAAGATGCCGTTGTTGTTGAGCACATAGACGCGGCCGTCGAGAATCAGCGGTGTCGGCATGTAGGGTCCGCGCTGCTGTTTGCTCCATGCGATCGATCCTTGCGAGCCGAGCTTGATGGCGAAGATGGGCGCTTCGGGCCTGCGCCCACTGGCGACGATTGCGAGTCCGTTGGCGAAGACCGGAGTGGGCGCGGTGATCTTCGAACTCCCTCCGAAGCTCCAAAGCTGCTTTCCGGTCGCCGGATCATAGCCGCGAATCGCGTTCGAGCCATTGGTAATCAACTCGCCGTTGGCCACGGCGGGCGTGCCCCAGGAAGGGAGTTCTTCGCGCGGACTCTTCCAGATCGTCTCGCCTGTGGACGCGCTGAGCGCCATGAGGAACGACTCTTTGCCTTGCGTGTCGCACTGCACGATCACCATGTCGCGATAGAGGATTGGCGAACTGGCTGTGCCCCACTCGTAATCGGGAGCATCGTATGCGCCAAGGCGGAGCACCCCGAGATCGCGCTTCCACAGCGGATTGCCGGACATGTCGAACGCGAACAGTCCCTGAGATCCGAAGAAGGCGACCACGCGCTTACCGTCGGTGACCGGCGTCGAGTTGGCGTACGTCGACTTGATGTGGCGCTTCTCCTTCGGCGGGCCTTGATAGGCCACACGCTCCCAGAGAACGACGCCCGTCCGCTTGTCGAGGCAGAGAACCTTCCACTGATGGACGGATGTGTCGGGCGAAGCGTCACCGTCACCGTAGAGCCCGTGTTTGAAGGTCGCGCCCGGCTGGCTGCTGACCGCGGTGGTGACGAAGATCTGATTGCGCCAGACGATCGGGCTCGAATGGGCGAGCCCGGCGACCGGAGTCTTCCACCGGATCGCGCGCCGGTCCCACGCGTCGGGAGGTTTGGCACCCTCGGCGATTCCGCTCGCATCCGGGCCGCGAAATTGCGGCCAATTGTCTCCCCACGCCGAGGCGAGCAGGATCAGCGCGAGCCCATTCATGCGGTGTCCTTGTACTGCCGCTGAAGCCGTTCGAGTTCGCTCTTCAGCGCGGCGGTGACGGGCTCGGTTCCGGCTTTTCCGTAGAGGTTGCGCAATTCGTGTGGATCATCCTCGAGGTTGAACAATTCCCAGTAGTCTTGTTCGGCGTAATATTGGATCAGTTTGTGGGTCGCGGTGCGGACTCCCCGATGGGGACCGATGCGATGCGGGGTGAAGAATTGGAAGCTCGGATCCGACATCGCCTCCTTGCCTTTTCCGGCGAGTACCCACGAATTTTCGTAATAGGTGTAGTACATCGACTTGCGCCACTCGACGGGCGCGGCGCCCGCTAGCAAACGGCGAAAGCTCGCGCCTTGCATCGATTCGGGTTGCGGAATTCCAGCGTAATCGAGGATCGTGGGCGCGATGTCGATGTTGAGCGTCATCAGTTCGTGCGTGGCACCGCGCCGCGCGCCCGGAGCCCGGACGATCATCGGAACTCGCAGCGACGGCTCATACATGAAGCGCTTGTCGTACCAGCCGTGATCACCGACGAAGAAGCCATTGTCGGAGGTGTAGATGATAAGCGTGTCTTCGGTCATCTTGCGATCGTCGAGATGCTTCAGCACGCGGCCGAGATTCTCGTCGATCGCCATGATCGCTCCGTAGTAGTCCTTGACGAAGCGCTGATAGATCCACTTCTTCTTGGCCTTCGCGTCGAGCCCCGCGGGCATTTCCTTCTTGTAGTCGGGCTCGAGGCTGATGTCGAAGCGCATGTCTTCCGCTTCGGCCGCGACCTTGCGCGTCGAATAGTCGTCGTCGAAGGTGGGCGGTTCGGGGATCTCGACCTTGTCGAAGGTCTTCGCGAATCGCGGGGGAGGCAGGAATGGCCGGTGCGGAGCTTTGTGCTGATAGACGAGACACCAGGGCTTGGACGCGTCCTGCTGTTTCAGGAACTCGAGCGCGAAGTCCGTCGTGACGTCGGTCGCGTAGCCGTGGTGCTGCTTGCGGGTGCCGTTTTCGATGAACGTGGGATTGAAGTACTCGCCTTGTCCGGGAAGAACGGCCCACGAATCGAACCCCACCGGATCGTGCGAGAGGTGCCACTTGCCGGCGATGCCGGTGCGGTATCCAGCGGCCTGCAGGAGTTGCGGATAGGTGGGCACGTTCGGGTCGAGCTTTTCGATTGAGTTCTTGGCCTCGGAGTTGCCGCGGATTCCGTTGACGTGTGAGTACGCGCCGGTGAGAACGCAGGCCCGGCTTGGCGCGCAGAGCGAGTTGGTGACGAAGCTCGAGTCGAAGCGGGTGCCTTCGCCGGCGAGGCGGTCGAGGTTCGGAGTCTTGACGAGTTTATTGCCATAACAACCGGAATGGCCCACGGCGTGATCGTCGGTCATGACGAACAGGATGTTGGGGCGGCCGGGGCGGCGCCAGTTGCAGGCGGACGCCGCGGCCATCGCGAGCGTGGCCTGAAGCGCCTCGCGGCGGGTGGTTGGCATGGCCGTGATTATAGCCCGTACGCTATGGGAGGCGGAATCGATCCCGTGTGAATCGCGAATCCACGCGAGCGAACCCGTGCGGCGCGGCGAGTCCATCGTTCGGACTGATCTCGGTCCAGATCCGCAGCCCGGACTCGGCGCCCTCGGTGACGGCATCCGGATGCCGCGCTACTCGTCGCGCCGTATCGAGCGCGCGCCTCACGACGGCGGGGTGCCGGATGTTGACGAGCGTCAGCGCCCATGCCCAGCCAGCAGTGGCATTCGCGCGGGCTCTGTCGTGGGGACGGGTCGCGTCGATGCGGCGGATGGTGCGCTCGTGCGCGCCGGGAATCGGCACGCCCTCCGAGATCGAGAAGTACGCGGCCCGCCCCGTGCCATGCCAGAAATAGTCCTCGGCATCTGAAAACAGGTGCGCCGAGAGCGCGGCCGCGGCATTCGTTAGACCTGGGGTCAGCAGCGCCGTCACGAATCCGAGCAGTTCGACACACATGTGGTCGTATCCCGGGTGAGCGTTGCTCAAGCACAACCGGCGGAACCTCGAGATCGCGCCTTCGAGTCCGGTGGATCCGATGCCGGCGAGTACGCGTTCAGCGAGACTCGCTCCCAGGCCAACATGCGCGACTGTCAGCAGGTTCGCGGGAACGTTCGCCAATGCCTCGGGCCGGGAGAGAACCGCGGACGGTTCCCCGGCTGCTGTCCACCGGTTCTTCGAATAGAGATGCGCGGCACCCTCGGTAATCCAGGGCGCGCGGTAGGTACCCTGACCGGAGGCCCGGGAAAACAGTTCGCCGAGTGTTGCGCTGGAACTGCCCGGCCCGAGCAACGTCTCCGCATTTTCGAACAGGGAGAACGCTTCCACTCGATTCGCCATCTCGGTCATCAAAGATGACGTCTCGGCGTGCGGCAACAGCTTGGCCGCCGATTCGAGCGATGTTTGAAACAGCCCCAGCAAGCCGCCGGGCATGACTAGTTCTTTCCGGCTGGATCGGAGTACGCCGAGGCGGGAGTGCCCTCTTCTGCGCAGCCAGCAGCGGGCTGGCTGGCAGCGGGGCTGCCCCCTGGCAGCATGTCGAGCGCCGCGCGCTGGAGATCGTTGGCCATCGAATACGCGGTTCGAGCGTTGGAGCCGAGCTTGCCCACGACATTCGCGGTCAGTTCTTCGATCTCCCGCGCGTTCGAGGAAGTCTCACCCCGCATTGTCAGCAGATTCGCCATCTGTTGGGCTCCATAGATGGACACCGCCCATCCGTAGCTCATGAGAGATTTCGCCAATTCACGCATCGCACGCCTCCTCGCGGGCTGGGAGAGCCCCGCCCGCTGCTTTACAAAAATACCGTCCGTACAGGCTCGCCGTCAAGAATCGTGATCCCTGCAGAGGTCCGAGAGCCAGATGGTGGGACTGCGGTCAGGCGCGGCGAAGAGGCGGTCGAGTTGGTCGATGTCGTCGATCGAGTCCAGCCGTGCGGAATCGGCTTCGCCGGAGATCCGGCTTGCGGGGCAGGCTACGGACGTGTTTCAAGCAATGCGCAGCGCCCTCTTCCGCAACCGGATTCTTCGGACTTCGCTTCTCCGCCTTCAGCAGGAGGCTCGTGTAGACCGGAGCGTCATGTGTCACGGCAGGCGCTTGCGCACGGCGGCAAGACTTCGCGCCGCAGCATGTCGATCACGCATCGCGGCGGATCTTGCATGCTCCGAACGCCGATTGCCTGCTCGACTCGCGGGAGGCATTTCCCGTCAACGAAACGCTACCGCATGGCACGCTACACGGCCAGCTTGTACGGTTCTCGATATTGATATTCGAGATAGCGATTGGCCGCGGGATTATTGGTGAAGCGCTCGGCCTTGCCGTCCCATTCGAGGTAGCTTCGCGTCTTCAGCGCGATATTGCCGATCAGCGTGGCCGACGTGGAGACGTGTCCGGTGAGCACGTCACAGTTGCATTTGGCGCGCGACTTGACGCAGTCGAGGAAATTCCGCGTGTGGAACGCGGTGTCGGCACTCCCCTTCAGCACTCGCGGCTCGATCTTCGCGGTTCTGCCCGATCGCTCGAGCTTGCGCTGTTCATCACGCCCGATCGGCGTGCGAACCGGGCGCGCGTGATCGGAGATTTTCTCCGGCACCACCTCCCAGCGGTTGGCGTGCAGGTACATCGTGCCCTTGGTGCCGCGCAACTCCATTTCCGAATTCTGGACGTTGCCGGGCTCGGCGTTCGCGTTGATCTGCGTGAAGCTGAACATCGTGCCGCCCTCGAACTGCCACAGAACTTCGAGCGTGTCGGGAATCTCGCGATTGTCCTCGACCGCCCACTTGCCGCCCATCGCCGTCACCGCGACGGGCGCACCCTTGCCGAGCGCCCAGCGCATCATGTCCATGTAGTGAACGCCCATGTTGGTCAACTGTCCACCCGAGTAGTGGAAGAACCAGCGGAAGTTGTAATAGGTCCGGTTGGCGTTGTAGGGGACCTTCGGCGCGGGCCCGAGCCAGCGCTCCCACTCTTCCTCGCTGGGTGGTTGGGTGCCCTCCGCCTTGCCGATGCCGATCGGCCATTCGTTGATGAGGTGATAGCTGCGGGCCATCGTCACGTGGCCGAGTCCGCCGCCCTGCACGAATTCGACAGCCTCTTTCAGGAATTTCGCCGAACGGCGATGGATGCCCACCTGCGAGACACGATTGTATTTCTCCGCGGCTTCCACCATCTTGCGCCCCTCGAACACGGTCAGAGAGAGCGGCTTCTCGACGTAGACATCCTTACCCGCCTTGCACGCGTCGACGAACATGAGCGCGTGCCAATGATCGGGCGTGGCGATGGCGACCGCGTCAACATCCTTGCGGTCGAGGATCTGTCGATAGTCTTTGGTGCGGAACGGAGTGCCGCGCGACTTGCCGGCGGCGAGATCGAGATAGTCGTCTCTCAGGTCGCAGATCGCGACCGTTTGCGAATCGCCGTGTTCGAGGAACCCATCGTGGACCTGATCTCCGCGGTTGCCGAGCCCAATGAACCCGATTCGCACACGATCATTCGCGCCGAGCACTCGCGAGTAGCTCAATGCGGTCAGCGCGGTTGCGGACCGGGAAAATTCACGGCGTGTCATTGGATGTCACCTCGTCGAAATGTTCGTAGAATAGCCTGGAAGCTCATGGCTGCCCGCTTCCTCTCTCTTCTCATTATGACGATCATCGCCGCGGACGCGGCCCCCCGAATCCTGGTCCACGGACATCGCGGCGCACGCGCCGTCCGGCCCGAGAACACGATGCCAGCCTTCGAGTATGCGATCGAAGCGGGTGTGGACGTGCTCGAACTCGACTTGGCGGTGACCGCGGATGACGTGCTCGTCGTGTCGCACGATCCCGTTCTGCCTGCATGGTGTACGGGTGGCAGTGGCACGCGGGTGATCCGCGAAATGACGTTCGCGCGGCTGCAGTCCTGGGACTGCGGCGCGAAAGCGAATCCAGCGTATCCGAAGCAGACGGCGATTCCGGGCACGCGGGTGCCGAAGCTCGATGAAGTGCTGGCACTCAGCGCGCGAGGCAAGTTCGAGTTCAACGTCGAAACCAAGATCTTCCGCGACAAGCCGCAACTAACGCCTACGCCCGAGGTGTTCGCGCGGCTGGTCGTCGAAGCCGTGCGGCGTTACAAGCTCGAGGCTCGTGTGATCATCCAGTCGTTCGACTTCCGTACCCTCGAGGCGGCGGCGAAGATGGCGCCAGAGATCAGAAGATCGGCCCTGTTCGAGCGGCTGCCGCCGGACTTTGTCGAGCGGGTCCGGGCGATTCCGGCGACGATTGTGTCGCCGCACTTCTCGCAGGTGACAGTGAAGAACACGGCGGAAGCCCACGCGGCTGGGCTCGAAGTAGTGCCGTGGACCGCCAACCTGGACAAGGACTGGGCGGCACTCGCAGCAGCTAATGTGGACGCGATCATCTCCGACGATCCAGCGGCGCTGATGGCGTGGTTGCGCCGGGCCGGGATCCGGTAGCCGCCGAGTGCTATCATTGGAAGTGAGCGGATCGGAACGCGATTCGCTTGCCCGGTGAGGTGCGAGAGCGGTTGAATCGGGCGGTCTCGAAAACCGTTGAACCTTTACGGGTTCCGTGGGTTCGAATCCCACCCTCACCGCCAGTCATGCCCCAAGGCTCCCCGCAGCCTCGGAATGGGCTCATCCGCCCTAGCGTTTTCGAGGGCCGTAATGTGGCGGCTCCGAGCCGAATTCGATAGCGCCCAGATCGGGAGCACTTCCGGACGCGCCTCCCGTGATGTTCGGGAGCACAGTGCCCCGATCGATCGCGGCGGAGCCCGGCTTCAGGCGGAAGTCGAGATCGGAAGCCCGGTACAGCTTCTGCACGTTGGCCGTGTCCTTGGCGTCGAGTTTCGGCACGTTGACGAAGACGCCGTAATCGACCAGCACGCTGTGCTGGTCCTGTTTGGTGGCCGCGCCGTATTCGGCGAGCGAGGCGAAGGCGCGACTCTCGAGCGTTGGATTCGTGGGCGGACCGGTGCGCGGCCCGGCACCTCTCGGCGTGGCGCGGCGCAGTCCGGTGTAATCCGCCAGCAGCTTCCATGGTGGCGAATTCCATTGAAAGGCGCCGGGACCCGGAGTGACGCCGAAGCCGTTGTAGTCGGACGAACTGTAGTTGGTGGTGGTGTTCACACTCAGGATTGCCGGCGCGGAGTTTTCACCGAGCATCAGATTGTTGCGCCAATGAACGTTCCCCGCTGAACCCGAGGAGGTCTCGGTGAGGATCGTGTTGTTGTAGAAGAGCACGCCGGCCGAGCCCGTGGTCAAGCGCGTCGATCCGCCCGGAGCGTGATAGGCGATGTTGCGAATCCAATACACCGGACCGCCGAGCGAAGGCTGGTTGCACATCGGATGCGAAGCGGAGTTGAGCATCATGTTCCGCATGACGCGCACGTTGTGCATCGCGCCGTCGATCTCGAACGCGTTGTCGTGGAAGTTCGTCATGTAGTTGTTGTAGAAGTCGATCGCCACCGGCCGGCGGTCCCAATACTCGCGTGTGGGATAGTGCGGACCGTCGATCGCGTGTGACCCATCCGGGTTGCCGTAGGTCTCGATGTCGATGCCGTCGTGGAAATCCGAGATGTAGTTGTACGCCACCACATGACCGGGTCCGTACAAACGCACCGCCCCGTACGATGCCATCACCGGCGGAAACTGCTGCCCTTCCACTCCGCGGAACTGTGCCCAGAACGGGCCGTTCCATCCGAGCAGACGCTGGGGATCGTGGCGCCCTTGAAAGCGGTTGTCGGCAATGTAGAAGTTGCTCGAGCCCGAATAGTTCGAGAAAACTCCGATGTTGACGTTCTCGAACTTGCAGTCCTTTACCGTCAGCCCTTTCGAGCCAGCGATGAATTGAGTTCCCGCCCAGATCGCGATTTCGGTATTGCGGATGGTGACGCCCTCGAAGTAGTTGTAGTCCGCTGCCTTCACGTTGAAAAGGTTGAAATTGCCGTTGCCATCGAACACCACTTCGCCGTCGCCGGCCGCTTTGATCACGATCGGCTTTTCGGGCGTTCCGTCCGCGGTCAGGTAGTAGGTCCCCTCGAATGGCGTGGTCGCGTTGACCGAGTGATCGTTCAACACGGACGGGAACTTCATCACGCTGCCGTAGTATTGCGGGAAGTACTTGTAGACACCCGCGTGGACCAGGATCGTATCGCCGGGCTTCACCCGCGGCCGCGCCGCCGTCACCGTGTCACCGCCGCCGCAATAGTAGTTGTAGGCGCACATCACCGCATCGAACGCGGGCTCCTGCTTGGGCCCCTTGTAGTCCGGATGATAAACGTGGAACACGCGCCCGCCGGCAAACGGCTTCGGCTCGGGCCGCGTGCGGACGGTCACTGTCTTGGTGACGCTCTTGCCGCTCTGTCCGGCGAGGCCGTCCGGATCGGTGAGAGTGAAGCGGGCTTCGTACGAGGTGTCCTCAGCGAGGTCGAAGATACTGCCCGCGAACATATTCGGCGACACGACATGGAACACTCCGTCGCCCTGATAGATCTCTTCGTTCTGGATTCTCAGTAACGGCAGACCCTGCTTCCAGGCGGCCGTGCCGGACTTCCGGTAAGAGACCTCCACCTTGGCGCTGCGATTGTCGTCGCCTTGAATCATCCACTCGAAACCGAGATTGATGAGAGTCGGAGGTTCGATGACGAATCCTCCCGGTGTCGTCCGGTTCTCGGCGGCAAGGGCGAGAGACGCGAAGAGAAAGAGCGCTTTCATGGAGTGGAGACAGCATAGCGCCCTACAGCGAGGCGCGCACCATCTCCACTCCGGCCACCATGTTCGCGAGTTTCTGCTTCGCCGCCCAGCGTGCTGTCTGGCTGAATCCACAATCGGGCGCGAACGCAAGCCGGTCCGCCGGAGCGTGCGCGAGGCAAAGCCTCACCCGCCGCGCGATCTCCTCCGGCGTTTCGATCCAGTAGTTCTTCACGTCGACAATGCCCACCGCGACATCCATCCGTGCGGCAACCGCGCCGATCGCTTCGATCTCGGCGAATTCACGATTCGCCATTTCAAGATGCATTTCGTCTACGGTGAAATCGAGGAACGCGGGGAACATCGGTGCGTAGCGCCGGGGCGCCACGGCGCGACCCTTGAAGCTGCCGAAACAGAGATGGGTGCACAGGCGGGTTCGGCCCACAACCGGCGCCACGGTGCGATTGAAGATATCGGTGAAGCGCGCCGGATCTTCACGATGCGCGTAACACGACATCGACGGTTCGTCGATGCAAATCTCGCGGCACCCGGCTTCCACCAGATGTACGATTTCGGACCGCACCACGGGCAGCAGCGCTTCGGTGATCGCCCATCGATCCGGATAATCCGCGTTCGGCGTCAGGCGGCCGCTCAACGTGTACGGACCCGGCACGCTCGCCTTGAGTGCCGAGCCTTTCGGGGCGAGGCGTTTCAGACGTTCGAACTCGGCCACGACCCCCAGTCCGCGCGGCGCCCTCAGTTCACCCGAGATTCCGTGCTTGCCCCGCTGATCGTGTGCTGGCGGACCGAAACGCCGTGGCGGCGCTGCCTCGCGATCGATGCCTTCGAGGAAGCCGTAGAAGGAGAGGTTGAAGTCGAGCCGGGTCTGTTCGCCATCGGTGATCACGTCGAGCCCGGCGGCGATTTGATCGTGAACCGCGGCTGTCACCGCGTCCTCCTGCATCTCGCGAACGTCATCGGGTCCGAACTGGCCGAGATGCTGGCAGGCGAATTCGAGCCAGCCGGGGAACGGATAGCTGCCGATCACTGTTGTTCGCAACGGACGTTCCTTCATGAGATGCTCCAACCTCCGTCGACGGTGAGTGTCGCACCGGTGATTGCAGCCGATTCGGCGCTCAGCAGAAACCACGCGGCGCGCGCGACTTCCTCGGCCTCGGCCATGCGTCCCAGCAGGGGCTGTTTGGCGGCGGTGAACTCGAGGAGTTCCGGGTCCGACTGTGCGCGGCGGGTCATCGGTGTTCGCACGAGTCCGGGTGCGAGATAGTTCGCGCGGATCTTGTGCGGTGCGTAATAGGATGCGATCGAGCGCGTCATCGACCACAGCCCGCCCTTGGCGGCCGCGTACGCATGGGTCGAGAAGCGCGGCGATTCGGGCGAAAACGCGAGCACACTGCCAACGGCGACAATCGAGCCCCCTTCTGGCTGCAGAATCATTTGCCGCAGCGCAGCCCGGCAGGTGCGAAACGCGATGGTCAGATTCGTGTCGATGGTCTGTAGCCATCCGTCGTCCGAACAGTCGTGCAGGGGGCCATCGCCCCATTGGCGTCCGCTTGCCCCGGCGCACGCGAGCAAGGCGTCAAGCCTCCCGTGGCGCTCGACACACATCCGGACGGCGCGTCCGGTTGCGTCCGGTTCACGGAGATCGGCAACGAGATCGGCGGGCGGCTCGAGTCCGGTGGTGAAAATCGTGGCCCCGCGTTCGCGCGCAAGATCGGCCGTCGCGGCCGCGATGCCCGTGGTTCCGGTGATCAGCAGCACCATCAGTACTTCACGCGGACCCACTTCTTCGACTTCATCGAATCGTACCCCGCATCGAGAATGCAGTTCACGACATAGCCATCTTCGTAGGTCTCGCGCGGCTCGCGCCCGTCGCGCGCGCACTCGACGAAGTGGCGCATCTCGGCCTGATAGCCGTATGCGAATGCTTCCTCGGGAAGGGGACGAGTCCAGCCGAAATCGAGATCGGCTTTCTCGATCACGTATCCGGAAGACTTGCCGGTGAACGAAGTGATGGGCGTTCCGCGCGTCACGTCAGTAAAGATCGAACCCTCCGAGCCGTGGATTTCGTTGCGCAGGTCGAGCCCGCCCTTCGTAGTCCAACTCAGCTCGCAGTGGCCGATTCCGCCGCTTTCGAACTTCAAGACCAGCAGTGCGTTGTCTTCGCCCTTCGTCTTCTTCCCGTGGACCAAATTGTCGCCCCACGCCATGACTTCGACGACCTTGTTCTCTTTTCCATGGAAGTAGCGAGCCGCCTCGATACAGTGGCAAGCGAGGTCGTTCATCGCGCCGCCGCCCGTCTTTTCGACATCCCAGAAGTGCGGCGAGTGGGGCCCGCTGTGCGACTCGCGCGAGCGGACCCACAAAACGCGGCCGATACCGCCCGCTTCGATCGTCTCGCGCGCTTTGACGACGCACGGCGAGAAGACCTCGGTCTCCGCGTATCCGTGCATCGCGCCGGACTTGCGCGCGGCGTCGAGCATCCGTTTCGCCTCGCGCCGGTTCCGCGCGAGCGGCTTGGTGCACACTTGGTGCCTCTTACGCGAAGCAAGGTCCACCGCCGCGCGTTCATGTTCTTCGTTGGGAAGCGCGATGATGAACAGATCGATCCCGGCGCGGTTCAACGCATCCGGAAACGAGGTGGTGGATTCTGGGATGGACCAGCGCTTCGCGAATTCGCTGGCCCGCTTCTTCGAGCGAGAGTAGTTCACCACGACTTGATGGCCGTTGACGTTGGCCAGTCCCTGCATGTAGAACTCGGCGACGAAGCCCGAGCCGAGCATCGCGATGTTGACGGTCTTCATGTTTCCACTATTGGAACAGATGCGCGAGGCTGGTGCGATAGCCTTCGTAGAAGCGCTCGAGTTGCTCTTCGGCGCTCGTGTTGCCGATGAACTGATGGCTCGGCAGAAGCACGGGCTTGACGCCGCGCGAAAGCAAACGTTCGGCTGTTTCGCAGCGCAGCATGTTGATGATCATCGAGCCGGTGACGGTGGACGTGGGTCCTGTGCGCCACTCGAGTCCGTCGAGTTCGAGCACGCAGTCGCCGGGCGGGCATTGATTGTCGAGCACCACGTCGGCGTGATCGATCAGTTTGGTTCCGGAGGAGTGCGCGGCGGGCGAGTTCTCACAGTGCTTGCGTGAAACCATCCCAATCACCTTCAAGCCCCTGCGCCGGGCGCCCGCCGCCATCTCGACAATCACCGGCCGGATGCCGCTTGTCGAGATCACGATGAAGGCATCGTGCGGTCCGAAGTGGAAGCCGCGCAGGATCTGCTCGGCGTAGCCCTCGAACTTCTCGAGATGGAGAGGCGCGCGAAGTCCATTGGCTCCGATGATGTTCGCGTGGTTCGAAAGCGCGAGTTCCACCAGCGCGAAGAAGCCCACGAAGCAACCCTGGCGCGGCGTCATCTCCTCGCACATCATTCGTGAATGTCCGTTGCCGAACAGGAAGACGAGCCCGCCGTGCGAGATCGACTCGGCGCAGATCCCGGCCGCCTTTTCGATATTCGCCAGCTCTCGTTCGCGCACCTGTTGAACCAGCGCGATCGTCTTGTCGAAGTAGTCTGCTGCCGCTCCCACTACCGGGCTCCGATCTTGAAGGCTGCCATTTCGCGGGTGTTGCGCACGTAGACGACGCCCGCCGAAATGGCCGGGTAAGCCCACGTCTTGCCGCTGATTGCGTCGAACCTGGCGACTTCCTCGTGCTTGTCAGGTGTTGCCTTCACGAGCGCGAGCTCGCCTTGCTCCGAGATCACCACGAGATGTCCGCCCGCGAGCAGAATCTGTCCATAGCCGTAACGCCCGCCTTTCCACTTCTGCTCGCCCGTTTCGGCGTTGATGCAGGCGAGAATGCCCTCGTCGAGCCCATAGATGTTGCCTTGGTAGAGCACCGAAGAGTTGAACTTGTTCTTCATCTTCGTGTTCTGCCAGATGGTCTTGGTCTTGAACTTGTCGCCATCCGGTGTCAGTTCTACCAGGGCGGCGCCGTGCCCATAGCCCGCCGAAATGAAGAAGCGGTTCGGATGCGTGATGATCGGCTGCGCGGCGTTGATGTTGTATTCCGTGACCCAGGGGAAATCCCAGAGCAGCTTTCCTTCCTCGATCGTGAGCCCCATCGCGCGCTGGGCGCTGACGATGATCAACTGGCGCTTGCCTGCGATCGTCGCGACCATTGGCGAGGTGTACGACTGCTCGTCATCCTGCGAGCCCCACAGGAGCTTGCCCGTCATCTTGTCGAGCGCGACGATGCTCTTGCCGCGCCCGCCCGGCAGTACGATGAGCTTGCCGTCAACCACGAGCGGCGAATGCGAAACCGCCCAGGTGATGTTCTGGGCGCCGTATTCCTTCAAGATGTTCTGATTCCAGATCAGCTTGCCCGTGAGCGCGTCGAGGCAGCGAAGCTCACCTTCGGCGCCGATCGCATAGACGCGGTTCTCATCGACAACCGGCGTGGCGCGCGGGCCTTCGCCTCCCATCGATTCGTCGAACCGCGTGGTCCACTTGTCCGTCCACTTCTCCTTGCCTGTCGCGATGTCGTACGCCGCGACGGCCTCGTCATTGCGGCGCTGCTCGATCGTGTAGGCCAGCCCGTGCGCGACGACGAACGCGGCCCACCCGCCGCCGACCGGCTGCTTCCAAAGCCGCTGCAGTCCGCTCGAGGGCCACTGCGTCAGGATCGGCGACTCGTCATAGATGCCGAGGCGATTCGGCCCGCGAAAGTCGGACCAGTAGTTGCTTCCAGCCGCAGCAGGCGCGACGGGCACGGGAGCCGATGCGGCTTCGACCGTGGCGGGCTCGGCCGGCTTGGGAGCCTCCGCTGGTTGCGTGCCGCGGCTCTCCTCGAGCTTCTTGTAGTGCGTCTCGCGATCATCCTTGAACTCGACGATCGTCGGGACGCCTGCTCCAGAGAGAGTCAGATTGAGGCCGAAGAACTGAACGAGAATCGCGACCACCCCGAGGGTGCCCACGAAGCCCCACAGTACGATCCGTTTTGCATTCATATTTCCCTATTCTCCTATATGGTGGGATACTGACTGATCGGAAACCGATGCATATCGTCTTGATGGGGAAGATGGCCTCCTGGTGCCACGAAGAACTACTGAAGCGGATGGAGGTTTCACACGAGTTCACGCTGATCCGCGATCCGAGGCGGCTCGACGATTTCGCCGGCGCGCTCGCAACGGCCGAAGTGATCGTCGGTTGGCCGCTGACGCAAGCCGTGATCGAGCGCTGCCCGAAGCTGCGGCTGATTCAAGCCTCGGGCGCCGGCGTGGATGGGATGAACCTCGATCTCGTGCCCGCGGGAGTTCGCGTCGCCAATACGTTCCATCACGAAGTGGCGATCGCCGAGTACGTGATCATGGCGATGTTGATTCTCGCTCGCCGTGCCGCGGAATATGACGCACGCCTGCGCGCGGGAAAGTGGGACGGAAGTTGCATCTGGGGCGAGACGCCCGTGCTTCACGAGCTTTCCGGACAGACTCTGCTGCTGATCGGGCTCGGACACATCGCTCGCGAAACCGCGGAACGCGCGCGCGCGTTCGGGATGCGGATCATCGGTGCGTCGCGTAACCCGGCACGCTCGGATCCGTATGACCGCGTGATTCCGTTCGCCGGCTGGGAGTCCGCGCTGTCGGAAGCAGACTGGGTGGTGCCCTGTTGTCCTTTGACACCGGAAACCACCGGACTCATCGGCGCGGCGCAGATCGCCCGCATGAAGTCCACTGCGCACCTGATCAACATGACGCGCGGAAAGGTGCTCGACGAGCTCCCGGTATTCGAAGCCTTGCGCGATCGCCGGATCGCCGGCGCGGCGATCGATGTCTGGTATCGCTATCCCGCCGACCCTGAGGAGACGTGCCTGCCTTCGAGTCTGCCGTTTCACGAGTTGCCGAACGTGCTCTTGTCACCACACAATTCGGCGTGGACCATGCGGACGATCATGGGGCGGGTGGGCGATATCGCGGAGAATCTCAACCGGCTGGCGCGTGGCGAGGATTTGCGGAACGTGCTGCGATAGAGTTGACACGGCCATGTGGTGGCCGTGAATTCGCATGGCCGCGTGAGACTGAAACGTGGCACCAGGAAACAGCGTAGAACGTTTGGGAACCGGGGGCTCTCATGCCGTGGCGAATGTGTCTAGCGGCGCCGGGCGAGCGCCGAAGGCTCGAACGCCGGATCAGTTGGCCGGACGGCAGGAGGATAAACCCGGATCGTTCGCGCCCGGCGGCCAAACCCGTCACGCAACCGGCGGTTCGTCCTGATTCGCGATCACGAATCGCAGCAACTTCTCCCAGTCGCGCACCAAGTCCGTGTGAGAATAGAGCCGGTCGTCCTGCCAGTCATCGTTGATGTAGACCTTCGGCGTGTCCGCCGTGCGGTCCTTCTGCATCCAGTTGTTGCCCGCGCTGGTTCCGTCAGTCCGCGGCTCGACGTTCACGTAGTCTGGCCGGTTGGCCGCCCAGTAGAAGCAGGCGCACTCACGATAGTCGTTTTGCCACGGCGCACATAGGCTCTGTGTGAGCGCACCGGGCTCGGCGAGTTCACGCGCCACCACCGCCGTTCCTTCTTCGAACATCGGACGCAAGCGCAATGATCGAGTCAACGTACGCTTGCCATCGAGCGATTGGAACACGCATTCCACCATTCCGCCCGCGTGTCCATGCAGAACCCCAGCCAAAGCGTTCGACCACTCGAGCGCCATCCGGCTGCTTCCGAAAGCGTCTTGGAGTGGACCGGTCACACCGTTCTCCGCCGGACCCGTTACCGGCGCTGTCATTTCCACGCCTGCCACGGAGAGCAGCAGCATTCCCTTCAATTCCTCGAATCCGGCATTCGCCTCCAGGACGAAGTTGAGTGATTCGTGCAGTTCCACTCCAGTGAGAATCCGCTTCCACAAGTTGCGGGCGTCCATCTCGAGACCGGGATAGGCGTTCGAAATCGCCGTATCGGGCTTGCTGTTCGGCGGGTTGCCGGCGGCCCGGTAATCCAACTGCGCGGCGAGATTTAGCGGAGAGATCCGGGCGGTGGGTTCCGAACTCGAGGCATCAGCTCCCTTTTGGGCAATGTAGTTGGCCACCGCCTTCACCTTGCTCACCTGCCGGCGTGTCAACGCCAAGTGACGCCCGTCCGCATTTCGCATCATGCCCGGCATCTTCCGGCGTCCCGCATCCGTGAGGTCTCCCACCTTGTCGTATTCGCGGAGCACGCCCGCAAACCATGCGAGAGATCCGCTTTCGAGCGCCAGCAACACGCGCTCATGGCGCGAACGAATCGCCAGCGAATCGGCAACGACCGGATCGAAGATGGGCTCGGACATGCGACCGTAGTCGAGCCGGTCCATTCGCGCCATGCCCACGCCACGCGTGGTCCCAGCTTTGTTCATCTGGCCGGTGTTCATCAGCCGCACGGTCTCGAGCGCCCGCCGCACTATGTCGCGCACAGCTTCCACCTCATCGCCGCTCGCGGCGACATCGGGACCGAGCAACGCCTGCTCGAGTTCATCCGCCACGGTTCGAACAGGCTTGCTATCGGGCGCGAACGTGGGCGGCCCCGCGGCCACGCGCGCAAATGCCCGCAATGTTCCGCCGCCAGTCGAGAGTGTTGCCTCCACGATTCCGTCGCACTCGTCATCTACGTAGCCGTAGCTGACGTGCAAGCTTCCCTGATCGAAACCCGCGAAAATATTGGCGGGATTCGTCAGCTTGCGCCCATCGTAGTCGTTAGGGGGCGTGTCCGAGGTTTCCGAATAGCCGCGCCAGCGTCCCTTGTCGCCATCGTAGACCGGACGGACCACGTTCGGATCCCCCGGATCGGTGGACGTACCGTAGACCTTGCCATGAGCGGGCGTAAAGCGCAGCCGGAATTCCGGATGTTGCGCGGATGGCCGCACGAACTGAACCGAACCCAAGTGCACCGATTCACCCTGGATGAAGTTGGCGCAAGTTCCGTTCAGCGGATGGGACGCGTGGTCGCGAATCGGACCAGCGGCGGCTTCGATGCGATCGTTCGGATCTCCTGTGCGCCGGAAAATCTTGATGTTGCCCACCGCGGCGTTCCATTCGACCGCGCTCGCGCCGAGTCCATTGGCGGCTAGCAGATCGAGCGTGAGCGGAACCCAATCCTCGCTCTGGTCCATACGCGCCCAGATTTCGAAGAACGGTGCCACGGGCTTGATGCGGCCCTGACGGTCGCGAAACTGTACCGTGGACGCCGCGGGCTTCGCGGTCAGTTCACCATCGGGCGAGATCGAAAGCGATTCCGCTCCCACGATCTTGCGGGGAGCCACGGCGTCCGGAATCGCCAGCTCGTAGTTGTCCAAAGGTTCGGGCGACGAGCCGAGCCGTGCCAACGCGAGAGGAGGAAAAATGCGAATGTCTTGGATCGCCATGTTCATGCCCCCACCAGTGCGGTCGCTTGCCGCAAGCTGTTTTGATCGGCCGTGCGGAGCGCGCGAAGATAGCGCTCGTTGCCCGCACCCGCGCCGATCATGCGGTCCACCAGATCGATCGACGCCGTCAGGTTGTCGCGGTGCGTTCGCCACCTGTCCACGTTTCTCACGGGTAGCGACAGCGTGTAGGGCATTTCGAACGGTGGTCCAGCCCGGAGGCTCGATCCGGGCGCCAGGGGCATTGCCATCAGGATCTCCGAAAGCGACCGCAGGTTGTACATTTCGCCGAACGCCCAAGAAATCAGCGCGCCGCGGGGGGAGTTCGCGCCCTCGAGTCCTTCGACGTGGAACGAGTGCTGGAGAAAGGCGAGCAACATCCGGTAACGCTGATTGGCGAGCACGGCCCAAGGCTCCGCCTCTCCCGCAATCCGCCGTGCTGGATCTTTCACGCGCTGATTCGTGGTGGGGTTCGATGCGGCGTTGCGCGAAGGGGACCAGTCGCCGGGCTCGGGGAAGTTGCGATAGATGGAGAGGAACTTGCCGAAGTGCGAATCCATCAGCTCGTCCGGCATGGAGGAACCCTCGCCTTGCTGGGCGACCAAGGCGATGGCATTCAAGGCGGTGGTGCGATCTTTCGCAGTCTCGATCAGGATGTCAGTCTGACCGAGGCCCCACGCGCTCGCGTCCGCCTGATACGGCAGGCTGGCGGCCTGAATGTCCACGGTGGCGATGAACGGATGCAGATCAGAGGGATTGACCGGGCCCTGCACCATCGGGCCCGCGGTAAAGAGAGTCGTGATGCGGTCATAGATCAGACCCACGCGATTCACCGAGAGCGATGCCGAATGACCGACGCGTTCGCGGATCGCCTGAATCTCCGCCCGCAATCCGAGCTTCTCGAGCGTGTCGTCCGAAGGCGATTCGGCCAGAACATATTTACCGAGACTGGTCTTGGTCAGCGGTTCGAGTTCGAACGGAAACGGCCACAACTCCTCGTCGATGATCGGGTAATCCTCACGCTCGAAGCAGAGCGGGCCGCCGATGAGCGTGAGCATGTTCTGAACGGTGGCCAGGTGCCCCATCTCCTCGCGTGCGATTTGTGCAATGAGGCCACGCCAACTGCTGACGAGAGTACGCTTCGCTTCATCGGGCTGATCGAGGTTGAGGGAATACGCGCCGTAGAGGTATTGCACCATCAGCGCGTGTTCCACCTCGGCACCCACGTGCATCAGCGCGATCGCTTCGTCCCGTGGCGCCGAGGGGACGTCGAGCGAGCAGGCCGGGGCATAGCTCGGTGGCTGATCCAGTCTCGCCAACGCAAGCCTGGACCGTGAGCCGGTCTCCGTAGCGTCCCATCTGATTCTCGAACGCAATCGACTGGACATGGTCGCGCCGCCTCCTATGCGGACAATGTCGTTCGATTATATACGGCTCTCGCCGGTCAGGGTTAGGGCGTGGCGAGACAGAACGTACAGAGACGATTCTCATCGGCCAAGGGCTACATGACCCGCTCGCGACACCGGGCGATGAATCCGGCAGTGCGGCCAAGAACGCCGCCGCGTTCGAGGGTCCGCAGGACTGCCCCGACAGGGGAGAACCGACGCCGAGTGACCGACCGATGAAGCCGGCTACGTCAGGCTGGCTTCGCGGCGGATGGCCTCTTCGGCTGCAGCGGAGGCCGGGTGGAACAGGTGCGGCAACTTGGCAACCGGGCCGCAGCTTCGCAACGTTCGAATATCGACGACAAATGGTCCGGCAGTTCCGGAACTGAGTGGCATGGCTCTTGCCCGGCGGCTCAGACAAGTCGAGGCCATCGGCGAGGAACGTCTCGCTGCTGCTGATTGAAGTGCCTGCGCCGAGCCAACTTCGAAGCGTTGCTTCCGGCAGGCGAAGGTAGTGAGCGGCTTCGGCTACCGTGTACGCCGGTACGAGACGGGTCCAAACTCGTGTTTTGACCCAAGGTCCTTCTAAAATGGTCGGGCCGCCGGGATTTGAACCCGGGACCTCTTGCACCCCAAGCAAGCGCGCTAGCCAGGCTGCGCCACGGCCCGATCGATTCACTGGAACTCTACCAGTCTACCGCACTAGCGAAGAAGCAACAATGCCGCGATACCGGTCAGCACGATCACCATCGTGTCGAAGAGCTTCTGCGGAATGTGCCGGAACAACCAGCGTCCGGCCACCGCGCCCGCCACCGTCGCGGGTGCCACGGCCGCGCCGAAGGCGAGCGAGCGAGCGCTGAACAGTCCGTGAGCCATGTAGATCGGGATCTTGCTCAAGTTCACGAAGAAGAAAAACCACGCGCCGGTCGCGATGAACTCTTCCTTCGGAAGCCGCTTGCTCAGCAGGTAGAGATTCATCACCGGACCCGCGGCGTTGGCCACCGTCGTCGAGAATCCGGCCGCGATGCCGTAGAACACCGGATGTCCGCCTTCGCCCCAGGTATCGGGACGGAGCTTACGCCGCAGGTGCGCGCCCAGCATCAACAGCACGATCGCGCCGACCATCGGCCGAAGCCAGCGCTCGGGCAGGAACAATACGAGCGCGCCCGACACCACTCCGGCCAGCACCCACGGCGTGAGGCTGAACAGCCGGTTCGCTGCGTTGTGGTGCCGCCAGTAGTAGACGGCGAACAGATCGGCGAGACACAGGATTGGCAGTGTCCAGGCGGCTGCGTGCCGTGCATCCCCGACCATCAGAACGAGCGCCGGAATCGCGAGGATGCCGACGCCGGGCATGCCTGTCTTCGCCACGCCGATCAGAAACGCGCTGAACAGTCCGATCGCCCACTGCCAGATCGAAAGATCCGGCACTACGTGAGAATCTCTTTCACCACCCTGGCCGGGAATTGATCGGTGAGCCGCTCCTGCAGGCCATGCCGTTCGTAGACGAGTTGGCGATGATTCATTCCGAGCAAATGCAGAATCGTTGCGTGGAAGTCATGCACGGAGACTCGATTCTCGACGGCCTTGTGTCCGAATTCGTCGGTCGCGCCGTAGATCGATCCGCCTTTCACTCCCGCGCCCGCCAGCCAAACGGTGAAGCCCGACGGGCCGTGATCGCGCCCCGCTGCTTCTTTGTTTCCGGGCTCGGCTTGCGAGATCGGAAGGCGCCCGAACTCGCCGCCCCACACGAGCAGCGTCGAATCGAACAGGCCGCGCTGCTTGAGGTCGCGCAGCAAAGCCACCACGGGCTTGTCGGTCTTGGTGCAAGCGTAGCGGAGCGAGCCTTCGAGGTTCGAGTGGTTATCCCAGATCTGGCCCTCGATGTAAAGCTGGACGAAGCGCACGCCGCGCTCCACGAGGCGCCGCGCCATGAGGCAGCGCTTGCCGTAGGAGACGGTGGCCGGATCGTTGAGTCCGTAATCTTCGCGGGTCTGCTCTGACTCTTTGTTCACGTCGAGCGCGTCGCTCGCGGCCAACTGCATGCGCGCGGCAAGTTCGTAGCTCGAGATGCGGCCATCGAGATCGGGCTGATGCGGACGCTCGGTACGATGCATGTTGTCGAGCTTGCGCAGCAGACTCCGCTCGGCTTCCACGAGTTCAGGCGAAAGCTCTTCGCGCGGCTGTAGGTTCAGCACTGCCGGCCCTTCCGTCCGGAATCGCGTCCCTTGATAGACGGGCGGCAGCCATGCCGACTGCCAGTTCGAGATGCCGTTGATCGGAAGCCCCTTCGGATCGTCTAGCACCACATAGGCGGGCAGATTCTGATTGTCCGTTCCGAGCCCATAGGCGACCCACGCGCCCATCGTGGGCCGCGTCGGAATGATGCGGCCGCTCTGCATGAGGAACAGTGCGGGTTCGTGGTTGGAGTGCTCGCCGAACATCGACCGGACGAAAGCGAGATCGTCCACTACCGAGCTCAGTTGCGGTAGCGCGTCCGAGATATCCATGCCGGACTGGCCGTACTTCTTGAACTTGAAAGGTGACGGAAGCAGCCCGCCGGCGGCGCGCGGGTCCGACGTATCGGTGTTGACGTCACGTACCGTCTTGCCCGCGTACTTCGAGAGCGCCTCCTTCGGGTCGAACAGATCCACTTGGCTCGGCCCGCCATTCATGAAGAACTGAATGACCGATTTTGCCTTGGGCTCGTAGTGTGGCTTCTTGGGCGTCAGATCGAAAACGCGCGGCTGCGACGCGAACAGGTCGCGGCCGAGAAGCGTGGCGAGAGCGGCACCGTGCAGGCCGTTCGAAACGCGGGAAAAGAAATCGCGGCGTGTAGGCTTCGTCATGGTTCCCGTTTCAGTCTACATCAGGCAGGCGGAAACATTCGCCGCTTGTTCGGAGTCTATACACCGATGGGCCGCGCCTTGATCATTCTCGTGCTGGTCAGTGTCTCCTGCTCGCGGCGGGTACCGTTGCTGATTCCGGGCGAGGCGTATCGAATTGTGCCGGCTGGACAAGCGAATGTTCTCCTGCCGCCTCCGGTGGCCAATGCCGAGCCCCTCGATCGCGAACTCCGGCTCTCGATTGGCGCTGCGCGAACATCCAAGAAGAACTGCGCGGTCTCGGCGGCACCCTTCGGACTCGAGATTCGCGATGGGCAATGGATCTTGCGTCTGCCCGCCAATGCCTGGTGGACATCGCGCGGAATCATGGAAGTGTCGCAAACGCTTCGCCCGTTTCTCGACGGGCTGACGGGGCTCGCGCAACGCCGCTGCGTCGATGCCTCGAGCGCCGAATCACTGCGCCGGGGCGTGCTCGATTCGATGCCCGCGCGGATTCACGACAGTCTGATGCATGGCTACGGTTTCCCGTCGGCCGATGGAATCGCCGACTTGCGCCCCGGCATGCGATTGCGCGTGGAGCGGGTCTGGAAAGACGATACACGATACCTCGGAACACGACGGGAGTTCTATTCGGTGACCGCGAACCCGAGCGGTGCAATTCGCATCGATCGCACGAGCACCGAGGGCGATGATGTCGCTGCGGCGCTGCGCCATCGCGAGTGGCCGCGCGTGGAGGCGCGAGTCATGCGGCTGCATCTGTTCACGAATCTAGTACGAGCCAAGCGGCAGCGGGCCGCGCTCATCGCGGGGGCCGCGGACGGAATCGCGATGGCGAAGTCCTCAGCCGCGATCATCGCGAATCCGGAAATCGGCTGCGCGGAGTTGAAGCGTACGACCGGACTGGCGGTTTGCCTGGTTGCCGAGGGACTGGTTTCCGCCGGGCCGGAGGTCGCGGTGACCGTCAATGGAGCTAGCAAGTTCGTTCCCATCGGGTCGCAGTTGCGATCGGTGGTGCCCCCCAAGACATCGGTGATTCAGGTGAAGCGGCGTTTCCAAGGCTCGCTCCGCCCGGTCGAATTCACGGGTGACAGCGTACTACAGTTGCCGCTTTCGGCCGGTGACGAGATCGCGTACACCGAATAAGCGGGAGCGAATCGGCCGGGTGCCGCCGTATCACCGGGCTTGCGGAAACTCCGCGCCGAGCGTAGCACCGCGCGATGGGCGATATCCTGATAGTTGGGACACGCGGCAACCAGGCGGGAACATTATCTGGGCGCGCTGTACGCGATCTTGTCGGCACTGGGTTTCGCGGGCAAGGCGATCTTCATCAAGGTGGCATACGCGCAGGCACGCATGGACGCCACCACACTGCTCACCCTGCGGATGATCTTCTCTGCTCCGTTCTTCGTCGTGATGGCGTGGCGCACGGGCGCGAACGAGTCGTTGAAGCGGCTCGAGAAGCGTGATTGGCTGTGGCTGACGTGGCTCGCCTTCCTGGGCTACTACTTTTCGTCGTTCCTCGATTTCTGGGGACTCGAGTACATCAGCGCCGCACTCGAGCGCATCATTCTCTTCACCTATCCCACCTGGGTACTGCTGATCTCCGTCTTCTGGTTCGGGCGCAAGTTCGAAGCGCGAGATGGAATCGCGCTCGCGCTTTCAACGGCGGGAATCGTACTGACGTTCTTCAATGACCTGAAGTTCGCGGGCAATCCGCAATCACTCTGGAAGGGTTCGGCGCTGATCCTCGCGGCATCGTTCGTCTATTCGTTCTATCTGCTGGGCAGCCGGAATGTGGTGCTGCGCGTTGGCTCGGCCCGATTCACCGGATACGTCGTGTTGATCGCGTCGTTGTTCGTGTTCGCGCACTTCGGCCTGACGCGATCGATCGAGGAACTGCGCCAGCCCGCCTGGATGTACTGGCTCTCGCTCGGCCTCGCCGTGATCTCGACGGTGCTGCCAATCATTTGCCTGGTTCAGGCGTTGAAGCGGATCAGCCCGGCGATGGTCGCGATCTGCAGTTCGATCGGGCCGATCCTCACGATCCTGATGGGTGGGGTGTTCTTGGCCGAGCCGGTGACGTTGATGCAACTCGGAGGTGCCGTGATGGTGCTGGCGGGAGTGGGACTGATCACGAAAGCTCCTGCCGCCAGCGGGACCGGCAATTGATCATCCCTGGCGAACTCCTGGGAGTGCCGCCATGCTGACTCGTGGCCGAATTGAGGCGTGGTTTCTCGAATTCGGATGATGCCCGCATGATGCCCCCCTTGACACCGGCATCAACCAGGAGTAGCGTTCTCATATTCGCGGCGGAAGCCGCTCGACACTCCGCGATCAATTTTCGAGAAGGGGGCATCATGTCTGCTGGGTCTATCAGATCAGTCGCACTGCTCGTCCTATGCGTGCCTGTCATGGCACAAACCGGGGCGGCCGGCATCCAAGGCACCGTAAAGGACTCGACGGGTGCCATTATTCCAGGCGCGAAAGTGACCATCACGCACACGCTCACCTCGCGTCAATACGACACACTCTCGACGGAAGTCGGGTTCTACCTCTTTCCGTCAGTGCAGACCGGCCCGTACCAGATCATGGTCGAAGCCGCTGGCATGGAGAGCTGGCGCGGCACACTGACTCTGCAGGCTGGGCAGAAGGCTGAAGTCAACCCGTCGCTCAGAGTGGGCAGCACGGTTACGGAAGTCACCGTCGCCGGAAATGTGACGCCTCTCGTCACCACCACCGCTCCCACGCTTGCCACGGTTGTGGAGCGTCAGCGTATCGAACAACTGCCTGTCAACGGACGGCTGATCCAGAACCTGCTCTATATGACGACGCCCGGGTTCGAGTCTGGCTCGGTTCCACGCCTGTTCGGCCTCCGCTTCGCGGTCGAGTTGACACAAGACGGCGCCATCCTGATGAACCGCCAATGGCAGGCGATTCCGAACCGCCCGCCCGGTCTCGACACCATTGACGAGTTCCGCTCTGAGACCAGCAACTCATCGGCGAAGATGAACCGGCCGGGGACCGTCATCTTGACCACTCGCGCCGGCACCAACGAAGTCCACGGCTCGATCTTCGAGACCGCGCGCAACAGCGGCATCGGCGTCGCGCGCGCCCGCGAGGACTTCTATTTGAAACCGCCGCATCTGGTGCGCAATGAATTCGGCGCCTCGCTCGGCGCGCCCATCTGGATTCCGAAGGTCTACAACGGACGCAACCGGACCTTCTTCTTCGCGTCTCACGAAGTCTACCGGCTGCGCCAAGCCTCGACCCGGTCGGTCACCATGCCGACGGAATCGATGCGCCAAGGCGACTTCAGGGGACTCATCGACACACAGGGCCGGCGCTTCACGATCTATGACCCGCTCACCACGGGCGCGAATTGGCAACGTGTTCCATTCACAGGCAACCAGATTCCGCAGGCCCGCATCAGTCCGCTCTCGAAATATCTCTACAGCGTGACTCCCCAACCGACACAGCCCGGCGTCAACCCCCTGGGAGCTCCCAACTGGTTCGGACTCGGATTCAACAACACCAACCAGTCGACCTTCACGACGCGTGTCGATCATAAGCTCTCCGACAAGGACCAGCTCTTCTTCCGCTACACGCATAGCCCGTCGTATCGCTATTACACGACATCTCTCGGCGGCGGCCCCACGACGCTCGACGGACGCGCGAATGCCGCGACCGACGGCGGTCAAAACGACAGCGGTGTCGCTTCGTGGACCCACACCTTCTCGCCGACGTTCTTCATGGAGACCGTGTTCAGCGTGCAGCGCGACCATCGCCAGATCACGCCGATCGTCATGGAAGACATCGCCACCCAACTCGGGCTGTCGAATCCATTCAAGGGCCTCGGCTTCCCCCGCATGGTCAACACCGGTTTCGGCATGGACTACGACTCGAGCGCCAATCTCAACCGCGACTTCAGCCGTCTCTATAACCTCGACGTCAATCTCACGAAGGTACGCGGCCGCCATGAACTCCAGTTCGGCGGACGCTGGCGCTACGAGCAGCTCGACATCCTCGCCGACGTGCAGCAGACGATGGGCACGCTCGACTTCGCGTCCAATGTCACCGGACAGTACGATCCGGCCTCCGGCAACGCGTTTGGCCCGGTTCCCTTCAGCGGGCACGGTTCCGCCAACTTCTTCCTGGGCATGCCCACCTACAGTGCCCGGTATTTCCCTTCGTTCTTCCACATGCGAGCCGGCGAGAGGTCCGCGTACTTCCAGGACAACTGGAAGGTCACGCCACGCTTGACTCTCAATCTCGGTGTTCGATACGAGTACAGCAGCCCAGCACGCGACCGTGACGACATGATCAACAGCTTCAATCCCGTCACGCAGGCGATCGTGCTCGGTACGACGCTCGATAAGGCGATCGCGGCCGATCACACGCATCCGGCGATCGCCAAGGCATACCAGAGTCTCGGCGTGAAGTATGAGACGCGCGAACAAGCTGGACTGCCGCGCGGAATGTACTACCCGAACCGGCTCGACTTCGGTCCACGAGCGGGCTTCGCCTATCGCCTCGGCGATACCAGCCGGCCGGCCGTCCTGCGCGGCGGCTACGCGATCTACGCCTATCCCGAACAACTCCGCGCGATCACCTGCGAGACGCGGGCGATCGTTCCCAAGACCGCCACCTTCTCCAACAACCCCAATTCCGCGGTTCAGAGCCCTGACGGTCTGCCGAATTATCTATTGAGATCCGTTCCTCAATACGTGGCCGGCGTGAACACGAAGGACGTGCTCGATCTGAATACGCCTTCCGGAATTTCGCGCGGTACGGGGACGGTCTATTATCTCGATCCGAAACAGCCCACCGCCCGTGCCCACGAGTGGAACTTCACCATCGAGCGAGAGGTGATGCGGAACACAGGCGTCAAGCTGAGCTATGTCGGCACGCACGGCGCGCGGATGGCGCAATACAACTCGTTCAATGACGCCCCGAACGCGTACGTCTGGTACACCACCACGGGCCTGCCGATGCCCACCGGAGAGTTCGCCAACGTGGCCCGCCGCAACTTCAATCGCGAGGTCTTCGGCACCATGTGGAGATATCAGAAGAGCGGTTGGTCAAACAGTCAAAGCTTCGTGGCCGAAGTTCAGCGGCGCTACTCGAGCGGGTACGCCTTCCAAGTCTTTTATGTGATGAGCAACGCGTTGCGCGCGGGCGGCAACGGGTGGGCCGATGATGTTCTCCAGGCGCCGAATCTCTTTCTGCCGGGAACGGTTCCCGCCGACGACGGAGCGCGGAATCGCCTGCTGCTCTACCGCCGCGATACCGACATCCCCAAGCATCGCGTCAACTGGAACTGGGTTGCCGACCTTCCGTTTGGTAAGGGCAAGCCGATCGCCCGCAACAGCAAAGGCGCGATCAACCACATCATCGGTGGTTGGCAGATCGCCGGCAACGGATCTCTGACTAGCCGCTATTTCGCGCTACCGGCATCGATGTGGGGAACCCTCGGCAAAGTGGAGACCTACGGGCGGACCCAATATCCGATCAAGGACTGCCGCAGTGGCGTCTGCTATGACGGCTACCTTTACTACAACGGCTACATCCCGGCGAATCGAATCAACAGCGTTGATCGCAACGGACGTCCGAACGGAGTAATGGGCGTGCCCGACAACTACCGCCCGTTCCAGACACCGCTGCTCCCCACTCCCAAAGACGGCGGAACATCGGCCGATCCCAACTTCGCCTTCTACGAGACGAACACGGTATTCGTCCCGCTCAAGGACGGAACTCTGCAACGCACCACGCTCGATACCAACCTCCATCCGATGCGGAATCAGTACCTGCTCGGCCCGATGGTGTGGTCGATGAATGCCTCCGCGTTCAAGGCGTTTCAACTCAGGGAATCGATGTTCCTGCGCTTCAACATCGACTTCTTCAACGCGTTCAACATGCCGGGCACGCGGTTGCCGGATTCGACGACGGGAATCATTCTCAATCAGTTCTCGCAGAACGGACCGCGGAATCTCCAGTTGACGGGCCGCCTGACTTGGTAGCACTTCTTCTCCTGCTTGCCGCCGCCGTTCAAGCCGCCGCGGCGGACCGTTTGGTTGACGCGGTCCGCGCGGCGGGCGATCTCTACCGGCGCGGCAGGCAGGAGGAGGCCTCCAAGGCCGCTGTTGATGCACTCGCGTTGCTCGATCAGCGGCGCGACCCGCCGGACTTCGACGTCGCGTCGAGCCTCAATGACCTCGGCGCGCTCTTGTTCGCTCAGGGCGACTCGGAACGCGCGGGCCAACTATTCCAGCGCTCGCGCGACGCCTACTCATATCTCGCCGGGCCCGGTGACACGCGGCTCGCCACGATTCTTTACAACCTCGCCGGAATCGATGTTGAGAAGGGCCGCTATGCGGAGGCCGAGCCGCTCTATCGCAACGCCCTTGCCATCCGCGAAAGAACTTTCGGCGCTGCCCATCCCATCACCGCCGAAGTGGCGAACGCGCTCGGGTACCTGATGCTGCAACAGAAGAAGCTTGCCGAGGCCGAGCCGCTCCTCGAGCGCGCGGCCGAAGCATGGCGCGGAGCGGAGGGCGCCGAGGCGTTCGCGGCCGTGGCGCTCGCGAATCTCGCGCTGCTCCGCTGGCGGCAGGGCAAGCTGATTCAAGCCGAATCCCTCTACCGGCAAGCGATCGAGATCGAAGAGAAGGTCTTTGGCGCGCAGCATCCGGAAGCCGCCGCAACGCTGATGAGCTTCGCGGCCTTGCAACAGGCACGCGGAGCCATTTCCCAATCGGTCTCCACCTACCAGCGCGCGCTCGCGATCGTCGAGAAGTCACTCGGACCAGCGGACCCGTTGGCCATGGAGATCCGCGGGCGTCTCGCCGAATCGGGCGGCGAATACCAGATCCTGGTGGTGCGGACCTCGGACGAAGCCGCGCTTCTGCGCAAGCGCCTCGACGCGGGCGACGATTTCGCTGCGCTCGCCACCGCCCACTCCATCGATCCCAACGCGCCACACGGCGGCTTCTTCAGCGCGCGTCCGGCCGATCTGCGCGAAGACCTTCGCACGAAACTCGCGGCGCTGCAACCGGGTCAAATCAGTCCCGTGTTTCCGCTCGGCCCGGCTTGGGCTATCGTGAAGAAGATATCCGACCCCGCTCCGCCACCCAAATGACCCGGATCTTGCTCGCCGCCGTGAGCCTCATCTCTTCGGCCGCCCTCGCCCAGCAGAAACCGGAACCGCGCAAATGGCGCATCAAAGGCCAGTTCTCGGAGGCATGCACCTGCAGTGTTCCTTGCTCGTGCAACTTCGGCGAGAGCCCCTCGCCGCACAAGTTCTGTCATGCCATGTGGTCCTATTGGGTAAAGGAGGGCAACTGGGATCGAGTCCAATTGCGCGACCGGAAGATCGGCGGCATCGATGGTCCGGGCGGCGTCATGGGCCTGCTGGATTCCCGCGCCACATCAGACGAGCGCGTCGCGATGGAGAACATCTGGCACATGCTCAGCGGACGTCTGTTCTGCCTCATCCGCCTGTGGCCATTCAAGGCCGCTGGCGACCCGCCCGGCTCCGGCCGCCCTGTGCGCCAGAGTTCGGTGATCCGCGTACGCTACGCGGGCCGGCAGTTCATCGGATTCCAGTACGTTCCCATCAGGCAGCTCATCACGGAGATGGGCATGAGTCTCGGCTTCGGAGACAAGGGCGGATTCGAAGCCTCCTACATCCGGGGCCGCGACACGACGAGACCCATCACCGTCACCAACAACGTCTCGTGGCCCGTCTCCGTCACGATCAAGGCGAAGGCGTCGTCTCTGCGGTACAACGACGAATTCAATCATCTCGACTACCAAGGGACCAACGCCAACCAGGGCGACTTCGACATCGCCGATTCGGATGCCGGCGCGTTGCCGATGGATTCCTCCAACAAGCGATAGACTCACGCTCCTCGCTGGTTCGAGGCATCGACGGAGAGAAAAGGAGAATACCCGCTGCAGGCGCCGGCGGGCCGGTGTATACTTGCACCCATACTCGAATCAGACGATACGGGAGGCTACATGCACGCAGTTCGGATGCTCGGTCTTTCTTGCTTGCTTTCGGGATTTTCCTGGGCGCAGCTCAATCGTGGCACTCTAACCGGCCTTGTTACGGATCCAACCGGAGCGGCCGTCGTTCAGGCAAAAGTCACTGTGGTCCACATCGACACCGGGGCGCGAGCCGCCACCGAGTCGACCGATAGCGGCAACTTCACGCTGCCCTCACTGGTGATCGGCGGCTATCGCGTGGAGGTGGAAGCGGCCGGGTTCAAGCGGTCGGTTCGCGACAACGTCACGCTGAACGCAGGGGTCACCTTGCGGCTCGACGTCACGATGGAACTCGGCAACGTCAGCGAAACGGTGGAGGTCTCGGGCCAGGTCGCGCCGATCGAAACCGAAAGCACCCGCGTCGGCACCAGCATCACGAACAAGCTGGTGCAGGACCTTCCGCTCGTGGTCGCGGGCCGCATCCGCAACGTGTTCAACATCGCGGTGATCGCGCCAGAAGCGAAGACCGTCGGCATGTTCCGGATCGGCGGCGGACAGCAAGCCGGTTGGGACATGCTTATGGACGGGTCGTCGCTCTCCTCGGGCACCACGGTCTACATGCGCGAGCGGGCTCCGATCAGTTCGGTGTCGATCGATGCGATCAGCGAGTTCACCGTCGAGACCACGGGCATGAAGGCAGAGTTCGGGCGCGCGATGGGCATCATCAACTTCGAGACGAAGTCCGGCACCAACGACATCCACGGCAGCTTGTACGAATACCTCCGCAATGATGCGCTCGACGCGCGCGGATTCTTCGCCGCGCGGCGGCCTGTGTTGAAGCAGAGCGACTTCGGTGGAACAGTGGGTGGCCCAGTGTGGATTCCGAAGGTCTACAGCGGTCGAAACCGCACGTTTTTCTTCTTCAATTACGAGGGTTTCCGGAATCGCGCGGGCAATCAGCCGTCGTTCAACACGATCCCGCTCCCCGCGATGTACGAGGGCGATTTCCGCGGTTGGACCAACGCGGCGGGCGCGATGATACCGATCTACGATCCGGCTAGCACGCGGGCTCGCGACGCCGGCGGCTTCGAACGGGATCTGTTCCCCAACAACACGGTTCCGCGAACACGTTTCTCGACTGTTGCATCGCGATACGCCGGATTCCGTCCCGCCGACATGGTGCCGAACCGGCCGGGCCCACGGCTCAACTATTTCCGCGATGAAGGTTCGATGGTGGAGCCGTGGAACAAGTACAGCATTCGCGGCGATCACAATATCGGAAGCAAGGACCGGCTCTCCGGCCTCTATCATCACGGCATCTGGGAGATCCAGGCGAACAACAACAATCCTCCGGGATTGCCGCAGCCGTTCAACGGCCAGACGGTGTGGGCGCGGCAGAACACCTCGGCCCGGCTCTCGTGGGACCGGACGATCAGCGCGCGCGTACTCAACAGCCTTCGCTTCTCGTATCAGAAGGAACGCGGCGAACTCAACGGCCTCAACGCGCTCGACAGCAACGCGAAGTGGGCGGAGAAGCTCGGCTGGCGCGGCGCGCCGGGTCCGGACTTCGGGTTGCCGCCGTTCAGCTTCACTGAATACACGGGCTGGAGCACGTCGGCCGGCGGCGTGGACAAGGGCCGCAACTGGCACATCATGGACAACCTGACGGTGGTGCGCGGCTCGCACACCTTCAAGGCCGGTTTCTTCTTCACGCGCGACCGCTGGTTCGGCGGCGGACAACAGCGGCCCAACGGGTCGGCGAGCTTCACGCAGCTTGCGACGGCGGCGCCGGGCGATCAGTCGCGGAATACCGGGAATGCATTCGCATCGTTCCTGCTCGGATATCCGAACACGGTGGGCTATGAGACTCCGCGCGAGGTGATTCAGAATTGGAAGTACTTCGGCGGATTCTTCCAGGACGATTGGCGCGTGACCCCGAAGCTGACGCTGAATCTCGGAGTGCGCTACGAGTACACGCAACCCGTGCTCGGGGGCGCGTGTCTCGGCATCAAGGTGTCGGAATCGGCGCTGAACGATTACACATGCGGCGAGGTGGCGGGCTTCTCCGACTTCGATCCGAGCGTGCCGAATCCAGGCGCGGGCGGAAGGCCGGGCGCGATGATCTGGTCGGGCACGGGCGCGGGACGAGTCGGGCGCGACATGTTGTTCGACGGATTCCGGCGCGCGTGGTCGCCGCGGCTCGGCGCCGCTTACAAGCTGCGCGAGGGCACGGTCATGAGATTCTATGGCGGACGCTCGTTCTCGGCGGTCAAGACCACGGCGGGCAGTACACACCTCGATGGGCTGATCCTCAACGTGAACTTCACCTCGACCGATACCGAGATCACGAACTTCCCGACTCTGCTCGATCGCGGACTGCCTCCACCACCGCCGTTGCCCGATCTGCGGCCGGAGCGGAACAACGGCGTCGCGAGCGTGTCGTACTGGCCGGAAAACGACTCGGGCCGGCCTCCGGAATACTGGACGTGGAACTTCGACGTTCAGCATCAGGTTTCAAAGACCGGCGTGGTCTCGGTGGGCTACACGGGTACGAAGGGAGTCCACCTGACGGCGGGGCTGGTGAACATCAATCAACTGGATCCGCGGTTCCTCGAGCAGTACGGACCCACGCTGCTGCGCAGTAACATCAACTCGCCCGCGGCGCGCGCGGCCAACATTCCGATTCCGTACGCAGGGTTCAACGCCACCGTGCAACAGGCGCTGCAGCCGTTCCCACAGTTCCGCGGAATCGAGACGTATCGCGCTGGCGGAGACAAGAGCGGCAACTCGAGCTATCACGCGATGATCGTCAAGTACGACAAGCGATTCGCGCAGGGCATGACGCTCGTCTGGTCGTACGTGCTGTCGAAGTTCTTCACCGATGCCGACAATGCCAATCAAGTCTTCACGGCGCCGGTGGATCACTACAACCGGCGGCTCGAGAAGGGGCTCAGCAACGACGACCAGACCCATAACGCCAAGTTCGCCTTCACCTACGAGCTCCCGTTCGGCAAAGGCAGGAAGTGGGCGTTCGGACGCGCGGGTAACGCGGCACTCGGCGGATGGAACATAGCGGGATTCCTCCAGTACGCCTCGGGCGTGCCGATGGGCGTGAGTCCGGGAGTCAACCCGCCCATCTATCCTCTCGAGGGCGGGAATCGCGCGTTCGTGAGTTCGTACGACAATTGGCGCGGCTCGATCGGCGGCGAGAAGTTCGATCCGTTCCGCGACCGCTGGTGGAACCGCGGATCGTTCCAACAGGTTCCGGCGGAGTGGCTCGATTCACGATTGGGCAACGCAACGCGCAACAACCCGAAGGCCCGCTCTCCCGGCATTTTCTCGGAGGACATCAACGTGTCGAAGGACATCGCGATCACCGAGCGGTGGCGGGTGCAGATCCGCGCGGAAGCGTTCAACCTGTTCAACCGGGTACGCTTCGGTGGTCCGGACGGAACGGTGACGTCGCCGAACTTCGGCGTGATCCGGGCGCAGGACAACAACCCGAGGCAGTTGCAGTTCGGATTGAAGATCCTGTTCTGATGTGGCGCGTACAAGAGGCACTGCCCGTCTGGGTCACTCTCGCGGGACGCGCGTCAACTCGAAAACGATCGCGCCAAAGCCGCCGGAGCGGCGGTTGGGAATCTGGTAACCCAGCGACACCATCCAGTGCGGCGACGTCCTGTAGACTACGCCGGGAATGAGGTAAGCCAGATCGTGACCGCCCGAGAACCAATCCGCTTGCAACATCCACCGGTCGCTCAGATGTTCCTCCACACCGGCCAACACTCCGGTGGTCCTCTCGCCAAAAAGAACACGCGATCCGGACGTGACACCGCCGGTGATTTGCGTACGTGACCTCGGCAGCTCGGCGCTCACCATGGCATAGGTCCAACTTCCCAAGCGGGGTGAATCGGCACGAAATTGCACCATCTCACCCGCGACGAAGCGTAGCGGCACGGCCGCCCCCGCTGGGGTCAAGCGCGGACTCCACTTGAATCCGGCGCTAGGCGCCGACTCCCGTAGCGCGCCCCGCTCCACGTTGAACCAAGTTGCGTCCACTTCGAACTCGTGCCCAAGCCCGACACCCACGGCGTTGGTCTGCACCCAGCGGCGCTCGCCAGACCAGGCCCTCGCAACGGTTTGGTGCTGGTAGAACCAGCCACCTCTGGGCGAGACGTCGGCTGACGGCACGTCGAAGATAGTCTGTTGACCGAGGACCGGCAAAGCCAGCAAGAGTATCCCCACCGCGAACCGCTTCGTTCGGCCAGTTCCCGGATGTGCACCACTGGCGCATCTCGGGTGGTGAGTGCGATCCGCAGCCATGG